>JAEULK010000084.1 GCA_016793775.1 Sphingopyxis sp. | reverse complement strand
GCGGTGATGCTGCATCTGGCGCGCAAGGCCTTTTATCCCTCGCCGCCGCCGTTTCCGCTGCTGCATGTCGATACGACGTGGAAGTTCCGCGCGATGTACGACCTGCGCGACCGGATGGCGGCCGAGAGCGGGATGGAACTGATCGTCTATCAGAACCCCGAGGCGAAGGCGCGGGGGATCAACCCGTTCGACCATGGCCCCTTGCACACCGACATGTGGAAGACCGAGGGGCTGAAGCAGGCGCTCGACCTGCACGGCTTCGATGTCGCCTTCGGCGGCGCGCGGCGCGACGAGGAGAAGAGCCGGGCGAAGGAGCGCATCTTCTCGTTCCGCACCGCGAGCCACGGCTGGGATCCCAAGCAGCAGCGGCCCGAACTGTGGAACCTCTACAACGCCCGCAAGGCCAAGGGTGAGAGCATAAGGGTGTTCCCGATCAGCAACTGGACCGAACTCGACATCTGGCAATATATCGCCCGCGAGGCCATCCCGATCGTCCCGCTCTACTTCGCGGCGCCGCGCCCGACCGTGACACGCGACGGCCTGCTGCTGATGGTCGACGACGACCGCTTCCCGCTGCGTGAGGGCGAAGTTCCCGTGAACCGCTCGATCCGCTTCCGCACGCTCGGCTGCTACCCGCTGACCGGCGCGGTCGAGAGCGAGGCGACGACCTTGAGCGAAGTCATCCAGGAGATGCTGCTGACCACCACCAGCGAGCGGCAAGGCCGGGCGATCGACAAGGATGGCGGCGATGCGTCGATGGAGAAGAAGAAGCAGGAGGGGTATTTTTGATGGCCGACCCCGTCTACGTCACCGACGCGCTGATCGCCGAGGATATCGACGCGTATCTCGCGCAGCATCAGCAAAAGTCGCTCTTGCGCTTCATCACCTGCGGCTCGGTCGACGACGGCAAATCGACGCTGATCGGGCGATTGCTCTATGACTCGAAGATGATCTTCGAGGATCAGCTGGCGGCCTTGGAGGCCGACAGCAAGCGCGTCGGCACCCAGGGCGGCGAGATCGACTTCGCGCTGCTGGTGGACGGCCTCGCCGCCGAGCGCGAGCAGGGGATCACCATCGATGTCGCCTATCGCTTCTTCACCACCGAAAAGCGCAAGTTCATCGTCGCCGACACCCCGGGTCATGAGCAATATACGCGCAACATGGTCACCGGCGCCAGCACCGCCGACCTTGCCGTCATCCTGATCGACGCGCGCAAGGGCGTACTCACCCAGACGCGCCGCCACAGCTTCCTCGCGCATCTGATCGGCATCCGCCACATCGTGCTGGCGGTGAACAAGATGGACCTCGTCGATTACGACAAGGCGGTGTTCGAGCGTATCCTGCTCTCCTACCGTGCCTTTGCGACCGAGATCGGCATCACCCAGTTCACCGCGATCCCGATCTCGGGGTTCAAGGGCGACAATATCACCAGCCTCTCGGACAACACCCCCTGGTACAAGGGGCCGGCGCTGGTCGAGCATCTCGAAGCCGTCGACGTCGCCGCGCAGCGCGATGCCGGGAAGCCGTTCCGCATGCCGGTGCAATGGGTCAACCGGCCCAACCTCGACTTCCGGGGGTTCTCGGGGCTGATCGCGGGCGGCTCGGTCAAGCCGGGCGACGCAATCCGTGTGCTGCCCAGCGGCAAGACCAGCACGGTCAGCCGCATCGTCACCCTCGATGGCGACCTCGAAGAGGCGGTCGCGGGCCAGTCGGTGACGCTGACCCTCGCCGACGAGGTCGATTGCTCGCGCGGCGACGTGATCGCCATCGCCGACGCGCCGCCCGAGGTCGCCGACCGCTTCGAGGCGACGCTCGTGTGGATGGCCGACGAGGCGATGATCGCGGGGCGGGCTTATTGGCTCAAGCTCGCGACGCAGACCGTCTCGGCGACGGTGGCGGCGCCGAAGTACGAGATCAACGTCAACACCCTCGATCATCTCGCGGCGAAGACGCTCGAGCTCAACGGCATCGGCGTCGTCGAGGTCGCGACCGACAGGCCGCTGGTGTTCGAGGCGTACAGCGACAACCGCACGCTCGGCGGGTTCGTGCTTGTAGACAAGCTGACCAACGCGACGGTCGCCGCGGGCATGCTGCACTTCAGCCTGCGCCGCGCGCAGAATGTCCATTGGCAGGCGACCGACATCGACCGCGACGCGCACGCCGCGCTCAAGAACCAGAAGCCCGCGCTGCTCTGGTTCACCGGCCTGTCGGGATCGGGCAAATCGACGATCGCCAACCTCGTCGAGAAGAAGCTCCACCGGATGAACCGGCATAGCTTCCTGCTCGACGGCGACAATGTCCGGCACGGGCTCAACAAGGACCTGGGGTTCACCGAGGCCGACCGGATCGAGAATATCCGCCGCGTCGGCGAGGTCGCCAAGCTGATGACCGACGCCGGGCTGATCGTGATCACCGCGTTCATCAGCCCGTTCAAGGCCGAACGCGACATGGTGCGCGCGATGCTGCCGCAAGGCGAGTTCGTCGAGATCTTCGTCGATACCCCGCTCGAAGAAGCCGAACGCCGCGACGTCAAGGGCCTCTACAAAAAGGCCCGCGCCGGGCAGCTCAAGAACTTCACAGGCATCGACAGCCCCTATGAGGCGCCCGAAGACGCCGAAATACGCATAGACACCACCGCCATGACCCCCGATGAAGCGGCGGA
>JAEULK010000040.1 GCA_016793775.1 Sphingopyxis sp. | reverse complement strand
CCGTTCACCGAGACTTCGTCGCCCTTGGCGGCGGCGTCGGTGATCGCGGCGAAAACGGCATCGACAGCCTTCTTCGCATCGGCCTTGCTCAGACCAAGTGCGGTTGCGACGCTGTCCGACAGTTCGGCGTGGTTCATAAATCATCTCCTTGAGCGGCCGGAAGGATCCCGGCCGGGCGGGCGCTATAGCGCCGCGAACGTATCGGCGCCATCTGCGCCGCGCCAAGGCGCGGCACGGCGAGTTGCACTCGGTGGCGGCGTGCGGCAGTAGCGGCGGATGCTTCCCCACCGTCTCATCGCATCCGCCCTGCTTCTGCTGGCTGCCGCCTGCTCGCCCGCGACCTCCACACCCGCAAACCCGTCTGTTCCATCGAAACCGCTCAAGCTCGCGAGCTGGAACCTGGAATTTCTCGCCGAGCGCAACGGCGAGGGCTGCAACCCCAGGGATGACAGCGATTATGCCGCGATGCGCCGCATCGTCGACGACCTCGACGCCGATGTGATCGCCTTTCAGGAGGCCGAGAATGTGGCCGCCGCCGCGCGGGTCTTCGACCCCGCCAAATATGTCGTGATCATGGAAGCGCGGAAGGGCGCGCCGGGCGGCACCTGCGGCGGCAGGTTCCCGGCGCAGACGGTGATCCGCCAAGCGGTCGGTTTTGCGATCCGCAAGGACATGGCCTTCGATCGCCATGCTGATGTGACGTCGCTGATGCGCGGCAACGAACAGCTTCGCTCGGGCGTCGACATCACGCTCCGCCCCGAGCGCCGCACACCGATCCGCCTTCTCGGCATCCACCTCAAGTCAGGCTGCTTCTCCGGGAGCGAGGCGAAGGCCTGCCCCATATTCCAAGACCAGATTCCGGCGCTCGAAGCCTGGATCGACGCGGCCGCCGCCGGGCCCGCGCGCTTCGCGGTGCTGGGCGACTGGAACCGGCGGCTCGCGCTTCCCGGCGACGCGATCTGGACTGAAATCGACGATGGCGATCCGGCCAACGCCGATCTGACGCTCGCCGACGCGGGCCAGCCGCCGGCCTGCGACCCGCGCTATGACAGTTTCATCGATCATATCGTGCTCGACCGGCGCGCCGCCGCTGACCGGACGGGGTTCAACGAAACGCTCTATGTGCCCGGCGAGAAGCATTATTCGGACCACTGCCCGATCGCGGTCACGCTGGGGCGCTAGAACAATTCCAAGCCTCGAAGTAATCTACGGAACCATCGCGTCCCCGGCACGTTTCACTTACCTGTCCAGACGAAAGAATGGCAGAATTTGATGGCATCTTCGGATGCAATCTAGGCAAGCCCCGCTGCAGAGATGTAGCGGGGCTTACCATTTCCGCTCCGCAGATATGCGGGCGCCATGCCGCAAGCGAGAAGCCAAGCAGCTCGCCAATCATTCTGCGTCAGGCACGTCCTCGACACTTTCCCGACCGTCATCATCAGGAA
>JAEULK010000030.1 GCA_016793775.1 Sphingopyxis sp. | reverse complement strand
TTGCTGGCATCAGGCACTGGCTCCACCCACTGGTAGCAATTGATGCCACTGCGATGGTCGGCCTTGCTCAGTTAAGGGAGAAACCTGGGGTTTTCCGTCCCTTGGCTGAGGCACAGCACCGGCTGGCTGGGGCGGCAGGATTCGAACCTGCGAATGGCGGCATCAAAAGCCGCTGCCTTACCACTTGGCGACGCCCCAACGGGCCGGTGCGAGGCGGCGCTCTAGAACGCGCCGCTCTTTTTGGCAAGCTGGCCGTGGCCAGCTTGGAAGCGGCACCGGCCCGCTACCCCAACCCGCCTCCCCAACGATAGTAACCTAGGGAGGCCGGGTGGGGGAGCGGGCCGGTGCCGCCGCCTTCCGCTTCGCGGAAGGCCTAAAGATCAGAGCCGCGTGACCCAGCCGTGCGGGTCGGCCGCGCGACCGCGCTGGATGTCGACGAGCCTGTCCTTGAGCATGCCGGTCACCTGTCCGGGGCCGCCCGCGCCGATGGCGAAGGCGATGTCGCCGCGCGTCACCTTGCCGACCGGAGTCACCACCGCCGCGGTGCCGCAGGCGAAGCTTTCGGTCAGACGGCCGCTTTCGGCATCGGCCTGCCACTGGTCGATCGCATAGGGTTCCTCGCGCACCGTCAGCCCCGCATCCTTCGCGAGGGTGATGATCGCGTCGCGCGTGATGCCGGGCAGGATGGTGCCGGTCAGCGGCGGCGTCACGATGCTGCCGTCGTCGAACACGAAAAACATGTTCATGCCGCCCAGTTCCTCGATCCAGCGGTTTTCGGCGGCGTCGAGGAAGACGACCTGGTCGTGCCCCTTGGCGATCGCCTCCTGCTGCGCGATCAGGCTGGAGGCGTAATTGCCGCCGCATTTGGCGGCGCCGGTGCCGCCCGGCGCGGCGCGGGTATAATGTTCCGACACCCAGAGCGAGATCGCCGGAGCGCCCGATTTGAAATAATTGCCCGACGGCGAGACGATGACGAGGAAATGATATTCGCTCGCGGGCTTGACGCCAAGGAACACCTCGCTCGCATACATGAAGGGGCGCAGGTACAGGGCGCCGCCGTCGACCGGCGGGAACCATGCGGCGTCGGCGGCGACGGCTTCCTTGACCGCCGCGATGAACAGTTCCTCGGGCAGTTCGGCCATCGCCATGCGCCGCGCGCTGGCGTTGAAGCGGGCGGCGTTGGCATCGACACGGAACAGCGCCATCGAGCCGTCGTCGAGACGATAGGCCTTCAGCCCCTCAAAGATTTCCTGCGCATAATGGAGCACCGCGGTCGCGGGATCGAGCGTCAGCGGGCCGCGCGGCATCACCTGCGCATCGTGCCAGCCCTTGTCCTCCGCATAGCGGATCGACACCATATGGTCGGTGAAGACGCGCCCGAACACCGGGTCCGCAATCGCCGCCGCGCGGACCTCGTCCGCGACCTTATTCGGGTGCGGCAGATGGGTGAAAGCGAGAGCGGACATGCGGGAACCTACTCGGTCTGGGGGTGAATCGTGGCCGCCTCTTGCCAAAGCGCGGCCCTTCGCGCAACGCTAGTGACTATGCCGAACGATAATTTTCTTTCACAAGTGCCCGCCGCCTCCGCTCTTTTCTTGCGCGAGGCCGAGGTACGCCGCGGCATCGAATTTCTGTTCTTCGCCCATGCCGCGCTGTGGCGGTCGATCGACGCGAAACTCGCCGAAACCGGGCTGGGGCGGGCGCATTATCGCGCGCTCTATTTCATCGCGCGCCAGCCGGGGCTGACGATTTCGGACCTGCTCGCGCTGCTGGGCATCACCAAACAGTCGCTGGGGCGGGTGGTGAAAGAGCTGGAGGCGCGCGCGATGATCGCGACGCGGCCCGGCGGGCGTGACCGCCGTGCGAAGGAATTGCGGCTGACGGAGGAGGGCCGCGCCGTCGAGGGCGCGATCTTCGACCTGCTGCGCGACGCGATGAGCAGCGCCTATACGCAGGCGGGGCAGCAGGCGGTGACGGGATTCTGGCAGGTCAGCGAGGCGTTGTTGCCGGTGCGCGAGCGCGCGCGGATAGCCGGGCTGGGAAGCGACGGCTAACCCTCACCCCGCGCGATGTCGGCGAGTTCGCGGCCGCGGTCGCGCGCGGCGCGCAGAACGTTCGTCATCAGCGCCACCAGCTGGCCGCCCTCGTCGAGGATGTCGAGGCCCGCCTGGGTCGTGCCGCCCTTGCTCGCGACCTGCGCGACCAGCGCGCCCGGTTCTTCGCCGCTGTCGGCAAGCAGCGCGGTCGAGCCGCCGAAGGTCGCGATCGCCAGTTGCAGGGCATCGTCGTGCGACAGTCCGAGGCGTTCGCCCGCCGCGGCATAGGATTCGATCAGGCGGAAGACGAAGGCCGGGCCGCTGCCGGTGAAGGCGGTGACGAGATCCATGGTCGAATCGTCATCGAGCGCCACGACCTGGCCGAGCGGCTTCAGCAGCGCGGCGATCGCCTTGTCGTCGCTGCGGCCGAGGCTGGCGACCGCCGAGACGCCGGCGCCGATGCGCGCGGCGAGATTGGGCAGGATGCGCACCTGCGCCCGCGCATCGGGGAAGCGCCCCGCGAGATCGCCGAGCGACACCCCGGCGAGGATCGAGAGCAGATGCACGTCGTCGGTCACCCGCGGCGCGAGTTCGCCGGCGATGTCGCCGAGCTGCTGCGGCTTCATGCCGAGCATGATCCAGTCGGCGTCGCCGCCCGCGGCCTGCCATTCGGCCAGCGATGCGTGCTGGACGATGCCCGCGCGCGGCGGCGCCAGCGGATCGACGATCGCGACCGCCGCCGGGTCGAGCCCCGCGCCGAGCCAGCGGTCGAGCATCGCGCCCGCCATATTGCCGCAGCCGATAAGCAGCAGCCGGCCCGAAAAGTTGCGCAATGTCCTGGTCATGATCTTTTCTTTTCGTTGTCTTTTCTTATGGGCGGCAACTGGTCGCCGGGCCCGAGAGCAGGTCGAGGCAGCGGCCGTCGACCTTTGCAGAATCGACCGGCAGGCCGATCACGCCCGCCAGCGTCGGCATGATATCGACCGTCATCACCGCATTGGGCTGTTCGAAACCGGCCAGCCCCTTGCGCCAGAAGAGGATCGGCACGCGGCGGTCATAATCCCACACCGAGCCATGGGTCGCGACATAGCCGAGGCCCGATTCGGGGATCGGCGTGACGCGCGGCTTGAGCACGACGAGGAAATCGCCCGAGCGCGCCGGATTATAGGAGGCGCGCAGCTTGTCCATCAGGCTCCACACGTCGGGCGAGCGTTTCGAGATCGGATATTTGGCGAGTTCCTCAGCGGTGACCACCGCCTCGACCTGCGGGTGCGCGCGCCAGCGGGCGAGCAGTTCGGCCGAGGCCGCCTTGCGCTGCGCCGGGGTCAGCGTCTTTGCCAGATACATATCGCCGAACGGGCCGTCGCTGTAGAGCAAAGGCTGCGGCAGGCCGAGCTTTTCGGCGACCGCCTGGCCCAGCTTGTCGGGGTCGAGCGCCGGGTCGACGCGTTCGGCGGCGGGCCAGGCGTTCTGGCGGTTGCGTTCGGGCAGGTCGTGGCCGCCATGGTCGGCGGTCAGCGCGACGGCATAGTCGATGCCCGTCGCGTCGAGGCGCGCGAAGAAATCGCCGAGTTCGCGGTCGAGCCCCGCCATCTGCAGGCACATTTCGCTGCCTTCGGTGCCATAGGTGTGGCCGACATAGTCGGTCGCCGACAGGCCGACGACGAGCAGGTCGGTGCCGCTGCCCTCGCCCATCTTGCGCACCTGGCGCAGCGCCGCGGCGGTGGCGAGGACCGCGCCGTCGGCTTCGGGTGAGGCCATGAATCCGCGAAAATTGCCGCCGTCGCGCGCAAGGCGGCCGGTGCCGACGGTGCCGCCCCTACCGTCATTGCCGCCGATGGGGATCGCGATATCGTGCGACGCGCAATCGGCGGGCAAGGTCAGCGCGGGGCGCGGCTGCGCCATCGCGGCGGCGATCGCGGCGCTCGCCTGCGTCGCGGTGGGCGACAGCGCGGTGCCGCGATAGCCGGTGAGCCCGGTGGGCACGAGCCACATCAGTTCGTCGGCCTGGCGCCCACCCATCATGATCGCGGCGCGGTCCTTGCCCGCGACCGAGACGACCTGCGTCTTGGGATCGCGCGCCTTCATCAGGTCGCCGAGCGTCGGCACCAGCAGATGCCCGACCGACGCCGCATATTTGCCGCTGCCCGAACTGGTCCCGGCAACGCTCTCGTCCTCGGCGCAATAGACGCGCTTGTCTTCGCGGCCGACCGCGAGGTCGAAATAATTGTTCGCGACGATTCCGGTGTGCGCGGGGTGGTTGCCGGTCAGGATCGTCGAATGGCCGGGGCAGGTTTCGGTCGCGGCGTGCGACTGATAACCCGACGGGAACACCGCGCCCGAAGCGAGGCGCGCGAGGCCGCCGGTGAACTTGCTGCGATATTCGGCGAAGAGGTCGGCGGAGAATTGGTCGACCGCGACCATCACGATCAGCTTGGGCGGCGGGGTGTCGGCTGTAACCCTCTGTGCCGGTGGCGCCGAATCCTGGGCGAAACCGGCGCCGGTAGCGGCAAAAGACAGGGCGGCGGCGAGAGCGAGGGTCAGGCGTTTGATCGTCACGGGCGTCGTCTCCATAGCGGGGGTTTCAGCGCGGGCTGTCCTCTCGACGAAAGCCGCCTATATGGCAAGCCTTGAACGATGGACGGAACGGCGCGGGCATGGGCTGCACTAGGGACAAATTTGTGACAGGCGCGTGGCGCGCGGCGTTCGCGATGCTGGCGTTCGTCCTGCTGGCGACCGGTCCGGCGCGGGCGCAGCCGATGGGCCCGCCGCCGGCGGCGGTGAACATCACGCCAGAGCTGATCGCCGAATCGCCCGCCCCCGCGCCCGGCACGACATCGACCCTCGCGCTGAGCATGACGCCCGCCAAGGGCTGGCACGGCTATTGGCTCAACGGCGGCGACGCGGGTTTCGGCCTGTCGGTCGACTGGAACCTGCCCGAGGGGGTAACGGTCGACGCCTTCCGTTATCCCGTGCCCGAGGCGCTCGTCCTCTTCGGACTGATGAACCATGTCTATGAGCATCCCTATGCGCTGCTCGCCGACGTCCATGTCGCGAAGTCGGTGGCGCCGGGGACCGACCTGACATTGGCGGGGGTCGCCAACTGGCTCGCCTGCACCGACAAGGTCTGCGTGCCCGAGAAGGCGGTGATTTCGGTCAGGCTGAAGGCGGGCGACGGCGTGATCGCGCCGGACGCGCGGACGCGCTTCGACGCCTGGCGCGCGCGGCTGCCGCAGCCGCTCGACCGCGGGGGCCATTGGGAGCGGCGCGGCGACACGCTGCGCTTCGATATCCCGCTGCCCGCCGGGGTCGCGATCGAGGCGCCGCACCTGTTCCTGGAGACGCAGAATCTGATCGATTATGGCGCCCCGCAAAGCTTCAGCCGCAACGGCGACTGGATCGTCGTCGAGACGCGCGGCAAGGGCGATGCGGCGGGGCCGGCGCGCGGGCTGATAAAGCTGGCCGACGGGCGCGGGCTGACGGTGCAGTTCGAGCCGGCGGCGGTGCGGGCGGCGGGCGATCCGGTCGCGACCGCAAAGCCCGGCATCGACGCCGGACTTTTCTGGGCGGCGCTGGGCGGCGCGATCCTCGGCGGGCTGATCCTGAACCTGATGCCCTGCGTCTTTCCTATCCTGAGCCTGAAGGCGCTGAGCCTCGCGCGCTCGGGCAGCAATGCGCGCGAGGCGAAGGTCGAGGCGCTGGCCTATACCGCGGGCGCGGTGCTGGTCAGCCTCGCGCTCGGCGGCGTCCTGCTCGCGCTGCGCGCGGCGGGCGAGCAGGTCGGCTGGGCGTTCCAGTTGCAGCATCCGGTGAGCGTGCTGATCCTGTTGCTGCTTGCGATCGCGATCACGCTCAACCTGCTCGGCGTCTATGAATTGCGGTCGTTCGGCGGCGGACAGAAATTGGCGAACAAGGGCGGCGCGGCGGGCGGGTTCTGGACCGGGGCGCTCGCGGCGTTCGTCGCGACGCCGTGCAGCGGACCTTTGCTCGGCGCCGCGCTCGGCGCGACTTTGGTGCTGCCCGCCTGGGCGGCGCTGCCGATCTTCGGCGGGTTGGGCCTCGGCCTCGCCCTACCTTTCCTCGCGATCGGTTTCGTACCCGCGCTGCGCAATCGCCTGCCCAGGCCGGGGCCGTGGATGGCGACTTTCCGCAAATGGATGGCGCTGCCGATGGGACTGACGGCGCTGGCACTGGCATGGCTGTTGTTGCGGCAAGCCGGCGACGGCGGCTGGTCGGCGGCACGGGACGCCCTGATCTTCAGCGCAGTCGCCTTGACTGCCTTGGGGAGTTACCAGCGGCAACCACGGTGGGGCTGGCTCGTCGCCTTGGTTGCGGTGGGCGCGCTCTTCATCAACGGCAATAACGCCGTGATACTGGCCAACCAACCGGCATTGGGCGTCGCCACCGGTGCGACAGGTCAGGAATTCACCTCCGCCGCTCTCACCAAAGCGCGCGCAACGGGCAAACCCGTCTTCGTCTATTTCACCGCCGACTGGTGCCTGTCGTGCAAGGCGAACGAAGCAGGCGCGATCAACCGCGCGGCGGTGCAGGAGGTGTTCAAGGCGAAGGGCGTCGTGACGCTGGTCGGCGACTGGACCAATGGCGATCCCGCGATCACGCGCACGCTCGCCGAGCATGGCCGCAACAGCGTGCCGCTGTATCTCTGGTACGCGCCGGGCGCCGCCAAGCCCGAGATTTTGCCGCAGATCCTGACCCCCGCCACGCTGACCGAGCTGGCGGACCGCTGATGGCGAAGCAGCGTGCCGACCAGTTGCTCGTCGATCGCGGGCTGGCCGAGAGCCGGACGCGCGCGCAGGCGCTGATCCTCGCGGGCCTCGCCTTCATCGGCGACCGCAAGATCGACAAGGCGGGGCAGCAGGTCGCCGCGGATGCCGAGATCAGCGTCAAGGGCCGCGACCATCCGTGGGTGTCGCGCGGCGGGATCAAGCTGGACCATGCGCTGACGCATCTCGGCTGGGACGTCGCGGGCGCGGTGGCGATCGATGTCGGATCGTCGACCGGCGGCTTCACCGACGTGCTGCTGAGCCGCGGCGCGGCACGGGTCTATGCGGTCGATTCGGGGACGAACCAGCTCGCGTGGAAGCTGCGGCAGGACGCGCGCGTCACCGTCCACGAACAGACGAGCGCGCGCATTTTGACGGCGGCGCACATAACCGAACCGGTCGACCTGATCGTCTGCGACGCGAGCTTCATCGCCCTGGCGAAGGTGCTGCCGGTGCCGATGTCCTTCGCGAAGCCGGGCGCGCGCCTGGTCGCGCTGATCAAGCCGCAGTTCGAGGCCGAGCGCGGCGAAGTCGGCAAGAAGGGCGTAGTGCGCGACCCCGCCGTGCACACGCGCATATGCGGCGAAGTCCGCGTCTGGCTGGAGGGCGAAGGCTGGGCGGCCCTCGACCTCGTCGAAAGCCCGATCACCGGCCCCGAGGGCAATATGGAATTCCTGATCGCGGCGGTCAAAGGACCCGCTTGACGCTGCGCCGCGCAATCGCGACACCTTGCCGCGCAGAATCGCGAACAGGGGCCGCCATCGATGAGTGAAATCGCCACGCCGGGTCAGCTACGCATGTCCTACCTCCGCTGGGCGCTGGTGACGGTGCCGGCGATCGTGCTGATCGGCAGCCTGTCGGGGCTGCTGTCGAACAGCGGCTATGCCAATCGCTGGTTCGCGGCGCTCGACCTGCCCGCGATCACGCCGCCGGGCTGGGTGTTCGGCACGGTATGGCCGATCCTCTACGTCCTGCTCGGCCTGTCGCTCGCGATGGTGCTGCACGCGCGCGGGGCGAAGGGGCGCGGGCTGGCGCTCGCGCTCTTCTTCATCCAGCTGATCGCCAATTTCGCCTGGTCGCCGCTGTTTTTCGGGGCGCATGAAGTGACCAAGGCCTTTTATGTGATCGTCTTCATGCTGCTGATGACGATCGCCACCGCCTTTGCCTTTGCGCCGATCCGCAAGGCCGCGGCGTGGCTGCTGGTGCCCTATATGGTGTGGCTGAGCTTTGCCGCGATCCTCAATTTCCAGATCGACCAGGCCAATCCCGAGGCCGAAACCCTTGTGCCGCACGCGGCCAGCACCCAGATATAGACCGGCAAGGGGTTCTCCCCCGACAAAGGAAGTGACGAACATGCAGAGCGAAAACCGCTTTTTCGACGATCTGGCCAAGATGGTGAACGGCGTCGCCGGAACCGTCGCCGGCGCCGGCCGCGAGGCCGAATCCGCGATGCGCGAGCGCGCCAAGGAATGGATAGGCCGCATGGATTTCGTCAGCCGCGAGGAATTTGACGCCGTCAAACAAATGGCCGCAACCGCGCGCGCCGACGCCGAAGCGCTGAAGGCGCGGCTCGACAAGCTGGAAGGCGCGGCGCCCAAAGCTGCGGCGGCCCCCAAGGCGGCGGCGAAGCCCGCGGCGCGCAAACCCCAGGCCTGATGCAGCGACTCGCCACCTTGCGCGTTTCCCGCTAAAGGCGCGCGCATGAGCGACGATATCTACGACGAAGACGACGGCCAGGACGCGGCGCCGATGGAAATGCTGGCGTCCTATTTCGCCGCGCACGACTGGCCGCACGAGATGGTCGGCGAGGACGAGATCGTCGCGACCGCGCAGGGCAGCTGGACGACCTATGAACTGCGCGCGGTGTGGCGCGCCGACGACGGCGTCATCCAGCTGCTCGCCTTTCCCGACATCCGCGTCGTCGAGGACAAGCGCGCCGTGGCGCATGAGGCGCTGGCGCTGATCAACGAACAGCTCTGGCTCGGCCATTTCGAGCTGTGGTCGAACAGCGGCACGATATTGTTCCGCCACGGCCTGCTGCTGGGCAGCGACGCGGCGCTGCCGCTCGACCTGACCGAGACGTTGATCGAAAGCGCGATCGACGAGTGCGAGCGCTTTTACCCGGTGTTCCAGTTCGTGCTGTGGGGCGGGAAGTCGCCCGCCGAGGCGCTGGCCGCCTCGCTGATCGAAACGCGTGGGGAAGCTTAAACTCTACCCACGATCCGTTGGTGAGAGGGCGTTTTAGTTCGAGCGCTTCTCGAACCGCGTCAGCCCCGCCCCCAGTTCGTTCGCGCCGATCGCCAGCGCTTCGCCGCTCCAGTCGGCGACGAACACCGACTTGCGATCCATGCCCGCGGGCAGACTGGCGCGGTTGCCCTGGATGACCAGCCCGCGCGACGGGTTCTTGCGCTCTTCCGCGGCGACCGCGATCAGCGCCGAATAATTTTCCTTGTCGCGCCCCTGTACGAACATATTGCCCGCGATCTGGCCGACCGAGCCCGAGGGCAGGTCGATCATATAATTGGTGCCGGTGCCCTGGGTGTCGTCGAAGCTGTTGTCGCGGATGTCGATGGCGATCCCGCGCGACTTGAAATAATGGCCGCCGCTGCCCTTTTCGAAGCGGGTGCGGGTGACGATGACGCGGCCGTATATGCCGGTATAGACGCTGTGCGCGCAGCTCAGCCCGCGGTCGCAGCGGCCGAGGCGCGAGAAGGTCGAGCGGTCGATGGTCAGCGTCGCTTCGGGATCGTCGGCCGACAGCAGGCCTTCCTCGCTGTTGCGGAACATCGCATTGACGATGTCGAGGTCGCTTTTTTCAAGCCGGATGCCCGCCCCATTGCCATCGGGCACGCGCATGTTCTGAAAGACGATGCCGTCCACTTTGGCGCCCGCGCCGCGCAGCACCAGCGCCGCCTTGCCCTCGCAGGTCACCCCGTCGAAGATCGCCTGGCCGGGTTCGGCGGCCACGAAAGCGATGCGCCCCGCGGTCTGCACCGCGCAGTCGCGGTGATAGCCCGACGCGATGGTGATCGTCCCCTGCCCGTCGCCGATCGCATCGACCGCATCCTGCAGGCGCGAAAAGCCCCGCCCGTCGATACTGTAGGGTGCGCCGCCGGTCTGCGCGGGGGCGGGGGCGGAGGCGACCACGGCGGCAATGAGCAGCGCGGCGACGAGGCTGGGACGGATGCGGATCATGGCGCGGCTATAGGCGATTGCCGCGCGCCAGTCGTTTGCAAGGCTGGTTAATGGGCGCGGCGTCCCGAAAGCGGACGGGGGCCGCCCAAGCCGTTAACGCCAGGGCCGGATCACCATGTCGGGCGAATAATAGGTCAGATATTGCGCCAGCCGGGGCTTGTCCGACCGGTTCGGGCTGGCGGCGTGGGGCAGGTCCTGACGCCAGATGATCAGGTCGCCCGCCCGGCCCGCGACATGCTTCACCCCGGCCGACAGGTCGGCCTCGCGCGGGTTGGCGCCGTTCAGCCCGGCGAGCCAGTCGTCGATGCGCTTGTGGAAGCCGGGGACGCAGCGGAAGGCGCCCTGATCCGCCTCGGTATCCGACAGATAGAGCACCGCCTGGGTATGGAAGGGGATCGGCTGGACGAGGCTGGCGTCCCAATGGATATCCGAACCGCTGAACGGATGGCCGGGGCGCTCGGGCGGGTTGAAGCCCATGCGATCGATGATCACCCACAGGTTTTCGGCGCCCCATAGCTGGGCAAAGGCCTTATGAATGTGCGGGCTGCGGCGCGCGGCTTCGAGCGCGGGGTGCTGGAAATGCGGGACCATGATGCCGTTCGTCCTGGCGTTGTACCAGCTTTCGACATCGTCGGGGGATGCCTCGATAACGCTCCACAGCAGGGTTTTCACAGCGTCTATCTCGTCAGCCGAAATCGCATCGGACAGGATGACATAGCCATGCTCGTCCCAATGCGCGAGCGCGGCGGCGTCGAGCACGTCGGGCATGGCGGCGATCGCATCGAGCTGCGCCTGCGCCTCTTCGCCCGGCGGCATGTCGTACAGCCATGCGTGGTAGCGATCGACGAGGCACGGGTCGGGCTGACCTGCGGTTTCGATTATCCACCGCTGGAAACCGGCAAAATCCGGCTTCACCAAATAGAGCTGCTCGAACACCTGCTGGTTGCCGAGACCCAGCGTGTCGAGCAGCAATTTCCCGACCATCTCGTCGAGCGGCGGCCCCTTGCCCGAATGCGACGCCCAGAACTCTTCGAGGCAGGCGATTTCAAGGGCTTCGGTCATCGGCGGCCTTCGTCAGTCGAGGTTGGGGCGCAACCAGCGCGTCGCGGTCTCGATATCGACCCCGCGCCTTTGTGCATAGTCCTCAAGCTGGTCGCTGCCGATCCGCGCCACGCCGAAATACTGGCTTTCGGGGTGCCCGAAATAGAAACCGCTGACCGCCGCGGTGGGCAGCATCGCGAAGCTTTCGGTCAATACCAGCCCGGCATTGTCGCCCGCCTGGAGGAGGTCGAAGAGGATCGGTTTCAGGCTGTGGTCGGGACAGGCGGGGTAGCCCGGCGCCGGACGGATGCCGCGATATTCTTCCTTTATCAGCGCCTCGTTGGTGAGCTGCTCGCCCGGCGCATAGCCCCACAGGGTGGTGCGGACATGCTGGTGCAGCCGCTCGGCAAAGGCTTCGGCGAAGCGGTCGGCAAGCGCCTTCAGCAGGATGTCCGAATAATCGTCCTTGTCGGCGCGGAAGCGCTCCGAAAACGGTTCGATGCCGTGGATGCCGACCGCGAAACCACCCATCCAGTCGCCCGCCGGATCGATGAAATCGGCGAGGCACATATTGGCGCGGTCGCGGCTCTTTTTGATCTGCTGGCGCAGGAAGGGGAGGGTCACATGGCGTTCCTCCTCGGCGATATGGATGGTCACGCTGTCGCCGTCGCGCGCGCAGGGCCACAAGGCGCAGACGCCGCGCGCGGTCAGCCACTTTTCGGCGATCAGCTTGTCGAGCATCGCATCGGCGTCGGCCTTCAGCGCCTGTGCGGTCTCGCCCACCACGTCGTCGTCCATGATCGACGGCCAGGTGCCGTGCAGCTCCCAGGCGCGGAAGAAGGGCGTCCAGTCGATGCATTCGCGCAAATCTTCAAGGCTCCAATCGTCGAAGCGATGCAACCCCGGCTGCAGCGGCGGCGCGGGCTTGTCGCTGAGATAGGCGTCGTAATAGTTGGCGCGCGCCTCTTCGAGCGTGTGCAACACGCTCTGCCCCTTGCCCGCGCGCACGTCGCGGACATGGGCATAATCATCCTTGAAGCCTTTGACATAGGCGTCGCGCCCGGTGTCGCTGACCAGCGCGGTCGCGACCCCGACCGCGCGGCTCGCGTCGAGGACGTGCAGCACCGGCCCGGCATAGGCGGGGTCGATGCGCAGCGCGGTGTGGACCTTCGACGTGGTCGCGCCGCCGATCAAGAGCGGCATCGTCATGCCGGCGCGCTGCATTTCCTCGGCCACCGTCACCATCTCGTCGAGCGAAGGGGTGATCAGGCCGCTGAGGCCGATGATGTCGGCGTCATTCTCGTTCGCCGCCTCCAGAATTTTCGACCAGGGCACCATCACGCCGAGGTCGACGATCTCGAAACCGTTGCACTGGAGCACGACGCCGACGATATTCTTGCCGATGTCGTGGACGTCGCCCTTGACGGTCGCCATCACGACCTTGCCCTTGCCCTTGGCGCCCGGCTCCTTCGCGGCCTCGATGAAGGGCAGCAGATGCGCCACCGCCTTCTTCATCACACGCGCCGATTTGACGACCTGCGGCAGGAACATCTTGCCCGACCCGAACAGGTCGCCGACGACGTTCATGCCATCCATCAGCGGGCCTTCGATCACCTCGATCGGGCGCGGCAGCAGCAGGCGCATTTCCTCGGTATCGTCGACGACATAGGCGTCGATGCCCTTGACCAGTGCATGTTCGAGGCGCTTGCGCACCTCCCAGCCGCGCCATTCCTCGGCGGCCTTTTCCTGCGCCGGGTTGCTGCCCTTATAGCGTTCGGCGAGCGCGATCAGGCGTTCGGTCGGGCTTTCGGCCTCGCCCTCGACCTTGCGATTGAGCACGACATCCTCGACCGCCTGCCGCAGCTCGGGGTCGATCGTGTCATAGACGTCGAGCTGTCCCGCGTTGACGATCGCCATGTCGAGCCCGGCGGGGATCGCATAGTAAAGGAAGACGCTGTGCATCGCGCGGCGCACGGTCTCGTTGCCGCGGAACCCGAAGCTGAGGTTCGAGAGACCACCCGAGAAATGGACATGCGGGCAGCGGCGGCGGATTTCCTTCACCGCCTCGATGAAGTCGACCGCATAATTGTCATGCTCTTCGAGGCCGGTGGCGACCGCGAACACATTGGGGTCGAAGATGATGTCCTCGGGCGGGAAGCCGATGGTCATGAGGAGCTTGTATGCGCGCTCGCAAATCTCGACCTTGCGGGCCTCGGTGTCGGCCTGTCCGACCTCGTCGAACGCCATGACGACGACGGCGGCGCCATAATCCATGCATTTCTTGGCATGGACGAGGAAGGGCTCCTCGCCCTCCTTCATGCTGATCGAATTGACGATCGGCTTGCCGGGCACGCATTTGAGGCCTGCCTCGATGACGCTCCATTTCGAGCTGTCGATCATGACGGGCACGCGCGCGATGTCGGGCTCGGCGGCGATCAGCTTCAAAAAGGTCGTCATCGCATATTCGGCGTCGAGCAGCCCTTCGTCCATGTTGACGTCGATGATCTGCGCGCCGTTCTCGACCTGCTGGCGCGCGACCTCGACCGCCGCGGCATAGTCGTCGGCGAGGATCAGCTTCTTGAACGCCGCCGAGCCGGTGACGTTGGTGCGCTCGCCGATGTTGACGAAGGTGGAGGAGGCGGAACTATTCTCGGTCATCGGGCTCTTCTTCTTCCTCCCGCTGGCGGGAGGGGGTGATGGGAGTCACATGCCTCCCATCACGGGAGGGCTTGTCAAATCAACGGGCGGCGCCGGAAAGGAACAGGCCCTCCCCTAACCCCTCCCGCAAGCGGGAGGGGGAACTAGGCCGCCATCGTGAAGGGTTCCAGCCCCGCCAGCCTCGTCCGCACCATCACCTCGGGCAGCGCGCGCGCCGGCAGCCCTTCGACCGCCTTCGCGATCGCGGCGATATGCGCCGGGGTCGAGCCGCAGCAGCCGCCGAGGATGTTGACCTGGCCATGCCCCGCCCATTCGCGGACGAGTCCGGCGGTGGTGTCGGGCATCTCGTCATATTCGCCGAGTTCGTTGGGCAGCCCGGCATTGGGATAGACCATGATCAGCGTGTCGGCGATCTCGCTGAGCGTCTTGACGTGCGGGCGGAGCTGCGTCGCGCCGAAGGAGCAGTTGAGCCCGATCGTCAGCGGCCGCGCATGGCGCACCGCGTGCCAGAAGGCCTCGACCGTATGCCCCGACAGGTTGCGCCCCGACAGGTCGGTCAGCGTCATCGACAACATGATCGGCAGGTCGCGGCCCAGCGCGTCGCCGGCCTCGATCGCCGCCATGATCCCGGCCTTAGCGTTGAGCGTGTCGAAGATCGTCTCGATCAGGATGAAGTCCACCCCGCCCTCGACCAGCGCGTCGATCTGTTCGCGATACACGTCTTTCAGATAGTCGAAGTCGATCTCGCGAAAGCCGGGATCGTTGACGTCGGGCGACAGCGACAGCGTCTTGTTCGTCGGGCCGATCGCGCCGGCGACGAAGCGCGGGCGACCATCCTTGGCCTGAAATTCGTCGGCGACGCGGCGCGCCAGTTTCGCGCTTTCGACGTTGATCTCGCGCACCAGATGTTCGGCGCCATAATCGGCCTGGCTGATCCGGTTGGCGCTGAAGGTGTTTGTCTCGGCGATGTCGGCGCCCGCCGCGAAATAGGCGCGGTGAATGCTTTCGGGTACGTCGGGACGGGTCAGCGCGAGGATATCGTTATTGCCCTTCTGGTCGTGGCTGAGCCCTAGCGTTCCGGCATAGTCGCCTTCCGACAATTTCCAGTTCTGGATCTCGGTCCCGAACGCGCCGTCGGTGATCAGGATGCGGTCCCTCGCGGCGGCGAGCAAGGCTTCACGGGCGGTGGTCATGGGCGGTTCCTCCAATAAATAGGGACAGTCCCTATTTTTCGGACAGCGGCAATCGGATCGCCAAAGTTAGTCGACGATAAATAGGGACTGTCCCTATTTATTGGCCCTGCGGCGGTCATGCGGCTTTCTCCGTTGCGGGGGCCGCCGGGCGAACCCCCAGCATATGGCAGATCGCATAGCTGAGCTCGGCGCGGTTGAGCGTGTAGAAATGGAAATCGCGCACTCCGCCGGCGTACAACCGGCGGCAGAGTTCGGCGGCGGTCGTCGCGGCGACGAGCTGGCGCGCGGCGGGCAGGTCGTCGAGCCCGTCGAAGAGTTGCGCGAGCCAGCGCGGCACGTCGGTGCCGCACATCGCCGACATGCGTATGATCGCACCGAAATTGCTGACCGGCATGATTCCGGGCAGGATCGGCGCGGTGATGCCCGCCGCCGCCGCGGCGTCGCGGAAGCGGAAGAAGGTGTCGGGCTCGAAGAAGAATTGCGACACCGCGCGCGTCGCTCCGGCGTCGAGCTTGCGCTTGAGATTGTCGATGTCGGCCGCGGGGCTCAGCGCCTCGGGGTGCGTTTCGGGATTGGCGGCGACCGAGATTTCGAAGGGCGCAATCTTCAGCAGCCCCGACACCAGCTCGGCGGCGCAGCTATAGCCATCCGCCCGCGCCTGGAAGGTCTCGCCCTGCACCGGCGGGTCGCCGCGCAGCGCGACGATATGGCGCACCCCGGCATCCCAATAGGCCTGCGCCACCTCGGCGATCTCGTCGCGGCTGGCATCGACGCAGGTCAGGTGCGCGGCGGCGGGGATGCTGGTTTCCTGGACGATGCGCGCGACGGTCGCATGGGTGCGCTCGCGCGTCGACCCGCCCGCGCCATAAGTCACCGACACAAAATTCGGCCCGAGCGGTTCGAGCGTGCGGATCGAGTCCCACAAGGTCTCGCCCATCTTGTCGGTCTTGGGCGGGAAAAATTCAAAGCTGATGCCGATGTCGCCGGCCAGCCCCGCGAAGAGCGGCGACGCGGCGGCGCGGTGCGCCTCCGCCAGCGAGTTGAGATTGGTCGTCATGCCGCAAGCCTTTTGCGTTGGCCGTCCGATTGGGCGGGGTTCTGATCTTCGTCGGAGCGGCGGCGGCCGAGCCAGAGCTTGACCGCAAGGTCGCCGCCTTCGAGCGTCTGCGCCGTTTCGAGCACCATGCCCGCCGAGGCGAACCAGCCGCGGATCTGCGCGTCGGAAAAGCCCAGGCGCGCGTGCGCCGCGACGCTGCGCATTTCCTCGTCCTCGTGCGGCGCGAAATCGACGATCAGCAAATGGCCGCCGCCGCGCAGCACGCGGCTCGCCTCGGCGATCACCCGGTCGGGTTCGTGCGCGAAGTGCAAGGCCTGATGGATGACGATGCTGTCGATGCTGGCGTCGGCGAGCGGCAGGTTGAGGAAATCGCCCTGCACCAGGTCGATCGGCACCGGCTGGTCGGCGAGCTTGGCGCGCGCGATGCGCAACATTTCGGGGCTGCGGTCGAGCGCCGTGATGCGGCGCACCGTCGGCGCGAAAATCTCCGCCATGCGGCCGGTACCGGTACCGATGTCGAGCAGATGGCCGAGCCGGCGGCCGGCCACCATCGCCAGCATCGCCGCCTCGACCTCGCTCTCGGCGACATGGCGCGAGCGGATCTTGTCCCATTCGGCGGCATGGTCGGCGAAATAGCGTTCGGCGACCGCGGCGCGTTCGGTGCGGATGGCGGCGAGCCGCTGCGCGTCGTAACCGATGATCAGCGCCTCGCGCGGCGAAAAGGGCCAGAGTTCGGCGTGGGCAAGGATCTGGCCGACCGGGCCGCCCTCGGCGATGCGAAGGAAAACCCAGCTGCCTTCGCGGCGGCGCTCGATGATCCCGGCGTCGGCGAGGATGCGGACGTGGCGCGACACGCGCGGCTGGCTTTGTTCGAGGACGATAGCGAGTTCGCCGATCGCCAATTCCATCTCGCGCAGCAGCGCGACGACTCGCAGGCGGGTCGGGTCCGCCAAGGCGCGGAAAATGTCGATCAACTCGGTCACGGAGCAACATATAAAGATTTCTTTATATCCAGTCAACCAAGCGCCGTGCCGCATTTCCGGCACCTTGCGCAAAGATGAACAAGCGCCTTGGCTCATTTGCGCCAAAGCGCGCAAAAACCCCGTTGCGCCGCTTTTTGCGAAATTGTAGCGAGGACGTCGGTTGGCAATTCGCCGGGTCGGAAATGGACCCTATTCGGAAGGCTACCGATCAGTTCAATCGAGAGGGGTATTCCCATATGAAAAAGACCATCACTCTGTCGCTCGTCCTCGCCGCCTCGCTGGGCCTCGCCGCTTGCGGCGAAAAGAAGGCTGACGAAGCCGCGACCCCCGAAGCGACGACCGAAGCGACCACCGAAGGCGCTGCCGACGGTGCGATGGATGCCGCTGCCGGTGCCGCCGACGCGACCGCCGCTGCCGCTGGCGAAGCTGCCGACGCCGCGACCGGCGCTGCCGACAAGGCTGGCCAAGCTGCCGACAAGGCCGGCGAAGCCGCTGCCGCTGCCAAGGACGCCGTCGGCGAAGCCAAGGCCGCGACCGAAGAAGCCAAGAAGTAAGCTTCTTTCCGGCTTTTCGGCCAAAGGATTGGGGGGTCGTCGGCGCGTGCCGGCGGCCCCTTTTCCGTTTTGGGCGATTGCCGTTTTGGGACGATTTTTGTTGGGAACGGGCGCGCAGTTCGCGCGTTGCCGCTGCGCAGTTGCTAACCGCGCCGCACCGCGTTAGGCCTGCGGACAAGCGGCAGGTTGCCGGTCTCTTTGGTTTTGAAAGGAATATCCATGCGCAAACTCATCATCACCTCGATCGCCGCCGCGGCGTTCAGCCTGGCCGCCTGCTCGGAAAAGACGCAGGACGCCGCTTCGGAAACCGCTGACTCGGCCGCCGCCGACGTCGCCACTGCCGGCGATGCCGCCGCCGAAGGCGCTGCCGATGCCGCCGACGCGACCGCAGCCGCCGCCAAGGATGGCGCCGCCGCCGTCGAAGGCGCCGCCGACAAGGCCGGCAATGCCGTCGAAGGCACGGTGAACGCCGCCGGCGACGCCGCCGCCAAGGCCGGCGACAAGATCGCCGAAGAAACCAAGAAGGCCGAAGCCAACGACAAGAAATAAGTCGTTGCTGCGCCAAGGCGTGTAACGGAAGGGGCTCCATTCGCGTGCGGATGGGGCCCTTTTTGCGGGAGAGAGACGATGCCGAACCGGAAGGCCGCGCTGATCGCGGTCGCTGCCGCGGCGATGACGGTCGCGGCGTGCGACCGCACCGACAATGAACCCGGCCCCGGCGGGGTGACCGTGGGCGAAGCGAAGGCGCTCGACGATGCCGCCGAGATGCTCGAAAGCCGCGACGGTGAGGCGACCGCAGAAGCGCCGGCAGCCGACCCGGACCAGGACAAGCGATAACGACCCTTCCGCTCGCGCCGGTGCGGCGTTAGAATAGGGGCGTCCCGCGACTGGCGCTGAAGATGGAGACCCATCGGGAAGCGGGACGGACCCGATGGTCCTGCGAGCCGCGCGCCTGGGTGATCCAACGCCGCGCAAGGACAGGCCCATGACCGATACCTCGCCCACCACCGTCGTATTCCTGCTGTTCCCCGGCATCACCCAGCTCGATTTCACCGCGCCCGCGCAGGCGCTGTGCCGCGTGCCCGGTGCCACGCTCATCGGGGCCGCGGCCAGTCTCGACCCGATCGCCACCGACAGCGGCTTTTCCATCGTGCCGACGCATGATTTCGCCTCGGCGCCGCAGGCCGACATCTTCTGCATCCCCGGCGGGCATGGCGTCGTCGAGGCGCTGGGGGACGCAGCGACGATCGCCTTCATCGCAGTTCAGGCGGCGGGCGCCACCTGGGTGACGAGCGTGTGCACCGGCGCCTTCCTGCTCGGCCGCGCGGGGTTGCTGACGGGCAAGCGCGCAACGACGCATTGGGGCTATACGCACCTGCTGCCGCTGGTCGGTGCCGAGTCCGTGAACGCGCGCGTCGTCGAGGACGGCAATGTCGTCACCAGCGGCGGGGTGACGTCGGGGCTCGATTTCGCGCTGACCCTGATCGCGCGGCTGAAGGGCGATGCGGTCGCGCAGGCGATCCAGCTGGCGATCGAATATGATCCCGCCCCGCCTTTTGCCGGCGGCCATCCCGACCGCGCGCCCGCGGCGGTTACCGGAGGGCTGAAGGCGCGCGTCTATGACGCCGCAGCGGCGCGGATGGCGGCGGCGCTCAACGCGAGCTAGACGCAGTCGGTCAGCGCGATCTCGAACAATTGCGGCCAATATTTGCCGGTGACGAACAGCCGCTTTTTCTTCGCATCCCAGGCGATGCCGTTGAGCACGGCGTCGCCGCCATGGGCGCCCGCGGTCTGTTTGAGGCCGGTCAGGTCGATGAAGGATTTGACCGTGCCGCTGGCCGGGTCGATGCGCACGATCGCATCGGTCATCCAGACATTGGCCCAGATTTCGCCGTCGATCGCCTCGAGTTCGTTGAGCATCGGCAGCGGCGTGCCGGCGAAGCGCACCGTCACCTTGCTCCTTTCGGTCATCGTCGCGGGGTCGAAAAAGCGAAGGTCGGGGGTGCCGTCGCTGAGTACCAGATCCTCGCCGTGCAGCGTTACCCCCCAGCCCTCGCCCGCATAGCGGAAGTCGCCGAGCGGTTTGAGGTCCCTGAGCCGCCAACGGTGCCCGACTCCGCCCTGCCAGGTGACGCCGATGATCTGGTCGCGCCATCGCGCGATACCTTCGCCGAACTCGTCGGCAGGAAGCGGCGTTTCGGCGAGCGTCTTGCCGGTCGCGAGGTCGAGCCGCGCGAGCCGCGAGCGGCCATATTGGCCGGTGCCCTCGTAAAGATGGCCATCGTGCCAGAAGAGCCCCTGGGTGAAGCTGCTGCGCTCGTGCGGATGGGTCTGGACGATGCGGTAACCGCAGCGCGGAACTTTCGGCGGCGCGGCCTCCGCCTCGGCGGGTTCGGGCGCGGGCGGCGCCGCGATCGCGGGCAACGCCAGCATCGCAGCGGCGGCGAGCGACAGACGGCGCATCGTCATGCCATCGACTCCGCATGCGCGGCCAGCCGCCGCTCCTCGAGCTGCGCATAGGTGGCGAGCAGGGGCGCTGCGGCGGCGCGCAGTTCGGGCGACGCCGCGCGCTGCTTGGCGTCGGAATCGCCGGTGAAGGCGCGGTCGGGCGCCTTTGAATAGCGCTGGCCCGCCGCGGCGATCCTTTCCAGCGCCGCCGCGCCGGGCGCGACCCCGAAATGCGGCAGGATCGCATCGGTCAGGGCCGCGGGGAGCTGGTCGTAATTGACGAGCAGGCAGGCGTCGTCGATGCCCGCCAGCGCGCCGGTACAGATGCGGCCGAGGATCCACGCCGCATAATCGTCCGCCGCCGCGCCCTCGGCAGGATCGACGCCATAAGCCTGAAGCGGCAGCACCCCCGGGCGGCAATGCATGCCCGGTCGTCGCTGCTGCGATACCAGCACCTCGACCGGATCGCGGTAGAGAAAGGTCCAGGGCGTGTCGGGCCAGACGCCGCGCAGCAACGGCAGCACCAGTGCGTGCCAGGCGTCGACCTTGATGAAGCGGTGCCGTGCCTGCCCCAAGCGGTCGCGCATCACCGCCGCCGCCATGGCATGGATCGTCGACGGCGGCAGGTGACCCATGCCGACCAGCTGGATCACCGTATCGACGACGGGCGGCTCGGCCGCGACGATATGGCCCGGATCGGCACCGAGCATCTGTCCCGCCAGCGTCGAGCCGCAGCGCGACATGTGAAAGACCAGTCCATCGGGCGCGGGGGCATCGGCAAAAGCGTCGATCGCCGCCAGCGGCGTGGCGCAGCGCATCAGCCGGTTGAACGGCAGAATCTGCACCTTGCGCCACGTATCGTCGAAAAAGGGATCGGTCAGCGGCAGCCCTGCGAAATGCAGCCATTCGACGACGATCGTGCCCTGAAAATCCTTGAGCTCGACCGGCAACCATTGGCGCGGCGGCGCATCGGCCAGCCGCAGCGCCGGAAGCTCCTGCATCATCTGCGGCGTCGCGGCGCGGGCGAGGCCGGCGGCGAAGGCGTCGCGGGTGATCGGCAGGCCCAGCCCCGCGGCATAAGCGGCGATCGCGTCGAGGAAGGCCGCGGTGTCGGCGATCGGCGCGAGCCGGAGCTGCGCCGCTTCGTCGGCGAGCAACGCGGCGCGGAGGCGGTCGATGGGGGTCGCTATGGTCATCGCCCGCTACATGCCCTCCCCTTGCCCCTCCCGCAAGCGGGAGGGAAAACATAAAGAAAGGGCCGGGAGATCGCTCTCCCGGCCCTTCCTGTCAGCTTGCGCCGAGCGGTGGGCGCAAGGACTTAGAAGTCCATGCCGCCCATGCCGCCCATGCCGCCGCCGCCCATGGGCATGGCGGGCTTGTCGTCGGGGGTTTCGGCGATGCCGGCTTCGGTGGTGATCAGCAGGCCGGCAACCGAGGCGGCATCCTGCAGCGCGATGCGCACGACCTTGGTCGGGTCGATGACACCGGCCTTGACCAGGTCTTCATAGACGTCGGTCGAGGCGTTGAAGCCGAAGCTCGTGTCCTTCTGGTCGAACAGCTTGCCCGCGACGACACCGCCGTCGAAGCCGGCGTTCTCGGCGATCTGGCGGACCGGAGCCTGCAGCGCGCGACGGATGATGTCGATGCCGCGGGTCTGGTCTTCGTTGATGCCCGACAGGCCTTCGAGCGCCTTGGTCGCATAGAGAAGCGCGGTACCGCCGCCCGGGACGATGCCTTCTTCGACCGCGGCGCGGGTCGCGTGGAGGGCGTCGTCGACGCGGTCCTTGCGTTCCTTCACTTCGACTTCCGACGCGCCGCCGACCTTGATGACCGCAACACCGCCGGCGAGCTTCGCCAGCCGTTCCTGCAGCTTTTCTTTGTCGTAATCCGACGTGGTCGTCTCGATCTGCGCGCGGATCTGTTCGACGCGGCCCTTGATCGCGTCGCCTTCACCCGCACCGTCGACGATGGTGGTGTTGTCCTTGTCGATGGTGACGCGCTTGGCCTGGCCGAGCATGGCGAGCGTGACGCTTTCCAGCTTGATGCCCAGGTCTTCGCTGATCATTTCACCGGCGGTGAGGATCGCGATGTCCTGCAGCATCGCCTTGCGGCGATCGCCGAAGCCCGGCGCCTTGACGGCCGCGACCTTCAGGCCGCCGCGCAGGCGGTTGACCACCAGCGTCGCGAGCGCTTCGCCTTCGATGTCCTCGGCGATGATCAGCAGCGGGCGACCCGACTGGACCACGGCTTCGAGGATCGGCAGCATCGCCTGCAGGTTCGAGAGCTTCTTTTCAAAGATCAGGATGTAGGGATCGGCCAGCTCGACGAGCATCTTTTCCGGGTTGGTGATGAAATAGGGGCTCAGATAGCCGCGGTCGAACTGCATGCCTTCGACGACGTCGAGTTCGAAATCGAGACCCTTGGCTTCCTCGACGGTGATCACGCCTTCCTTGCCGACCTTTTCCATCGCTTCGGCGATCTTCTCGCCGACTTCGGTGTCGCCATTGGCCGAGATGATGCCGACCTGGGCGATTTCCGAGGTGCCCGAAACGGGTTTCGACTGCGCCTTGATCGTTTCGACGACCTTGGAGACCGCGAGGTCGATGCCGCGCTTCAGGTCCATCGGGTTCATGCCGGCGGCAACCGACTTCATGCCTTCGCGCACAATCGCCTGGGCGAGAACGGTCGCGGTGGTGGTGCCGTCGCCGGCCTTGTCGTTCGCCTTCGATGCGACTTCGCGCAGCATTTGCGCGCCCATATTCTCGAACTTGTCCTTGAGTTCGATTTCCTTGGCGACGGTGACGCCGTCCTTGGTGATGCGGGGCGCACCGAAGCTCTTGTCGATCACGACGTTGCGGCCCTTGGGACCGAGGGTGACCTTCACCGCGTCGGCGAGGGTGTCGACACCGCGCAGGATGCGTTCGCGCGCGTCGCGCGAGAATTTGACGTCTTTAGCAGCCATGGGCTTGTTCCTTCAAAATTCGCAGAAAACTGCGTAACTTCACTTACGATCGTCATCCCCGCGAAGGCGGGGATCGCTGGAAGTCTCGAACCGCATTCAAGACCGACAGCGGCCCCCGCCTGCGCGGGGGTGACGGCTAAACTCAGGCGATGACGCCGAGGATGTCGGATTCCTTCATGATCAGCAGCTCTTCGCCGTCGACCTTGACCTCGGTGCCCGACCATTTGCCGAACAGGATGCGGTCGCCCGACTTGACGTCGAGCGGCGTGACCTTGCCGTCTTCGGCCTTGATGCCGGTGCCGACGGCGACGACTTCGCCTTCCTGCGGCTTTTCCTTGGCGGTGTCGGGGATGATGATCCCGCCCGCAGTCTTTTCTTCGGCTTCGATACGGCGGACGAGCACGCGGTCGTGCAGCGGACGAAATTGCATGGGATATTCCTCCAGAGATGCAAATGATGTCGTTCTTAGCACTCACATATCGAGAGTGCTAACAGGTGGCCATATGGGCGGCACCTATAGGAGCGTCAAGCCGGGTTAAGGGAATATTTTCGGCAGCGCGTTACGATGGCCAGATGGGGTGCGAGATTCCGATCGGCAAGGGGGCGGATGCCTCGATTCAGCGCGAGTTGCTGGACCGTGGCGCACGCTTGCGCAGCGAGCTTCTCGATGCCTTTGCCCGACTCGAAGAAGTGATTGTCCAAAAACTGGGCCAGGAGGGCAAGGCTCCGGCTTGCTCGTCCCTCGCGCAAAAGCTGAATGACTTGGAAAGAGCGCCCTTCCGCTACCCGGCGAAAGCCAAGCAGCGGATCACCGAAATTCGCCCCTTGGTGGATTGTCGCAACGATATCGTCCACTCTACCCTGTCATTGGCGGAAATGACCGGCGGCGAGACGAGCAGCTATTTTATCTTTCGGAATGTTTCGACCCTCGCCGATTGCACCGGCAGGCAGCTTCGCGCTTTAACGCCGGATGAGTTCAAAATACTGGTAAGCCGCGTAAAAACGGCGACCAAGCATCTCAACGACCAGCCTATGAAGGCAACAGCCCCAACCGCTCTCTAATCCGCCACCTGAGCAGCAGCAGCCCGGCGACGAGCACCAGCCCGACCGCCAGCCCGATCCACACCCCGACCCCTGCCCAAGGCGTGAAGAAGCCGAGATAGATCGCGGTGCCGTAACCGCCGATCCAGTAACCGCAGATCGCGATGATCATCGGGGTGCGGGTGTCCTGCAGTCCGCGCAGCGCGCCCGCCGCGACCGCTTGCGCGCCGTCGAAAAGCTGGAAAGCGGCGGCGACGACCAGAAACTGCATCGCGAAGCCGACGAGCGCGGCGTTCTTTGCGGCGTCGGCATCGACATAGATCGACAGCACCAGCTTCGGGAACAGCCAGATGGTCAGCGCGGTGAAGGCCATGAAGCCGATGCCGAGTATCATCGACGCGGTCCCCGCGTGCGCAATGCCGCGATGGTCGCGTGCGCCATAGGCGAGGCCGACGCGGATCGTTGCCGCCTGCGCGACGCCGAACGGAATCTGGAAGGCGAGCGCCGCGACCTGCAGCGCGATGGTATGGCCCGCCAACTCGGCCTCGCCGATGCGACCCATCAGGAAGGCGGCGCCGGTGAACAGCCCCGCCTCGGCCAAAATGGTGAGCGCGATCGGCGATCCGATGCGCAGCATGTCGAAAAAACGCGTCCATTCGCTGCGCCACCAATTGCCGAACAGATGATAGCGGCGCAGCCGCCGGTCGGACTGGATGACGACGACATAGGCGAGCAGCATCAGCGTGCTGGTCAGCACGCTGGAAATCGCCGAGCCGTGCAGGCCGAGCGCGGGCAGGCCCAGGTGGCCGAACACCAGCGCCCAGTTTCCGAGCGCATTGACCCCGAGCGCGGCGAAGGTGATCGCGGTCGCGATCTTGGGCCGGCCGAGCGCCGACACGAAGATGCGCAGCACGCTGGCGGCGATCATCGGGAACATGCCCCACAGCAGGATGAGCAGGAAACCCGCGGCGCGCGCCGAGGTTTCGGGCTGCTGCCCCGTCGCGCGCATGATCGGGCCGCCCGCGGCGCAGACGCCCATGAAGACCAGCGAGACGAGCGCGCTGAGCCAGAGCGCCATACGCACGGTACGCCGCACCTCGCGCACCGCGTGCTTGCGGCGACCGAACTCGGCGGCGATCAGCGGCGCCGCCGCGCCCACCAGCCCAGAGCCGGTCCAGAGCAGCAGCCCGAAGATCGACACGCCGAGCGACGAGGCGGCGAGCGCGGCGTCGCCGAGGCGCGCCACGAAGATCACGTCGATCGCATGGACCAGCATCTGGAGCAGGTTCGCCGCCGCCAGCGGCCAGGCAAGCGCCAGCGTCGCGCGGAATTCGGCGCCGAGACCCTGCGGAACCTCCGCGGTCAGGGGGGTGGCCTGATGCAACACAGCCGGCCCGGATAGGCGCGGCTCGACGGGGTTTCAATCGGGGGATTGGATGAGGGGGGGTGTTTCGCGGGCGAGGGTGGCATATTGGCAACAGGGGGGCGCGTGTCCGATATCGGGCGTTAGCGGTCGAAGGGCATTCCGCGCTTACCGTGCAGGCGGATCGAGCGAGCCACTACAGGACTGTTCCAGCCTTCGCTTCAATTCCGTGCGCCCTTCCATATTCAGGTGAACGCCATCGGAAAGACGCTGCGCCGGCATGTCAATGTCGCGGCCGATGACGATTAAACGTATCTTGTGCGAGTCCTGCCTATCCGAGCGCGCGCTACGCGGGGGGGGGGGGGGGCAAAATTAAGCCAAGATCGGGCATCCGGCCCTGCTGCCGATCGTTAGTCCCAGCTGACAACACAATGATGCGCGGCTTCAGTTTTTCGACCAGCGGCTTCGCGAGCGGCGCAATTTGATCAGATCGAGCGCCCGCCATGCCCGCGTTAAATACGGGCAATCCACAAAGATCGGTCATCACGAGGCGCTGTACGATGCTATCGCCGATCAGCAATGCGCCTCCCGTTGCGGCATCATCCGCGGCGTTCACTATTGCCCATCGCTGGCGCGCATAGGGATCGAAGGGTTCATGCCAACGCCAATAGCCAGCTCCCAACCCCGTCACCGCACCGGCGATGCCGCCGATGATGAAGAACAGGAGACGAATTCGCATTTTCCCCCTGTGGCATCCACCCAAACCAAAAGCAACGAGGCCATTTTACTTCCAACCTCGACGGCGCTGAAGCTCGCAAAGGCCCCTCGCATTATGCGCCAGCGAGCCAGTTGCTCCACAAGAGCGCCATTTCTGCGGCGAAGGCGATGAAGGTCGCGGTCAGGCCGACGACGAACAGGCGATAGGCATAGGCCAGATAGCGATATTTGCGCCGGGCCAGCACGATGCCGTTCTGATAGGTATCGCGCAGCATCGTTTCGTAGATGTCTTCCTCGGTACGCAGCCGGGTTTTCACCGCATCGATGAACTCATCCTCCTCCATCTGCGAAAAGCGCCCGAAGAAGAGGATATTGCTGTGGTCCTTGCCGTCGCGATAGACGATCGGTGGCGCCTTGCCCACGCGCGGCAGCACCGCCGAGATCGCAAGCAGCGCCGAGAGGAAGGAAAAGGTCGCCAGGATCGCGAGCGGTATGGCCAGCGCCCCGGCTCCGGCGCGCGCCTGACCGATCGCGAGGGTGAAGACGACGAAGGTCGCGCCCATCAGGATCGACGCCTTTTGATCCGCCATTTGCGACAGGGTCAGCGTGATCTGCTGGTTGGTGCGCACCAGGTGAACCGCATTCGGCGGAAAGCCGATCGCCGGCGGCGGCGATGCCGCTTTCGTCTCGCTGCTCTTGTCGTCCATCGGCTTGCCCCTGACCTGCCCCCCTGGTGCGACCCGGGTCAGCGATGGCACGTCCGTCCGGCGCGGGCAAGATGCTGCCCGAATACCGCCGCATTCACTTGCCAAGCGGGCATCATAGCGGCATGCCCGCGCGCAACATTCTTTCTTCAAGGGACGCAGCCAATGAGCAGCCTCAAGGACCAGATCCACGACCTGATCGAGCCCTTCAACAAAAAGGGCGTCGAACTGACCGACGCCACCACCTTTGCCGGCGACCTCGAATGGGACAGCCTGACGGTAATGGACTTCGTCGCCGAAGTCGAAGACACGTTCGACATCATCATCAGCATGAACATGCAGGCCGAGATCGAAAATGTCGGGCAGCTGATCGCCGCGGTCGAAAAGCTGCAGGGCTGAGCCACGCATGACCGACCTCTTCAGCAAATTCGACCCGCTGATCCGGCAGCGCGAGGACCTGCTCGCGACCGGGGTGACCGATCCGTTCAGCCTGGTGATGGAGCGCGTGGTCTCCCCCACCGTCGCGATCTGCAACGGGCGCGAGACGATCCTGCTCGGCACCTATAATTATATGGGCATGACCTTCGACGCGGATGTCATCGCCGCGGGCAAGGATGCGCTCGACAAGTTCGGCGCCGGCACCACCGGCAGCCGCGTGCTCAACGGCACCTATCAGGGGCACAAGGAGTGCGAAGAGGCGCTGAAGGAATTTTACGCCATGGACCATGCCATGGTGTTCTCGACCGGATACCAGGCGAACCTCGGCATCATTTCGACGATCGCCGGCAAGGGCGACTATGTCATCCTCGACATCGACAGCCATGCCTCGATCTATGACGGCTGCGCGATGGGCAATGCCGAAATCGTCGCCTTTCGCCACAACGACGTCGATGCGCTCGAAAAACGGCTGAAGCGCCTGCCCCCCGAAGCGGGCAAGCTCGTCGTGCTCGAGGGCGTCTATTCGATGCTCGGCGACATCGCGCCGCTGAAAGAGATGATCCGCGTCTCCAAGGAAGCCGGCGCGATGATACTGGTCGACGAGGCGCATTCGATGGGCTTCATCGGCGAACATGGCCGCGGCGTCGCCGAAGCGCAGGGCGTCATCGACGATGTCGATTTCATCATCGGCACGTTCAGCAAGAGCGTCGGCACCGTCGGCGGCTTCTGCGTCTCGAACCACCCGAAGTTCGAGATTCTGCGGCTCGTCTGCCGCCCCTATGTGTTCACCGCCTCGCTGCCGCCGAGCGTCGTCGCGACCGCCGCGACGAGCATCCGCAAGCTGATGCACGGGTCGAACAAACGCGCCCATCTGTGGGAAAATTCAAAGGTTTTGCACAAGGGGCTGCGCGATCTGGGCTTCACGCTCGGCACCGACGAGCCCCAGTCGGCGATCATCGCGGTCATCATGCCCGACCTCGAAATGGGCGCGATGATGTGGGAAGCGCTGCTCGAGGAAGGGCTGTACGTCAATCTCGCGCGCCCGCCCGCGACGCCCGCGGGCATGACGCTACTTCGCTGTTCGTTGTGCGCCGAGCATAGCAGCGACCAGGTCATCGAGATTCTGGCCCGCTTCGAGCGCGCGGGCAAACGCGTGGGCATTATCGGCTGAAGCGAGCGCGTCCGCCGACAACCCGACTCCTTTTCGGGGCGAGTTGATTTGGCGGGCGCCGCGCGACTCGTTCGCGGCTTTGCGGCACGGCGCTTGTCCGGTACAAGGTTCCGGTGTTCGAGCGGGATTATGACAGCGAAAACGACAGTCGGCGGGAGCGGGTTCGCTTCTGGCTGACGATCGGCGTCGGCGCGATCCTGACCGGGGTCGTCGTCGCGCTCGTCCTGCTCGTCACCCGCGCCAACGACAATTACGACCGCTCGCTCGGCTGGCAGGCGCACAGCCTGGAGGTGATCTCGCAAACACGCAGCCTCGACGCCGCGCTGGCGCGCGCCGAGGCCGCGCTCGGGCGCTTCGCGGTCGGGCTGCAGAAAGAGGATGGCCGCGTCTATCAGCAGCAATGGGGGGTGGCGCGGCAATATCTGAACCTGCTGCGGCGCAACGTCCGCGACAATCCCAAGGCAGCCGAACTGGTCGCGCAGCTGACGACCGAACTCGACCGGCGCGGCACGCAGCTCGGCGATGCGGCGCTCAGCGCCAATTACCGGCAGACCGTCGCCGCCATCTCCAAATATAATGCCGCGGGCCATGACGCGGCGCTGATCCGCATCGACCGGCTGCTCACCCAGCTGATCCAGAATGAACGCACCCTGCTTGCCGAACGCAACCGGATCGCGGCGTCGGACCGCGACAGCCTGAACCAGGCGATATTGCTCTTTTCGCTGCTCGGCGCCGCAGCGGCGATCATCGCGATCACCGCGACCTTCTCGCTCATCCGCGCCGAGAGCGAACGGCGGCTGGCACGGCGCGAGCAGTTCGCCGAAAGCGAGCGCGCCGCCGAGCTGGAGGCGGCGGTCGCCGACCGCACCGCCGAGCTGGCGCGCGCCAACGTCGCATTGCGCAGCGAAATGGCCGACCGCGCGGCGGCCGAGGACCAGCTGCGCCAGGCGCAGAAGATGGAAGCGGTCGGCCAGCTGACCGGCGGCATCGCGCACGACTTCAACAACATGCTCGCGGTCGTCGTCGGCGGGCTCGAACTCGCGCAGCGCTGGCTCGCCGACGCGCCCGACAAGGCGCAGCGGCACATCCACAACGCGCTCGACGGCGCCAACCGCGCCGCCGACCTGACCCGCCGCCTGCTCGCCTTCGCGCGGTCGGAGCCGGCGCGGCCCGAGATGATGGTCGTCGACGAAAGCATCGCCGCCTTCGCCGAACTGATCGAACGCACGATCGGCGACCGCATCGCGCTGACGCTCGATTTGCAGGCGCCGGGGCTGGCGGCGTGGCTCGACCGCCAGCAGTTCGAAAATGCGCTGCTCAACCTCGCGGTCAATGCGCGGGATGCGATGGAGGGCCATGGTTCGCTGACGATCCGCACTTTGCACGACGAAAAGGACGAGCCCGCGGCGCTCGCGGTGCAGGTGATCGACACCGGCTGCGGCATGTCGCCCGAGGTGCTCGAGCGCGTCTTCGATCCCTTTTACACGACCAAGCCCGCGGGCCAGGGCACCGGCCTGGGCATGAGCCAGGTCTTCGCTTTCTGCCGCCAGTCGGACGGCGAGGTGCAGATCCAGTCGACCGAGGGCGAAGGCACCAGCGTCGCGATGCTGCTGCCCGTCGCGCGCCAGCCCGCCGCGATGCCGGTCGAAACCGCCGCCGCCCCGGCCGCCACCGCGCCGCTGGCGAGCGACGCGCTCCATATATTGGTGGTCGAGGACGACCCGCGCGTGCTGACCGCGACGGTCGAAGCGGTCGAGGAACTGGGGCACCGCGCGGTCGCGTGCAGCGACCCGCGCGCCGCCGAGGCGCTGGTCGAGGCGCATGGTTTCGACCTGATCCTGTCCGACGTGCTGATGCCCGAGCTGACCGGGCCGGAGATGGTCGCGGGGCTGAAGGCGCGCTGGCCCGATATCGCGATCCTGTTCGTCACCGGCTTCGCGGGCGACGCGAGCGAGATCGCGAGTTTCGGCGACCATGACGTGCTGCGGAAACCCTTTACGCTGACCCAGCTCGAACAGGCGATCCGGCGGAGCGGCGAACCGCGCTCGGCGGAGAAGGTCGCGGCGTTCGGCTAAAACCTACCGTATCGCCCCGCTCTTCATCAGCTTCGGCACCAGGGTCAGCGCCGCCACCAGCGGCCATCTCCGCTGCCAGGGTTTGATCTCGATCTTGGTGCCAGCGTGGCGGTTGATCTTCCACGCCAGATAATCGATCCCGCCGGCATAGGTCAGGCTGGCCTTGGCCAGCCTGACGATGCTGAGCGCCTTGCCTTCAGCGCGGCGGCGCAGCCAGCCGCCGCTGCGCGCGCCCGCGGCGATCGCGGCGATCGCGGGCGGGCCGAAGCGGCGGTAGCGGTCGGGATCGGCATCGACCACCGACTGGGCGCGGCTCTGGCGTTCGGCGCGCAGTTCGGCCGAATAGGTCAGCGAAAAGGCGCGGCGCCACCAATCGAGCGTGTCTTCGCCGTCGATACGGCCCGCCGCGGCGAGCAAAGTCGGCGCCGCACGCGACACCGCCGCCACCGCGCGCGCGGCCGCCGTATCGTCGACCGCCCACACCAGCCGCGACGGCTGGGCGAAGCGCGCCCAAACCGATACGTTGCGCGTCTCGGGACCGTTCAGCCGGTCGAAGTCGGCCTCGCTGAGCACCGCATATTTGGCGATCAGCCCGTCGTGCTGGAACGGAAAGACGTTCGGCGGAATCAGCCGGTTCGCCGCCACCAGCCAGCGCCGGTCATAGGCGTCGCCATAGTCCGAGACGATGAGGTAGAAGTCGAGCATCAGCCCGTCGAGTTCGCTTTCGCGCAGGCAGGAGCCGTAAAACAGCACCGCGCGCGCCGACCCCGGATATAAGGCCGCGATCGCCGCCGCCATCGCGCGCGCGCGCGGATCGACGGGGGTGGACAGTTCGGCGCGGACCAGGTCGGTCAGGCTGTCGGACATGATCGCGCCCTCAGGCGGCAAGGCGCAGGAAGGGCACCGGCTCGGTCGAGGTCAGCACGATCGGGCGCCCCGCCTTGGCCACGAAAATCTCGCCGTCGAGGATGACGTTCGACTTCTCGCCCTCGATACGAATCTCGTCGCCGCGCTGGAAATGCACGCCCTCGAGCGGGTTTTGCCCCAGCGTACCACGGAAGGTCGCGCCGAGCATGCGGAGCAGCGCGCCGGCGCCGCGCTCGACCGCGAGCAATTTCATCTGGCCGCGCGGGCCCGGGCTGTCGTTGGTGCGGATGCTGAGCAGCAATTTTTCGAGCGTCGTGATGATCAGCAGCGAGAATTTGCCGTGCAATTCGCCCTGGCGGACCAGCGACACGACCATCGGCTGCGGCTTGGGCGGCAGCCGGCCGCCGCCGATGCCGAGCAGCATCGCGAACAGGCCGAGGATCGCCGCCAGCACATGCGACAGCCCGTTGGGCAGGCCGAGCGGATAGATGCGGTTGCGGCAATAGAGCATCACGTCGGCGAGATAGGCGCCGCCGAGGAACATGCCGAGCACCGGGCGGGTGGTGCCGCTGTCGAGCGAGATCAGCTGGCGCTGGACGACATGATCCTCGATCCGGCCGGCTTCGACCAGCTCGATCACGCGCTCGAGCGCCTTCAGCGGATCGCCCTCGGCGCCGAGGTCGAGCGCAATCAAATTGGTCTTGCCGTTGGGCAGCACCGCGACCGGCGGCGGCGAGCCGTCGAAATGGCCGCCCGAATACAGCTCGGTCAGCGCCGCCTGGACGGTGCCGTCGCCGCCGTTGATGACGATGATGCGCGGGGACACCATCGCGATGGTGCGGATCGCTTCGCCGATCTGGTCGACGTCCTCGACCTCATAATGGAAAATGTCCGGATGCGCGGCGCAAATTTCGCGAACCCGCGGCAACAGGGCACGGTTGCCCGTCGAGCGTGGATTGGAAAGGAGCGCGACGCTGGACATATATCCTTACATATATTTCATGCTGATCGTGATCGTCTTTGGCGCATCGCCGACCGCAAAGGCGGTCTTCTTGTAGTTCGGCTTGCCGAGGTTGAAGATGTTGATGCTCGGGTTGTTCGACATGCCGCCGCCGTCCGAGGACAGGTCGGTCTTGCCGTTGCCGTTGACGTCATGACGCACCGCGATGCCATAGCTGCCCGCCGCGGGCAGCGGCACGCACACGGTCATCGACCCGGCGCGCGCGGGAATCTCGGTCCGGGTGACCCAACGGCCCTTGGCCAGCCAGTCGGCGGACGTGGCGCGATAGCTTTGAATGCGCAGCTTGCCGCCGCCGCTCTTGATTCCGCTGATCTGGACCAGCGTGGACGGTCCGCTCTTGCACTTCGACAGGTCGTTCGACAGGACCTGCCCCAAAGCCTGCGCCGGCGCCGTGGCCGCCAGCAGAATGATGCAGAGTGACGTCGACACAAATTTCGACATGACGCATTAGCTCCCAGTGGCTATAGCCATGCCAGCCAAAAGCCGGCACGGGTCCCTGTCGCCCTTGAATCGGCATATCGGAATCATTTGCGGCCAAATCATGGTGATGGGGCGACGAAAGCTTGAATAGATTGCCCGCCATCGACCGCTACATCGCGCGTCTCATCTTCTTTCCCATGCTCGGCACGCTGGTCCTGTCCGCGATGCTGCTGGTGCTGGAGAAGATGCTGCGGCTGTTCGATTTCGTCGCCACCGAAGGCGGCCCGGTCAGCGTCGTGTGGAAGATGCTCGCCAATCTGATCCCCGAATATCTGTCGCTCGGCATCCCCATCGGGCTGATGCTCGGTATCCTGCTGGCCTTTCGCCGGCTCGCGACGTCGAGCGAGCTCGATGTGCTGAAGGGCGTGGGCATGAGCTTCGGGCGGCTGCTGCGCGTGCCCTATGCCTTCGCGATCACGCTCGCGCTGCTCAACCTTGCGATCGTCGGGTTCATCCAGCCCTATGCGCGCTACGCCTATGAAGGCCTGCAGTTCGAGCTGCGGTCGGGGGCGCTCGGCGCATCGATCAAGGTCGGCGAATTCACCAACCTCGGCGAGCGGATGACATTGCGCATCGAGGAAAGCTCGAACGAGGGCCGGTCGCTGCGCGGGATTTTCGTGCGCGGCGAGCAGAAGGACGGACAGAGCGTGTCGGCGACCGCGGCGCGCGGCCAGTTCCTCGCCACCGACGATCCGAACACGATCATCCTGCGCCTGACCCAGGGGGTGCTGATCCACGAATCGCCGAAATTCGCGGTGCCGCGCGTGCTGACCTTCGACAATCACGACCTGCCGATCCCCCTGCCCAAGATCGACGCCTTTCGCACCCGCGGCGGCGCCGACCGCGAAATGACCATCCCCGAGCTGTTCGTCGCGGGCAAGGACAGCCGCCAGACCGTGCAGACCCGCCTCGAATCGCGCGCGAATTTCCATTTCCGCATCGTCGAGGTGGTGTCGATGTTCCTGATCCCGCTGATCGCGATCGCGCTCGCCATCCCGCCGAAGAGATCGACCTCGTCGCTCGGCATTTTCCTGTCGATCGTGCTGCTGGTCACCCAGCACAAGATCAACGAATATGCCGAGGATCTGGGCGCGCGCGGCGGGGTCGATCCGCTGATCGCGCTATGGGTGCCCTTCCTGCTGTTCGCCGCGCTCGCGGTGTGGATGTATTATCAGACCGCGCATGTGCCGGGCGGCCAGCCGATCGGCGCGCTCGAACGGGTCGCGGCAAAGGTCGGCCAGCGCGTCCGCGCGCTCGCCCGCCTGTTCCAGCGCAAGCCGCGGCTTGCCGAGGGCGCCGCCTGATGCATCAATTGTCCTTTTTCCCGTCGCGCACGATGGCGCTTTATGTCGGCCGCCTGTTCCTGGTCCGCACCTTCGCGATCCTGTTCGCGCTGGTGCTGATCCTCCAGACGCTCGACCTGCTCGGCGAGAGCGGCAAGATCCTGGCGGTCGCTGGCAACAGCGACAGCGACGTGTGGCGCTATGTCGGCATGCGCATCCCGCAGATCATCGAGACCTTCCTGCCCTTTTCGGTGCTGCTCGGCACCATATTGACGCTGATGACGCTCAACCAGAACAGCGAAGTGATCTCGATGAAGGGCGCCGGCATGTCGGCGCATCAGGTGCTCGCGCCATTGTTCCTCGCCGCTTTCCTTGTCGCCGGGATCAGTTTTGCGTTCAACGAACGCATCGTCACCCGCTCGACCGCCGCGCTCGCGGCGTGGCAAAAGGTCCAATATGCCAAGGTCCCGATCGACAATGGCGTGCGCAGCAACATCTGGGTGCGCGCCGGCGACGATCTGATCAACGCGGGCACGGTGCAGACCGGCGGCCCGGCGGTGGTTCTGAACAAGGTCACCATCTATGAACGCACCGGCGGGGTGCTGTCGTCGATCCTGTCGGCCGACAGCGCGCGTGCGGTCGCGGGCGGGTGGGAGCTGACGAACGCCAAACGCTTCATCCGCCGCTCGGGCACGCTCCAGCCGCTGGGCACGATCATCGCGGCGAAGGGCGTGGCGCCCGACCAATTCACGCTGGCGCAGGTCAAGGGCGAGCAACTGCCCTTCCTCGAGCTGAGCCGCGCCATCGACGAACTCGAGGCCGCGGGGCGCCCGGTGAGCGCGCTGAAGGGCGTGCTGTGGCACAAGATTTCGGGGCCGCTGTCGGCGATATTGATGCCGCTGCTCGGCGCCGTCGCGGCGTTCGGGCTGGCGCGTTCGGGCAAATTGTTCGTGCGCGCGATTTTGGGCATGGCGCTCGGCTTCGCCTATTTCGTCGCCGACAATTTTGCGCTCGCGATGGGCGATCTGGGGGCTTATTCGCCGTTCCTGGCGGCGTGGGGACCGTTCATCCTGTTCGCGCTGATCGGCGAAATGATCCTGATCCGGACCGAGGAATAGGGTTCGTTTCGGGCGAAAGGCGACGGTTCATCGCATCGTCATCCCGAACTCGTCTCAGCATCCATGGCCTGTCGTTCCCTTCGGCGCAGCGGTCACATTCGAGTTCAGGCCATGGATGCTGAAACAAGTTCAGCATGACGAGAATTGGGGGCAACTCCGCCAAGCGAATATTCGCGAAAGCGCTCCAGATCAGACCGCAGCCCCGCCCCGCGCCGATCCCTGCACCAGCCGCACGACCAGCCCCGGCAGCCCGTTATAATTGGCGCCATGATATTGCGAGTCTGTGGGCAGCGCGTCCTTCAGCCGGCGGTGCGCCTCGGCGAGGCCGTGGTAAGGCACGCCGGGCAGCAAGTGGTGCAGCGCGTGATAACGCAGCCCGACCGGCGCCCACAGTTCGGGCAACAGCCCCGGCGGCGGCACATTGACGCTGTCGAGGAACTGCGCGGTGACGGTGAGTTCGCCGCCGTCATTCTCCCACAGATGCGCGACGAGCGTACGGATCTGGTTGAACACCAAAGTCGTCGAGGCGATCGCGCCGAAGATCAGCAGCGCGCGCAGCGGAATCCAACCGAGCACGCCCGCGACGATCAGCAAGGTCGACCAGACCCAGGCGCCGCCCTCCTGCCACGCCCATTGGCGGCGGAACTCGCCCTCGGGCGGGCGGCGGCGGAACAGCGGGTTGATGATAAGGCCCGAATAGCGTTCCATCACCAGCTTGCGCAGCGGCGGGATCAGGAAAGACAAAGGCGTCAGCACCGCGAAGCGGAACAGCAACGCGATCGGCGCAAAGGCCGCGACGATGACGAACAGCGGCACCGTCCACGGTTTCATCAGCGCGAGCGGCAGATATTCGGGGTCCTCGACCGTGCCATATTTGGTGCGGTTGTGATGCAGGCTGTGGATGCCTTCGTAGAGGAAGGACGGGATCAGCATCGGCACGCCGACGAGGATATTCCACGCGAGGCGGAAGCCCGGGAGCGCATTTTTGCGGATATGGGTGAGTTCGTGAATGAAGCTGCCCGCGCGGTAGAGCGCGAGCACCGCGACCAGCGCCGATGCCAGCGCCCAGCCGGTCGACGGCGACAGGATCGCGCCCGCGACGCCTGCATAGCCGAGCAGCGCCGAGCCGAGGAAATCGGTCCAATAGATGCGCGCGCTGGGGTTGACGAGATCGCGCGTCAGCTCCGACGCCGCACGCAGCATCGCCTTGTCGTCGGCGATGGACGACTTCCGACTCTTGTCGGCGTCCGCCGATGGGGGCGTCTTGGCCGCACCGGACACGAAGGGGGTCGCGATCCGATCGGCGGGGGGATTGATCGTCGTCATATCCATGTCCTCACCATGATTTCATGGCAGCAAAATGGCCGAATGCGGGTCGCCAGCGCCATCGTCATGCCCTAATGCCTCGCCACAGATATAGGGCACATCGTTCAGGAAACCAGCCATGGCCGCACATCATCAGGGCCCCGTCACCATCCATCCCGTCAAGACCAAGGCCGACAAGCGCGAGTTCGTCGAGCTCGCCTATCGCCTGAACCGCGGCGATCCGGCGTGGGTGCCGCCGCTGAAGGGCGAGGCTCTCGCGCTGCTCACCCCGGGCAAAAATCCCTGGTTCGAACATGGCAAGGCACAGCTGTTCACCGCGCGCCGCGATGGCCGGACGGTCGGCCGCATCTCGGCGCATATCGACGACCTCGCGCTCGCGCAGCCGGTCGAACAGGGCATGGGACCCGGCACCGGCAATTGGGGCCTTCTCGAGGCCGAGGATGCCGAAGTGGCCCACGCGCTGCTCGTCACCGCCGAAGACTGGCTGCGCGGCCAGGGCATGCACCGCTCGCTCGGCCCGCTGTCGATCTCGATCTGGGACGAACCCGGCCTGCTCGTCGAGGGCTTCGACAATCCGCCGACGGTGATGATGGGCCACAACAGCCCGCTCTATCGGGCGTGGATCGAGGCCGATGGTTATCGCCCGGTCAAGAAGCTGATCAATTACGACCTGCCCGTCGAAGAGGGTTTCCCGCCGCTGATCGATCGCATCGTCGCGGCGGGCGCCAAGAATGAGCGCATTCGCATCCGCAAGGTCAACAAGAAGAATTTCGACGCCGAAGCGACGCTCATCATGGGGCTGCTCAACGACGCCTGGTCGGACAATTGGGGCTTCGTCCCGCTGACCGACAGCGAGATCGCCTTTGTCGGCAAGAAGCTCAAAACGCTGGTGTTCGAGGATTTTGTGCGGGTGGCGGAGCTCGACGGCGTCGCGGTCGCCTTCATCATCGTGCTGCCCAACATCAACGAATTGCTGATCGACATGGAAGGATCGCTGCTGCCCTTCAACTGGGCGCGCCTGCTGTGGTGGCTGCGCAAGCCCAAGAGCCGGACGCTGCGCGTGCCGCTGATGGGCGTCGCGAAAAGCCTGCAGAACAGCCGCATGGCGAGCACGCTGGCCTTCATGATGATCGAATATATCCGCCGCGACGCGGTCGCGCATTATGGCACCAAGCGCGGCGACCTCGGCTGGGTGCTCGACGACAATCAGGGCATGAACGCGGTCGCCAAGGCGATCGATGCCAAGGTCAACCGCGTCTATCAGATCTACGACAAGCCGCTGAGCTGAGACGAACCGTTCCCGCTGGGACGGTTTTGCGACAAAAGGGGCCGATGATGCGTTTTCCGACAGGAAAGGCAGAGTCATGGCGATCCAATATCTTGCCGCCAACCGTTTCGGGCTCGGGCGGCGCTGGGACGATCCCGCGATCGACGATCCCGGGGCGTGGCTGACGCGCCAGCTTGCCGCCTATGACCCAGCACCCGCGGCAATCGCCGGGCTGGCGGGGCGCGCGGCGATCGCCGCCGCCTATATCGACTATCGCGAGGAGCGGCAGGCGATGCGGCAGGAGGCCGCCGCGATGACCGACGAGGAAAAGGCGATGGACCCCGAACTGCGGCGCCTGTCGCGCTCGGAAATCCGCCGCCATTATGTCGAGGCGGCAAGGGCGAGGCTGAGCCATGCGGTCGCGACGCCGACCCCCTTCCCCGAACGGCTCACTTATTTCTGGGCCAATCATTTCGCGGTGTCGGCCGACAAGCAGACGGTGATCGGCTTTGTCGGAAATTACGAGAACCAGGCGATCCGCCCGCACATCATGGGCAAATTTGCCGACCTGCTGATCGCGGCGGTGCGCCACCCGGCGATGCTGCTCTATCTCGACCAGGCGCAGAGTTTCGGCCCCGCCAGCCCGGTCGCGGCGCGGCGCCAGCGGCGGCAGGGCAAGAAGGACCTCGGCCTCAACGAAAATCTGGCGCGCGAGATATTGGAGCTGCACACGCTCGGCGTGCGCACCGGCTATACGCAGACCGATGTCACGTCCTTCGCCAAGGCGCTGACCGGGCTGACCGTCGCGGGACTCGGGCGCGGGGCGGGGCAGCGGCTGATGCCCGCCGATGCCTCGCCCGGCGAGACGCTATTCGTCGGCCCGCTTCATGAACCCGGCGCGCAGACGATCCTCGGCAAGAGATACGACCAGCCCGGCGCGCGGCAGGCCGAAGCGGTGCTGCGCGACCTCGCCGTGCATCCCGCGACCGCGACGCACATCGCGACCAAGCTGGCGCGCCATTTCGCCGGCGACACCCCGCCGCCCGCGCTCGTCGAACGGCTCGCCGCCGATTTCCGCAAGACCGGCGGCGACCTGCCCTCGCTCTATCGCACCCTGATCGCCTCGCCCGAGGCGTGGCAGGCGGCCCCCGCGCTGTTCAAATCGCCGTGGGACTGGACGGTGTCGATGATGCGCGGGCTGAAACTGCCCCCGCTCGGCGAGAGACAGAATATCCCCGCACTCTTCACCCAGCTCGGCCAACCGGTGTGGCGGCCCGGGTCGCCCGCGGGTTATGACGACCGGGTCGCGACCTGGGCGGGATCGGCGGCGCTGATGCAGCGCGTCGAACTCGCCAGCCGCATCGCGGGGCGGATCGGCGACCGCGCCGACGCCCGCACCCTCGCGCCGCTGCTGCTTGCCGACGCGCTCGACGCCGACACGCGCGAAGCGATTGCGCGCGCCGACAGTCCGGGCCAGGGTCTGGCAATGCTGTTCGCCAGCCCCGCCTTTTTGCGGAGATAGACCATGATGATTTCGCGCCGCACCGCCCTCGCCGCCGGCCTTGGCACCTTTGCCGCCGGGACATTGCCCGGCTTGGCCTTTGCCGCCGCGCCGACCGACCGGCGGCTGCTGTTCGTGATCCAGCGCGGCGCCGCCGACGGGCTGGCGATCGCCGCGCCGACCGGCGACCCCGCCTTTGCCGCGGCGCGCGGCGCGCTCGCCGACGAGGCGCCGACGGGGGCGAAGCTCGACGGCATGTTCACGCTCCACCCGGCGCTGACCGGCGCGGCGGGGCTGTTCGCCGCGCGCGAGGCGCATGTCGCGCATGCGGTGGCGACGGCGTATCGCGACCGCTCGCATTTCGACGGGCAGAATATGCTCGAGGGCGGCGGCACGCGCCCCTATGGCCGCGACGACGGCTGGCTCAACCGGCTGCTCACCCTGCTTCCCGCCTCCGAGCGCGACGCGCTGGCGATCGCCCCCGCGGTGCCGCTGGCGCTGCGCGGCGCGCTGCCCGTCGGCACCTATGCGCCGAGCCGTCTGCCGCAGGCCGACGGCGACCTGATCGCGCGATTGTCGGCGCTCTATGCCAAGGACGAATTGCTCCATCCCCTGTGGGACAGCGCGATCAAGACGCAGGAGCTGGCGGGCGACATCGGCGGCAACAACGGCCGCAACGGCGCCGAGCTCGGCACGCTCGCGGCCTCGCTGATGGCGCCGGCCGACGGCGCGCGGGTGATGATGGTCGAAACCGGTGGCTGGGACACGCACAGCGGCCAGCGCGGCCGGCTCGCGGCGCAGCTGCGCGGGCTCGACCAGCTCGTCGGTGCGGTCAAGACGGGGCTCGGCACCGAATGGGCGAACACGCTGGTTATCGTCGCGACCGAGTTTGGGCGCACGGTCGCGGTCAACGGCACCGGCGGCACCGATCATGGCACCGGCTCGGCGGCCTTGCTGTTCGGCGGCGCGCTGGCGGCAGGCGGCAAGGTCTCGGCCGACTGGCCGGGGCTGGGCGCGGGCGCGCTGCTCGACGGCCGCGACCTCAAACCGACACGCAGCCTCGAGGCGGTGATCGCCGATGCGGTGGCGCATCATTACGGGATCGACCCGGCGCGCGCGAAGAAGGCGCTCTATCCGGAGGTTCTGGCCTAAGCCCTTCCCCTCGTGTAGCCTCGCGAGGTGGGCCAAGACGGGGGCAGCCTATGTGCCGGGCGATGATGTATCTGGGCGAGCGCGTCACGCTCGACGACCTGTTGTTCAAGCCCGATAGCAGCTTGGTCAATCAGGCCTATATGCCCAAGATGCTGCACATGCTGAACCTCGCGGGGTTCGGGATGATGGCGTGGGATTCGGCCTCGCACGAGGCGCACGAGCCGCACCGCTACCGCTCGCCCTCGCTGCCGATCTTCGACGGGAACCTCAAGTCGCTGGCGACCAAGACGCGCGCCGAATGCGTGATCGCGCACGTTCGCGGCGTCGCTTATTCGACGACGGTCAAGGTCAGCGAGCAGAACACCCACCCCTTCCATTTCCCCGGCGCCGCGGTCGCGATGGCGCACAACGGCGACATCTATCGCATCGGCGAGATGAAGGGCACGCTCATGCCCGACATCGCCCCCGAGCTGCTCGCGCAGATATCGGGATCGACCGACAGCGAATGGGTCTATGCGCTGCTGCTCTCGCAGCTTCCCGACTGGCGCGCCGAGCCCGCGGGCGAGGAACTGATCGCCGCGGCGCAGGCGACGGTCGACATCCTCGAGCGCGCGCGGCGCCACCATGGCATCGCCATCTCGTCGAGCTGCAATCTGTTCCTCACCACCGGCCGCCAGATCCTGGGCCTGCGCCACTGCTTCGACTTCGGCCATTACCGCACCGGATCGCCCGAGCAGGTGCACGAGGCGAACATGAATTTCCTGTCGATGTGGTTTACGACCGGCCGCGATTACGGCCTCCACGACGGCGAGTGGCAGATGGTCGGCGGCGAGGAGGAACCCCGCGCGATCATCGTCGCATCGGAGCCGCTGTCGTCGAACAGCGCGACATGGATGCCCGTCCCCGAATATGCGATGGTGCACGCCGAGATGACGGGCGACCGGCCGAAGTTCCGGGTGGTGCCGCTGGCGCGTTGAAGCCAATACCGGCGCCGCGAGGGCACGCCATTCCAATATATTACGCCTCAAAAAGTGGAGTAGCGAGCGCCGCTAGGGATCGATCTGATAGAGATCGACTCGATAAGGTTCGGCCAGCACGACTAAATCGCCCTCCTCTGAGAATGATGCCGCGAACCAGTCGCCGGACAGTATCGGAAATTTTATTGTGCTTCGTGTCTCGCCCCTAGCGTAATGCAAATCCAAGGCGTCAGCGCGGGGATCGAATGCATAAGAGATCGTTGATTCGCCTGTCGTCAGAATCGGTGCGGAATCTTCACGGCCCCAGCCTACAAAGTCCGATCTGGCTGCGATTTCATATGGCGCATGATTGGTCGGCTCGATGCTAGCCGGGTTATCCGCGATGACTCCCCACACTTCGTCGTGATCGCAAACCAAGAAGCTCTTGTCTCGAGGTATCGTAAATCCGATCAGCCGTTCGGACGGTATCGATAGCTCTACTCGCCTCATCTTTCCCCACAGAATATAATCTTGGACTTCACCGATCCAAAGGCGGAACGCCTTTCGTCGCGCCCGAGCTAAAAATGAAAATCCGGCAATTCCGCCAGCGCAATCCCCAGCGCCTCGGCCCAGCCGTCGGCAACGCTCTGGAAATAGGGGTCGCCGCGTTCGAAGCGGCGTTCGCGTACCGTGCTGTAATCGTCGCGCTCGTGGATCTTGAGGTCGATCGGCAGGTCGACCCCGGCGTTGGCGCGGATCGTCGAATCGAAGGAGACGCAGAGCAGTTTCACCGCATCCTCGAACGACATCGCGGGATCGTAGGAGCGCACGATGATCGGGCGGCCGTATTTGGTCTCGCCGATCTGGAAGAAGGGATTGTCCTCGCCCGCCTCGATGAAATTGCCCTCGGGATAGATCATGAACAGCCGCGGCTCGGACCCCTTGATCTGCCCGCCGACGATCAGCGAGGCGCGAAAGGGCGAGGCCGCCGCGGGCCCCTCGGCGCTGTGGCGCATCACGATCTGGCGCAGGGTCTCGCCGACGATCGTCGCGATCTGGAACATCGAGGGCGCGGCCAGGATCGAGGGATGCCGGTCCCCGGGCGCCTTGGTGCGCTCGTCGAGCAGGCTGACCACCGCCTGCGTCGTCGCCAGATTGCCCGCCGACATTAACGTGATAACGCGCTCGCCCGGCACATGCCAGCTGCGCATCTTGCGCACCTGGGCGATGTCGTCGACACCCGCGTTGGTGCGGGTGTCCGACATGAACACCAGTCCCTTGTTCAGGCGCATCCCCACGCAATAAGTCATCTTGTCTTTCGGCCCCCCAGCCTGCCCCGATAGAGTCGCGCGTCCGGCTTATTGCTGGACCTGCAATTGGACAACCAGATTTTCTTGCGCTGCACCAAAACGCATGCCGCGCACCGGCGCGGCGTCGTGATAGTCGAGCCCGGTCGCGACGCGGATATAGCGCTGGTCGGGCGAATAGCCGTTCGACACGTCGAAACCGACCCAGCCGATATTGTCGAAATGCGCCTCGGCCCAGCCGTGGGTCGCATCCTGCTGGGTGCGGTCGTTCATCATCAGATAGCCCGACACATAGCGCGCCGGATGGCCGAGGTGGCGCATCGCCGAGATGAAGATATGGGCATGGTCCTGGCACACCCCGCCGCTGCCGCCGAGCGCCTGTTCGGCGGTCGTCTCGGCGCCGGTGAACCCGAGGCTGTAGGGCAGTTTCTGGAGGATCAGCGCCGACAGCGCATGCGCGCGTTCGATGTCGGAGCCGAAATCGCGCTTCAGCTCGGCCGCGAGCGCGCGGACATGCCGCCCGGCGCGGGTCAGCGGGGTCGGGCGGAGGAAGGTCCATAGCGGCATCGCGCCGCGGTGGGTGCCGATCACGCCGTCCCAGGTGATCAGCTCGACCTCGCCGATGCAATGGATGACGAGTTCGCGCGACCCCGCATCGACCGCGACCAGATCGACGCCATTGCCATGATGGTCGGTGTAGTGGAGCTGGTTGGTGCCGCCCGAAATCTCAATGGTCCAATGGTGGATCAGCTGCTGCCCCGGCCGCTCCTTGGGCGTCAGTTTCAGCTGTTGCAGCGCATAGCTGACGGGGGCGTCATATTCGTAACGGGTGGTGTGTTCGACGCGCAGCTTCATGGTCATACGACAAACCGATAGTCGCGCTCGATCTGCTGCGCGAGCGCGGCATTGGCGCGAAGGAAGTCGGTGATATATTCGTGAAGGCCATTGTCGAAGATCGCCTGGATCGGCCCCGCGAGCTTTTTCTGGTGCAGCGCCTCGACCATGCGCCCGGCCTCGGTCTCGTGCCTGTAGCCGCGCTGCAGCCAGCCGATATTGTCCTGCATCTTCTGCGCGCAAAAGGCCAGGCTGCGCGGCATCTGTTTGTAGAGGATCAGGAATTCGGCGATCTTGAGCGCGCTGATCTCGGTCCCGTAGAGCCAGTGATAGGCGCGGTGCGCCGACACCGAGCGCAGGATCGTTTCCCACTGCACATTGTCGATCGAGGTGCCGATATGCGCGACCGAGGGCAGCAGCAGATAATATTTGACGTCGAGGATGCGCGCCGTGTTGTCGGCGCGTTCGAGAAAGGTGCCGAGGCGCGCGAAATTATAGCCGTCGTTGCGCAGCATCGTGCCCGAAAAGGCGCCGCGCACCTGGGCGCTCTGCTGGCGGATCGCCGAGAGGACGTCGGGCAGATCGTCGTCGCGCACCTGGCGCTTGAGCAGGGCGCCGAGCGTCATCCAGCTGGTATTGACCGCCTCCCACACCTCGCGGGTCAGATAGGTGCGCGCGGTGCGGGCATTGTCGCGCGCCTGTTTGACCACCGACAATATGCTCGACGGGTTGTGCGTGTCGCGCAGCATGAAATCGACGACCTTCGCCGAGTTATATTCCTGCCCCGTCGCGGCATAGGCCTGGTTCGACCCCGCGGTCACGAGGATCGATTTCCATTCGGCCCGGGCGGTGCTCGACCGGGTCAGCGCGATGCGGAACCCGGCGTCGATCAGCCGTGCATTATTCTCGCTGCGTTCGAGATAGCGTGCCATCCAGAAGAGGCTGCCTGCGGTCTTGCCGAGCATCAGTCTTCCAGCACCCAGGTGTCTTTGGTGCCGCCGCCCTGGCTCGAATTCACCACCAGCGACCCCTTGGTCATCGCGACGCGGGTCAGCCCGCCGGGGGTGATGGTGATGCCCGCGGGCGACATCAGCACGAAGGGGCGAAGATCGACGTGACGCGGCGCGAGGCCGCTGCGCGTGAAGATCGGCACGGTCGAGAGCGACAGCGTCGGCTGCGCGATATAGTTGCGCGGGTTCGCCTCCAGCTTCGCCCTGAACGCGGCGATCTCCTTCTTGCTCGCGGCGGGGCCGACGAGCATGCCGTAGCCGCCCGACCCATGCACCTCCTTGACCACCAGCTCGGGCAGGCGGTCGAGCACCTCCTTCAGATGATCGGGCTCGCTGCACCGCCAGGTCGGCACATTGGGCAGCAGCGCGCGCTCGCCGGTGTAGAATTCGATGATGTCGGGCATGTAGCTGTACAGCGCCTTATCATCGGCGATTCCGGTGCCCGGCGCATTGGCGATGGTGATGCCGCCGGCGCGATAGACGTCCCAGATGCCCGGCACCCCCAGCACCGAATCGGGCCGGAAATTGAGCGGATCGAGGAAATCGTCGTCGACGCGGCGATAGATCACGTCGATCGGCTTGTAACCCTGCGTCGTGCGCATCGCGACGCGGCCGCCGACGACGCGCAGATCATGCCCCTCGACCAGCTCGGCGCCCATCTGGTCGGCGAGGAAGCTATGCTCGAAATAGGCGCTGTTGTGGATGCCCGGGGTCAGCACCGCGACCGTCGGCGTCCCTTCGCACAGCGGCGGCGCGCAGGCGGCAAGCGAGCGCAGCAGGTTGATCGGATAATCGCTGACCTCGCGCACCGGCACTTTCGCGAACAGTTCCGGAAACATCTGGAGCATCGTTTCGCGGTTCTCGAGCATATAGGATACGCCCGACGGGGTGCGGGCATTGTCCTCGAGCACGTAAAACTCATTCGGGCCGGTGCGGACGATGTCGGTGCCGCTGATATGCGTATAGACGCCGCCCGGCGGGTCCATGCCCATCATCATCGGCAGGAAGGCCTCGTTGCGCGAGATCAGCTCGACCGGCACGCGCCCGGCGCGCAAAATCTCCTGGCGGTGATAGATGTCGTAGAGGAAGGCATTGAGCGCACGCACGCGCTGTTCGATGCCGCGCGACAGGCGCCGCCACTCGCTCGCCGAGATGATCCGCGGCACGACGTCGAAGGGGATCAGCCGCTCGTCGGCGTCGTCCTGGCCATAGACGTTGAAGGTGATGCCGGTGGTGCGGAAAAAGGCCTCGGCCTGCTGCGCCTTGCGATGAATGCGCGCGGGTTCCTCGGCGTCGAACCATTCGCAAAATTCGCTGTAGGGCGCCCGTGTGTCGCCCGTCTGGCCTCGCATCTCGTCGAAGAAATTAATGGAGCCGGCCCTTTCCACGCAACATGCGACCGCGCCGCGACCATGCGGCACCCGATTGTTCCAGCTCCGGCACGCCCCTCGGCTACATGGCCGCTGAACTTATGCGGTCGATGCTAGCACTCCGGCGCGGGAAGGCAAGATGGGTAAAAGGCGTCAGAAACCAAAGAGCAGGCGCACCGCGACAAAGCCCACCAGCAGCGCGGTCAGCCGCCGGATCAGCACCGCAGGGCCGGTCTTCACCGCGATCTGCGTGCCGATCGTGCCGCCGATCAGCACCGCGACCAGCAGCGGCCAATGGTCGGCGACCGCGTGGAGCATCTCGCCGCCCTTGCCCTTGATCATCTGGCCGGTCAGCCCGAACAGGCTGTTGACGAGGATGAACAGGCTGGCGGTCGCCGCCACGGCCCGCGCCTCGGCCCAGCGGACAAGGTGGAGGATCGGGGCGAGGAAGATGCCGCCGCCGATGCCGACGACGCCCGCGAGATAGCCGAGCCCCGCCGCGATCGGCAGCAGCAGCTTGGGAGATAGGTCGATAGGTTTCGCGGTCTGCGGCTGCACCATCAGCGCGATCGCCGAGGCGAGCAGCGAAGCCCCGAGCAGGATGACGAGCACGCCCTGCTTCACCGGGGTCAGCCCGCCGAGAAAGGCAAGCGGCGCCGCGACGACGATCAGCGGCAGCGCCTTGGCCCAGGGCATCACCCCCGAGCGCGCGAAGCGGATCGTGCCGCCGGTGACGACGATGACGTTGCACGCGAGGCTGATCGCGGGGACGAGGCCCACCGATACGCCGCCGAGCAGCAGCAGCGCGGTATAGGTCGAGCCGCCGCCGAAACCGACCGCCGCATAGAGCAAGGCGGTAAAACCGAATGCGATCGCCAGACCCGCCATGAAATCCCCCTTTGCCTGTCGGCCCTGGCCATATACAGCGCGATACAGCTTTGCCAGCCCGAAGGATTATGCCCATGTTCCGCGCCGCGCTTTTCCTCCCCTTGCTCTGCGCGGCGGCGCCTGCCGTCGCGGCCAACCCCGAGCCCACGGCCTGCACCGCGCCCGCCGATCTGGCGGCGACGCCCTATGCCGCCTGGAGCGGCGCGGACGCGGCGGACCTCGCGGTGGGTGCGCCCGTCACCCTGACGCTGGACGATGGCGCGGCGTCGCGCCGCCTGACGATCGACAGCGCGGGGCGCTACGGCGTCGCGGCGGGCAGCAAGGTGTGGATCGACCTGATCGCCAATGGCGCGGTGCAGACCTCGGTCGAGCACGGCCACGGCCCGGCCTGTTCGGGCATCCGCAAGGTGGTGTGGTTCGATCTGGCGGCCGGGACTTATGAGCTGGCGCTGACGAAGGGTGAGGCGGCGAGTTTGCGGGTGATGGTGGTGCGGGGGAAGTGAGGGATTTTGCCCTCCGGGGCCATTTGACGGGTTTGGGTGGGTAGCGAACGCCTATTTCATCGTCATCCCGGGCTTGACCCGGGACCCGCCTGCCTCCTTTCGAGGCTGGATTGAAGAGAAGGCGGGCCCCGGGTCAAGCCCGGGGTGACGGGAAAGGGAATATCCGCAGCCACCCGCGACCCGTGATCATTCCCGCTTCAGCATCGCCCCGATCGCCGCCAACTCACTCGCCGCCGCCGCCTTCGCCGCCATCTCCGCCCTGCGATAAGCCGCCAGCACCGCGCGCGCCGGCTCGCTGAGCATCGCCCCCGCCCCCGGCCGCGTTTCGACCAGCGGCGCCGCGAAGCAGGCGTTCATTTCCTCGACGAGCAGCCACGCCCGGCGATAGCTCATGCCGATCGCGCGCGCCGCGGCCGAGATCGAGCCATGCGCGTCGATCGCGTCGAGCAGGTCGGCCTTGCCCGGCCCCATCGCGATGGCATCGCCGAGCCGGATGCGCAGCCGAAGCTCGATCCGCCCGGCGTCCGCCATCACAGCGCGCCGTGGCAATGCTTGTATTTGCGGCCCGATCCGCACGGGCACGGCGCGTTGCGGCTGAGTTCGAGCTCGGCATAGGGATTTTCACCCTGCGGCAGGTCGGGGCGCGGCGCCTGCATCGGCGGCAGCGTGTTCGCGATCACGCCCAGCGAACCGCCATCGATGTCGCCGCTGTCGTCCTCGCCCGTGAACGGGTCGATATGCGTCGTCAGGAAATCGGGCAGGTCGGGCAGCGGCATCGGTTCGGGATCTTCGAAGCGCAGGTCGAGCCGCGCGACGGTGCGCGTCACATCCTCGCGGATGTTCGACAACATGCGCTCGAACAGGCCGAACGCCTCCTGCTTATATTCGTTGATCGGCTGTTTCTGCGCATAGGCGCGCAGGAACACGACCTGGCGCAGCGCGTCGAGGGTCGACAGATGCTCTTTCCAATGATGGTCGAGGGTCTGGAGCAGGATCGACTTTTCGATGCCCTTCCAGGTATCGTCGTCGACCAGCCCGGCCTTTTGCGCCGCGACCGCATCGGCCTGTTGCTGGATGCGTTCCTCGAAGATTTCAGGATCGACGGCATCTTCCTGCATCCAGTCTTCGATCGGCAGGTCGAGTTCGAGGATGTTCTGCGCACGCGCCTTCAGCCCGGCGACGTCCCACTGTTCGGGATAGCTGCCCGGCGGGCAGGCGTCGGCGACGATCGCGTTCACCGTCTCGGCGCGCATCGCATACATGACGTCGTCGACGGTCTCGCTGTCGATGATGTCGCCGCGCTGTTCATAGATGACCTTGCGCTGGTCGTTCATGACGTTGTCGTACTCGACGACCTGTTTGCGGATGTCGTAGTTGCGCGCCTCGACCTTCTTCTGCGCGGTCTCGATCGCCTTCGACAGCCATTTCGATCCGATCGCCTCGCCATCCTCCAGATTCTTGTTCATCATCTTGGAAAAGAGCGTGTCGGGGCCGAAGATGCGCAGCAGGTCATCGTCGAGGCAGAGGTAGAATTTCGACAGGCCGGGGTCGCCCTGGCGCCCAGAGCGTCCGCGGAGCTGGTTGTCGATACGGCGGCTTTCGTGGCGTTCGGTGGCGAGCACGAACAGCCCGCCCGCGGCCTTGACCGCTTCGCGCTCGGCGGCGACCTCGGCCTGGATGCGGGCGATCGCGGCGTCGCGGTCGGGACCTTCGGGCGTATCCTTCAGCTCGTCCTCGACGCGGAATTCCTCGTTGCCGCCCAGTTTGATGTCGGTGCCGCGGCCCGCCATGTTGGTCGCGATGGTGACCGCGCCGGTGCGGCCCGCCTGCGCGACGATATGCGCCTCGCTTTCGTGGAAGCGCGCGTTGAGCACGCTGTGCGGGACGCCCTCCTTTTCGAGGAAAGACGACAGCAGTTCGGACTTTTCGATCGACACGGTGCCGACGAGCACCGGCTGGCCGCGCTCGTTCGCTTCGCGGATCGTCTTGGCGATCGCGCCGAACGTGTCGGTGATATTCTTGTAGAATTCATCCTCGTCGTCGATGCGCGCGATCGGGCGGTTGGTCGGGATGTTGACGACATTCATCTTGTAGATGTCGAAGAATTCGGCCGCCTCGGTCGCCGCGGTGCCGGTCATGCCGCTGAGCTTGGGATACATGCGGAAATAATTCTGGAAGGTGATCGACGCGAGCGTCTGGTTCTCGGGCTCGATCTGGACGTTTTCCTTGGCCTCGACCGCCTGGTGCAGGCCGTCGGACCAGCGGCGCCCGTCCATCATGCGGCCGGTGAATTCGTCGATGATGACGACCTTGCCGTCCTTGACGATATAGTCGGTGTCGAGCTTGAACATCAGGATCGCCTTCAGCGCCTGATTGACGTGATGGACGACCTGGGTGTTCTCGATGTCGTAGAGGTTGCTGCCCTGGAGCAGCCCGGCGGTTTCGAGCAGGCGTTCGACATGCTCGGTGCCGTCCTCGGTCAGGCTGATCGACTTGGACTTTTCGTCCTTCTCATAATCATCCTCGACCAGTTCGTGGACCACCGCGTTGACGCGGATATAAAGTTCGGACTTGTCGTCGGTGGGGCCCGAGATGATCAGCGGGGTGCGCGCTTCGTCGATCAGGATCGAATCGACCTCATCGACGATGCCGAAATTGAATTCGCGGTGGACCATCTGCTGGCGGTCGAACTTCATATTGTCGCGCAGATAATCGAAGCCGAGCTCGTTGTTCGTCGCATAGGTGATGTCGGCGTTATAGGCCTCGCGGCGCTGGACCTCGTTGAGATTGGGGACGATGATCCCGGTGGTGAGACCGAGGAAGCCGTAAACCTGTCCCATCCATTCGGCGTCGCGGCGGGCGAGATAGTCGTTGACGGTGACGACATGGACGCCCTTGCCCTCGAGCGCGTTGAGATAAGCGGCGAGCGTTGCGACGAGCGTCTTGCCCTCGCCCGTGCCCATTTCGGCAATCTCGCCGCGGTGCATGACGATGCCGCCGATCATCTGGACGTCGAAATGGCGCATGCCGAGGGTGCGCACCGCGGTCTCGCGCACCGTCGCAAAGGCTTCGGGCAGGATGTCGTCGAGGCTTTCGCCGGCTTCGAGCCGCTCGCGGAACTTCGGGGTCTGCGCCTTCAGCGCCGCGTCGTCGAACGACTGCATCGTCGGCTCGAAGCTGTTGATCTTGTCGACGATCTTGCGGATCGAGGCGACATAACGGTCGTTGGACGAGCCGAACAGGCTCTTGGCAATGCCAGCAAACATGGCGGATTCCCTTGGGATATGAAAAGAGAGAGGACCGGCGATGCGGTCGCGCGCGCCACGCACGAGGGCGGACGCGAAATCAGGAACGGGCGACGAGCGCCCGGTTAAACGAAGCTATTCGAGCGCGCGGTCGCTGCCGATGAGCATGCCGGGCAGATGCGGCGGGGCCGCCTTGCGCGGCTTGCGGCCCGTGGTGACGGTGCGCCGGGTCGGCGCCGTCGTGACGGGGCGGCGTTCATTGTCGTTGGTTTCCGCCTGCTGCCCGGTTTCGGCGAGCAGCAGCATCGACCCCATCGCAGCCGGCACCGCCGGCGCCGCGACGGCGCGATCAGCGCCCGCGAGTCCGGTGAGCAAAGCCAACAGGGTCAGCAACAAACGCAAAGAAATAAGCCCCTTTTCGATCAACATGCCGCTTATAGCACGCTGGATGCTGAACATAGGGTGAAAGTGGTGCGACGTCTAGGGTCCATATCCCCTAGGGCGAGGATGGCGGCGCGGCCTCTTTGGTGGTCGCAGCATCCTCGATCTTCAGCTCGGACCGAAAGGTGACGCGCTTGCCGACCGGGTTGCCGTTTGCATCCCGGAAAGGAATATAACGCTGCTTGCCGCCAAACATGTCGCACGGACTGACGGCGGCGCCCTCGGTCAATTCACCCGTAAAGCTGCAATCGCTGGCCTTGCCTTCGGCATCGACCAGCACCGACATCGTCGCGGATCCCGGCACGGTCATCGGAAATTTGCGCAGCGCACGCGGCGCTTCCTCGCCCGCGCCGTCGGCGCGCGGCAGCACCCAGCGGAATAGCGCGGGCACGACACCGCTGGTCGGCTTGCCGACGCTGTCGAGCGCGGGTTCGAACGCGCCGTCGCTGCGCATCACGGCGCAGGCGGCCTTGTCGAGATCGGGCGACATGCTCCCCTCGGCGACGCTGCAGCCGGTGACCTTGCCCAGCGCATCGACGCTGACATCCATATGGACGTCGCCCTCATGGCCGGCGGCGCGTGCGGCAGCGGGGTAAAGGGGTTCGAGGTCGATGCCCTGCATCGCGGGAAGCGGCAATGGTCCGCGCGGCCAGCTGGCGCGCGCCTCGTCGACGCTGAAACCCGCACTGGCAAGCTGTGACTGATAACCGTCCGGAATCTGCCAGCGGATACGGTTGCTATAGGTGCCGCCCACGCGCGTGCCCCCGGCGTCCCGGCCGGCCTTGAACCGCGCGCGCTCCATCAGCAGGCGACAGGTCGTGGCATCGAGGTCGGGATGCCCGCTGGGCGCGGTGACCTCGCACTGCTGCGGCAACCCGTCGGCCGAGATCGTCAGGCGAAAGCCCGTCGTCCCCTCGCGCTCGTCGCGCATCGCGGCGGCAGGGTAATCGTCGTTGGTGACCCAGCTTCCCGGATTGGTCGCGGGCACCATGGCTTCGCCCGGCTGTTCCGCCTCCACCGGCGGCGGCGCGGCCGCCCCCGGCGCGGCAAGTGCCAGTATCGCGGCGAAAAACGGCATCGACTTTCCTCCCTGTGCCCGGCGCGACGCGATCGGGCGTCGGCGGCCGTCACACCCGATTGCCAGCGCGCCGCAGCCTTGCCAAGCCGCGATTGCGGCTTGACCTTGCCGCCTCCATCGCATCATCTGCCACTGACAAGAATGTAAGGAGAGGGCGCGCATGACGAGGAAGGCGATTTTCATCACCGGCGGCGGATCGGGCATCGGCCGCGCGACGGCGCGCCATTTTGCTGGCCAGGGCTGGTTCGTCGGCATTGCCGACGTCAACAGCGCCGGCATCGACGAGACCGCCGCCCTGCTCCCCGCCGGCGCCTCGTCGCGCCACATCATGGACGTGCGCGACCGCGACCAATGGAAGGCGGCGCTCGACGCCTTCGCGGCGGCGAGCGGCGGGCGGCTCGACGTGTTGTTCAACAACGCCGGCATCGGATCGGGCGGGCAATATATCGACATGGCGCCGGAAGAGGCCGACCGGCTGATCGCGATCAATTTCGGCGGCGTCGTCAACGGCATCTATGCCGCGCTGCCCCTGCTCCGCGCCACACCCGGATCGGCGATCCTCAACACCGGGTCGGCGTCGGGTTTCTATGGCGTCGCGGGGCTCGCGGTCTATTCGGCGACCAAATTCGCAGTGCGCGGGCTGACCGAGGCGCTGGAGATCGAGTTCGCCAAATATGGCATCAAGGTGCGCTCGCTGATGCCCGGCTTCATCGACACGCCCCTGCTCGACCAGGTCAGCGCCGACAGCAACGAGCCCGCGCGCGACCGGCTGGCGTCGAGCGGCTTCGAGATCGTCCCCGTCGAGCGCGTCGGCGAAGCGGCGTGGGAGGCGGTGCACGGCGACAAGGTCCATGTCACCGTGGGCAAGATGGCCAAACGCCTCGCGCGCCTCGCGCGCTGGTTCCCGGGGTTGATCATGAAGCAGTCGAAGAAGATCGACGGGCTGGGGACCGCCGCGGGGCATTGAATCTCAAGGGCCGCTTTGGGGTGGATTCAAGACCATCCCTCTTTCCGTTTGTGTCGAGCGTAGTCGAGACATGTTTGGGGAGCGCCGGCCTTCCGGGTGTCTCGACTTCGCTCGACACGAACGGGAGTTAAAGGGCAGTTCGCCCGCTCCCGCCCGAAACCCGCCCAAGCGCTATTTCTTCGTGCCGCATTGCACCGTACCGCTGCCGACGTTGCGCACGGTGCACACGGGTTTGCCGAGCACCACGGTCTTGCCCAGCCCGCGCGTCGTGATCGCGGCGGTCTTCACCGCCTGGAAAATATGGTCGCCGGTGCCTTCGCTGTCGCTGATCAGTTCGCCGACCGCGAGCGCGCTCGCATCGACCTGCCCCGCGCCCGACAGCGTCATCTGCGCCGTCTTCGCGGTGCCGCCGAGCGCCAGCGTGCCATTGCCGACCATCGCGACGACGAGCCGGTCGGTGGTGACGGTGCCGACAGTGATCCGCCCTGGGCCGCGCAGGCCGATCGCGACGCGGGTGCCTTTCAGCCCATCGATCTGCAGCGATCCCGCGCCGACGACGGTCGCCGACTGCAGATTGGCGGCGTTGATGCGCAAGGTCACCCGGCCGAGCGGCTGGCGCCGGTCCCCGTCGCCGGCATAGATTTTCTGGCCGATCACCAGCTTGCCGTCGCGCGCCTCGACGGTCAGCCGGTCGAGCGCGTCGGACGGACCGGTCGCGATCGCGCTGACCGGCGCGCGCGCCACCACCTCGACCGCGACGTCGGCGGTCACCTCGATCGCCTCGAAACTGGTGAGGCCGAAACGTTTCTCGGCCGCCGATGCGGAAGGAACGGTCAGGAAGGCGGCGGCCGCGAGCGCGGCGGATCGGATCAATGAAGCCATGGCGCCACCCTAGCCCGTGACGACGGGCGGCGCCAGATCGGCCTTATTTGCAGGTCGCGGTGCCCGATCCCATCGTCTTGGTCGAACAGCTGCCGCCGCCGATCAGATCGACGTCGCCCGACCCCAGGATGCGGATATCGGCCTTGCCGGTCGCCTGCGCCTCGACATTGCCCGATCCGGTGATCGAGATGTCGAGCGTCTGCGCGGCCAGCCCGCCCGCATCGATATCGCCCGACCCGGTGATGCCGACTTCGCCCGAGGCGATCGTGCCGGCGGCGATGGCGAGGTCGCCCGAGCCCGACACGGTCAGGTCGGCGGTCTTGCCGGTCATCCTGGCGATCTTGAGGTCGCCCGATCCGGTCAGCGACGCCTTGACCGCGTCGCCGTCGACGCTGTCGGCATCGACCGAGCCCGACCCCGTCAGCCGAACCGTATCGAGCTTGGGCATGGTGATCGCGATCTCGACTCCGTCATGGTCGCCGCCGCGGAAGCTGAAGCCCTCGCGCTTGCGCCCGATCGACAGCGTCGATCCGTCGAGCTTGATGTCGAGTTCGTCGATCTCGGCCTGCGGCCCCTTGGCGCTGATCGCGAAGGTCTCGCCCTGGCGGATGGTGACATCGTCGGGGCCCGCGACCTCGACCCCGGTGAAACCGGTCAGCGCGAAATTCTTGGTCGTCGGCGGGCCGGCATCGACGCGCGTGGTCTTTTCACCGTCCTTGTCGTCGCGGGTGATCGACCCGCTGCAACCCGACGCCGTCATCGCCAGGGCCAGCGGCAGCATCGCCATCGTCCAGTTACGCATCGCAAATCTCCTTCGTGTGTTATTTCGATAACACACGAAGGATTGGCTGTCCAGACGCTACCAGCGCAGCAGCGGCGCGAGCAGCACGCGTCCGGCGATGCCCGACAGCGCAACCGCGAGGCCGTGCCACAGCGCGATATGCATCATGTCGTTCGACGCGCAATGGAGCGCGATGATCGTCGCGCCCGCGGCGCCCGCGGCGATGCCGATCGCCCAGCCCGCGCGGGCGGGCGAGGTCGGCGCGGCGCGCTTCAGCCAGGCGAACAGGGCCAGGCCGACGCCCAGCCCCGACATGGCGCCCTCGATCATGCAGCGCAGCCCGTTCTCGGGCCGTGCCGCCTCCATCGCGGCGCGATGGTCGCCGAACCCGATGACGAGCGCGGTGAGCGGCAGCGCGAGCGCGGCGAGCCCGGCCCAATACCAGCCGCTGTAATCGCGGCCGACCCCGGGCAGTCCCATGCGCAGCGCGCTCCACGCCGCCGCGACGCCGAGCGCGACGATCGTCCAGAAGGCGAGCATCGGCAGCGGCGGCATCATGATGCCCGCCGCAAGGTCGTGGCGCATGCCCGCGACCCAAAGCAAGGCGGCCGCCCCCGCAAGCCAGCCCGCCGCGACCCACAGCGAGCCGCGCGCGATCCGGCGCGGTTTCAACGGCTGGAGGTCGCCGGTCAGGCCCTCGATCAGTTCGTCGATCGATGCGTCCGTCATCTCATTCACTTTCAATCAGGAGCGCGAGCTTCTTCAGCCCGCGATGGATATTCACCTTGACCAGCGATTCGCTCTGGCCGCAAATTTGCGCGGCCTCCGCGATCGAGGCGCCTTCGATCTTGACCAAAGTGATCGCCTGCGCCTGCCCCGAGGGCAGGTGCATCAGCATGCGATCGAGGCTGAGCCGCGCATGCACCGCCTCGTCCTCGGCATCGACGAAGGCGTCGTCGTCATGGAGTTCGGCGGCGTCGCGCCGGCGGCGCAGCGCGTCGATCCAGCGATAGCGCGCGATCGCCGCGAGCCAGGGCAGGAAGGCGCGGCTGCTGTCCCAGGTCGCGAGCTTGCGGTGCATCGACACCAATGTTTCCTGCACCAGGTCGTCGATCTGGTGCGGCGCGATACGGCGCGCGAAATAGCGCGACAACCAGCGCTGGCAATCGGTCAGCAGCGCGCGGTACGCGGCGCGGTCGCCGCGCTGCGCCGCCGCCATCAGCCGTGCCAGCGAGGGTTCGTCGATACTCACCGGCGGCGCGATTTCAGTGCCAGCGCGTCGAGCGAAAAGAGGCCGCCGCCGCGCACGATCAGCACCGCCGCCATCGCCGCCCACAGGCTGTGCACGGGCCACCAGGCATCGGGAAAGACGAAAATCTGGATCACCAGCGTCATCACCAGCAACGCGCCCGCCGAAAGGCGCGTCGCCAAGCCTAGCAAGAGCAGCATCGGAAAGAAATGTTCGGCGAAGGTGGTCAGCGGCACGGCGATCGACGGGTCGAGCGGCAGGCCCGAAAATTCGCTCTTGAACAGCTCGTAGGTGCCGGGGTCGATTTGCAGCCAGCTGCCCTCGGCCACCTTGGTCCGGCCCGAGCGCCAGAAGACGCCGGCCAGCGCGACGCGCAGCAACAGCAGTACCAGCCCTTCGGGAAGACGCGCGCTGGCGAGTTGCACCGCGCGGTCGTAATATTGCATCGCCTTCGTCATCGTCGGACCCTCTCGAACGCGCCCGCCGCGATCAGCGGCACGACGGCAGCCCCGCCTCCGTCCTGCTGTTCGGCGAGGCGTTCGATCAGGTTACCGAGGGGGATGATTTTTCGGGCGGCATCGAGCAGCGCGAGCGTCGCGGGGGTAGCCGGAAGCAGTCGCACCTCGGCCTCGGGCCGGGTGAGGAGCAGCGCGGCGGTCCCGGCGGGCAACGCGGGATCGAGGATCGGCGCGGCGTCGCTGGCCAGCATCAGCATCATCGCCGCAGGGTGTAGCCGCACCGGCAGCGCGAGCAGGCTCGCCTCGCCCTGCCCCGCGACATCGGCAAGCGTCAGTGCGGGCGCGTCGGCAGCATGATAGGCGGCGAGCCAGGCCCATTCGATACGCGCGAGGTCGGTCGCGATGACGCCGGCTTCGTGTGCCAGGAAATCGGGGAAGCCCGCACCGATCTGCGCATGGGCGCGGCCCCTGGCGCCGCCACGGTCGAGGAAATCGCGCGACAGGCGGTTGAATTCGGCGTTGCCCAGATACGCGCGAGTGCGCGGGAAGGTGTCTTCGAGCGCGACCAGCCGCGCGTGCGAAATGGTGTTGGCGTGGACCGTCATCGCGCGCAGCACCTGCCGCCATGCGCCGGCGAATAAATCGGTCGGCAGGCGCGCCGGCCCTTCGAGGAGCGTCGCGACGATCGCCGCCTGATCCCGCTCAAGCATCGCCGGGTTCGGCCTGCAGCAGCGCGTCGGCGGTCGCGACCTCGGCCATCAGCGTCGCGAAATCGGGAATATCGCTGTCCCATTCGACGAGCACCGGTTTCGGCCCGGCGCGGCGCAGGAAGGTGGCGAGCCGGTCCCAGCAGCTGGCGCGCACCGCCGAACCATGGTCGTCGATCGCGATCGTCCCGCCCAGTCCGTCGTCCTTGACCGCATGGCCCGCGACATGGATTTCGCCGACCAGCGCGGGGTCGAAGGCGGCAAGCCAGGCATCGGCATCGAGCCCGAGATTATGCGCCGACACCTCGACATTGTTGATGTCGAGGATCAGCCCGCAGCCACTGCGGCGGCAAAGTTCGTGGAGGAAATCGACCTCGGACCAGGCATCACCGGCAAAAGCGACATAGCGCGACGGATTTTCGATCAGGATCGGGCGCCCCAGCCGGTTCTGCACCCGGACCACCTGCGCCACGAAATGGTCGAGCGCGGCATGGCTATAGGGGATGGGCAAGAGGTCGGGAAATTTCTCGTCGCCGCCGTTGCTCCAGCTCAGATGGTCGGAAACCATCGCGGGGCGATAGCGGTCGCACAGCGCGGCGAGCGCTTCGAGTTCCGCCTCATCGACCCCGGCCGCCGAACCGAGCGACAGCCCGACCGAGTGGAAACTCAGCGGCAGATGCGCCGCGATCGCGGCCAGCCAGCGATGCGGAGGCCCGCCTGCGCCGAAATAATTTTGGGGGTGTATTTCGGCCCAGGCGGGCAGGGTCGACCGCTCCGCCGCCGCCAGCACGTCGGCATGGTGTTCGGGCTTGAGCCCGAAGCCGGCGCATCGCGGCAAGTCACGGAGCGGGCGGGGAGGTGTCATGGCTTTGCGATCAGCCCTTCTTGGCGACCGGCTTGGCATTGCCCTGATGCGCGCTCAGCGTGCCGCCCAGCTTGACGCAGGTGCCGGGCTTGACGTGTTTCCAGGCATTGCCCTGATAATTGACCGTCGAGGTGCCGGCGCAGCTGGTGCCCGGACCCGCGGCGCAGTCGTTCTTGCCCTTCAGTGCGATGCCATAGCATTTTTCGGTCTTGCCTTCGGCGGCCGACGCGGCGGGGACGGCGATGGCGCCGGCGGCCATGGCGAGGACGGCCGAGGCGGCCAGCGAGAGTTTGAGGCTATTCGACATGGGGTTGCTCCCTTTTAAATGGACGATGCGGGGGATGGCATCGTGCTGCTGTTCGCGGGGGCGCGCCGCGGGGTTACGCGAGGGTCGAAATTTCGCGCCATCTTGTCGCCACCTTCCTGGGCCAGAGACGGTATTCCCCCTTGATCCGAGAGAGTGACGATGAGCGTAGCGTTTCGCCGCGAAAGCGACGACGAGCATATGGAACCCGCGTTCGAATGGCCGATCCCCAACGGTCCGAACCTGGTCACCCCGCGCGGATTGCGGCTGCTCGGCGACGAGGCGGCGCGGCTCGCGGATGCGATTGCGAACGCCGCCGACGAGGAGGCGCGCAAGAAATTGCTCAAGCGCCAGCGCTATGTCCACACGCGCCAGTCGACCGCCGAGGTGCAGGCCGCGCCCGACGCCGATGTGGTCGGCATCGGCAGCCGGGTGACCTTCACGCTGAACGGCGCGGAACGAACCCTCACGATCGTCGGGCATGACGAGGCCGACCCGGCGCAAGGCAGCATCGCCTTTTCCGCGCCGCTCGCCCGCGCGATGATGGGCGCCGAAGTCGGCGAGACGCTCGACTATCAGGGCAGCGAGGATGCGATAGAAATCCTCGCCGCCGCGACCGATCCGGAGACGCAGGCATGAAGGACAAGTTCGAACGCCACAAACAGCCGTGGACAGCGGCCGAGATCGATAAGCTGCACACGCTCGCCAAGAAGGGCATGGCGCTGAAGGCGATCGCCAAGGCGCTGACGCGCAGCGAGGAATCGGTGAAGGTCCGCGCCAAGGCCGATGGCCTGGCGATTGCGAAGCTGCACTGATCCGCCATGTCCGCCGCCGATTATGATGCCATCGTGCTGGGTGCCGGCGCGGCCGGGCTGATGTGCGCTGCGGTCGCGGGGCAGCGCGGGCGGCGCGTGCTGTTGCTCGATCACGCCGACCAGGTGGGCAAGAAAATCCTCATCTCGGGGGGCGGCCGGTGTAACTTCACCAACATCCACACCCGACCCGAAGCTTATATCTCGGCGAACCCCCATTTCGCCAAATCGGCGCTCGCGCGCTACACTCCCACCGACTTCATCGCGCTGGTCCAGTCCTATGGCATTGCTTTCCATGAAAAAACCTTGGGGCAATTGTTCTGCGACGGCTCGGCGAAACAGATCGTCGCGATGCTGCTCGCCGAATGCGAAAAGGGCGGCGTCGACATCCGTTGCGGCCAACCTGTAAGACAGGTCGAGCATACCGACGGTACGTTCCGCGGCACTTTCGACAACTTCCGCTTCGCCGCCCCCGCGCTCGTCATCGCGACCGGCGGCCCCTCGATCCCCAAGATGGGCGCGACCGGCTTCGCCTATGACCTCGCGCGCCAGTTCGGGATGAAGGTCGTCGAGCCGCGCCCCGCGCTCGTCCCGCTCACCCTCGGCGGCGACGATGTGCTGTTCCGCGAATTGTCGGGCATCGCCGCGCCGGTCGAAGCGCGCGCGGGCAAGGCGGCGTTCCGCGAGGCGGCGCTGTTCACCCACAAGGGCCTCTCCGGCCCCGCGATCCTGCAGATCAGCAGTTACTGGCGGCACGGCGAGCCGGTGACGATCGACTTCCTCCCCGACGCGCCGCAAGGCTGGCTGACCGAGGCGAAACGCAGCCGCCCACGTGCGACCGTGCGCGCCGCGCTGGGGGCGCACTTGCCCGACCGGCTCGGCGAAACGCTGGCCGACCGGCTCGCGGTGCCGGGCGAACTCGGCGCCTTGACCGACCGCAAACTGGCCGATGCCGAGGCACGCCTCGCCCGCTGGACCTTCCGCCCCAATGGCACCGAGGGTTTCGCGAAAGCCGAGGTGACGATCGGCGGAATCGCGACCGCCGGGCTGTCCTCGCAAACAATGATGGCCAAAAGCGTCCAAAACCTCTATGCGATCGGCGAAGCCGTTGACGTCACCGGGTGGCTGGGCGGCTATAATTTTCAATGGGCCTGGGCCAGCGGACACGCTGCCGGACAGGCGCTTTAGGAAAAAACCAAGAATATTCCTCGGGATGCTGGCTGGGCGATGGTCCGGTCGCTTTGCATCAATTGCCTGATGGCGGCGAGGATACCCAAGAAAACGGCATAACGCCGCACAGGATAAGAAGAACAATAATGGCTTTCGAAACAATGTCTCCCGTCCTTGCGGACGCCCTGACCGCGCGCGGTTACGAAAATCTCACCCCCGTCCAGACCCATGTCGTCGAACCCGAAGCGATCGGCCGCGACCTGCTCGTCTCCGCCCAGACCGGATCGGGCAAGACCGTCGCCTTCGGCCTTGCGATGGCCGAGCAGCTGATCGAGGACGGGCGTCTGCCCTTCGCGACCTCGCCGCTGGCGCTGATCATCGCGCCGACGCGCGAGCTGGCGATGCAGGTCAGCCGCGAACTCGGCTGGCTCTATGCCAAGGCCGGCGCGCGCATCGCGACCTGCGTCGGCGGCATGGACGCCAGCAAGGAGCGCCGCGCGCTCAACCAGGGCGTACAGATCGTCGTCGGCACCCCCGGGCGCCTGCGCGATCATCTCGAACGCGGCGCGCTCGACCTTGCCGCGCTGCGCGTCGCGGTGCTCGACGAGGCCGACGAGATGCTCGACATGGGCTTTCGCGAAGACCTCGAGGAGATACTCGACGCGACGCCCGAGACGCGCCGCACTTTGATGTTCTCGGCGACCATCCCCAAGCCGATCGCGAACATGGCGAAGCGCTACCAGCGCGACGCGCTGCGCATCTCGACCGTCGGTGAGGATCGCGGCCATGGCGACATCAGCTATCAGGCGGTGACCGTAGCCCCCGCCGATATCGAGGGCGCGGTCATCAATCTGCTGCGCCTGCACGATGCCGAGACCGCGATGCTGTTCTGCGCGACGCGCGACAATGTCCGCCGCCTCCATGCCAGCCTGACCGACCGCGGCTTCGCCGCCGTCGCTTTGTCGGGCGAGCATAGCCAGAACGAGCGCAACGCCGCGCTGCAGGCGCTGCGCGACCGCCGCGCCAAGGTGTGCGTCGCGACCGACGTCGCCGCGCGCGGCATCGACCTGCCCAGCCTGTCCCTGGTGATCCATGTCGAGATCCCGCGCGATGCCGAAACGCTCCAGCACCGCTCGGGCCGCACCGGCCGCGCGGGCAAGAAGGGCACCGCGGTCATCATCGTCCCCTATCCGCGCCGCCGCCGCGTCGACGGCATGCTGCGCGGCGCGCGGATCAACGCCGAATGGATGGACGCGCCGACCGCCGCCGATGTCCGCCTGAAGGATCAGGAACGGCTGATCGAGAAATTGCTCGCCCCCGTCGAGCATGAATCCGAGGATATCGAACTGGCGCAGCGGCTGATGGCCGAGCGCAGCGCCGAGGATATCGCCGCGTCGCTCGTCCGCGCGCACCGCGCCCTGATGCCCGCGCCCGAGGATCTGATCGACAACAGCGCGCGTCCGCGCGGCGAGCGTCCCGAACGCGGCGAACGGTTCGAGCGTCCCGAGCGCGGCGAGCGCCGCGAAGGCTTCGACGACAGCGTCTGGTTCAAACTCAACATCGGCCGCCGCCAGAACGCCGACCCGCGCTGGATCCTGCCCCTGCTCTGCCGCCGCGGCCATGTGACCAAGCAGGAGATCGGCGCGATCCGCATCGGTCCGAGCGAGACGATGTTCAACATCCCGCGCGCGATCGCCGACCGCTTCGCCGAAGCCGTGGTGCGCAGCGCCAACGAGGACGGCGAGGACGACAGCGGCGTCGCGATCACCCCCGCGCCCGACGGCCCGACCTATCCGCCGCGCCGCGAAAAGGGGTCGGGCGACCGCCCGCCCCGCGACCATGCGCCGCGCGCCACGCTGGGCCGTGCGCCGGGCGGCGACCGCGACCGTCCGGGTCCGCGCGGACCGCGTGGACCCGGCACGCCGGGCGCCCCCACCGAACGCTACAAGCCCAAGCCCTATGGCCAGCGCGGCCCGCGCAAGACCGGGAAATATTGAATTCCGTCGTTGCTAGGGAGCCGAGGGCGACGCGGCAATCCAGAGCGGCGTAACCCGCCCTGGATTGCTTCGCTTCGCTCGCAATGACGAGGCATATTGGCGCGGAACCCTTGCGCCCACCCTGCCGATCCACCAAATCGGGCGGACAGCAGGAGAGCGCGTGATGCAAGCAGTCCAGGCCTTCATCGAAACCCAGGGCGGGCCCGAGGTCATCGACTGGCGCGAGGTCACGCTCGGGGCGCCCGGTCCCGGCGAGATACTGCTGCGCCAGACCGCGATCGGGCTCAACTATCTCGACATCTATCACCGCGACGGGACCTACCGGATCCCGCTGCCCACCGGCCTCGGCGTCGAATCGGCGGGCGAGGTGATCGCGGTCGGCGACGGCGTGCACGGCTTCCAGCCCGGCGACCGCGCCGCGACCTTCGGCCCCGCCATGGGCGCCTATGCCAGCGCGCGCCTGCTGCCCGCATCGTCGCTGTTCAAGCTCCCAGCCGGGATCGAGGACGAGACCGCCGCGGCGGCGCTGCTCAAGGCGGCAACCGTCGAGATGCTCGTCGAGCGCTGCGCGAAGGTCGAGGCGGGCTGGCCCGTACTCGTGCACGCCGCCGCGGGCGGGGTCGGGCTGATCCTCGTGCAATGGCTGAAGGCGATCGGCGCGACGGTGATCGGCACCGTCAGCACCGAAGCCAAGGCGGAGGCCGCGCACGCGGCGGGCGCCGACCATGTGCTGCTCTACAAGAGCGACGATGTCGCCGCGCATGTGCGCAGCCTGACCGACGGCCAGGGCGTGCCGGTAACCTTCGACGGCATCGGCATGGCGACGTGGGAGGTCTCGCTGAAGGCCACCGCGCGGCGCGGTCTGATCGTAAGTTACGGGAACGCCGGCGGGCCGGTGAACGGCATCAACCTCGGCGTGCTCGCGCAGAACGGCTCGCAATTCGTGACGCGCCCGACCCTGTTCGACTATTATCTCCACCCCGGCGAACGTGCCGCCGGCGCGGCACGGGTGTTCGAGATGATCGAAAGCGGCGCGGTGAAGATCAATGTCGGACAAAGCTATGGCTTGCAGGATGTTGCGCGGGCGCATGCCGACTTGCAGGCCGGGCGTACGACCGGATCGACGGTGTTGATTCCATAGCGTCGCCACCGCGAAGGGTGCCGGGAGTCACGTGCCTCCCGACACGGCCGCTGTCGGCTTTTCTCTGCGCGGCTGCGTAAATCGCCAGCGGCCCCCGCCTTCGCGGGGGCGACGTTTAAGCCTTCAACCGCTCCGCATGCCACGCCACATGCTCGGCCAGAAAGCTCGAGATGAAATAATAGCTGTGGTCGTAGCCCGGCTGCATGCGGATCTCGGCTTTCTGCCCGTTGCGCTCGCACGCCTCGACCAGCAGATGCGTCTTGAGCTGTTCGGCGAGGAAGTTGTCGGCCTCTCCCTGATCGACGAGCAGGTCGGGCACGCGCAGCCCCTGTTCGAGCAGCATGCACGCGTCATAGGCGTACCAGTCCTCGCGCTCCTGCCCCAGGTAACGATCGAGCGCCTTTTCGCCCCACGGGCATTGCAGCGGCGCGACGATCGGCGAGAAGGCCGACACCGAGCGGAAACGGTCCTGATTGCGGAGGCCTATGGTCAAAGCGCCATGGCCGCCCATCGAATGGCCGGTGATCGCCTGCCGCGACAGGTCGGCGGTCGGGAAATTGCGCAGGATCAGCGACGGCAGTTCGTCCTCGATATAGCTGCGCATCCGGTAATGTTGCGCCCAGGGTTCCTCGGTCGCATCGACATAGAAACCCGCGCCAAGGCCGAAATCCCACGCGCCCTCGGGGTCGTCCGGAACCCCCTCGCCGCGCGGCGACGTGTCGGGGGCGATGAAGATCACCCCATGTTCGGCGCACGCGGCGCGATATTCGCCCTTTTCCATCACATTGGCGTGGGTGCAGGTCAGCCCCGACAGATACCAGAGCACGGGCAGCTTCGCGCCCTTTTCGTGGTCGGGCACGAAGGCCGCGAAGGTCATGTCGGTGCCGGTCGTGGTGCTGGCGTGCTTGTACACGCCTTGCGTGCCGCCATGGCTGCGGGTGGTGGAGATGGTTTCAATGGGCATTGCTTCGTCCTGCTTGTGTTTTCACCCTGCTACGCCATGCTCGCGTCAAATTCAAAAGGGAGGGCTGCGTGCTGGGCATTAATATCCACGGGACATGTCAGGACCGCTTTGCCGCCGTCCGCCTCGGCATGGCGGCGAGCCTGGCGAGCGGCGCCGACGTCGGCCTCTCCTTCTGCGCGACGATCGACGGCGAGACGGTGGTCGACCTGTGGGGCGGCCATGCCGACGAAGCCCGCACCCGACCGTGGCGGGCCGACACGATCGTCAACGTCTATTCGACGACCAAGACGATGACCGCGCTCACCGCGCTGCTCGTCGCCGACCGCGGCGAACTCGATTTCGCGGCGCCCGTCGCGCGCTACTGGCCCGAATTCGCCGCGAACGGCAAGACCGAGGTCACCGTCGCGCAGCTGATGAGCCACAGCGCCGGTCTGTCGGGCTGGGATGCGCCGCTGACGACCGAGGATTTCTACGACTGGGAGAAGGTCACGTCGTTGCTCGCCGCGCAGGCGCCCTGGTGGCAGCCGGGCAGCGCGCCGGGCTATCATGCGATCACGCAGGGCTATCTGGTGGGCGAGGTCGTGCGGCGGATTACCGGCAAGTCGCTCGGCACCGTTTTTCGCGAGGAGATCGCCGAACCGCTCGGTGCCGATTTCCACATCGGCCTGCCCGCGTCGGAGGACCACCGCGTCGCCGATCTGATCCCGCCGCCCGAGACGATCAGCGACTTTTCGACCGATATCCAGCGCAAGACCTTCACCAACCCCGGCGTCGATGTGTCGGCGACGCGCACCCGCGGCTGGCGCGGCGCCGAAATCCCCGCGGCGGGCGGCACGGGCAACGCGCGCAGCGTCGCCGAAATCCATGCGCTGCTCGCGAACGGCGGGGTCGCGAAGGGGAAACGCCTGCTGTCCGAAGCCGGATGCCGCAAGGCACTCGAACTGCAGAGTGCGGGCACCGACCTGATCCTCGGCGTGCCCATCCGCTATGCCATGGGCTTCGGCCTGCCGAGCGAACTGGTTCCGCTGCCCAACCCCAACACCCTCTATTGGGGCGGCTATGGCGGCTCGCTGATCATCATCGACATGGATGCCCGCGCGACCTTCAGCTATGTGATGAACAAGATGAACAGCGGCCTGACCGGCGACCCGCGCTCCTTCACCCTGATCGGCGCGATGTGGATGGCAATGGCGGCGGGTTAGGCCTGAATCGGGATCGCCGCCACCAATGGCTCATGTCCCCAATGGCGCAGCAGGTCGAGGATCGCCGCGCCCGCCAGCCCCAGCGTCCCGGTGTTGCGCAGCGGGTGGACGTTGACCGTGCCCGCCGCCGCCAGCCCTGCGTCGATCACCACCGCGATGCTGCCCGGCGCGGCGTTGATCGCGGCAAGCGGGGTGACCGAGCCCGGCTTGATCCCCAGCAGCCGTTCCATATCCTCGGCCTTGCCGAAGCTGACGCGCTTGCTGCCGATCGCGGCGGGCAAGGCTTTCAGATCGACGCGCGCCTCGCCCGGCACGGTGACCAGCCAATAGGCGCCACCATTGTCCTTCAGGAACAGGTTCTTGGTATGCGCGCCCGGTATCGCGGCGTTCACTTCGTCGCTTTCGGCGACGGTGAACACCGCGACATGCTCATAGGCGGCGAAGGGGATGGCGAGCGTTTCCAGGTCCGCCAGCAATCCCGCTTCGCCTCGCATGATGGCCCTCAGACGATCCGGTGGAGCGCGCAGAGCTTGTTGCCCGACGGATCGCGCAGATAGGCGAGATACATCGCGCCGAAGCCGCCTTCGCGCACGCCCGGCGGATCCTCGATCGAGGTGCCGCCATTGGCGACGCCCGCATCGTGCCACGCCTTCGCCTGCTCGGGTCCTTCCATCGCGAAACCGATGGTGCAGCCGTTGCCGACCGTCGCCGCTTCGCCGTCGATCGGCTTGCCGACCAGGAACAACCCGCCATTGTGCATATAGATCAGTCGCCCCTTGTCGTCGACGATCGCGGGCTTGCCGCCGAGCGCCGCGAAGGTCGCGTCATAGAATTTCTTCGACGCATCGATGTCGTTCGATCCGACCATATTGTGACTGTACATATCCTCTGCTCCTCCGGTTTTGGTTGCGAATCGGAACCTAGTCCGCCCGCGCGGTCAGGGCCAGCCACGATGATGGTTTGGGTTCGGCGAAAAGGCCGAACTAGCGGAACACCACGGTCTTGCGCCCGTCGATCAGCACGCGCTGCTCGGCTACCCAGCGCACCGCGCGCGCCAGCACCTGCGCCTCGACGTCGCGGCCGATGCGGATCAGGTCGTCGATGCCGTCGCGGTGATCGACGCGCTCGACCGCCTGTTCGATGATCGGCCCCTCGTCGAGGTCGCCGGTGACGAAATGCGCGGTTGCGCCGATCAGCTTGACCCCGCGTTCGTGCGCGCGGTGATAGGGCTTGGCGCCCTTGAACCCCGGCAGGAAGCTGTGGTGGATATTGATGCAGCGGCCAGCGAGGCTTGCGGACAGGTCGCTCGACAATATCTGCATATAGCGTGCGAGGACCAGATATTCGGCGCCGCCGCGCGCCATCACGTCGAGGATTGCCGCTTCCTGGTCGGCGCGGTTGGGGTCGCCGACAGGCAGGTAATGGAAGGGCACGCCGTGCCATTCGGATAGCCGCCGCTGCGCCTCATGGTTCGACACCACAGCGACGATGTCGATCGCAAGATTGCCGGTCGACCAGCGGTGGAGCAGGTCGTTGAGGCAGTGGCTGCCCTGCGACACCGCGATCACGAAGCGCGGCTTCGCGGCGCGGTCGCTGATCCGCGCGTCCATCGCGAAGCGGGTGACGATCGGCGCGAACGCCGCCTGTACCCCGGCAAGGTCGGCAGGAAAGCGCGGGCCTTCGCCGCGGAATTCGACGCGCATGAAGAAGCGCCCCGTGTCGAGATCGGCATATTGCTGGCTGTCGAGGATGAAGCCGTCGTGCCCGGCGAGCAGCCCCGTCACCGCCGCGACGATGCCGACCGCGTCGCCGCAGCTGAAGGTCAGGACATAGGGGCCGCTCACGCCGCGGTCAGAAGACGACGACGCTGCGGATGCTTGTCCCCGCATGCATCAGGTCGAACCCCTTGTTGATCTCTTCCAGCCCCATGACGTGGGTGATCATCGGGTCGATCTCGATCTTGCCGGTCATATACATGTCGACGATCTTGGGCACGTCGGTGCGGCCCTTGGCGCCGCCGAAGGCGGTGCCGCGCCAGTTGCGGCCGGTGACGAGCTGGAACGGGCGCGTCGCAATTTCCTTGCCCGCCTCGGCCACGCCGATGATGATCGAGGTGCCCCAGCCGCGATGGCAGGCTTCGAGCGCGGTGCGCATCACTTCGGTGTTGCCCGTCGCGTCGAAGGTATAATCGGCGCCGCCGTCGGTCAGCTGCACGATCGCGGCCACCGTGTCTTCGCGGCTCAAGCCCCTGGTATTGAGGAAGTCGGTCATGCCGAACTTGCGGCCCCATTCCTCGCGGTCGGGGTTGATGTCGACGCCGATGATCTTGTTGGCGCCTGCGAGCCGCGCGCCCTGAAGCACGTTGAGCCCGATCCCGCCGAGCCCGAACACCACCACATTGTCGCCTACCTGGACTTTAGCGGTGTTGGTCACCGCGCCGACGCCGGTGGTGACGCCGCAGCCGATGTAGCACGCACTCTGGAACGGCGCGTCCTCGCGGATCTTCGCGACCGCGATCTCGGGCAGCACGGTGAAGTTCGAGAAGGTCGAGCAGCCCATATAATGGAAGATCGGCTGCCCCTTGTACGAAAAGCGCGTGGTGCCGTCGGGCATCAAGCCCTTGCCCTGCGTCGCGCGGATCGCGGTGCAGAGGTTGGTCTTGCCGCTGAGGCAGCTTTTGCACTGGCGGCATTCGGGGGTGTAGAGCGGGATGACATGGTCGCCGGGCTTCACCGACGTCACGCCGGCGCCGATTTCGCGCACGATGCCCGCACCTTCATGGCCGAGCACGCTCGGGAAGATGCCCTCGCTGTCGAAGCCGTCGAGCGTATAGGCGTCGGTGTGGCAGATGCCCGTCGCCATGATCTCGACCAGCACCTCGCCCGCCTTCGGGCCTTCGAGGTCGAGTTCGACGATCTCCAGCGGCTTCTTCGCTTCGAACGCAACGGCGGCGCGGGTCTTCATGGGGCGGTCTCCTTTTCGGCGGCCCCAATCAGGCAAATGCGGCGGCAATGCAAGATGCGAGGAAGCTTCGGCGGCGGAGATCACCCGAAATGAGCCGGCAGAACGCACAAACCCGTCACCCCGGACTTGATCCGGGGTCCCGCTTTTCACCGCGGCCAGCGGGACCCCGGGCCAAGCCCGGGGTGACGATTAGAGAAAGGCTGCGCTCGTCTCACTCCTCGACCCGCTGCGCCGGCAGGAAGAACCGATCTGTGCGGTCTATCCGCAGCGGCGGCATCTGCTGCCGAAGGTGCGGCTGCTGATCGACAAATTGCGCGAGGAATTGCCGGGGGCGTTGCAGCGGAGTGGAGCAACCTAACGCAGTTTGTGATTGTGGCGCTGCTCGCGTTCACTTTTTAGACGATACACGCCTTCGGGCGTCAGCCATTCATCGGCATTTTGGTCCGCACGGAGCGGCTCGTCCTCATCGTCCCATTGAAGGCCAATTTCATATGGCTCGGCATCGTCGCCCCAAAAGAACTGATATTCGACTGTCCAACCAAGTCTCACGAGTTCGGTCGCATGCCGTGACGAACCAGTGCGCAGAATTCCGTTCATCGCATCAATCCCAACTCTAAGCTTCTGTTTGTTTGCAGAGGCACAGGGCCGGCAACCCAGCTACCTGCCGCTCAACATTCCACCACGCTAACCGCCAGCCCGCCCTTCGACGTTTCCTTATACTTATCCCGCATGTCGCGGCCCGTCTGCAGCATCGTCGCGATCACCGTGTCGAGGCTCACCACATGCGTGCCGTCGCCGATCATCGCGATGCGGCTGGCATCGATCGCCTTGATCGCGCCCATCGCGTTGCGCTCGATGCACGGGATCTGGACCAGGCCGCCGATCGGGTCGCAGGTGAGGCCAAGGTTATGTTCCATGCCGATCTCGGCGGCATTCTCGACCTGGGCGTTGGTGCCGCCGAGCGCGGCGGTCAGCCCCGCCGCCGCCATCGAACAGGCGACGCCGACCTCGCCCTGGCAGCCGACCTCGGCGCCCGAGATGCTGGCGTTGCGCTTGTAGAGCGCGCCGACCGCGCCCGCGGCGAGCAGGAAGGTCCGCACCCCGGCGGCGTCGCCGCGATAGCCGCGCCGGTAGAAGCGGATCACCGCAGGGATGATCCCGGCTGCGCCGTTGGTCGGCGCGGTGACGACCTTGCCGCCCGCGGCGTTCTCTTCGTTCACCGCCATCGCCCACAGGTTGATCCAGTCCATCATCGCGAGCGGATCGATCAGATTGGTTTCGTGGCGGTTGCGGATGTCGGCGGCGATCTGCGGCGCGCGGCGCTTGACCTTCAGCCCGCCGGGCAGGATTCCGGTGCTGCAACAACCCGAGTCGATCGACGCGTCCATCGCGCCGGCGATCGCGTCGAGCCCGGCGTTCACCTCGTCGAGGCTGCGATGCACCAGCTCGTTCTCGAGCATCATCTCGGCAAAGCTCTTGCCCGACGCCGCGCCCATCGTGAGCAGATCGGCGCCCGAGGTGAAGGCGAAGGGCAGTTCGACTTCATCCTCGGCGCCGCGGCTGTTGCGCCCCGCCTCGTCCTCGTCGACGACGAAGCCGCCGCCGATCGAGAAATACATGCGTTTGGCGAGGATCTCGCCCGCCGCATCGCGCGCGGTGAAAGAGAGCGCATTGCTGTGGAACGGCTGGCGCTGGCGCATCTGGAAATGCAGGTCGCGTGCGGGCTGGAAGCGCACCCGCTGGCGGCCGAGCAGGTAGAGGAACCCCTCGCCCTCCGCCCGGTCCCAATGCGCCTTGATCGCGGCGAGGCTGGTCGAGGCGGGGATTTCGCCCGCGAGACCCGCGACGATGGCGGTGTCGGCGGCGTGGCCCTTCCCCGTCAGCGCGAGCGAGCCGTAAAGGTCGGCCTCGACATGCGCGATCTTGCCCAGCAGCCCCGCCTCATCGAGCCACACGGTGAAGCGCCGCGCCGCGACCATCGGGCCGACGGTGTGCGAACTCGACGGGCCGACGCCGATCTTGAACAATTCGAACAGGCTGATGGTCATTGGGGGGCCGCTGTTATCGCTTCGAGGGGGAGTTTCGCCGCCAGGTCGCGCGACGCGCCCAATGTATAATGGCCATAGTCGAAATGAAAGGGCGAGCGGTCCGACGCGAAGAGCGGGCAGACGCCTTTCGGACATTCGAGGTCCTGCATCGAGACATAGGTGCCGCCCGCCGCGACCACCGCGTCGCGCATCGCGCGGTCGAGCGCGACCAGTTCCATCCGCCGGCTGCCGCGCGCGGCATCGACATCGCCGCGGGTCGTGAGGCGTGCGAGCAGGCGCGGCAAGGGCTCGTCATATTCGACCGCCGGGCCGAGCACGGTGACAGGGACACCCTGCGCCCGGAAATGCTTTACCGCGCCAAGGAGTCCGGGAAGCCGGTCGTCGCGCCAGCGCGAGGACAGGATCACGCGCGCGATCGCCCCTTCGCCCGGCGTCCGCCCCTCGAACCCGAGTGCCATCACGCGGGTGCAGCGCGGATCGCCGCGCAGCGGCAACACCGGGTCGCATCCCGCCGCGGTCAGCCGCAGAACATTCGCCTGCGGCAGCCGCTCGGCGATCGCCTGGACGATATGCCCGGCGTGGCTGTCCCCCATCACCATGATGTTCGGCCGGTCGGGCCGCCGCGTCGCGCAAAGCTTGGCGTCGAAGGTCGGCAGCGCGCTGTCGGCCATGCACACGCCGCGCCTGAACTGGAAGAAGGATTCTTTGCTGTTGTCATAGTCGAGATAGGTCAGCAGCCGCGCGACCTCGGGGTTCGCGATGCGGGTGTGTTTCGCCTGTAGCGCGAGCAGCGCCGCCGCGCCCGCGACCGCGATCATCGCCGCAAGCGCGATCCACAGCACGCGGGGCGTGGGCCAGCCGTTGCCGCGTTCGAGGAAAGGCCGCTCGATCAGGCGATAGCTGAGGATAGCGAGGCCGAACGAGATCGCGATCGTCGCCGCCATCTCATAGGGATCGAGCGTCAGCCCGCGCTCGAAGCGCCAGAAGGCCATCACCGGCCAATGCCACAGATAGAGCGAGTAGCTGATATCGCCGACAAAGCGCATCGGCGCCAGCGACAGCAATTTCGCGGTCCAGCCGGTTTCGCCATAAGCGATCAGCAGCGCGGTGCCGACACAGGGCAGCAGCGCCCAGGGCACCGGGAAATCCATGCCCTCCTCGATCACGAACAGCGCCGCGATCACCATGGCCAGCCCGACCCACGCCGCCAGCGCGCGCAGCCGCGGCCCGAGCGCCGGGAAACCCCCGGTCGCGATCAGCCCGCCCAGCGCCAGTTCCCACGCGCGCGAGGGCAGCAGGTAAAAACTCGCCTGCGCCTTGCCCACCAGGATCAGGCCATAGCCCATCGCCAGCGATCCCGCCGCGATCACCCATAACGCGCCAACAATATGCCGCGGCAGCCAGCGCCGCAGCAGGATCAGCAGCAGCGGATAGAAGATATAGAATTGTTCCTCGACCCCCAGCGACCAGGTGTGGAGCAAGGGGGTGAGTTCGGCGTCGCCGAAATAATTGACGGTGCGCCAGAACCACAGGTTCGACCCCGACAGCGCGGTCGCCGCGGCGCTCCACGACAGGTCGCGCATATCCTGCGGGAACAATCGCCACCAGCCGATCGCGAGCACGACGACCAGCATGACGAGCAGCGCGGGCAGGATGCGCAGCGCGCGGCGGCGATAGAAGCCGGTCAGGGTGAAACGATCGCCCTCCATCTCCTTCAGGATGATGCGGCTGATCAGATAGCCCGAGATGACGAAGAAGATATCGACCCCGACGAAGCCGCCCGGGATCGCGGTCAGCCCGGCATGGACGAGCAGGATCGGCAGGACGGCAAGCGCGCGCAGCCCGGCGATGTCGTTGCGATACTGCATGATCCCCCAAATTCGCTGGCCGGCGCGCGCCTGCTGCCTAGCCGCTTGGCGTCTTTTGGGAAAGGGGGGATCGGGCGGACCGCGGGTGCCGTCCGCCCGGTCGGGTCAGGGATAGGTCCAGGTGCCGTCGCGCGCGAAATTCTCCGCCGCGAAATCCCAGTTCAGCAGATTGTCGACCGTCGCGTTGACATAGTCGGGGCGGACATTCTTGCGGTCGATATAATAGGCATGTTCCCACACATCGACGACGAGCAAGGGCTTGATGCCCGCGACCAGTTCGGTGCCCGCGTCATGCGTGTCGGTGACCGACAGCGTGCCGTCGCGCGACACGAGCCAGGCCCAGCCCGACGCGAAATGGCCGATCGCGGTCTCCTTCAGCTGCTTCTTGAGCTCGCCCAGCGAACCGAAATCGCGCTCGATCGCGGCGGCGAGGTCGCCCTCGGGCGCGGTCGCGTCGGGGGTCAGGCTGTTCCAGTAGAAGCCGTGGTTCCACGCCTGGGCGGCATTGTTGAACAGGCCCTTGTTGCCCGAACCCTCGGCATGATGGATGATTTCCTCGAGCGGCTTGTCGGCGAGTTCGGTGCCCTCGATCGCGGCGTTGAGCTTGTCGACATAGGTCTTGTGGTGCTTGCCATGGTGCGTCCGCAGCGTTTCGGCCGAGATATGCGGTTCGAGCGCGTCCTCGGCATAGGGCAAAACGGTTAGAGCGATCGTCATGGCAGTCTCCATCTTTTTTGGTGGGGAGGATGAGGGTCGTAACTCGGTAGGGCGCCACGCGGTTGCAAGGTTTCGCGGGCAAATTTTCCCGCCGAATGGAAGGCGATTATCTTCTTTGCAAACCCAAGGCCTGGGCGGCGGGTATCGGGCGGAAACGGACATTCGGCTCCCCGCCCGCAGCCGGGGCGGGGGGGGGACGTCGGTTCCCCACCGCAAAACCGACATCCGCGAACCCCAGCGTTTGTAAACTGCACAATCGCCTTTCTAGGGAAGGGAGATCAACGTCCGTCACCGCCCAAAACCAACCCTCCCAAACAGAAAAAGCCGGCGAAACGCCGGCCCTTTCCGTCAAGAGAGAATAGGGAGGCGGCCTCCCCCCAGAGGCCGCCTCCGCGCAAGGCGTCAGAAAGCGGCGCCGAGCGAAAACAGGACAGCGCCGTCGGCCCCGATGGCTTCCTTGTAGCCGCCGATCTTGGGCGCATCGGTGTTCACATAGGAAATGCCCAGCGTCAGCGCCTTCCAGGTGAAATCGACGCCGACCGAATAGTCGAAGACTTCGCCGTCGAGGCCGCCCAAATAGCTGTCGCTGTTGGCATAGCCGAGGTGCGCCTTCAGCTTTACCGGGGTGTCGGGAATCGCGACGCCGATGTCGGTATAGGCATAGATGGCGCTTTCGTCGCCGAGCGAATTCTGGCCGCCGGGCGCCCAGGCGAGGCCGCCCTTGACCGATGCCGGCCCGATCGTGCCGGTCAGCGCCACATAGGGCTCGATGACCGTCGTGTTGTTGGCGCCGGGATAGGTATAGGCGGTCACGCCGATGTCGCCGGTCAGGCCGGGGGCGATCTCCTTGGCAAAGCCGCCATAGAGATCGATCTCGGTGCCGTTGTTGAAGCCGATGCTCGACCCCCAGGTGCCGAGGTAGAAGCCGCTGTCGTGCGCGATGGTGAAGGTGCCCTGGATCGCGCCTTCTTCGTTCGACTGGCTGAAACCGCGGAAACGATAGTCGCTGACGACCGTCGCACCGCCCGTGATGGTGATGCCGTCGGTGTCTTCTTCGTCCTGGGCGAAAGCCGTGGAGGGAACCGCAACGGCGGCGAGAAGCATGCCGAGGCATGCGCGGGAGAGTTTCTTCATGGACAGATCCCCAAATGGAAAAACGGATCGTCCCTGCCTGCTGCGTGACAGCCAGCCTCTGTTTCGGGCCAGTCCGGTCATGCGTGCGTCCCTTTTGGGCAAGTTGCTGCGCCGCACAATCGAAAAAATCACGTCACGCGTCCAAAATCCGGGTGCTGCGACAAATATGCAACACTATCCTGTCGCGAATCCGGTCGCGGTCGTAACAATCTTTCGTTGTCCGTTCAGAAAACGACCCCGAGCGAGAAGACCAGCGTCGCGTCGTAGCGCCGGTCGATCGCCTTGACCCCGGTTTTGGCGATGTCGGTATCGACATATTTGACGCCGGTGGTGACGGGTCCGAATGTCGCCGACGCCCCGAGCGACCAGTCGAGATAATCGCCCCCCGGCGCAAGCGCGGCCAGCGCGCCATCGGTGTACCCGACCCCCGCCGACAGCGTGACCGGGGTATTCGGAATGCCCGACGACAGCCCGAGGCTGAGATAGACGCTGTCGTCCGAAGCCAGCGCCGCCTGGTCCCAGGCATAGGCGATCCGACCCTTCGCCTCGACCGGCCCGAGCAGATAGGAGAGGCGCACCGCCGCCTCGCCATAGTCGCTGGGTCCGAACGCCTTGTCGGCGTCGGCATACCAATAATAGGTCAGCCCGACGTCGAGCCGGGTGCCCGACGCGATCTCGGTCTCGTAACCGCCGTACAGGTCGATCTCGACATCGCCGCCCGCCGGCCCGACATCGATGTTCGATCCCCAGGCGCCGAGGTAGAAGCCGCTGTCGTGGCTGAGATTGACCGTCGGCTGCACCGCGACCTCTCCATCCGACAGCGACAGCCCGCGAAAGCGATAGTCGGAGACCAGGTCGACCCCGCCCGACACCGACAACGATCGCGACGGCGGATCGGCGACGTCCTGCGCGGCGGCGGGGACGGCGATCAGGAGCGCGGGGGCGGCGAGCAGGCGGAGCATGATATTTCCTTGGGGGCGCGGGGGAGCGCGACCTTGGCGGCGCCATCGTGCGAGCGCAACCGCTTTGCCAAGCGCCCGCGCCGCCGCTAAAGAGCGGCGAGCCTCTTTCAGGAACCCGTAAAGCGATGAGCGATCACAATCCCGGCCTGCGCCCCTGGCGCGACATTGCGCGGCGCAGCAGCCGCCAGATCATGGTCGGCAATGTCCCGGTCGGCGGCGGCGCCCCGATCACGGTGCAGACGATGACCAACACGCTGACGTCCGATGCCGTGGCAACGATCGACCAGATCCGCCGCTGCGAGGAAGCCGGCGCCGACCTGATCCGCGTCTCCTGCCCCGACACCGATTCGACCGCATCGCTAGCCAAGATCGTCCGCGCCGCGCGGGTGCCGCTGATCGCCGACATCCATTTCCACTACAAGCGCGCGCTCGAAGCCGCCGACGCCGGCGCCGCGTGTCTGCGCATCAACCCCGGCAACATCGGCTCGTCCGAGCGCGTCGGCGAGGTCGTTCGCGCCGCCAAGGCCAATGGCTGCGCGATCCGCATCGGCGTCAACGCCGGCAGCCTCGAAAAGGACCTGCTCGAAAAATATGGCGAACCCTGCCCCGAGGCGCTGACCGAAAGCGCGCTCGACCATATCAAGCTGCTCCAGGACCACGACTTCCACGACTATAAGGTCGCGGTGAAGGCGAGCGACGTCTTCCTCGCCGTCGCCTCCTATATGCAGCTCGCCGACGCGGTCGACTGCCCCTTGCACCTCGGCATCACCGAGGCGGGCGGGCTGATCGGCGGCACCGTCAAATCGGCGCTCGGCATCGGCAACCTGCTCTGGGCCGGCATCGGCGACACGATCCGCGTCAGCCTCTCGGCCGAACCCGAGGAAGAAGTCCGCGTCGGCTACGAGATCCTGAAATCGCTGGGCCTGCGCACCCGCGGCGTGCGCGTCGTCTCGTGCCCCAGCTGCGCACGCCAGGGCTTCGACGTCATCCGCACCGTCCAGGCGCTCGAAGAGGCGCTGAGCCACATCAAGACCCCGATGTCGCTCTCGGTAGTGGGCTGCGTCGTCAACGGCCCCGGCGAGGCGCGCGAGACCGACATCGGCATCACCGGCGGCGGCAACGGCAAGCATATGGTCTATCTGTCGGGCGTCACCGACCATCATGTCGCCGACGCCGACATGATCGCGCATGTCGTGAAACTCGTCGAAGCCAAGGCCGCCGAGATCGATGCCGGCAGCGCGGTCAGCATGGACACGCTGCACGGCAAGGCGGCGTAGAGACGGAACCATATGTTTGCCGCCCGAGAGGACCGTTTCGGAGTGGCCCTCCCCACGCGTCATCCCGGGCTTGACCCGGGATCCCGCTTTTTGAAGCATCGGCAGGCCCGGTCATCAAGCGGGACCCCGGGTCAAGTCCGGGGTGACGAGAAGAGAAATATTCTGCGCGCGGCCCGCGTTAATCCGGCACGCGGGTCAGCTGGGTATAAGCGATCCGCCAGCGCCCGCCCTGCTTGATCCATACATTCGCGATGCGCAGGCGGCGGCTCTCCTGCCGTCCGGCCTGCGTCCAGCGCAGCGCCATGAGGCCGCCCGTCACCGCCGTGTCGCCGTCGACACGGGCGATCGGCTGCTCGATCGTGAACGGCTCGATCCGGAAATCGGGCTTCTCGAAATCGGCGAGATAGGAGCTTTTGTCCTGCGTCGTCGCGTCGGAGTTCACCAGCAGATAGTCATCGGTCACCAGCGCGCCCAGCGCCCCGATATCCTTGGCTATCGTCGCGCGGTTATGCGCGTCCACCGCCTGCGCGAGATCGGCGGGCAAGGCGACGACGGATTGCACCCGACGATCGACCGCGATCCAGTTCACCTCCCATGTCGCGCCATTGTCGGCGGAAAAGGCCTGCTCGAACCGCGCCTCGTCAGCCGACACCTGCGTGATGACGAACCGCACCCGGATCTCGCGCGCGCCCAGCCTGTCGTCGCCATAAAAGATGCCGCGTCCTTTGCCGTCGAACCCGCCGATCACCGGCGGGGTCATCGCGCCATCGCCAAGGCTGGCGAAGTTGAGGCTCCAGCGACGCGCGCCGGGATCGTAGAGCCGGAGCGAAATACCCTCGATTTTTCCCGCCGGGCCCGCGACCGACAGCGCGACACTGTTCGCGCGGCTGTCCATCAGGCCCCGGACCACGCTCGTCCCGCGATATTCGGCCCAGACCGGCGGCTGGCCCGACAAGGGATTGCGCAGCACGCGCACGTCGGTCGTCCATTCGCCGATCTCGAAATCGAAATCGCGCTGGCCGTCGCGCGTGGTTTCCGCGGACGTGGCGGGCGCCGACTGCGCAATTGCCGAACCGCCCGGCCCCGCGACCAGCAGTGCCAGCGCCAGCCATCGCACGCTCACCACGCGATCCGGCCGTCGGGATCGTCGACGACGACCACATCGCAATTTTCGAGCATCGGCATCAGCACTCCCTCCAACTCCTCTTTCCACAGCCGCCCTTCGTAAAAAGTCGCCTTCATCGTCTCGCGGCTTTCGATGTCGGGAAAGCCGCGCATGAAAAAGAAGGTGTCGGGATTCTCGACGCTCAGGAACGGCCCCATGATGCACATGCCCAGCCGCTCATGCTCGGGCCGCGTCTTCGCCTCGAAAATCTCGATAAAGCGGGTCCGCATTCCCGGCCTGGTCTGATAGGTCCGCATCTCGACGATCATCGCGTCATCCTGTCCGCTGCCGGAAGCCGCGACAAGGACGCACTTTCTGGTAACCGGGAGCAGGTCATGGCGACATCGAATCCATCGGACGCAGAGGCGAACACGCCGACCCCGATGACCAATTGCCCGATGACCGCGGCGCTGAACGCGATCGGCGGCAAATGGAGCCTGATCTGCCTCTATTATCTCGACAGCGGCACGCGCCGCTTCAACGAGCTTCGGCGCCTGATCCCTGAAGTGTCGCACAAGGTGCTGACCGAAACGTTGCGGGGTCTGGAGGAAGAGCGGCTGATCGTGCGCGCCGTCCACTCGCTCGCGCCCTCGCACGTCGAATATGAAATTTCGCCGCACGGCGAAACGGTGCGCCCGCTGATGCACGCCATTCGTGCATGGGGCCGCGAGCATCTCGATTATCGCAAGCAGGGTCTCGTCGAATGAGTGGCATTGCCCCTCGCCCCGCCATCGTTAAAAGCGCCGCAACGTCGCTCTTTGCAGGATAATCGCGTGACCCTTTCGATCCGCCCCGCCTCGCCCGCCGACCTGCCGCTGATCGCGCAGTTCATCCGCGACCTCGCCGATTATGAGAAACTCGCGCACGAGGTGCGCTTCGATGAAGCCACGCTAGGCGACCGCCTGTTCGGCGCGCGGCCCTATGCCGAGGTGGTGATCGGCGAGATCGATGGCGCGCCGCAGGGCTTCGCGCTCTTCTTCCACAATTTTTCGACCTTCGAGGGCAAGCCGGGCATTTATCTGGAAGATTTGTTCGTGCGACCCGAAGCACGCGGATCGGGACTTGGAAGGGCGCTGCTCGCGCACCTCGCGAAGCTGTGCACGACACGCGATTGCGCGCGGCTCGAATGGTCGGTGCTCGACTGGAACGCCCCCGCGATCGGTTTCTACCAAAGCCTCGACGCCAGGCTGATGGACGAATGGACGGTGATGCGCGTCGACGGCGACGCGCTCACCCGCCTCGCTGCATCATAACTCCTGAATCCCGTTTGCATCGAGTGAGGTCGAGATGCGTCTGGCACCGCGCCAGGGTGTTTCCACTTCGCTCGACAAAGCGGGGATGGGCAGCGCTTACTTCCGCGGCTTGCGCCGCTCCATCGGCCAGCTCGGCATGCGCTCGTCCGACAGCCGCTTCGCCTCCGCCGCCTCGACGCCGAGCTCGGTCAGCACGCGTTCGAGCGCCTGCGCGGGCGGCACCGCGATGTCGGGCAGCACGCCGACACCCTCCCAATCCTTGCCGGTCGCGGGGTCATAGGTGCGCCCGACCGGGATAAAGGCGGAATAGCCGCCGCCCAGATTCTCGCCGCTGCCGAAATGATTGGCGCCCGCGGTCGGGTCGCCGACCAGTACGCCGCGCCCCCTATGCTTCATCGCGAGCGAGAAATGCTCGGCCGCCGACGCGCTCGCGCCCGAGGTCAGCACATAGACTTTCGCATCGCGCAGCCGCGTGTCGCTGTTCGGCGTCGCCCAATGTTCGCGCGTCACCATGCCCGTATCGCCCTTCACCACCCGCATCGACGGCAGCCCGTCGATCGGCGACCCGCCGCGCGCGTCGACCGAGGCGCGCGTCGCCATCGTCACCAGCCGCGTCGGCTCGGCGAACAGCCAGGGGAAGATCACGTCCATCTGGTCGAGCCCGCCGCCATTATGGGTGCGGATGTCGAAGATGATCGCCCTGGCATCGGCATGGTCGGCCATGAATTTCGCCGCCGCCGCGGTGACCTCGGCCTCCATCGGAAAGACGTTGAAGCGGACGAAGGCGATGCCCGGCGCGATCCAGCCCGCCTGTTCGACCGGTATTTTCTTCGGGCGCGGGGCCGGCACGGCGGCACCCGGAGCGGCCGCCGGGGGCGCGGCGCCTTCGGGGGGGCGCAGCCGCAAATGGCCGTCGGGCGCCACCGCATTCACATCGGCATCGATCGCCTGGCCGAGCGCCTCGCCCGTCAGCGCCCGATAGCGTCCGGCGGCGATGGCGGCACGGATCGCGGCGGCATAACGCGCGCCGGTCTCGGGATAGACATAGTCGCGCGCGAGCAGCGCGGCATAGGCTTCGGCAATGTCATTGGCCTGCGGTGCCGCCGCGGCCTCCTCCGCCGAAGCGGGGGGTGGCGCGATCACGGGCAGGACGGCCATACCGGCGGCCAGCAGCAGCGAGGGTAACGGTCGCGAAGAACGAATCATTCCTATCTCCAATCCAGCCCCGGATGGAGAAAGTGTATCACACAAGCAATACAGAACAACTACAAATGTAGTCGACTGGGCCTCACGGCTTTCTGCGCGCGAACCAGATCAGCACGATGCCGATCACCGCGAGCACGGTGCCGTTGCGCGTCCAGGTCAGGTCGCCGAGCATGAAGCTGCTCGCCGGCCAGCGCACGATGTCGAGTCCCTGCAAGATCCACAGCCCGCCCATCATGATCGCGGCGATCCCGACGACCGCCATGATGCCCTTCACTGCGCCCATGTCGCTCTCCCTATTTGCGTTGCAGTCCGATCAGCGGCCGCAGCCAGCCGATGCTGCGCCCGATCCAGTAAAAAAGCCAGCATCCCGTCACCGTCGCGGCGATCAGGATCAGGAACGACGGCAGCGCCGCGACCTGTCCCTGCAGCAGCCACCAGCCGACCACCACGATGATCGTCTGGTGGATGATATAGAAAGGGAAGACCGCCTCGGCGAGCATCGCGCGCCGGGGATGGTCGCGGTTCCAATAGGTGTCCGCGATCCCGACCAGCGCGACGATGATCAGCCAGCCGTTGACGTGGCGCGCGACATGATAGGGCAGGAACACCCAGTTGGGAGCGCGCGTGTCGCCGGGCCAGGTTCCTTCGATCCACGCGACGGGGATGAAGGCGAGCAGACCCAGCACCAGCGCCACCTTCCACCAGCGCGCCACCGCCTCGAACAATATCGGCCGGACGCGCAGCAGCCAGCCGATGCCGAAAGCCGCGAGATAATGAAGGTGCGACGGCCCATCGTCGAACAGCCCGTGCGTTTCGTCATGATCGGGGAATACCAGATACAGGATGATCCACCACAGCGCCGGCACGACCGGCAACCGCCACCCGCCGAGCAGGTGCGCCGCGCCATCGGCGATCCGCTCCCGCGCACCCACCGGGATCAGCGCGAGCAGCAGTGCCGCGAGCATCGTATAGACCCAGAGGTACACGACGAACCACAGATGCTGCCACGTCGGCAGCGCGATACCGTCGATGAACTGGAAACCGAAATAATCGCGCAGCCAGAAATGCAGGAAGTCGTGGGGATAGCCATGCTGCCCTTTGAGGTCGATCCACGGCTGCGGCGGGACGATGACGGCCATGCCGAACAGCAGCGGGACCAGCAGCCGCGCACTGCGCGACCTCGCAAACCCGCCCGGCCCGCCGAGCTTCGCGAACAGCGCAGCGCTCGCATAACCCGACACGAGGAACAACAGCGCCAGCCGCCAGCTGTTCGTCGCCAGCATCGGGATCGCCACCCAGTCGAGCGGCTCGGCAATTTTCACATGCCAGCCCCACGGCACGAAATACATGCCGATATGATAGAGGATGAGCAGCGCGAACGCCCCGATGCGAAGCCAGTCCATCCCGTAATGGCGCGTGGTGGTCATGGGGCTCTCCAGCCAATAAATAGGGACAGTCCCAATTTAATTCCGACGCCCCGCTCGTTGTCCATAGCCCGCTCCGATTAAATGGGGACTGTCCCTATTTATTGGTCTCCCCGTCAAGCACCCGCCAGGCCAGTTCGGCGAACTCGCACAGCAACGGCCGCGTGTCGCGCGGGTCGATGATATCCTCGACCCCATATTTCTCCGCGGTGCGGAACGGCGAGCGCACACGGTTGAGCCGCTCCCTTATCGCCTCCAGATGCGCCGCCGGATCGGCCGCCGCCTCCAGCTCGCTCTTGTACGCGACCTCGACCCCGCCCTCGATCGGCAGGCTGCCCCAGTCGCCCGACGGCCAGGCGAAACGATATTGGAACCGCTCGGCGTTCGACATCGCGCTCCCCGCGATCCCGTACGCCCGTCGCACCACCACCGACGCCAGCGGCACCGACGCACGATAGATCGCGTTCATCGCCTGCACCCCATAACGGATCGTCCCCGTCCGCTCGGCCTCGCCGCCGATCATGAAGCCGGGGTTGTCGACGAGATGCACGATCGGCAACCGGAACTGGTCGGCCATCTTGACGAAGCGCTCGGCCTTCTCGCTCGTCTTCGCGTCCCACGATCCGCCGAGGAACGACGGATCGCTCGCCAGCACCGCGACCGGATAGCCATCCAAACGCGCAAACGCCGTGATCACCGCCCGCCCCCAGCGCGCGCCCATCTCGAAAAAGCTGCCCTTGTCGAACACCGCATTAGCAATGCGCCGCATCGCATAAACCTGCTTCGCCTCGCGCGGGACCGCAGACAACAGACTTTCCTCGCGCCGATCGACCGGGTCGCTGCACGGCGTGCGCAGAGCGCGATCATGGATCGACGATGGCAGATAGGACAGGAACCGCCGCGCCGCCGCGAACGCCTCGGCCTCGCTCGCCACCTCGTCGTCGACCACGCCGTTGCGCGTATGGACATCGACTCCGCCCAGTTCCTCGCGGTCCAGCGTATCGCCGATCGCCGCCGCGACCGCCGGCCCCGCCGCGAACAATTGCGACAGCCCGCGCACCATGATGCTGTAATGGCTCGCGACCACCCGCGCCGCGCCCAGCCCCGCAGTCGGCCCGAGCGCCAGCGCGACGACCGGCACCGTGTCGAGATTGGCGATGATCCGGTCCCAGCCGGGCACCGCCGGGATATAGGTATAGCCCATATCCTCCAGCGTCTTGACCGACCCGCCGCCGCCGGTGCCGTCGATCATGCGGATCAGCGGCAGGCGATATTCATGCGCCATCGCCTCGCACTGGACGAACTTGCGGTGCAGCGCCGCGTCGGCCGCGCCGCCGCGCACCGTGAAATCGTCGGCGCTGGCGACCACCGGCCGGCCGTCGATATTCGCGCGCCCGAAGATGAAATTCGACGCCGCCAGATCTTCGAGTTCGCCGTCGGGACCATAGCTGCCCCGTCCCGCGATCTTGCCGATCTCGCGAAAGCTGCCCGGGTCGACGATCGCCGCGAGCCGCGCCCGCGCATCCATCTTGCCGCGCTCATGCTGGCGCGCGACCTTTTCCTCGCCGCCCATCTTTTCGGCCATCGCGCGCCGCCGCCCGAGTTCGTCGACTTCTTTTTTCCAGCTCATGGAGCGAAGGCTATCTGACGTTGACGGAAACGTCATGCCCATTCTTCTCCCTCCCGCAGGCGGGAGGGATAGCGAGACTTGGTCCGGCGGAGCCGGGCCTAGTCGCAGCAGGGTGGGCATGACGGTACCCTCCCCAGCCCACCCCACTGCGACTAGCCAGCAAGCTGGCAAGTCTCGTGCCCCTCCCGCCTGCGGGAGGGGTGCTTCATCTGACGTTGACGGAAACGTCATGCGAAACCTATCGTCGCGCGCATGATCCGCCCGCTCCTCGCCGCCGCGCTCGCGCTTATGCTCACCGCCTGCGCCACCACGGCGTCGCACGGCCCCGAGGCGCGGCCTTTCGCCGGGGCGCCCGCGGCCTCCAGCGCGGTCGGCGGCGCGCTCGCCCGCGCCGCCGCCGTGAACAAGCGCGTCATCCTGATCTTCGGCTATGACGCCTGCCACGACAGCCGCGGCCTTGCCGGCTGGTTCGTGACGCCGCGGTTCCAGGCGATGATGGCGCCGCGCTACGAGATCGTGTGGATCGACACCGGCGAGGACCATCAGACCAACCGCGACCTCGCCGAACGCTATGGCGTCGCACCGATAACCGGCACGCCGACCGTCGTGATCCTCGGCCCCTACGGCCGACCGGTCAACAGCCCCGCCGACGCCGCGGGCTGGCGCAATGCCGCCAGTCGCAGCGAACGCAGCATCTATGATTATTTCGAAAAACTGGGAGGGCCGCATGGCTGAGATGAATTTGGGAGGGCGCACTGCGCTCGTCACCGGCGGCTCGCGCGGCATCGGACGCGGCATCGCGCTGGCATTGGCGCGGGCGGGCGCCGACATCGCGGTCAACTACACCCGCGACGGTGATGCCGCCGCCGCGACCGTCGCGGAGATTCACGCGCTCGGGCGCAGGGCGAAAGCCTATCACGCGTCGGTCACCGACGAGGAGGCGTGCGCCGCGATGATCGCCGGCATCGAGGCCGACCTCGGCCCGCTGTCGATCCTGATCAACAACGCCGGCATCGCCAGCCGCGGCCGGACCGTCGCCGACACCGATCCCGCCGAACTCGAACGCGTGATCGCCACCCACGCGCTCGGCCCGCACCGCGTCAGCCGCCTCGCGCTGCCGCAGCTGCGCACCCACAAGCGCAGCGACATCATCGTCATCTCAAGCGTCGCGACGCTCAGCCACAGCGCCAATGGCGCCCCCTATAATATGGGCAAGGCGGCGGGCGAGGCGCTCGCGCTGACGCTCGCCAAGGAAGAGATGGCGAACGGTATCCGCGTCAACATCGTCGCGCCCTCGCTGACCGTCAGCGACATGGGCGACAAGCTCGCGCGCGCGATCACCGGACAGGACGACATCCACCACCTCGACAGCAAATTCCCCTTCGGCCGCGTCTCGCTCCCCGAAGATGTCGCGGCGGCGGTGCTGTGGTTCGTCAGCGATGCGAACCCCTATTGCTCGGGGCAAAAGCTCAATATCGACGGTGCGGGGATGGCGACGTTCCGGTAACCACCAATCCTCCCTGTCGCGAAGCGACGGGGAGGTGGCAGCGCGAAGCGCTGACGGAGGGGCAACAACGCAACGTCGCGGGCCCCTCCACCACTCGCTGTGCGAGCGGTCCCCCTCCCCATGGCTGCGCCACAGGGAGGATCAAGGCTCAAACCATCCCATGCTCCACCGGAATCGCCGACGGCGGCCCGTCCGGGATCGCCATCAGCTCCGCCTCGCTCGCCCCCGCTTCATAACGCGCGAGCAGTTCGTCGGGGTCATATTCCACCCCGATCGGATTGCTGCCGAACAGCTCGCTCTTCATATAGGCGACCCCGTCGGCGACGCTGCCATGGTCGACCTGAAACTCCATCCGGTTGCCGTCGGGGTCCTGATAATACATCGACAGCGCAATCCCGTGGTGGATCGGCCAATAGGGCATGATCCCCGCGGCCTTCAGCCTTTTGTAGGTCGCGAGCAGATCGCCCGCGCTTGCAAATGTATAGGCGACATGATTGACCCCGACATCGCCGCGCCCGCCGTCGCCGCCGGGTTTCAGAAGCTCGAGGTTGGCGAAGGCGAAGCGGTGATGCTCGTCGTCATAGGTCAGGAAGGCGAGCGCCGCATCCTGATGCACGACCTCGGCGTGGAAGACCTGCTGGTACCAGGCGATCATCGCGTCGTAGCGCCGCGTCTGATAGACGACATGCGCAAATTTGCTCGGCTTGGTCATCGGCCGATCCCTCCCTGAATACCCGCCGCCGATGCTGCGTCAGCCGGCCCGGATGTGCAAGCTCTTCCTCCTCTCCCCTTGAGGGAGAGGGTTACGAAGACTTGGCGGCTTGCCACCTAGGGCCAATCGGCATTCAGCCCTGACGGCCTGCAAATGGCGGCTTTCCCCGCTTCCGGTGCTCACATACTTTAAGTACGCTGCGCTCCGGGTCACGGAAAACCACCATTTTCGGCACGTCATCTTCTGAATGTCGATCGGCCCTAGGCGAAGCTGGGTGAGGGGTTGCGAGCCAAGGGCTCGCGCGGCGCGACACGCCGCCCACCCTCATCCAACTTGGCTTAGCCGCTTTGCGGCAAGGCTGCGTATCCTTCTCCCCTCAAGGGAGAAGGTGGACTACAGCCCCGCCATGCGCCCCGATTCGCCTTCGCCCACCATCCCCTTCCTGATCGCCTGCGCCGGGATCGCGACCTTCTCGACGATGGACGTGCTGATGAAGGGGCTGTCGATCGACCTCGGCGCCTATAACGCGGTGCTGTGGCGCACCGGCACCGGCACGTTGGTCAGCGGCGCCATCTATGCCGTCAGCCGACCCACGATGCCCGACCGCGCGACGATGCGGATCCACGCCGTCCGTTCGCTGTTCGTCGCGGGCATGGCGCTCAGTTTCTTCTGGGGCCTCGCGCGGCTGCCGATGGCCGAGGCGATCGCGATCGCCTTTGTCGCGCCGCTGCTGACGCTCTACATGGCGGCGCTGTTCCTCGGCGAAAAGATCGGGCCGCGTTCGATCGCCGCGTCGCTGCTCGGCATCGCGGGGGTGCTCGTCATCGTCGCGGGCAAGCTGGGCCGCGGCGATTATGCGCCCGAGGCCCTGTGGGCGGTCGGCGCGGTGTTCGTGTCGGCGACGCTCTATGCCTACAATCTCATCCTCGCGCGGCGGCAGGCGAAAATGGCCGAGCCGCTGGAGATCGCCTTTTTCCAGAATTTCTTCGTGGCAGCGATCCTCGCGCTCGGCGCACCCTGGTTCCTCGCGGTGCCGAGCGGCGATCATGCGCCGCACATCCTCGGCGCCGCGATCCTCGCCACCCTGTCGCTGCTGCTGCTGAGCTGGGCCTATGCCCGCGCCGAGGCGCAGATCCTGGCGACGACCGAATATACCGGCTTCCTGTGGGCGATGCTGTTCGGCTGGTATTTCTTCGACGAAACCGTCACCTGGCCGACGATCGCCGGCGCGATGCTGATCGTCGTCGCCTGCCTGATCGTCGCGCGCAAGGTCCCCCACAACGACCCCGTCGAGCCGGCGGCGGCCTAAGAAATATTTCGCGCAAAGACGCAAAGACACGAAGATGTTGCGCTTGCCGCGAAGCGGCCTTCCACTTCGACGGATTATCATCCGCAACGGTTGAATAGAACGGGATCTACCGGCCCTAAGCTTTCTTCTTTGCGTCTTTGCGTCTTTGCGCGAAACAAATTCACACCGCCGCGCGCGAAAGCCGGTCGTTGATCGCCGCGCCCAGCCCTTCGGTCGGAATCGCCGCCACCGCGATCTTCGTCTTCGGACTCGCCGCCCCCGCGTGCAGCGCGTCGAACAGGCGCGCCGCCGCCTCGGTCAGGTCGCCCGCCGCGCTCAGCTGATAATCGCCGCGCACGGCGTCGAAACCGATCGCATATTCGTCCGCCGCAAAGCCCGTCGCGCCCAGCCGTACCGGCTTGCCCGGCGCATAATGGCTCGCGAGCATCCCCGGCGCGACGATCTCCGATCCTTGGGTCCCGGTCACCGCAAGCCCCGACGCCTCGCCCAGCATCGCCGCCGTCACCGGCCCCGGCCGCAGTATCTCGACTGCGCCATCCCTCACCCGCACGATGGTCGATTCCACCCCCGCCGTTGTCGGCCCATCATCGATAACCAGCGCGATCCGCCCGTCGAGCGTCGCCAGCACATGCTCCGCCTTCGTCGGGCTCACCCCGCCGCTCGCATTGGCGCTCGGCGCAGCCAAGGGCGCGCCGCTCTCCGCCAGCAAGGCCTGCATCGCGCGGTGCCCCGGCACCCTGAGCGCAATCGTACCCAGCCCCGCCGTCGCGATGCTCGCGACCGGGCAGTCGGCCGTACGCGGCACGACCAAAGTCAGCGGCCCCGGCCAGAACCGTGCCGCGAGCCTCCGCTCGACATCGCCGAAAACCCCCAGCTTTTCGGCCGCCGCGAGGTCCGGCACATGCACGATCAGCGGGTTGAAGTCGGGCCGGCCTTTCGCGGCATAGATCCGCGCCACCGCCTCGGCGTTGCGCGCATCGGCGGCCAGCCCGTAAACCGTCTCGGTCGGCACCGCGACCGGCCACCCCTCCCCGACAAGCCCCCCGGCGCGCGCGATTGCTTCCGCGCCGAAAGCGCAGGTATCGGTGGCGTGTGGCGCTGTTGTTTGACCCTCGGCCATGCCGCGCTATAGCGCCGCCACCTGTGGAATCATCCCTAAAAGGGGAGCAAAATGACCTATTCGCCGCCGACCACCGAACAGATGTTCGTCCTCAACCACATCGCGCGCGTCGATGCGATGGCGCAGCACGAGCGTTTCGCCGACGCGACCCCCGATATGGTCGAGGCGATCGTTACCGGCATCGGCGAGTTCGCGGCGGAGGTCTATGCGCCCCTGAACCGCGTCGGTGACGTCACCAACCCCAAATGGGCGGACGGCAAGGTCACCATGCCCCCGGGCTTCAAGGAAGCGTATCAGGCGTTCGTCGACGCCGGCTGGGGCAGCATCGACGGCCCCGTCGAATATGGCGGCCAGGGCCTGCCCTTCACCCTCGCCACCGTGATCATCGAGGCGCTCGGCACCGCCGACATGGGCTTCACCCTCTGCAACATCCTGACCCCCGGCGCGATCCATGCGCTGATGGCCTATGGCACCGAGGAACAGCGCCAGAGCTGGCTGCCGAACCTTATCTCGGGTGCATGGAACGGCACAATGAACCTGACCGAGCCCGCCGCGGGCAGCGACGTCGGCGCACTGCGCTCGACCGCCGAAAAGGTCACCGAAGGCGAGAACGCGGGCCTCTACAAGATCAAGGGGCAGAAGATCTTCATCACCTTCGGCGAGCATGACCTCACCGACAATATCGTCCACCTCGTCCTCGCCCGCACCCCCGGCGCGCCCGAGGGGACGCGTGGCATCTCGCTCTTCCTCGTCCCCAAATATCGCCTCGATGGTGCCGGCAACCCGACGATTTCGAACGGCGTCCAATGCGCCTCGATCGAACATAAACTCGGCATCCACGGCTCGCCGACCGCGGTCATGGTCTATGGCGAGGACGAAGACTGCCTCGGCGAGATCGTCGGCGACGAAATGGGCGGCATGCGCGCGATGTTCGTGATGATGAACAATGCCCGCCTGATGGTCGGTTGCCAGGGCGTCCAGATCGCCGAGCGCGCGACGCAGCAGGCGCAGAACTTCGCCGCCGAACGCATCCAGTCGGCGCTCGCCGGCGGCACCGACCGCGCGCCCGTCCCGATCGACCGCCACCCCGACGTCCGCCGCATGCTGTGGCGCATGCGCGCGCAGACCGAGGCCGCGCGCGCGCTGACCTATTATGCCGCGGCGCAGATCGACTTCGGCAAATTGGGCGACGAGGGCGCCGCCGCGCGCGCCGAGGTGCTGATCCCGCTGGTCAAGGCGCACGCCACCGACATCGGCTGCGAGGTCGCCAGCCTGGGCATCCAGGTCCATGGCGGCATGGGCTTCATCGAGGAAACCGGCGCCGCGCAGCATTATCGCGACGCGCGCATCGCCCCGATCTACGAAGGTACCAACGGCATCCAGGCGGCGGATCTGGTGGGGCGCAAGCTCGGCATGGCGGGCGGCGACCTCGTCCGCGCACTGATCGACGATATCGCCTCTGGCGCCAGTGATTTCCCCGAATTGCAACAGCTTGTCGATGCGTGCCGCGCGGTGACCCACTGGATGGTCGGCGCGAACACCGGCGACCGGCTCGCGGGCAGCTATCCCTATCTGACCATGCTCGCCACCGCCACATGCGGCTGGCTGATGGCGCTCCAGCACAAGGCCGCGCGCGCGGCCCTCGACGAAGGCCATGGCGACGCCGCCTTTCTCGAAGCGAAGATCGCTTCGACGCGCTTCTATCTGCAACAGATCGTCCCTGCCGCGACCGGGCTGGCGCCGTCGGCGCTGGCGGGCGATGCGGCGCTGCCGACGCTGGGGTAAGCGGCGCATCGGCCGACGCCTTTCCGCCGCGCGTAACCGCCGGATTCCGTTAACCATTAACGCGATGATAACCATCGCCCACTAGGCACGTCCGGTAACCGCTGGAGACGTGCGCGCGTGCCACTTGTCGTAAACAGGATGATCGTCAGCTGGCGCACACTCGGCCTTGCGCTCCTGCTCAGCATTCTCGTCGGTTTTTCGGGCGCGGGCGACCTGCCCGACCGGCTGATCGCGATGGCGTCGAGCCGGCTCGGCGACCGGGCGGTTTCGGGCGATATCGTCATCGTCGCGCTCGACGACCGCACCCTCGGCCAGACCCCCGGCGGCAGTTTTTCGATGACCCAATATGGTGAGGTCGTCAGCGCCATCGACAAGGCCGGCGCCAAGCGCATGTTCCTCGATTTCTATTTCGACCGCCGCGAATCCGATCCCGACTTTTCGCGGCTGACCGACGCGGTGAAAAAAATGGGCAACCGCGCGGTGCTCGCGGTTGCGACCAAGTCGATGCCGGGTACCAACCGCAGCCGCTCGATCTTCCCCAACCCCGCTTTCGGCGACAAGGCGCAGCTCGCCAGCATCGCCTGGGATTTCGAATTCTGGCAGGTGTGGAGCGTTCCGATCACCTATGTCGCCGATGGCCGCCCGCTGCCGAGCTTCGCCTCGCTGCTCGGCGGCAAGACCTCGACCGAACCCAAGACTTTCCGCCTCGATTTTTCGTACAACACCAACAGCATCCCGATCTATGGCGCCGCCGATCTGCTCGCGGGGCGCGTCGGTGCGGCGCAGCTCAGGGGCAAGGACGTCATCTTCGCGCCCACCGCCTCGACCTTTCAGGACGCCCATTATCTCCCCGGCCACGACCTCGTCCCCGGCGCCTATATCCATCTGATCGCGGGTGAGACGCTGAAGCGCGGCAATCCGGTCGATATCGGCTGGCTGCTGCCGCTGGCGCTGATGGCGGCGGTGCTGTGCGCCGCGCTGCTGCCGCGCTTCCAGCGCTGGTACGCCCCGACCGCGCTCGCCTCGGTCGCGGTGCTGGTGATCGTCAAGGTGCTGCTCGCGACCCTGCTCGTCACCGTCTCGATCGGCGCCGCGCTGTTCCTGATCGCCGCGGTCAGCGCCAATGTCAGCCGCAAGCGCCGCCGCGCCTCGGCGCAGCGCGAGAATCCGGTTTCGGGCCTCCCCAATTTCGAGGCGCTGCGCGCGCAGGCGGCCTTCGGCAGCGCGACCGTCATCGCCGCGAAGCTCGTCAATTTCGAGGATCTCGCCGCCTTCCTGCCCGGCGAGGGCAGCCAGCAACTCGTCGACCAGGTCGCGCGCCGCCTGACGCTGGCCTGCCACGGCACCCAGCTCCATCACGATCTCGACGGCACCTTCGCCTGGCTCGTGCCCTATTACCAGCACAGCCAGATCGAGGGGCATCTCGCCGGCCTCGCCGCGCTGTTCAACGCCCCGCTGACGATCGGCGAGTTGCGCGTCGACGTCGCCATCGCCTTCGGGGTCAATGACGAGTTCGAAGGATCGAACGCCCAGCGCCTCGCCGCCGCGCTCGTCGCCGCCGAACGCGCGATCCGCACCCGGGCGCTGTGGACCCGCTATTCGCCGCGCCAGAAGGAAGATGCCGGCTGGCAGCTCTCCTTCCACTCGCAGCTCGAGGATGCGCTGACCGGCGGCGACATCTGGGTCGCGTTCCAGCCGCAATATCAGATTTCGACGCAGACGCTGGTCGGGGTCGAGGCGCTCGCGCGCTGGACCCACCCGACGCGCGGGCCGATCCCGCCCGACGAATTCATCGTCCAGGCGGAAAAGAGCCAGGACATCTATCGCCTCACCCTGTTCGTGATGGACCAGGCGATCCGGTCGGCGGCGCAGCTCCACGAACGCGGGCTCGCCATCCATATGTCGGTCAATCTGTCGGCGACCTTGCTCGACCATGCCGACCTGGTCGGCACGATCCGCGTCATGCTGACCGCGCATCATCTGCCGCCCGAAATGCTGACGATCGAGATCACCGAAACCGCGCAGATCGAAAACAGCCGCCAGGCGCGCCAGACCCTCGGCCAGCTGCGCCGCGCGGGCATCCGCCTGTCGATCGACGACTATGGCACGGGTCAGTCAAACCTCGAATATCTGACCGAAATCGAGGCCGACGAAATCAAGATCGACAAGCGATTCGTGATGACGATGCGCGATTCGCAGCGCAACTTCGAAGTGGTGAAATCGACCATCGACCTCGCGCACCGCCTGGGCGCCGTCGCGGTCGCCGAAGGCATTGAGGACGCCCCGACGATGGCCCTGCTCGAGGAACTCGGCTGCGACGTCGGCCAGGGCTATCACCTTGGCAAACCGCAGCTATTTTCCGAACTCGTGACCACCCTCAACCCCGCGTCGCACAGCCGCTCTGCATAATCGTTACCAAAACGGTAATATTATTAGTTAAGACTCGATTTACCACGTCTCTTAGGGTATATGATGTGTTAACTGCTCTGCGTGGGCAGTGCAGACGTGCATCTAGGAGACATCCAATGGGTTGGTTCTACAGATGGATGGGCGGCGGTGGCACCGGTAGCGGTGGCGGCCAAGCCTAATCCGAAACGAAATAGAGAAAGGGCCTCGGCATTGCCGGGGCCTTTTTTCATTTGGGGGCCGGGTTTTTGGTCGGGGGATGAGGGTTAACGGGCGGGCGTGGTCGTCGTCGAAATAAGCCGGCCTCGCCTACCGCAAGCGGGAGGGGAGAGAACGGCAGTTCGCCGCCCCCTCACCCCTTCGCAAACAACCGGTCCCCCAGCCGCCGCCCCACCAGCGCCATCGCCGCAGGCAGCGGCAGCACGGCCAGCACCGCGATCAGACCGATATAGGCGATATAGAATTGCGTCGTCAGCGGCTGGCGCCAGGCGTTGCCCGCCGCGTCCTGCACCATCAGCAGCACTATCGCCGCCAGCACCGCCCAGTCGGGATAGGCGGGCAAGGTGGTCACCCCGATCAGGAACAGCCCCCCGGCCGCCGCGAGCAGCGCCGCGCGCACGCCGATCAGCAGCCCCGCGGGCATCGCCTCCCACGTCGCGACCAGCCGTTCGCGCAGCAGGTGGAGCGCCAGCGCCGCGATCAGCCCCGGCGCGATCGCCGTCGCCCAGCGCGGCGTCTCCTCGCGCAGCGCCGCATAGGTGAACAGCCCCGCCGCGATCAGCAGGTAGCGCGCGTTGAACAGGGCGAGCAGCAGCGGATCGCGCTCCTTCTCGGCGGGGAGCATCGTCCCCGCAAGCAGCATCAGCGCCGTCGCGGCCGCCGCCAGCGCGATGCCCGCCGCGAGCCCGACCGGAACCTGCGTCGCCGCGGCGAACAGCCCGAGCAGTGCCGCAAGCGCCGCAAGCTGGCCCCGCGCCAGCGGACCGCCATAGCGCACCGGCTGTTTCGGCCGCAGCCGATCGAGCGCCCAGCGCCAGCCGACGAGGCACGCCACGGCGGCGGCGATGAAAATCCAGAACGCCGGGTTGCTCCATCCGCCCTGCAGGCTCTTGTTGGTGAAGAGCAGCAACAACCCCCATCCCAGCGGGATCAGCAGGAACAGCGAACTCCACGAAAAGGCCGGATTGTCGATCGCATCCCACGCCGCGACGACATCTTCGTCGAACCGATATTCGCCCTCGGGAAAACGCCGGCGCAGCTCGGTCAGAAAGGCCGCGATCCGGCGCTTGGGAAAATAATCGGTCCACCAGCGCCCGCTCGGCGGCTCTCGCAACTCGCCGATCACCATCTGCGCCTGACCCGGCACCTCGCCCTTTTCGACGCGCGCGATCCAGTTCTCGGCCGCCGCGCGCTGCCCGACCTCGCGCACCGGCCAGTCGGTCGCGACCAGTTGTGCGCGCCGCGCCCAGCCGTAATGCCAGCTCGCGAGGCGCAGCAGAAAGGCCGCCGCAACGCCATGGTCGAGCGCCAGATGCGCGAGCCGGCGCTCGGCATCCTCGGCGGCGTCGACCGTCTCCAGCGCCGGTTCGGCCCAGAGCGCGCGCAGTTCGCGGTCGAGCGCGGCGTCGCGGCCCGCGCCGCCCTTTTCGAGCAGCGCCTCGATCGCCGCGAACCGCGCCTCGACCGGATCGACCTCGGGCACCCCCCAGGGATTGGCGTGCGCTTGCGGCTTGGCGGCCAGCGGCGCTGGCTCACGCGGGGCGCCGGGGACCACCGCCTCGATGATCCCGGCGTCGCCCGGCGCATCCTCCCATGCCGTACCGCTGTCCGCGGCCTCTTCCGCCTCGTCGTCCGCGTCCTCGACGTCGCGGACCCATTGCGCCTGCCACAGCGCCTCTTCCAGCCTGGCGCGCAGCGCGATGAACTTCGCGGGTTCGGCCTCGACGTCGATTTCCTTGAGTTTCTTCGCATAGGCGCGCTTGATCGCCCGCTCGTCGCTCGTCGGGTCGATCCCCAGGCTGCTCCACGGCGGCCGCCGCCGGCTCACAGAAACTGCTCGCCGTCCATTTCGTCGACCGCCTTGTCGAGCGCGGTCCGCGCCGCCTCGATCTCGCGCGCTTCCTGCCGCGCCAGCACCGCCTCGAACTGCGCGATCCACTCGCCGACCAGCTGCCGCTCATAACCCAGCCGGTTCTCGAATAGCTGATTGGCGCGCGCCAGCGTCGCGGCATTCGCCACTTCCTCGCGCGGATGGATCTTCAGCGCCTCCAGCGCCTTGCGGCGCTTGGCGAAGTCGGCCTCGCTCTCGCGGTCCTCCTCGTCGCGGATCACCAGCTGGCGCCGGGTTCCCGTCCCCGGCACCTCGATATCGACCTCGAGCAGCCCGCTGACATCATAGGTGAAGCGCACGTCGATGCCGATGCGGCCGCCATGGTTCGCCGGCAGCGGCACGTCGATCTCGCCCAGTTTGACATTCTGCGCGACGAAGCGCGATTCGCCCTGATAGATGCCGAAGCTGACCACCTGCTGATGCGCTTCCATCGGCGAATAGACCTCGCTGCGGCTTGCCGGGATCACCGTGTTGCGTTCGATGATCGGCGAGAACAGCCCGGTGGTGATCTTGCCGCTCGCGTCGCGGTGCCCGGTGTCGACCCCCAAAGTGAAAGGGCAGACGTCGGTCAGGCGAATCTCCTTCAGCGCCGCGTCGCGGCTCTTCAGCCCCGCCTGCACCGCGGCGCCGAGCGCGATCGCATGGTCGGGGTTGATCTGCGCATTGGGGAAACGCCAGAACATCCGCGTCACCGCGCGGCGGACCAGCGGCATGCGCGTTGCGCCGCCGACCATCACGATCTCCGACAATGTTTCCGCCCGCACATTGCCGTCGCGCAGCGCGCGCAGCACCGGGTCGCGCAGCCGGTCGATCAGCGGCTGTGCACGCGCCTCGAACGCCTCGCCGCCGATGTCGCAGGCCAGCGCCTCGCCCTTCCACACGATCTGGAACGGCGCGCGGTCGGCCTCGCTCAGCGCGCGGCGCGTGCGCTCGGCGGCGGCGCGCAATATTTCGTCGAGCTGCGCATCCTCGCCCGCCTTCGGGCGGATCGCATCGCCCAGCGCGTCGCGCGCCAGCGCGACGATCGCGGCGTTGAAATCCTCGCCGCCCAGCCGATTGTCGCCCGCCGAGGCGCGCACCTCGATCACCCCGTCGAAAATCTCGACCAGCGACACGTCGAAGGTCCCGCCGCCCAGGTCGAACACCAGGAACGGCCGCTCCTCCTCCAGTTCGTGGATGCCATAGGCCAGCGCCGCCGCGGTCGGCTCGTTGATCAACCGCTCGACCTTCAGCCCCGCGAGTTCGCCGGCGCGGCGCGTCGCCTTGCGCTGGCGGTCGTTGAAATAGGCGGGCACGGTGATGATCGCGCCGGCCACCGGCTCGCCCAGAAACGCCTCGGCATCGGCCTTCAGCGCGCCGAGTATCATCGCCGACAATTCCTCGGGGCGATAGCGCCGCTTGCCGAGCCGCGCCTCCTCGATCGTCCCCATCCGCCGCTTGAAGATCGTCGCGGTCGCCTCGGGATGCGTCGCCTGCCGCTCGCGCGCCGCGAGCCCGACGAGCAGCGCGCCGTCGTCGCCGACGCTGACCGCCGAGGGGGTGATCAGGTCGCCGAGCGCGTTGGGAATCAGCATCGGCGCGCCGTCGCGCCAGACGGCGACCGCGCTGTTCGTCGTGCCCAGATCGATCCCCACCAGCATAAGTCTTTGTCCCCGAAGGCGCTTGTTCGTGAGCACCGGTTAGAGGGCGCGGCGGCGGTTGAAAAGCGGCTCCACCACATCTTGTGCCGGGCGGAAAAATTTTTGTGCCGCGCCGCGGCGCCGCGCCGATCGGCGAACGCGGCGGAAAGCCGCCACTTCACCCCGCGAAGCCGGCCCGAAGAGCGACGAAACGAATCGGAATAGCGACGAGTTGAGTCGTCAATCTGTCATTTACCGTCTTGCGTCTCCGCGCCGACGTGGCACTATGGATGGTGGGTCGACCGAGGGGGCACCCCAATAAATTGTATCTGGCCGAAAGTGGCGGATTTCCGCCGCCCATCCCATATGGGCGGAGGAAAGAGCCTCCTGCGCCCAAAAAATGTGCCCCTGGACGTCGATAAAATGCTAAGACGGGGACTTCGCCCCGAGTCGAACAAGACAGGAACATAGCGCGCCACAGGCGCGTTGAATCGGGGGCGAATTAGATGGATTTTCGAGAGACCGAGCGGGTGGAGACGAGCGACGTGGCGACGATGGAATTGACGAAGAACGAGACTCCGACAGCCACCGAATCGCAAGGCGATTCGGCCCCTGCGGCCAAGCTCAACGACAGCAGCGAGGCCAAGGTCCACGCGCGTCGATTCGCGATCGAAACCGACCGCAGCCGCGACGCGCTCCTGACCGACTTCGGCAAGGAAACGCTCGAGGATCGCTATCTGCTGCCCGGCGAATCCTATCAGGACCTCTTCGCGCGCGTCGCCGACGCCTATGCCGACGATCAGGCGCACGCCCAGCGGCTCTATGACTATATCTCGAAACTGTGGTTCATGCCCGCGACGCCCGTCCTCTCGAACGGCGGCACCGGGCGCGGCCTCCCCATCTCCTGCTACCTGAACTCGGTCGACGACAGCCTCGAGGGCATCGTCGGCACCTGGAACGAGAATGTCTGGCTGGCCAGCCGCGGCGGCGGCATCGGCACCTATTGGGGCGCGGTGCGCGGCATCGGCGAACCCGTCGGCCTCAACGGCAAGACCAGCGGCATCATCCCCTTCGTCCGCGTCATGGACAGCCTGACCCTCGCGATCAGCCAAGGCTCGCTGCGCCGCGGTTCGGCCGCCTGCTACCTCGACGTCTCGCACCCCGAGATCGAGGAATTCCTCGAGGTCCGCAAACCCTCGGGCGACTTCAACCGCAAGGCGCTGAACCTGCACCACGGCGTCCTCATCACCGACGAGTTCATGGAGGCCGTCCGCGACGGCGCCGAATTCAACCTGCGCTCACCCAAGGACAACAGCGTGCGTGGCACCGTCGACGCGCGCGGGCTGTTCCAGAAGCTCGTCGAGACGCGCCTCGCGACCGGCGAGCCCTACATCATCTTCATCGACCAGGTGAACCGCATGATGCCCAAGCATCACCGCGATCTGGGGCTCAAGGTCACCACCTCGAATCTCTGCTCGGAAATCACGCTGCCGACCGGCCGCGACCATCTCGGCAACGATCGCACCGCGGTCTGCTGCCTCTCGTCGCTCAACCTCGAAACCTGGGACGAGTGGAACGGCGACAAGATGTTCATCGAGGATGTCATGCGCATGCTCGACAACGTCCTTCAGGACTATATGGACCGCGCCCCGCCCGAAATGGCGCGCGCCAAGTACAGCGCGAGCCGCGAACGCTCGGTCGGCCTCGGCGTCATGGGCTTCCACAGCTTCCTCCAGGCGCGCGGCCTGCCCTTCGAGGGCGCGATGGCCAAGTCCTCGAACCTGCGCGTCTTCAAGCATATCCGTGCGCAGGTCGACGCCGCCTCGATGCTGCTCGCCAACGAGCGCGGCCCGTGCCCCGACGCCGCCGACCAGGGCGTGATGGAGCGTTTCAGCTGCAAGATGGCGATCGCGCCGACCGCGTCGATCAGCATCATCTGCGGCGGCACCAGCGCGTGCATCGAGCCGATCCCGGCGAACATCTACACGCACAAGACGCTCTCGGGCAGCTTCTCGATCCGCAACCCGCAC
>JAEULK010000041.1 GCA_016793775.1 Sphingopyxis sp. | reverse complement strand
TATTTTTGCGCGGCCTTATAGCCCTCCAGCAACGCCTCGGGCGGGTTCAGCGCGTTGATCGCGCGCCAGACGCGCTCTTCGGCTTCCTCGCGCGGCAGACCGGCGGGGATCGTCTCGCCGATCTTGTAGGTGATCGTGCCCGGCCATTTGACCCAGCGGCGCGGCGGATAGGCGTGGCCGCTGTTCACCGCGACCGGGATCACATCGATGCCGAGCAGGCGATACATGCCCGCGAAGCCGGGACGCAGCGGCGGCGCCGACCCATGTGGCACGCGCGTGCCTTCGGCGAACAGCACCAACGGGCGTCCCGCCGCCAGCGCGGCCTTGGCGGCACCGAGCATCGCGCGCATCGCCTTGCCGCCGCCGTCGCGATCGACCGGGATCAGGCCGTAAAATTGCGCCGCCTTGCCCCAGACCGGGATCGAGAATAATTCTTCCTTGGCGAACACCGCGGGATGTTTGAACAGCCCCGGCTGTTCGATCGTCTCGAACGCGCCTTCGTGCTTGAACACATAGAGGACGGGGATATCGGGCATCTCGCCGTCGACGACGATGCGGTGGCCGAGCACGAAGCGGCAGAAGAGGCGGTGCCCCTTGGCCCAGACGCGCACGAACCAGATCGTCGCCCGGTGCGAGATCGGCAGCGAGATGACCGCGCCGATCGAGCTGAAGCTGCTGATCAGGAAGAAGAGCAGCCAGAACAGGATCGAGCGGAGAAGGGCGATGGTGTAGCGCATCAGAGCCCCAGCACGCCGCCCGCCAGCCCCGCCAGATATTTATGATATTCGCGAAACAGGGTCGCGAAACTCGGCTGGCTGCGCACCGCGTCGGGGATGATCGTCACGCTGTCGCCGACCGCACGGCCGAGTTCATATTCGGCGCGGCGCATGTGCCAGTCGGTGGTGATCAGCCGCACGCTCTTGTAGTTGCGCCGCGCAACCCAGGTCGCGACCTCGGTCGCGTTCGAGCGCGTATCCTCGGCCTCGAAACCCAGCGCGATGCAGCAGTCGAACAGTTCCTCGGGGCGCTTGTACTCGGCGGCGAGTTCCTTGGGCTTCACCTCGCGCGCGACGCCGCTGATGAGCAGGCGCTTGGCGTCGCCCGCCTCAAGCCTCTCGAGCGCGCGGTCGATGCGGCCGGGGCCGCCGGTCAGCACGACGATCGCGTCGGTCTTCTGGTTCGCGGCGGGCAGCGGCGGCAGCAGCGCGAACCACGCAAAGCCGAGCACCCAGGCCAGGAACAGGAGGGAGAGGAGGCGCTTGATCATAAAATCTTCTTGAGCGCGGAGAGCAGGGTCAGCCGCGCGGTCAGGGCTGCGAGCGCGATAGCCAATAGCGGCAGCGCCAGCAAGAGCGCCCAGCCGGCGGGGCCGAGCGAGGCGGTCGCGGCGAGTCCCGACGTGACCCCCGACCATTGCCAGCCGATCAGCGACATGATCGCCGCGGCGACGGTGCTGCCGAGCGCGATGCCATAAGCGGTGTCGATCGCGATGCGGCGCTGGAACAGCCGGGTGATCTGGCGGTCCGTCGCCCCGATAAGATGGAGCATCTCGATCGTCGCATAATGGGTGCCGAGCGCGGCGCGCGCGGTCATGATCACTACCGCGCCGCTGGCGAGCGTCATCAACAGCACGAGCGCCGCGGCGACCCAGGCGAGGCTGCGGATCAGCCGTGCGACCGGGCCCAGCCATTCGGCGTGGGGGATGACGCGCGCGCCGGGTGCGACCTCGGCGACGAGCGCGCGAAGCTGTGCGAGCTGGCCCGCACGCTCGCCGCCGACGAAGTCGATGTCGACCAGCGCGGGCAGGGGCAGCGAACGCAGCACCGGGTCGTCGCCGCCGGCGCTGCCGAGCCACTGGCCGAGCGTCGCGAGCAATTCGTCCTGCCCGACCTGGCGCGCCTCGCGCACGAAGGGCGCGGCGCTGGCGCGGCGGCGCAGTTCGGCGGCCTGCTCGGCGCGCGTCACCGGATTGGCGGTGACGATCTGCACCGTCACCCGCCCGGCGATCGCGTCGCCGATATTGTTCGCGGCGCGCGCGAGCCCGACCCCGGCCGCTGCGGCGAGCAGGGTGAGCATCATCAATATCGCGATGACCCAGGGCGTCGGACCCGACAGGCGGCGGTCGGGGAGCAGGCGGCGGTGCTGGACGGGGACGCGCGGGATGATCATTAAGGGTCAGAACCTGTTCGTGGCGCGACTGAGGCATCGAAATGGCGAAGATATCGGGCAAAAATACCCGCCAGGAACAGTGGTTCTGTTTCCAAGGGCATTTTCGTCCGAGATCGAAGCCATTTCGATGTCCCTTCGGGATTTGATCGATTTTGTCCATGGCTGCGTCGGCGAGCCTTGGAATATTCTCATATGCCTGCGCCTCGCCTCCCAGCCCTGAACAAAATCGCTTCAAACCTCAGCCGTGCCACGAACAGGGTCTGGCCCTCATCACACCCTGTTCGCGGGTGGATAGCGCAGCGCCCCGGTCGGATCGGCGAGGCGCCCTTTTTCGAGCCGCATCATCTGCGCATTGTCGATGCGGCTGATCAGATGGATGTCGTGGGTGGCGACGACGACGGTGGTGCCGAGACGGTTCAGCGCCTCGAACAGGCCGAGCAGGCGCATCGCCATTTCGGGGTCGACGTTACCCGTCGGTTCGTCGGCGACGAGCAGTTGCGGACGCGCGATCACCGCGCGCGCGATCGCGACGCGCTGTTGCTCGCCGCCCGACAACGTCGGCGGAAAGGCATGGGCGCGGTCGTCGAGGCCGATCCAGCTCAGCATTTCGCCGACCGGACCCGACAGATCCTCCTCGCTGACCCCCGCGATGCGCAGCGGCAGCGCGATATTGTCGCGCGCCGACAGATGCGGGATCAGGCGGAAGTCCTGGAACACCACGCCGATGCGGCGGCGAAAGCCGGGCAGACGGTGGCGCGGCATATGGACCAGATCCTCGCCGAACAGGCGGACGAGGCCGCGGCTCGGCCGCTGCGCGAGATAGAGCATCTTGAGCAGCGACGTCTTGCCGGCACCCGACGGGCCGGTGAGGAAATAGAAGCTGCCGGGTTGCAGGTTGAAGCTGATATCGGCCAATATTTCGGCGTCGGGGCCATAGCGCAGCCCGACGCGGTCGAATTCGACCATCGCGCCCGTACGCGCGCCCGGACCCTCGGTCATGGCGTCACCGCGGGGCGGCGCGCGCCCCGGATTTCGCGTGGCAAAGGTGCAGCGTCGGCGCCCATAGCGCCGCCTCTCGCACGCCTTCTCCACAAGGACAAGCAGCGAGTGGAGCGCACAGGGCGACGCGGCGCTTGCAACGCGCGAATCGCCGTGTTTAGAGGGATCATGATCCTTGCCTGCCCCGCCTGTCACACCCGTTACGTCGTGCCCGATACGGCGATCGGCGCCAACGGGCGCACCGTGCGCTGCGCCAATTGCCGCCACAGCTGGTTCCAGGAGCCCGCGGCGCCGAGCGAATTGACGCTGACCGAGGCCGCGCCGGTGGCGGCCCCCGTTGCCGCCCCCGTCGCCGAGCGGGCCGTGCCCGAGGTGCCGGTCGCCCCGCCGACCCCGGCGCGCGCGCCGGTCCAGCGCGAACCCGCCGACACGCCGCCGCCCGCGGCCTTTGCCGTGCCGCCCGCCGAACCGCGGGTCACGGTGACCGACAGCGAAGCGCCGCTGCCGCATCGCCGCCCGCGCCGCAACCCGGCGAAACGGCTGACGATGATCGCCGCCGGGGCCGCGGTGCTGATGATCGCGGCGACGGCGGGGCTTTACTGGTTCGGGCTGCCGAGCTGGGCGCAGGGGCTGGGCATTCCCGGGATGGGCGACGAGCCCGACCTGGTGATCGAATTGCCGCCGAACCAGGATCATCGCGAACTGGCCGACGGCACCATCTATTTCGCGGCCTCGGGCGTCATCATCAACCCGACCGATCGCGAACAGCGCGTACCGCCGATCCTGGCCGAACTGCGCGATGCGCAGGGGACGATCGTCTATAGCTGGACGATCAAGCCGCCGGTGCGGATGCTGCCCCCGAACGAGAAGGTCAATTTCAGCGAAGCGAAGCTCGACATTCCGCGCCGCGCGACGCAGCTGACGGTGAGCTGGGCGTTGCCGAAGAGTTGATATTCCCGGAGCTTAGCGTGACGTTACGGCGTCACAGCAGCAGCGCCGCCCCCAGCGACAGCAGGAAACTCGTCACCGTCGCGACGATGATCGGCGCGAAGCTGCGCCAGCCCTGATCGAGCAGCAGGTGCAGCCGCGCCTTCATCGCGGTGGCGACGATCGCGAGCAGCAGCAGCGCCTGCGCAACTTTGGCGGCGCCGTCGGTGACCGGGGCAGGGATGGCGACGAATGAGTTGATCGCAGCGACCGCGAGGAAGCCGATGATGAACCAGGGCAGGCGCAGCGGGATGCGGGTCTTGCCCGCCCCCCCTTCGCCCTTCGCAAGCCACAGCCCGACAAGCATCAGCATCGGCGCGAGCAAGGCGACGCGGGTCAGCTTGACGATCGTCGCGACCTCGCCCGCGGGCGCCGAGAAGGAAAAGCCGCCGCCGATCGCCTGCGCGACGTCGTGGATCGACGCGCCGATCAGGAACCCGGCCTGTGCATCGGTGAGACCGAGCTGCGCCGCGAGCACCGGATACAGCGTCATCGCGAGCGCGCTGGCGACGGTGATGCCGACCAATGTCAGGGTGAAGCGCGCTTGGTCGACACGCTTGTCGCCGATCAAGGAATAGAGCGCGAGCGCCGCCGACGCCCCGCAGATCGCGGTCGCCCCGCCCGCGAGCAGGGCGGCGTGGCGATCCTGCCGGAACAGCCCGGCACTGGCGACGGTCACCGCGATGACCGCGATCATGATCAGCACCAGCAAGGCGAAAGGCAGGGGGCCGAGGTCGACGAGCTGCTCGGCGGTGATCCGCGCCCCGACGAGCACGATGCCGACGCGCAGCGCGGTTTGCGACATCAGGTCGAGCCCGGCGTGGGTGCGTCTGTCCTGCGACAGAAAGCTCAGCGCCAGCCCGATCAGCAGCCCCATCAGGACCAGCGGCGCGGCATAATGGTCGGCAAGCCAGGCGGCGGCGAGCGCCGCGATGGCGGTGACGAGGACGCCGTGCAGATAGTCGCGCGGGCGATGCTTCGCGGGCGGGTTCGCCTCGAGCTGCATCTCGCCATAAAGGTCGGCCGCCATCGGCCAGTCGTAGTCGGATGCCTTCACCGCTGCCCCCTGCGGCTTCGCTTCGCACATCCGCGCCGCAGCGTCGATAGGCCATTGCTGGCGGCCCGCTCCCTTGCTAGAGGCCGCGCTCTACCGGCACCCGTAGCTCAGCTGGATAGAGCGCTGCCCTCCGAAGGCAGAGGTCAAGCCCCAAAATTGCGCTCAATCTCTTCGTAAACCATTGAGTTTCTTATAGATTTTTGCGTCTTTTCAGCGAACCAGTCTGGTGAAATCGCTTCACGTAAGCATGACGTAAGCATACTGCGTAGTATCATAGAGTGCGAAGGGCTACGGCAGAGTGGCGCAGTCGCGAACCGAGCAGTCGGACCATCCTGCATCGAATCCGTTGACCAATGACCGTTCGACCGGCTAGGCACCGCCGCGAAGCACCCGTAGCTCAGCTGGATAGAGTGTCGCCCTCCGAAGGCGAAGGTCACAGGTTCGAATCCTGTCGGGTGCGCCATTTCGGTTCAAAGGCACGAACGCCTAGCACCGCCGCCTCTACGCCAGAGGCGGCGGTTAGCGTTCGGAGCAGCTCGCTGCGCAGGCCGCGAATACGGACCTCTTTCCGGCTGACCACCTCGACCCGCTGGGCGACCGCCCGCACCTGATCGCGGGCGAAAGTGCCGTCGCCGTTCCGCAGCTTCTTTTTCAGGGCGGCTGCAAAGGCGCGCAGGCTCTCCGGCGTGATCGCCGGGCCGATCTTCACGATATGGGCAAGTGCGCGCTCAGAATCTCCCTTGGCCTGGTCGCGCGTCGCGGTCAGCTCGGCGATGCGATCCTTGAGCGACGGATCGCTTACGTCGATGACGCCATTCTCGATCGCGTCGTAAAGCCGCTTGAGCTTGGCTTCCGCCTCGGTCGCGCGTCGCTCAAGATCGGCGACATGCTCGCGGCGCTGATTCACCCACTCGTCGCGGCGTTCGAGGATCTGATTCATCAGAGCTTCGAGCCGCGCCGGGTCGAGTAGCCGCGCTTCGAGATGATCGACCACGGCCTCATTAAGCCGATCCATCCGCACGGTGATGCCGGGACAGCCGGTCGCGCCCTGTCGCGCCTTCGTCGAGCAAGTGTAATAGCGATATTCCCGCCCGACGCTGCTGGTGCCCGTGCGCAGCGTCATCGCGCCGCCGCAGCAGGCGCAAAAGCAGATGCCGGTGAGCAGCGTCGGGCCGCCCACCGCCATTGGCGGCATCATCTTCGGACTCCGCGCCTTGAGCGACCGCTGGACCGCCTCGAACTCCGTTTCCGAGACGATGGCGGGCACTTCCATGATGGCGTGCTCGCTCTCCGGCTTCGGCGTCCTGGTCTTGTGATCGCGCGTGTTGAAACGGTGCTGGCCGATATAGGTCGTGCGGGTCAACACCTGATGCACCGCGCCCAAGCCCCAGCGCCCGCCGTCGCGGGTGCGGATGTTGTTCTCGTTCAGCCAAGTGGCGATCGACTTGAGGCCCATCGGTCCTCTGTTATCGACGCCATTCAGCGCCATGCGGTAGATGCGCCGCACCGTCTCCGCCTGGTTCGGGTCGATCTCCAGCTTCTTCTTGATCTTTGCGCCGCGCTCGCCCGCCGCGACCACGCGATAGCCGATCGGCGCACGAGCGCCGTTCCAGAAGCCTTGCCGCGCATTCTCCTTCATCGCGCGAAGCGTGTGCTTGCCGTTCTCTTTCGACTGATACTCGTCGAACAGCGTCATGATCTGGCGCATCATCACGCTCATCGGATCGTCGCCCAAGTCTTGCGTGATCGAGACGAGCTTCACCCCGTTCTTCGCCAGCTTGCGGACGTAGAACTCGAACTGGAACTGGTCGCGGAAGAACCGCGAGAAGCTGTGGACGACAATGACGGTGAACGTCGGCGGCTTTGTCATCGCCGCGTCGATCATGGCCTGAAAGGCAGGCCGGCGATCGTCGGTCGCGGTGTTGCCCGGCTCGACGAACTGGGCCGCGACTTCCCAGCCGCGTGACAGACAATACCCTTCGATCTGGCGGCGCTGGTCGGGAATCGAAAGATCGCTCTCGGCCTGCCGGCCGGTCGAGACGCGCAGGTAGAGCGCCGCGCGGGCGGTCGCCACGACCGGCGCCTCATCCTCGTCTCGTCGCAGGGCGGCGCTGGTCATAACGCTTCACTCCTCACTTCACGGCAGCGGTCCGAACAGCTTGTCCAGCTCTTGCCGCATGTGGCCTTCGATCGCGCGCAACTCGGCGTCGCCGATCGGAACTTGCTCCGGCCAGTCGTCAGTGACGACGAGCGGCCCGTCATCGTCGCGCGACCGGCGCGACGCCCGGCGCGGCGCGACGGGATTGGTATAGTCGTGCAGGTCGTCCGGGCACTCGGCCCAGCGACGGGGCGTGCGGCGACGGACTTTGCGAGGAAGAGCCATCTCGACACGCTGCCGCGTGTCCGCACTTCGCACAAAGGCTTCATCGCGGCGTAGCGCAGATAGGGTCGTGCGGCGGCGGGCGTCATGCTTCGCCCCACGGATCGACGACCGTTATCCCGCACTCGGCGAAGTCGCGCACATTGCGAGTCGCCAGTCGCGCGCCGCGCGAGCGCACGATGGCGGCAATCTGCGCGTCGATCTGGCTGATCGGCTTGCCGCCCTGTTTCCGCCCGGCGGCAATCTCTGGATAGGCGCTGGCCGCGTCGGTATCGAACGGCAGCACGCGGCCGGCAAGATCGACATCGAACATGGGGCGTGCGGCGGCCAGCAGGTCATCGCGGCGGCGTCCCTCGGGAAGCAGCGCCAGTCCGTAGAAGATTTCCGCCTGCGTCAGCGTCGTCGTGAATACGCCCGCCATCGGCTGCTCGGCAATCCACGCCATGACCCTCGGGTCAGGCTCGCGCCGCATCAGCTCGGAAATGACGTTCGTGTCGAGAACAATCATTCGCCGAAGTCCACCGCCCGGATCGGCTCGCGGTACAGCTCAGGCAGATCGACACCGCCCAGCGCGCCGAACCTCTCATGGATGGCCTGTCCCAAATTGCGAGGCCGGGGGATTTCGGTCGAGAGCGCTGAACGCAGGATGTCGCGGGCCTCGTCTTCCATCGACCGACCGTGCATCGCAGCGCGCAGGCGCAGACGATTTTTGATCGCATCGTCGATGTTTCGGATCGTCATGACTGCCATATGCAACTCCATAAGTCATTGACTGCATGTTAGTCGATGAAGCGGAAAAGTGCAAGGTCAGGGGTGGCGCCTCCCTGCGGGACCGCCGCTCTATCTCCGCTGCGCTCCGACCGAGCCCCTGACGGGTCTCGTCCCTGCCAGGTGACGATCAGCATGGCGGAGTAGCGCTGGCGCGCCGTTCGGCCAATCCGCCGCGCGGATTGTAGTCTTTCCGGTCTTGCGGAGATCGGCCAGGGCTGCGCCGGCCCGATCGCATTGGTCGTTTCTCTCCCCGTCGATGGGGTGGGCGACGCTTCCCTCTGCTGAGCCTGCACGAGGCGATCGACACGACCACCACGTCGGGCAAGCTTACCTTCCACCTGTTCGGGGCATTGGCGGAGTTCGAGCGCAACCTGATCCGCGAGCGGACCCAGGCCGGTCTCACCGCAGCCCGCGCTCGCGGCAAGAAGGGTGGCCGGCCGGCCGCACTCGGCAAGGACAAGCGCGACCTGGCCGTCAGGCTCTACCACGAGAACACGATGCCGATCGCCAAGATTTGCTCGATGCTCGGCATCTCCAAGCCAACACTCTACGCCTATGTGCGATCGGCCGAGACCAAGCCGGTAGCCGCGTAGCGACGCTCGCCGACAAATAGCGCGATCAGAATGCCGCCACTTAGCGCGAGCGTTTACACCTCAGCCGCGATCGGCGCGGCCCTCGCGCAATCGACCGTTTGACAGACATTGGTCGATCTGTGGGGTCTATCTGCTGCACGCCTCACATAGGCCGCAAACTTCGATCACCGGCTTTGTTGGCCGAAACCCCGCATTGGTTGCAGCACCCCGGATACTTGTCGCGATGTTGTCGTCGTCCAAATGCGTGATCCTGCCGCACTGCTCGCAGAAAAGCAGGATGCAGTCGTGAACGCAGCCGGGGTGGACATTGGGTAGGTAACGGTTTGCAACCTCCACGCGAGTGACGATGTTGGCTGCCACGAACAGGTCGAGAATGCGGTATACCGAGTTTGCGGCTACGCGCCGGCCGCGCTGTTCCGAAAAGCGATCGGCGATGTCGTAAGCCGACGCGGGTCGGTCGAGGCCGACGATGACATTGAATAGCTGAGCCCGCATATCGGTCCACTGCTCACCGACGCGCTCAAAGGCGGAGCGCGCGGCTTCAGTAAGCGCTTCTCCTTCCGGCTGCTCGTGCTTGTGACGCATGATGCAAGAATATGGCTCGACGGGGGTGGCGGGCAAGGCCGCCCCTCTCTCAAGCACTTGGTTCATGTCGCGCGCGCCAGCTTCAGATTGCCGACATGCGCGATGGCAAGGACGATAGCGCCGGCAACCGTCAGCGGCGTCTCCAGTGGCGTGTCACCGAACGACAGCACACCGATGGCGAGCACTATAAGCCCAGCCGCGCCAAGCATTACGGGCCACCAAGCGCCATGTCGTGTCCTGCCGGAGAGAAGAGCCAAGCTGCTCGTCGGCACGGCAATCGCCAGCATCACCAGGTGAAAGGTCCGGCTGACTGGAATGACGCTGCTAAGCGCGGGAAGGGCGGCAAAGAGGAGGGGCAACGCGAGACAGTGAATGAGGCACAGCAACGAAGCACCCAACGCCGTGTGTTCGATCAGCCCCCGATGCGAGTTTCTCAACGTCCCTGCCACAAACCTCTCCATTATGGGAGTGGGGCAGGCCGCCCCACCCCGTCTTCCTGTAACCTTTTGAAATGGCATCCCAGGTGGGGGAGGCCTGCTGCCCGACACCTTTGTCAGAGGCCGAACCTTAGCGAGACCCGGATGTCGCGACCGGCAAGCGGCGCGAAGTCCTTGAGGAAGCTTGAATGTCGGCGTGCAACTACGTCGAAGATATTGTTGGCGCTGAGCAGGAGCGATGTCCTGCTGTTGTTGGCAAAGGGTTTGAGGCTCACACTGGCGTTTACCAAGGTGTAGCCGGGCGTGGGGGTCTCGAAGTCGGCGATACGGTCCTGCTTGAACACGCGCTCCACCTCGGCCCGCGCGGTGAACTTGTCGCCTTGCGCCTCCAGACCGCCGAGTAGACGAAGCGGCGGGATGCGCGGCACGGGGGCGCGGTCGATGATGGTGGCCCGGACATAATCACCGAGCAGGTCGGCGTTGATGCGCGTGCCGCCCACCTCGAACAGCTTGGCCGACAAATCGCCTTCGAAGCCCCAGTAGCTGGCACCTGCTTGCTGGTACTGAAAGCAGGGTAGGTCGACTTCGCGGCCCGACGGTGCGGCCGCGGCCTCACATACGCCTTGGTCGACCTGCTGCTCCGAGATATAGTTGTTGAAGCGGTTGTAATAGGCGGATGCGTCGAAGCTGACGCGCTCGCCGTGAACGTGAAGCGTCGCCTCAATCCCGTAGCTCCGTTCCAGCCGGAAGTCCGGATTTCCCAGCTCATAGGCTTGCGTGCCGGCATGAGGCCCGTTCGCGAACAGCTCTTCGGCTGACGGAGCGCGCTCGGTGTAGGAGCCGTTCAGGCCGATGCGGATCGCGTCGGTGACGCCGTAACCAACCCCCAGCGAGCCGGAAAACGCGCCAAAGGTGCGCTTCCCGCCAAAGAATCTCGGGTCACTGCCAAAAGTCTTGGCGGTCTGGTCGCTCCACTCGTAACGAGCGCCGGCCGCAGCATGGAACGGCCCCGCATTATACTGCTGAAGCGTGAAGATGCCGGTCTGATTGGTTTCATTGCGGGGCAGGAAGCGGGGACGTGCGCCTGGTTGTCAACCGGATCGGAACCTACGACGTGCATTGTTCGCACTTCATGCACTCGATTTTCGGCATGAAAGGCAAGATCGTCGTCCGGTGAGCGTCACTGGCTCGGCTCTCTTCCATGTCATGGCTGAGGACGTTCGGCGTAATGCAACGGCAAAGCCAACTCAGGCTCTGATAAGTGATCTCGTCGGGCTTCGTAACATTGCCGTAGTCCGTTTCGCTGGCCTCATATTTTAGAGAGCAAGCCAACGGGCCCGACAGCGACCACCCCGAAGGGCTATTGCGACGCACTCTCAAATCATCTATTGCGTTGGTTGAGAAAGATTCGCAAAAGGGCTGACTGTGAGAAATCTTGGTATCGGAACTGTGCTCGGCTTCGGGCTGCTCACCGTCCCGGCAATGGCCCAGGACCAGCTGCTATCGGGACCCGGCAGCACATCGCAAACGATCATCGTGACCGGCGTCCGGGACGGCTATCAGGTCGATGCGAGCAGCACCGCCACCCGCACACCGACCGATCTCAACGACGTCCCGCAAGCGGTCTCGATTATCACCGAGGCGCAAATCGACGACCAGGCGATGCGTTCGATCGCCGACGTGCTGCGCTATGTCCCCGGCGCGGTGATCTCTCAAGGTGAGGGCCACCGCGATCAGATCATCCTGCGCGGGAACAGCAGCACCGCAGACTTCTTCGTCGATGGCTTGCGGGACGACGTGCAATATTATCGCGGCCTCTACAATGCAGAGAGGATCGAGGTTCTGAAAGGTCCCAACGCGATGATCTTCGGGCGCGGCGGCGGCGGGGGCGTAATCAACCGCGTCACCAAGCGCCCTGTCGCCAACGCCTTCATCAGCGGCAGCGGTTCGGCGGACACATATGGCGCATGGTATGTCGACGCCGACATCAGTCAGCCACTCAGCGAGTCCGTCTCCACCCGGATGAACGCCGTTTACGAGGAGTTCCGAAACAATCGCGACTTCTATGACGGGCGCCGGGTTGCGATCAACCCGACCGTCGCGCTCTCGCTCGGCGGTGCGACTCGGATCGATCTGGGCTTCGAATATAACAGCGACAAGCGAACGATCGACCGAGGCGTCCCCTCGGCCGTTCAGGGCTCGCTGACGAGCCCGTCACGCCCGCTCACCGGCGCCCGCGACACCTTCTTCGGTGTGCCGGGATTCAACGTCAGCGATTTCGAGGCCAAGGTCCTGAATGGGCGCGTCGAGCACCGCTTCAGCGACAATCTGACCCTGACCAGTCGGGTCCTGTATGGTGATTACGACAAGCTCTATCGGAACGCCTTTCCGGTCACCCCGGTCACGTCGCGCGGCGGCGTCCAGAGCGTCGGCCTCGAAGCGTATAGCGATCCCACGACACGCAAGAACCTGCTCAACCAGAACGACCTTGTTTGGAGGGTCACCACTGGACCCGTCCGCCACGTGCTGCTCGCTGGCTTCGAAATTAGCGACCAGCGCACGCGCAACCAGCGGATCAACGGCTTTTTCGGGGGTGGTGATATCGTCAACGGGGGGCGGCGCGTCTTTGTCGGGTTGGCCGACCCGATCACGGTGCCGCCGGTCACGCTGCGCACCACTCCCAATACCGGCTACCGGTCAATCCGCACGAACGCCGACGCCGCCGCCTTCTATGTGCAGGACCAGATCTCGATCGGCGACCATGTCGATCTGATCGGCGGCGTTCGCCGCGACCGCTTCACGCTTAACGTCGACGACCTGGTTGCCGGGCAGAGCTATCGCCGGACCGACACGCTTTGGTCTCCCCGAGTGGGCGTGGTGCTCAAGCCGGTGCAACCTGTCTCGATATACGCCAGCTATAGCCGGTCCTTCCTGCCGCAGTCGGGGGATCAATTCTCATCGCTCGATGTCACCAGCGCCGCGCTGGAGCCAGAGAGGTTCGACAATTACGAGCTTGGCCTCAAATGGGATATCCGCCCGACGCTGAACCTGACCGCCGCCATCTACCAGCTTGACCGCACCAACACCCGCGCGGCCGACCCCAATGACCCCGCACGGACGGTGCTCACGGGCGCGCAGCGCAGCAAAGGGCTCGAACTCGGCCTTAGCGGCGCGATCACACCCCAGTGGCAGATCAGCGCGGGCTATGCGCTGCAGGACGCGACAATTCGCAAAACGACGAGTGCCGCCCCGGCCGGGCGCGAGGTTCCGCTGGTTCCCAAACAGCAGGCTTCGCTGTGGACCCGCTACGACCTCACCCCTCGCCTTGGGGCCGGGGTCGGGGTCTATCACCAGTCGAGGAGCTTCACGTCCATCAGCAACACCGCCATCCTGCCCGCCTTCACCCGCGTCGATGCCGCCGCATTCTTCAAGCTCACCCCCCAGATCGAGGCGCAAATCAACGTCGAGAACCTCCTCAACAGCAACTATTTCTCGTCCGCCTACAACGACAACAACATCATGCCCGGTGCGCCGATGACAGTGCGAGCGACGGTTAGAATGAGCTTTTAGACAAGGCGCCGGAGAGATGGATGTGAACACAGAGCGCGTAATCGAAGGCGCTGTGACGGGCGCGGCGGCGGGGTTGGTGGCCTCGTGGGTAATGTCCGAGTTCCACGAAGCCTGGAAAGCCGCTTCGGGCGATAGGGATGTCGGAGACGAGCCCAACACCGTCAAGGTAGCCGACGCTGTAACGGAAGCTACCGTAGGGAAACCGGTACCGGAGGGATATCGTGAGCCTGCGGGAGCAGCTGTTCATTACGGCTTTGGGGTGTTTCTCGGCGCTCTCTACGGAGCCGCGGTGGAGGTTCGCCCAGAGACCAGCGCTGGGTTCGGAACCGCCTACGGAGCGGCGGTGTCGCTGGTCGCCGACGAGATGGCGATGCCGGCGTTGGGCTTTAGTCCCCCCGCTTCGGAGGTCGCGGCTTCGACGCACCTGCGCGGCTTTGTCTCGCACCTAGTTTTCGGCGTGGCTCTCGAAGTGGCGCGGAGGCTCCTAATTGCGGGTGTCAGAGCAAAGATTGCCTAAAGCCGCACGCCCGCGACCTTCTCCGTACTCTTGCGTGTCAGACGCGTTGTCACTCTTCAGAAGTGACAACGGCGCGGTGGCCCGCGCCGTTGTGCATCCTAGTGGTTGTAACCATGCTCGTTGTACCGGCGCGCGTCGCGACGCGCATGACGTACTTCCCGGCGGTAGTCCCGACGGGCGTGCCGGTTCGAGGCGTAGCCATAGTTGCCGTAATTGGAATAACCGTTACCGTAACTGCTATGCCCTTGGCCTTGGTAAGAGCCGTAACTTCGGCCGTGACCCTGCGGTTCAACATAGCCATAGCCTTGGCTGTAGTAGCTCTGGTTCTGATACCCATGGCCGTTGGATTGGCCGGCATGGGCCGGCGGTTCGGCGAGGGCCGGTGCGGCTACGATGAGTGCCAATCCGGCGATCGCGAGCTTGAACATGTTCCTTCTCCACAACTACGCTCGTCGTACCGCGAGTGGCCGATCGGGCTGGAGAGATGTGTGCGCCGAACGTGCTGAACCGGGTTTGAATAGTCTCGGCAGCTCGCGTGAAGACGGGACGGAAGCACCTTACGCCGGGAACTCGTCTCAGCTCGGAAGTCGAAGCTTACCAGGCGCGCGGAGCCGTCCGCGGCACCCTTTTGCCCCTTTCCCCCATATCCTAAGCCGTTTCCCTCTCGCTGTCCTGCGGGCTTAAAGTCGGCTCCGCGGTCCGGCTTATGTACCTGATCCGGTGGCGGGCACCGGACGGGCTTTCCAGAGTCTTCGGGACAAACCCAGGCTGAGCACGACGGCGAATGCCGCCAGAACGCCGGGAAAGACGAACGACGCGACCCTCACCGTCAGGCCGGACTCTAGCTCCAGCTGGAGGAAAAGACGGCGGTCAGGGCATTTGAAATGTGGGGCGTCAAGGATTGCTCGGGCGCTTTTCGCAGGGTAAGTGCCGTCCCCTCAACGAGCTACCAGGCTCGACTCGGTGACGCGCTCATCCGTGCCCGCGCAATTTGAACGCTAACGTCATCGGAAATAGCAAACATCGCGCCGTCGCCCCAGCCCGTTCACTGGCCTCAGGCCGGCCTTGGGGGTGGGTTGATATCAAGGCGTGGCCGCCCGATTGGGCCGCCCTCATCGTTCTGAACGGGGGTTCTGCGACGGCGAGGCCGCGGAACCGCATCGATTGCCGGTCTGCGTGTCATCCGACCGATTTTGACCTCCCATAAAACAGGGAATTCGAACAGCGGGACGCGTTTGCCCGGCCTGTCTAGCGAGCTGCGAGCGATTGGACGCAATGGAAGAGTGCGCAGCCGCGTCCGGGGGGTGTGTGACATTCGCTCGCTTCGGACTCGAGGGGTGTTCACCGGCCGTGCGTAATGGATGTGAGGACGGCGGAGGAATGAACATGGACATGAATTTAGACAGCGCGTTGCGCCGCCTTGCCGAGCAACCGCTTCATCCACGGCTTGCTGAACTGGAAGGCGATGTCATGCGGTTGATCGCGGCGGAGCGGCGCGCGGGCGGCGGAGTTACGCTGCGATCCGGCATGCTGGCAGCGCTAGGCGCAGTCGCCTTGGGAGTGGTGGGCGGCGGATTGTCGTCCGCAGCGACGACTGCGCAGGTGCCGACGCTAACACCCTTCGGGCCTGCCATGCCGCTAGCGCCTTCGACCTTACTCGCGTTCCAGTGACGAGCGGCGCCCGGAGGACGATGCTGATCGCCATCGTCGCGTTCGTGGCGGCGGTCGCAGGCGTGTGGGCTGGACGTGAGTTATTCCCCTCCCCGCCAAGCCCGGGCGTTGAGCTTCACAGCTTGCTCCACGACGGGCTCGAGCTGGACGAAGCTCAACAGACCAAGCTCCAGATGCTGGAGTCTCACTTCACCGTTCGAAGGCGTGCCTTGGAGCTGGAACTCAGAGCCGACAACGCCCGGCTCGCCGCCGCCATCGAGGCCGAACATGGTAACGGGCCGCAGGTCGCGGCCGCCGTCGATCGTTCGCACGGCGCGATGGGTGAGCTCCAGAAGGAGACGTTGAACCATATGTTCGCGATGCGGCAGATCCTGCGGCCCGACCAGGCGAGGACGTTTGACCGCGCGGTGGTGAAGGCGCTGACCGCAGACGCGCGGTGAGCCTTGATCTCGCGGCCTGCACGGACGGCGAACTCGCCGCCTTGACGCTCGCCGGACGTCAGGCTGCGTTCGCTGAGATCATGCGGCGGCACCAAAGACCGGTCTACCGCCTGATCCGCTCGCATATCGGCGACGCCGAAGAGGCGCTTGACCTCACTCAGGAATGCTTCGTGGCCGCCTTTCAGAACTTGCGAAAGTATGACGGAGATCGGCCGCTCGCTGCGTGGCTGACCCGCGTGGCGATCAACAAGAGCCGCGACTGGCACAGGCGGCGGCGCATACGCCAGATACTATCGTTCGCCTCTTCGCTGCCGCCCGACACCATGGAGAGTGAGCGGGACGAGGCGCCGGGTGCCGACGCCATCACCTTCGATCGCGCAGAGCTTGCGCGGCTTTCGCGCGCGGTGTCCGAGCTGCCGGCCACGCTCAAGGAGACGCTTTTGCTGCGGACCGTGGAGGGCTTGTCCCAGGCGGAAACCGCCGCCGCGCTGGGGATCAGCGGAAAGGCCGTGGAGACGCGGCTCCGGCGTGCGCGTGAAAGATTATCGAAAATTCTCGACTTCGCGTGAGGGGATGAGCCTATTTGCGCGTAATGAAAGATCAGGTCGGGGGGGGGGGGGGGGGGGGGGGGGGGGGGGGGGGGCGGCGGGGGGGGGGGGGGGGGGGGGGGGGGGGGGGGGGGGGGGGGTGGCGGCGGGCCCCGAGGGGGGGGAGGGGGGTGCCCGACAGCCAGCGAAAGACGCGCG
>JAEULK010000024.1 GCA_016793775.1 Sphingopyxis sp. | reverse complement strand
ACGATAATAGCCTATGGGGGGCCGGGTGGGGGAGCGGGCCGGTGCCGCTTTGCGTCAACGTAGTTGACGCACCCCAAGCACGCAAGGCATGGCGCGGGCATGACCGACGCCCCCGCCCCTCTTCGGCTGTTCAACAGCCTGACGCGCTCGCTCGAAGAGTTCGTCCCCGTCCACCCGGGCGAGGCACGCGTCTATTCGTGCGGGCCGACCGTCTATAACTATCCCCATATCGGCAATATGCGCGCCTATGTCTTCGCCGACACGCTCGGGCGGACCCTGTCGTTCAAGGGCTACAAGCTCACCCATGTCATCAACATCACCGACGTCGGTCACCTGACCGACGACGCCGACGCAGGCGAAGACAAGCTCGAGAAAGCCGCGGCCGAACGCGCCCAGTCGATCTGGGACATCGCGCGCCACTATACCGAGGCCTATTGGGCCGATGTGAAGGCGCTCAACATCCGCCAGCCCGCGCATTGGTCGATCGCGACCGACTATGTCCCGGCGATGATCGACTTCGCCCAGGCGATCGCCGACAGGCATTGCTACGAACTCGACGGCGGCCTCTATTTCGACACCACGACGGTCGCGCATTACGGCAGCCTCGCCCGCGTCGGCACCGACGAGGGCGAAAGCCGCATCGACCCGGTCGAGGGCAAGCGCCACGCCGCCGACTTCGCGATCTGGCGCAAGACCCCGGCGGGCGAGACGCGCCAGATGGAATGGGATTCGCCCTGGGGCCGCGGCGCGCCGGGCTGGCACCTCGAATGCTCGGTGATGTCGGAGGCTTTGCTCGGCTTTCCCTTCGACATCCACACCGGCGGCATCGACCACCGCGAAATCCACCATCCGAACGAAATCGCGCAGAACCAGGCGCGCAGCTGCTCCGACGCGAGCGGCGCGCGCTTCTGGATGCACAATAATTTCCTCGTCGAGCGCTCGGGCAAGATGTCGAAATCGAGCGGCGAATTCCTGCGCGTGCAGCTGCTGATCGACAAGGGCTACCACCCGCTCGCCTATCGCCTGATGTGCCTCCAGGCGCATTATCGCAGCGAACTGGAGTTTTCGTGGGAAGGGCTGGGTGCGGCGCTGACGCGGTTGAAGCGGCTGGTGATGGCAATTCAGAAACTCCGTGACGCTCTGGATCGAGGTGCCACCCGCATTGGAAATAAAAAGGCAGAACATCTGACCCGTCTTGTACTCGACCAATTCGAGCCAGCCCTGTGCGACGATCTAAATACGCCCGTCGCTATCAAAGTTCTTGAGGACCTGGTTGGCCTTGGCAGCGCTCCTATCGATGTGATCCTGGAAATAGTCGAAGGAATGGATCGCGTACTTGGGTTGAGCCTGCTTTCTCTCACTCGCGCAGACCTGCGCATCCGCCCCAAAGCCGCGACAATCACCGAAGAAGAAATCGAAGCCACCCTCGCCCGCCGCAAGGAAGCCCGCGCCGCCAAGGACTTCGCTACCTCCGACACGCTACGCGACGAACTCATCGCCGCCGGTGTAGAGGTAATGGACGGCGACCCGCTCGGTTGGGACTGGCGGCTGGGGGAGTAGACGGCTTCACATTCCGTTCGTGTCGCGCGTCAGTCGAGACACCGGGCGGCAACGCGCAACGATGGGCATCCCGACTTCGCTCGATGCGAACGGGAAATGGGAGACGCAGCAAATGACCAAGACCGTTACCATCCTCTCGGGCCTCATCCGCCCGCTCGTCGAAAACCGCCTGCCCGACTGGGTCGAGCCGCGTTTCTTCCAGTCGAAGGAAGAGGCACTGGAGCTCGCGCCCGCGGCCGAGATCGGCTGGTTCGACATGTACGACAAGCGCGATATGGCCGCCGCGATCACCGCCGCGACGAACATCAAATGGCTCAATTCGATCTACGCCGGGGTCGACGGCATCCCGCTGGGCCTGCTGCACCAGCGCGGCGCGGTGCTCACCAACGGCGTCGGCATCAACGCGATCACCATCGCCGAATATGTCGTGATGGGCATGCTCACCGTCGCCAAGGGCTATCGCGAAGTCGTGCGCGCACAGGAACGCCACGAATGGCTGATGGACTCGCCCGGCAAGGTCGAACTCCATGGGTCGAAGGCGCTGCTCCTCGGCTATGGCGCGATCGGCAAGCTGGTCGAGGAACGGCTCAAGGCGTTCAGCGTCGATGTCACCGTCGTCCGCCGCACCCCCGGCGACAACATGCTGACCCCCGATCAATGGCGGGACCGCCTCGGCGATTTCGATTGGGTGATCCTCGCCGTCCCCGCGACGCCCGAGACCGACGGCATGATCGGCGCCGCCGAGCTCGCCGCGATGAAGCCCAGCGCGACGCTGATCAACATCGCACGCGGCAGCGTCGTCGATCAGGCGGCGCTGGTCACCGCGCTCGACGGCAAACAGATCGCCGCCGCCTTCCTCGACGTCACCTCACCCGAGCCGCTCCCCGCCGACGACGTGCTGTGGAGCCTCGACAATGCGCATATCACCATGCACCTGTCGGGCCGCGCGCAGGACAGGATGTTCGTCCGCGCCGCGCAGCGCTTCCTCGAAAACCTCGACCGCTGGCACAAGGGCGAGCCTGTCGAGCCGCGCGTCGACCTGACGCTGGGCTATTAGGGGGCCGTCAGGACGGCCGTTCGGCCTTCAACTCGCGCACCAGCGGCTGCAATCGTTCGTCATATTTGGCGAGCATCGTGTGCGACCCGGCATGGTCGTAGAAGCTCACCAGTTCGCGCCCGTTCCAGCGGTGGAGCGCATAGGCCGGGTCCTCGGCGACGATCATCGGCCGGTCGTCGGGACGATTTTCGTCGATGGGACGCAGGTCCAGCGACACCTGCGGCGCGGTCGACGAGCAGATCGCGACGGTGCGCCCCTCCCACGCGACCGTGACGCTGCGATGCAGATGCCCGCAGATAAGGCCCCGCACTTGGCCGTGCCGTCGCACGACGTCGCCGAAGGTCGCGACCCACGGCTCGTCGGGATGGGTGTTCATCCACTCGATCCCGCTCTCGACCGGCGGATGGTGCATGACGACATAAGTCGGCTTGGCGCTGTCCTTCGCCAGTTCGGCGTCGAGCCACGCGGCACGGTCGGCGCAAAAGGCGCCGCCATGGCGTCCTTCCTCCAGCGTATCGACGGTGACCAGCCGCAATTCGGGCAAGTCGATCGTATATTGCACAAAGCCCTTGCCGTCGTCGAAGCCCGGGAAACGCGCATGGAAATTGTCGCGCAGGTCGTGGTTGCCGACGCTCGGCCATACCGGAAAGGGGCAGCGCGAAAAGGCGTTGGCCAGCCGGCGATAGCTGTCCTCGTCGCCGCGATCGGTGATGTCGCCGGTGGCGAGCAAAAGGTCCGGCCGGTTCGGGCCGTCGATCAGCACGTCGAGGACGTCGTCGAGCCGCTTGCGATTATATTCGGCCGGATTGTCCGGATCGAACCCGATATGGATATCGGTGATCTGGGCGATCAGCATATCCGTCCCCTGCTCCGGCCGGCTGGTCCGACCGCCCTGTTGTCATCCGCCCCGTTCAGTGGCTTGTAGCGCGGGAGTGCGCCAAGTCACATTATAAAGACTCCGGCTCGCCGGGCCTGTGATATCGCTCACAGCATAAGTATCGCGCAGCGGTCGATTCAGGATCGCGGCCGTCTTTTTCTTGCGCTGCGCCGGCGGCATCCACGGTTTGCCGCCATCGCCATGATATTCGTGGCACATCGCGCAGGGCGATTCGGTCGCGGTCTCGACCTTCACCAGCCGCGCCCCGCCTTCGCCGACGTGGCAATCGCGGCACTGGCGCAGCCCGGGGACCAGGAAATCGGTCGAGACCTTCGACCCCGTCGCCATGGTGTGGCAATCGGCGCATTCGGTTTCGCGGTGCGCGTCGTGGTCGAACCAGCCCTTTTGCAGGAAGCGCGGCGTCTGCTCGACCGCCGCCACGCGCCAGCCGGTGCCCGCCGTCGGCGCGAAGATCGTGTGGCAGTCGTAACAGGCGCCGCCCTTGGAAAAGACCGCGCGCACCGCATCCTGCGCCCGGCTCGGCCGCACCGCGACCTCGCGGAAATAGATGTTGTACACCTGCCCCTCGGCATATTGGCCGGGCCGGCGGCGCTGCATGCCGCCGAGTTGCAGCGGCCGCGCCGGTGCGGTCGAACGGTAATAAGCGCTAAGGTCGGCGACGACCTGGTCGGGCTCGCCATGACGCAAGGTGCGCGTCACCCCGCCGACATTCTCGAACGCCAGGCTGTGGCACATCGCGCAGTCGCGCTCCATCACCACCGGCTTGATCCGCACGCCGTCGGCGTCGGGCTGGTGGCAGTTCTTGCACTCCAGCTTCTGCCCGAAATCATATCGACCGCGGAAACTCGCCGCCATGCGCGCCACCCCGCCGGTCGCCTGCAAATGCATGTCGTGCGGGAATTTCAGGCCGTTGTAATCGACCATTCCCTTGGTCATCAGCGTCGCAACGGGCTTGGCGCCCGGCGTCGGCCGGATCAGCGGGCGGAAATCGGGGTGGCTGGTGCCGAAGTCGGCGGCGTCGGCGAGCTGGGTCGGATGCCCCGCAGCCTTCAACCGGCCGTTCATGCCGTCGTGGCAATCGGCGCAGAATTTCTGCGGCGTTGCCGCCATCGGCCCCGCGCCCTCATGCTCGGTATGGCATTCGACGCAGCGGCCCTGCGGCCGGTTGAAGGCGCTGGCGAAGCTCGCCAGGATCTTCTCGCCCGCGCCCGGCGGCGCACGCGCGGCGAGCAGCATCGCGGTCGGCGCATTGGCGTGCGCCGCACTCATCGCCTTATGCTCGCCGGTGTGACAGCCGACGCAGGCCTTGTCGGTCACCGCCACGAACGGTTCGACATGGCACGATTGGCAGTCGTTCTTCAGATTGGCGTGCGCGCTCGACAGCGGCCCCGACAGCCAGGCGGTGTCGGCATGATAGCCGTCGGGCCGCTCGTCGACATTCCTGTAGCTCTGCCACGCCCAGATCGGCCCGACCAGAAAGGCGAGCAGCATCAATATCGCAAAGGTCCAGGCGCCGACGCGCTTGCCCGGCATCACGCCTTGCAGCGAAAACGCCCTGGCCTCGTCGACATCCTTCGACGATTGCGACAGCTCGTCGATGCGCTCGACGAGCAGGATGATATTCTCGTCCTCGCGCGCGATGGTCAGCCGGTGGCCGCCGAAGCGCAGCTCGGCACCGGCGGCGCTGTCGATGTCGGCCGCATCGACGGTGCGGCCGTTGATGTCGAACCCCAGCCCTTCGCTCGCCTGCACCCGCACATGGCGGCCGTCGGCGCTGGTGATCGTCGCATGATGCGGGTTCACCGCCAGGTCGGCGATGTGGATGATATTGCTGCCCTCGCGCCCGAGGGTGATCGCGTCGCCCGGCAGCGGCGCGTCGCGGATGATCTGTTTGCCCGTCTTCGTCGTCGAGATACGGCGCAGGATGAAGCTCATGTTTCCCCCTCCCCCCGCCTTACCAGTAGAAGAAGACGCTGATGATGTGCGCCGACAGCGCCGCGATCAGCGCAAAGGTCAGCGGCACATGCACATAGAGCCAGATTTCGAGCAGCGCGCGAATCTTCAGATGCTGGCGCAGCCGCCCGAGCGCCGCCTGCTTCTGCTTGAGCAGACCGACGACCTTCTCGCGCGCTTCGGGGTCGCTGGTTCCGGGTCCGCCCAGCGCGTGCAGCGCCGCCGCGGTCGCGCAATTGCGATAGCGCCCCGACAATCGCGCGCCGATACCGCCGGCAAAGGGGTCCTCGTCCAGCGCCTTCAGCACCGGCGCGGTGTCCTGCGGGGTCAGTGGCTGCGCGGCGCTGTGCAGCTGGCGGTCGAAGGCGCGGATCGCCTCGAGCATCTGCATCTGCGTCATCTCGTCGCGGTTGTTCGACAGCGCGGCGGGCAGCACCGAATAGGCGATGATGCCGTAGAGGCCCGACAATATGACCAGCATCATCAGCACCCAGGCGAGCGTGTGGACATTCCACCCCAGTTGGAATCCGGTGTGCCAGGTGCCGATGATCATCAGGCTCAGGCCCAGATAGACATGCGCCGAGGTCCAAGCCTTCAGCGACCAATAATCGCTCGTCATCTTGCGCTTGCGGTAACCCAGCGCGGTGAGCCACAGGATCAGCCCGGCGCCCAGCGTGCCGAGCGTATAGCCATACCAGCTGCCGCCATTGTGCCGCGGGGTGACATCGACCAGCGCGTAAGAAACGATGATCAGCAGGCACAGCCCGCCCGAAATCTTGGCCCAGCGGAAATTGGCGTAACGCAGGAACCCCTCGTGCCGCCGCTCGCGGACGCGCTCGGTCTGCGTCGCCTTGCTGCGGCGCCGGCCGCCGAACAGGTTCGAAAAGAGACTCGCCATCAGCCGGCGTCCTCTTCGAGCCTTGCGATCGACAGGAATTCCTCGGGCGAGACGCGGATCGCGGCGCCGGTGGGACAGGCGCGCACGCAGGCGGGGCCGCCGGCGATGCCCTTGCACATGTCGCATTTGACCGCGATCTTCTTGGGCTTCTCCTCGCCCAGTTTCTTCTTGGTCCATTTGGGCGAGGGTTCGCCCGGACCGGGACCGAAACCGGTGAGCAGCCAGCGGATCAGGCTCGGCTTCTCGGGCGGCGCCGCCTCCATGCGGATCACGCCATAGGGGCAGTTGCGCATGCAATTGCCGCAGCCGATGCAGCCCGGCTCCATGAACACTTCGCCGTCGGGGCCGCGGTGGATGACGTTCGGCGGGCAATCGGCCATGCAATGCGGATGCTCGCAGTGGCGGCAGCTCGTCGGGACGTGCAGATGCGCAAAGGTCTTGCCCGCCTCGCGGTCGAGCCGCGACAGGCCTTCATGGCTGTCTGCGCAGGCCTTTTCGCAATTGTCGCAGCCGACGCACAGATTCTCGTCGATCAGCAGCGCGTCGGTCGCCTCGCCCAGCCCTTCCTTCATGATGAAGCTGGCGGTGTCCGAATACATGTCGACCGCACTCGAATAGCTCGCCTTGCGCGCTTCGATGAAGGCGTTCATCGCCGCGCGCTCGGCGACGGCGGCCTCGGTCGCTTCGCGCACCTGCGGCCGCCGCGTCAGCATGTCCTTGAACTGCTGACCCTTCAGCCGGATCACCTCGCTCGCGACCGCGGCCTTGACGGTCGCGTTGCGCGGCGCCCCCGACAGCACCGCCATTTCGCCGAAATAGCTGCCCGCGGGCAGATAGCGCAGGAAGATCGGCTTGCCGCCGATGTCCTTCTCGACCACCACCGACCCCGAGCGCACGACATAGACGTCGTCGCCCTCGTCGCCCTCGGCCATGATGACCTTGCCGGCGGGAAAACGCTCGATCGCGGGGTCCTCGACGATCGGTTCGAGATCCTCGACGGTCAGCCCGCCGCGGAAGATCTGGAGCAGCTGGCGTTCGAGCGAGATACGGTTGATCACGCGCTTGGCGCCCGGCACCGCCGCCATCAGCTTCAGCGCCGCAGTGCGCGACACTTCGACGAAGATGCTGTCCTCGCCGGCGCGGATCGTCGCGCCGCGCTTGCGGCCGGAGATCAGGCCGACCTCGCCAAAGATCGACCCTTGCTCGATCGACACCGTCATGTCGGGGCCGATCTCGACCACCGCATGGCCGTCGGCGATCGCGAACAGCGACGATCCGGGTTCGTCACGCTCGAACACGACCTCGCCCTTGGGATAAAAGGCGACCTTCGAATCGAGCATGAACTCGCGCATCTGCAGCGGCGAGACGTCGGCGAAGATGCGGATGCGGGTGCGCAGATAGTCCAGCCACTCGCTGACCGATTTCTTCTGCGGCAATTTTTCGAAAATCGCCGCCAGATCCTTTTCGTCGGCGGGGGTCAGGTCCTTGTTGCCGTTGATGAACTCGACGACGTCATAGCCCTGGTTCATGCAGTGCTTGATCAGCGGATAGCCCGCGAGCGCGCCGATCACGAAAATGCCTGGCACCGTCGATTCGAAGGTCGGCGACAATTTCGGAAACGCCTCGCGGTCGGGGCCGGTGAACTCGATGCCCATCGACTCGACGAAACCGCGCGGCGCGACCGAGCCCAGCCGCGCGACGATGACGTCGCACGCGATCCGCTCGTCGCCAGTGGGGGTCTCCAGCGTCAGCCAGCCGTCTTCGACCAGCTTCGGCTGCGTCTCGGTGCGGATCGACATGAAGCCATTCTCGCCCGCCTCCATCATGTCCGATACATTCTTCGCCTTGGCGCGCGCAAAATCCTTCGAGCGGTTCAAAATGGTGACGCTATTCTCGAGCGCCTCCTCGGCGACGCCGAGCGCATTTTCGATCCCCGCGTCGCCCGATCCGACGACGGTGATATGCTTGTCCTTGAAATCCTCGGGATCGTCGACGGTATAGATGATATGCGGCAGGTCGTTGCCGGGGCAGCGCATGCGGTTCGGATTGCCCTGCGTGCCGATCGCCAGCACGATATTTTCCGCTTTGACGACACCCTTGGCGGTCTTGATCTCGAACGCGCCCTGCTGTCCCGTCACCTCGGTGACTTCGGCTTGTTTGACGACATAGACCTTGTTGGCGTTGGCGTCATCGTCCCAGTTGCCGAGGATATATTCGCGCGCGCCCTCGGCGAAGCGGCAGTCGGAGCGCAAGTCGAGCCGGTCGGGCGTCGCGAGCACGCGCTTGCCCTTCTGATATTTATAGATGGTGTCGGACAGGTGATCGGTCTTTTCGATCAGCACATGGCTCATGCCCAGCTGCCCGGCGCGCGACGCCGCGCTCAGCCCGGCGGGTCCCGATCCGATGATCGCGACCTTGACCGTCTCGGCGGGCAGCGGCTGCGACGGGACCTTGTCGCTCATGCGCGCAAAGGCCCCGGCACGATGGACGCACCTTCGCTGCCGGTCTTGATGCTGACGAACCTGCGCACGGGCATCCCTGTCCCCCTATCGCCAGCCCCCCGGCGAGTACAATCTGGATGCGACCCGGACTTATGTCCTAGGCGCCAAGCTATGCCCTTGAAAGCGGGGAAAGGTCAACCGGTGGCGGGCGAGATTCTGCCTGCTGCGAGACGTTCGCAACTAGGCCCGAAGCGCGCGCAAAAAGCCCGGCTCAGGCCAGTTCGAACTGTTTGGCGATGCGATCCGAGGCAACCGGCTCGAACCGCGACCAGCCATCGGGGCCCAGTTTCTCGAGCGGGCGGAAGCGCGCCTTATAGGCCATGCGCGTCGACCCCTCGATCCAGTAACCGAGATAGACAAAGGGCAGCCCCGCCTTCGCGGCGCGCTGGACATGGTCGAGGATGATATAGGTGCCCAGCCCCTCGCGCAGCGGGTGCGACGCGTCGAAGAAGCTGTAGATCATCGAAAGCCCGTCGCTCTGCCTATCGGTCAGGCAGCATCCGATCAGCCGCCCGCGCACGCCGTCGACCGTCGGCTCGCGATATTCGATCAGATAGCTGTCGACCGGGGTCTGTTCGACCATGTCGGCGAAATCCTGTTCGTCCATGTCGGCCATGCCGCCATTGGGATGGCGCGAGCCGAGGTAGGAGCGCAGCAGCGCATATTGCTCATCGGTCGCCCAGGGTTTGCACGCGGTCGCGACGATGTCGCCGTTGCGGCGCAAATTGCGCTTCTGCGAATTGTTCGGGCTGAATTCGCCGGTGCACACGCGCACCGACACGCAGGCGGTGCAATCCGAACAGCTCGGGCGATAGGCGACCGACTGGCTGCGGCGAAAGCCGATGCGGCCGAGCGCGTCGTTGAGCTCGCCCGCGCTATGGCCGCTGAGCTCGGTAAACACCTTGCGCTCGGTCTTGCCCGCCAGATAGGGGCAGGGCGCCGGGCTGGTGACGAAGAAGCGCGGAAAGCGGAACGGTGCGGACACGCTGGGCAAATCTCCGATGCGGGCGCAGCGGACCCCGACGCAAGGCCCCCCGACGCGTTGATGCGACGGTTATGCCGCGCCGCGCCGATGGTGCAAAGGGGATTTACCAATTTTGACTCGTCCGGACGCCTTCCGGACGCAAAAAATGTGTCGGTCCGGAACATCTGTGCCGGACTGAATCACTCCTCAGCTATAGCCGCGCAATTCGTCGCCGGTCAGCGTCGCGACGTGCAGCACATTGGTCGACCCCGGCGTGCCGAACGGCACCCCCGCCATCATGACCAGCTTCGACCCCGCCTTGCCGATGCCATGACGCAGCGCCATGCGCTTGCCCTTGGCGATCATCTCCTCGAAACTGCCGATATCCTTCGTCGATACCGCATGCGCGCCCCACAAGAGTCCCATGCGCCGGGCCGCTTCCTTCTTGGGGGTGAGCACCAGCAGCGGCGCCCCCGCCCGCTCGCGCGCGACGCGCCGCGCGGTCGATCCCGAAAAGGTGAAGCAGATGATCGCATCGGCGCCGATCGTGCGCGTGATATCGCCTGCCGCCTCGGCCAGCGCGTCGGCGGTCGTCGCATCGGGCGCGGTCTCGGTGAAGTGGAGCCGGCGGAAATAATCGGGGTCGCTTTCGACCGAGCGCGCGATCGAATCCATCATCGTCACCGCTTCGACCGGCCAGGCGCCCGCCGCGGTCTCGGCCGACAGCATGATCGCGTCGGCGCCGTCATAGACCGCGGTCGCGACGTCGCTCACCTCGGCGCGCGTCGGCGAGGGCGAGACGATCATCGATTCGAGCATCTGCGTCGCCACGACCACCGGCTTGCCCATCCGCCGCGCGGTTGCGACGATGCGCTTCTGCAGCGGCGGCACCGCCTCGGGCGGCAGTTCGACGCCCAGGTCGCCGCGCGCCACCATCGCGGCATCGGCGAGCTCGAGGATCTCCTCGATCCGCTGCACCCCCGACGGCTTCTCGAACTTGACCAGCAGCGCCGCCTTGCCGCCGATCAGCCGCCGCGCCTCGGCAACGTCCTCGGGCCGCTGCACAAAGGACAGCGCGATCCAGTCGGCCCCCTGCTCCAGCGCGAAGGTCAAATCCTTGCGGTCCTTCTCGGTCAGCGCCGCCAGCGGCACCACGACATCGGGGACATTGACCCCCTTGCGGTCCGAAATCTTGCCGCCGACCTCGACCACCGTGTCGATCCGCGTCGGCGCCACCGCCTTCACGCGCAGCACCAGCTTGCCATCGTCGATCAGCAGCCGCGTCCCCGCCTCGAGCGCCGCGAAGAGTTCGGGATGCGGCAGATGCACCCGCGTCGCGTCGCCCGCCGCCTTGTCGGCATCGAGCGCGAACGCCTTGCCCTTGACCAGTTCGACCGACCCGCCCGCAAACGTCCCGACCCGCAATTTCGGCCCCTGCAGATCGACCAGGATCGTCGTCGGCCGCCCGGTATCCTTCTCCAGCGCGCGGATCGCCGCGATCACCTTGGCGTGGCCGGCATGGTCGCCATGGCTCATATTGACGCGAAAGGCGTCGGCGCCCGCCCGGTGCAGTTCGGCGATCATCGCGGGATTGGCGCTCGCGGGGCCCAGCGTCGCAAGGATGCGCACCTTGCGCTGGCGAGGGGTGAAGCTCTGAACCACAAATTCTCCGCGTGTTTGGGGGCGCCGGATCGACGCCCGCGCCGACCTCAGCGCAATGCCGCCTTGCCGTCGCGAAGGCAACCGCCGTATAGCTATTCATCCCCCGAACGGAGACGAAGCGCCATGTCCTGCAGCGACGACCAGACGACCGAGAGCGACGCGCTCGACACCCTCGACACCCTTGACGATGCCGCCGCAGCCGCCGCCTTCCGCCGCCTCGTCCGCCTGCTCCGCCACCGCAGCGACGCCGCGAACATCGACCTGATGGGCCTCGCGGGCTTCTGCCGCAACTGCCTCGGCGACTGGATCGCCGAAGCCGGCGGCCTGGGCAAGGAGGAGGGCCGCGCGATCGTCCATGGCATGCCGACGCAGGAATGGAAGGCGCGCTACCAGACCGCCGCGACCCCCGAACAGCTCCAGCGGATGGAAGAAAGCATGGCGAAGAATCCCTGACCTCGCTAGGGACACGCTGCCCGCGATTCTCGCGCCCCACCATCCCCATCACCGGAGTCCAAAATGAGCGAAGCCACCGTATCCGACCAGCAACTGCGCCTGTTCATCGAGCGTATCGAGCGGTTGGAAGAAGAGAAAAAGGGCATCGCCGACGATATCCGCGACACCTATAACGAAGCGAAATCGCAAGGTTACGACCCGAAGATCATGCGCCAGATCGTTCGCCTACGCAAATTGCCGCCGCACGACCGCAAGGAAATGGAAGCGATCCTCGACGTCTATAAATCGGCGCTCGGCATCGACTGATATCTCTCCAACCCGTTCGTCCTGAGCTTGTCGAAGGACCGTTCTTCTTTGTAAACGTCGAAGACAAGGACGGGGCTTCGACAAGCTCAGCCCGAACGGAACTTAGGGAGCCAGATTCATGTTCAGCACCACCACCAACGCCGTCGAGGGCCGTCCGGTCCGCGAATATCTGGGCATCGTCACCGGCGAGGTCATCGTCGGCGCCAATCTGTTCCGCGACCTGTTCGCCAGCATCACCGACATCGTCGGCGGCCGCTCGGGCAAATATGAGGACGTCCTCGCCCGCGCCCGCAAGGAAGCGCTGGGCGAAATGGAGGCCGAGGCCGCCAAGCTCGGCGGCAATGCGGTGATCGGCGTCGACCTCGATTATGAAGTGCTCGGCCAGAACGGGTCGATGCTGATGGTCAGCGCGTCGGGAACCGCCGTGGTCCTCTGACGCCCCGCGCGTCCGTCCCATTGCCTCATCGGTTGTCTGCCCGGCGCGCCCGCGCTAGGGCGACGCCCACCTTACCAAGTTTCGATGGAGAGACGCTGTGGCCGGCCATAGCAAATATAAGAACATCATGTACCGCAAGGGCGCGCAGGACAAAAAGCGCAGCACGCTCTTTTCCAAGCTCGCCCGCGAAATCACCGTCGCCGCGAAGATGGGCCTGCCCGACCCCGACGCCAACGCCCGCCTGCGCGCCGCGGTCAACGCCGCCAAGGCGCAGTCGATGCCCAAGGACAATATCCAGCGCGCGATCGACAAGGCCAGCGGCGGCGAAGGCGATAATTACGAGGAAATCCGCTACGAAGGTTACGGCCCCGGCGGCGTGTCGCTGATCGTCGAGGCGCTGACCGACAACCGCAACCGCACCGCGACCAACGTCCGCACCGCCTTCTCGAAGAACGGCGGCAACCTCGGCACCAGCGGCAGCGTCAGCCACGGCTTCGACCGCCTCGGCCTGATCAGCTATCCCGCGACCGCCGGCGACGCCGACACCGTGTTCGAGGCCGCGCTCGACGCGGGCGCAAGCGACGTCGAATCGTCCGAGGACGGCCACGACATCTGGACCGACGTCGAGGGCCTGCACGAAGTCGCGAAAGCACTCGAAGCCAAGCTCGGCGAGGCCGAAGGCGTCAAGCTCGCCTGGCGCCCGACGCTGAAGAGCGACGTCAGCGACGAAGCTGTCGCCACCAGCCTGTTCAAGCTGATCGACACGCTCGACGACGACGACGACGTCCAGACCGTCTGGGGCAATTATGATATTGCCGACGATGTGATGGAAAAGCTTGGATGAGACTATTCTCCCCTCCCGCAGGCGGGAGGGGCCGGGGGTGGGCCCGGCGGTGGCAGCGGCTCGCTTTGCTCGCGCCCACCCCAAACCCCTCCCGCCTGCGGGAGGGGTTTGAAAGATGATCATCCTCGGCCTCGACCCCTCGCTCAGCTGCACCGGCTGGGGCGTCGTCCGCGTCGAGGGCAGCCGGATCACCCATATCGCCAACGGCCAGATCAAGACCGACGCCAAGACCCCCCTGCCCGACCGCCTCGCCTATCTCGACACCGTGCTGGCGGCGGTGATCGCCGACCATGCGCCGAGCCAGGCCGCGGTCGAGGAGGTGTTCGTCAACGACAATCCGCAGTCGACGCTGAAGCTCGCCCACGCCCGCGGCGTCGCCCTGCTCGGCTGCGCGCGCGCCGGCCTCACCGTCGGCGAATATGCCCCACGCCTCGTCAAGAAAGCGATCGTCGGCACCGGCGGCGCGGCCAAGGAGCAGGTCCAGGCCATGCTCCGCATCCTCCTCCCCGGCGCCAAGGTCGCGGGGGCGGACGCGGCGGACGCGCTGGCGGTCGCGATCTGCCATGCGAACCACCGGCCGCTGCGCTAACCGCCCGCCCAAAAAGAAAACGCACGAAGACACGAAGCCACAAAGACTCTTATCCCCGTTCGCCCTGAGCTTGTCGAAGGGCTGTCCTTTTCTTAACGGTTCGAGGAAGAACAGTGCTTCGACAAGCTCAGCACGAACGGACCATGCAGGTCCCACCCCCTTTGTGGCTTCGTGGCTTCGTGCGAGATAACTTCTTCCTTGTTCCCTTTTCATTCTCCCCGCGCTAGCACCGCACCATGATCGCAAAACTCACCGGACGGCTCGACAGCAGCGGCGCAGGCCATGCGGTGATCGACGTCGGCGGCGTCGGCTATCTGGTCGAGGCCTCGGCGCGCACGCTCGACGCGCTCGGCGCGGTCGGCGGCGACGTCACCATCCACACCGAAATGCTCGTCGGCGAGGATTTCCTCCGCCTGCTCGGCTTCGCCCGCGCCGAGGAGCGCGACTGGTTCCGCCTGCTCACCAGCGTCCAGGGCGTCGGCGCCAAGGTCGCGCTCGCGATCCTGTCGGCGCTCGAAGTCGCCGACCTCCAGCGCGCGCTCGCCAGCGCCGACAGCGCGATGATCGCGCGCGCCAACGGCGTCGGCCCGAAGCTCGCGCAGCGGATCACGCATGAACTGAAGGACAAGGCGGGTGTGTTCGCTGGAGGCGTAGGTTCGAGTCCTACCCGGGGAGCCGCACCCGGGCCCCTCGGCGACGCCGTCAGCGCTCTTACCGGCCTGGGCTTCAAACCCGGCGAAGCGAGCTCCGCAGTCGCAGCGGCGAGCGAGGAATTGGGCGCAGGCGCGAGCCTCGACGCGCTGGTACGCATGGCATTGAAGAAGGCCGCAAAGTGAAGAGCCTCGCCTCTCCCACCCTCGTCATGCTGAACTTGTTTCAGCATCCATGGCCCTGACCCATCACCCATGCGCGACACGTTCCAGCCCTGCGCCTACATCCTCGCCAGCCATCGCGGCGGTACAATCTACATCGGCGTCACCTCCAACCTCGTGCAACGGATGTGGCAGCATCGAAATGCCGCAACCAAAGGCTTCGCCGGGCGCTATCGCGCTTACCGTCTTGTCTATTTCGAGCTTTTCGGGACGATGGCCTTGGCGATCGCACGCGAAAAGCGGCTCAAGAATTGGCACCGTCCCTGGAAGATAAACCTCATCGAAGCAGCCAATCCCGAATGGCGAGACCTTGCCTTTGACATTGGCGCCGGACCGATCGGTCGGGCCATGGATGCTGAAACAAGTTCAGCATGACGACAATTATGGGTATCGCGACACCGTGACCGACCTCACCACCCCCATCCGCACCCCCGAGGACGCCGACGCGGCGCTGCGCCCCAAGACGCTCGCCGAATTCGTCGGCCAGGCCGCGGCGCGCGAAAACCTGCGCATCTTTGTCGAAGCCGCCAAATCCCGCGGCGACGCACTCGACCATGTGCTCTTCTTCGGGCCGCCGGGGCTGGGCAAGACCACGCTGGCGCAGATCGTCGCGCGCGAACTCGGCGTCGGCTTCCGCTCCACATCGGGCCCCGTGATCGCCAAGGCGGGCGACCTCGCCGCCTTGCTCACCAATCTCGAGGACGGCGACGTGCTGTTCATCGACGAGATCCACCGCCTGTCGCCCGCGGTCGAGGAAATCCTCTACCCCGCGATGGAGGACCGCGCGCTCGACATCATGATCGGAGAAGGGCCGTCGGCGCGCAGCGTGCGCATCGACCTCCCCAAATTCACCCTCGTCGGCGCGACGACACGGCAGGGGCTGCTGACGACGCCGCTGCGCGACCGCTTCGGCATCCCGGTCCGCCTCCATTTCTACACCCATGCCGAGCTTGAACAGGTAATCACCCGCGCGGCGCGGCTGCTCGCGCTGCCCCTCGCCCCCGATGGCGCGCTTGAAATCGCGCGCCGCGCGCGCGGCACGCCGCGCATCGCCGGGCGCCTGCTCCGCCGCGTCCGCGATTTCGCGACCGTCGCGGGCCACGCGATCGTCGACGCCAAGGCCGCCGACGCCGCGCTCAACCGGCTCGAAGTGGACGCACTCGGCCTCGACGCGATGGACCGGCGCTATCTCCTTATGATCGCCGATATTTATCGCGGCGGCCCGGTCGGCGTCGAAACGCTCGCGGCGGGCCTTTCGGAGCCGCGCGACACGATCGAGGATGTGATCGAACCCTATCTGCTGCAAATCGGCCTGATCGCGCGCACCGCCCGCGGCCGGATGCTCAACGCAAGCGCCTGGAAACATTTGGGATTAATGCCCCCGCCGGGCGCACAGGACAGCCTCTTCGACCCCGAACCCTGACTCACGCCCCGCGGCACCTTCACCAACTTCCGCCTTTTTCTGCCACCAATCGTCCCGTCGCTGCGACGAACCGTTAATCGGGGGTTTGCGACGACTCGTTGCGCCGCTATCGGTCATCGGAATGATTGAAAGCCCGCCCCCCTTCGTCCCCGGCGCCTTTGTCGGGAGCGAGCATCACTACCGGGCGCGCGTCTATTTCGAGGACACCGACCTGTCGGGCATCGTCTATCACGCCAATTACCTGCGCTATATGGAGCGCGCGCGCTCGGACATGCTGCGCCTCGCGGGCATCGACCAGCGTAGCGCGATGGAGGCCGGCGAAGGCGCCTGGGCGGTCACCGACCTCGCGATCAAGTACAAGAACCCCGCGAAACTCGACGACGACCTGCTCGTCGTCAGCACCGTCGAGGCGGTGCGCGGCGCCAGCGTTATCATCGCCCAGCGCATCCTTCGCGCTCAGGGCACGTTAACCCCCGATATCCTTACAGAAGGCCGTGTCACTGCGGCCTTCCTCTCGCCCCAGGGCCGGCCGCGCCGCCAGCCGCTGGACTGGACGCAACGATTCACCGCCATCATGAATGGAGACATTCCCTCTTGCTGAACAACATCTCGCTGGCCGCCGACGCGGCGACGCTGTCGCCGATCGCGCTGTTCCTCCAGGCCGACTGGGTCGTCAAAGGCGTGATGATCGGCCTGCTCGCCGCGTCCGTCTACGTCTGGACGGTGATCTTCGCCCACGGCCGCGGCGTCGGCAAGATGATGCGCGCATCGGAGCGTTTCGAGCGCGATTTCTGGCGCGCGGGCAATATCGACAAATTCTATGAGGAAAATGGCCGCGAGGAATTGCCGAGCGCGCGTGTCCTCGCCGCGGGCATTTCCGAATGGCGCCGCTCGGTAGCCGGCAAGACGATCGACCGCGACGGCACCCGCGAACGGCTGGGCATCGCGATGAACGCCGCGCTCGCGGGCGAGGTCGACAAGCTCAACGAAAAGATCGGCATTCTGGCCACCATCGGATCTGTAGCGCCCTTCGTCGGGCTGTTCGGCACCGTGTGGGGCATCATGCGCAGCTTCACCGCGATCGCAGCGGAGAATAACAGCAGCCTCGCGGTGGTCGCGCCGGGCATCGCCGAGGCTTTGTTCGCGACCGCGATCGGCCTGTTCGCGGCAATCCCCGCGGTGATCGCCTACAACAGCTTCTCGCAGCGGCTGAACCGCCTCGAATCGCGGCTCGGCCGCTTCGCCGACGGACTGCACGCGACCTTCAGCCGCGAACTGGAGGTCGAGGCCTGATGGGCATGTCGGCTTCCCCGGGCGGCGCCGGTGGGCGGCGTGGGCGCGGCATCCGCCGCGCGCCGATGTCGGAGATCAACGTCACCCCGCTCGTCGATGTGATGCTGGTGCTGCTGATCATCTTCATGATCACCGCACCGCTGCTGGCCTCCGCGGTCCCGGTGGACCTCCCCGAAAGCCGGGCAAAGCCCGTCGAGACCGAAGAACAGGAACCGGTGCAACTGTCGATCAACGGCGACGACACGCTGTATATCGGCGAAGAAGTCGTGCCGGAGGCCGAATTGCCTGCGCGGCTCGATGCGATCGCCGCAGCGCAGAAACAGGGCGAACGCCCCCGCCAGATCATGCTGCGCGCCGACAAGGGACTCGATTATGGCCGCGTGATGCGCGTGATGGGCGAACTCAACCGCGCCGGGCTGACGCGCATCGCACTCGTGACCACCGGGTCCGACAGCGATCCCGCGCTCACCGACGGTTCAGACACGGCTCCATAGGCTGACACCATGGCGGCAACACGGGCAATCTCCGGTAACGAGGCACGCGGGATCGCCATCGCGGTGGTCGCGCATGTCATGATCATCGGCCTTCTTTCGGTCCAATGGACTGCGGGCGACCGCCGCTTCGACAATCCGCCGATGGAGGTCGATCTGATCGCCGAAACCGCAGTGGAATCGAGCGCGCCGGTGATCAGCGAAACCCCGCCGGCCGCGCGGCTGGGCGAAGAAGATGCGGTCGATATCGCGGCGCCCGATCCGCAGCCGGCGCCACCGCTGCCCGAACCCATCGTGCGCCCGACCCCGGCTCCGACGCCCAAACAGGTCGCACGCCCCAAAACCGTGCCGCCCAAGCAGGTGGCGCCTGCGGTCAAGAAGGCCGCGCCGAAAGCCGCCCCGAAAGCCCCGACCAAGCAAACGGGCATCCGACCGAGCGGACGGCTCGACGGAATCGTCGACGGGCTGGGCCGCGAACCGACCAAGGCGCCGAGCAAGGGCGCCCCCGCGTCGAAGACCGCCGCCGAAGTCCGCCGGTCGATCGACGTCAGCATCAAGTCGGCGGTCGCGCCGCGGTGGAATGGCTGCCGCGTGTCGGGTGTCGATGTCGATCAGCTCAAGACCGTGGTCAAATTCCGGCTGACCGCCTCGGGCGCGCTCGCGGGTTTCACCAGCGTCGATACCAGTGGTCAGAACGACAGCAACAAATTCCAGGTCCAGCGCCACCAAGAGTGCGCCAAACGCGCGGTCGAACTTGCCGCGCCCTTCGACCTGCCCGAGGAAAATTACAGCTTCTGGCAGAATTACACGCTCGATTTCATCAAAAGGTAGAGACATGCTGCGCCCGATCACCCTTCCGCTCGCCCTGATGCTCACCGCCGCGCCGGTGCTGGCGCAGGAGACCCCAGCCCCGGCGCCTACCGCTGCCCCCCCCGCGCCGACCGAACCGCGCGAGACGATCGAGGGCACGCTGTCGCAGGACCGCACCGTCATCGCCGTCCCCGCGCTCGCCACCCCCGCGGTCACCACCGTCGCAGGGCTGCGCACCGACAGCCTCGGCCGCCAGATCGCCGAAGTCATCGCCGCCGACCTCGAACGCAGCGGGCTTTATGCGCCGCTCGGCCCAGGCAGCGTCCGCGCGATCACCATGCCCGAGGTTACCGCACCGCGCTTCGCCGACTGGCAGGCGCGCGACGCGGAGAATGTCGTGCACGGCTTCGTGCGCACCAACAGCACCGGCGGGCTGATCGTCGGCTGTTACCTCTATGATACCCAACTCGGCAGCGAACTGGTGCGCCAGGGGTTCGAAATCCAGCCCAGCGACTGGCGCCGCGCCGCGCATAAATGCGCCGACGCCATCTATTCGCGCCTGTCGGGCGAGGCGCCCTTCTTCGACAGCCGTGTCGCCTACATCGCAGAGAGCGGGCCCAAGGGGAACCGTATCAAGCGGCTTGCGATCATGGATTCGGACGGCGGCAATCACCGCTTCATCACCAACGGACAGGCGCTGGCGATCAGCCCGCGCTTCTCGCCCGATTACAAGAAGATCGTTTACGTCAGCTATCTCGACGACCGCGTCCGCGTCTTCATCTACGACGTCGATGGCAAGACGCAGAAGCTGGTGACCGAAAGCCGCAACGCGACCTTCGCGCCGCGCTGGTCGCCCGACGGCACCCAGATCCTCTATTCGATGGCGATCGGCGGCAACACCGACATCTATCGCATCTCGGCCAATGGCGGCACGCCGGTGCGGCTGACCAACAATCCCGGCATCGATGTCGGCGGCAGCTTCTCGCCCGACGGCAAGAAGATCGTGTTCGAAAGCGACCGCTCGGGCGGCCAGCAAATCTATACGATGAACATCGACGGATCCAACCAGCAGCGGATCAGCTTCGGCGGCGGGCGCTATGCCACCCCCGAATGGTCGCCGCGCGGCGACCTGATTGCCTTCACCAAGATGAGCGGCGATTTCCGCATCGGGGTGATGACGCCATCGGGCGGCGGCGAGCGGCTCTTGACCAACGACTGGCAGGACGAGGCGCCGACCTGGTCGCCAAACGGCCGCGTCCTGCAATTCTTCCGCACGACGCGCGGCGCCACCGGCAAGTCGAGTTTGTGGCAGGTCGATCTGACCGGCGTGAACATGCGCCGCCTGCAGACTCCGCAGGACGGCTCCGACCCCAGTTGGGGGCCGGTGCTGCCGTAACACGCCAAGCCGCGCGTTTCGCGCGGCGGAACCAATGTTGGGTCCTCGGGTTGGAAAGCCGGGTTCAACATGGGTTAATCCCAACATGAACAGGACCATCTGGATTAACACGAAAGGGACGACAACATGACGATACGGAAAACCACCGCCATGATCGCCGCGATCGCAATGCTCGCCGTGGGCGCTTGCTCGAAAAAGGCGCCCGAGGTTCTGCCTCCCAACCCCGATGGCATCGATGACGGCAGCGGCGGCAACACCGGCGGCAACACTGTGATCCCGGGCTCGCAGCAGGACTTCCTGAACAATGTCTCGTCGGACCGCATCTTCTTTGGTTTCGACCAATATAATGTCGATGCCGAGGATCAGGCGACACTGGCGAGCCAGGCGCAGTGGCTGCAGCGCAATTCGGCCGTGCGCGTCCTGCTCGAAGGCCATGCCGACGAACGCGGCACCCGCGACTATAATATCGCGCTCGGCGAGCGCCGTGCCAATGCCGCGAAAAACTATCTCGCCTCGCTCGGCGTCGATCCGTCGCGGATCGAGGTCATCAGCTATGGCAAGGAACGCCCGGCCGAACTGGGCTCGACCGAAGAAGCCTATGCAAAGAACCGCCGTGCGGTGACCGTGGTTATCCAGCGCTAAGAAGCGGCCACAACGGCACCGCCGCCCAGGCGGCGATCGCTAGGAATACACCGAAGGGGACCGTCCGCAGGACAAGCGGGCGGTCCCCTTTTCCTTGGGTGAAGAGCGCCCAGGCGAGGCCCGTTCCGCTCGCCAGCAGGATCATCAGCGGCAGCGCCTGCCAGCCGAGCCAGCAGCCGATCGCGGCGACCAGCTTGGGATCGCCGCCGCCCATGCCCTCGCGCCCGCGCCCGCGCCGATAGGCGAGCGCGATCAGCGCGAGCAGGCCGCCGCCCGCGATAGCTCCGATCCAGCGGTCGAGCAGACGGGTGCCGAGCATCGGTCCGGCGAGCAACAGGCCGGCGACCGCGAGCACCGCATTGAGCCGGTCGGGCAGCCACATATCGCGCGCGTCGAGCAAGGCGAGCGGCAGCAGCAGCCAGCCGAACAGCGCCCAGAGCCATCCCGCGGTGCCCGGCAGGATCGTCAGCGCCACCGCGCCGATCAGCCCGGACGCCAGCTCGACCTGCGTATGGAAGGCGTCGATCGGCGCGCCGCAGGTCCGGCAGCGCCCGCGCTGCACCAGCGCCGAGACGAGCGGAACGAGGTCGAACGGCGCAAGCGGGCGCTCGCACCCGTCACATCGGGATCGCCCCAGCACCGACCGGCCATCGGGCCAGCGCAGCACCAGGGTCGCGATAAAACTGCCCAGGATCAATCCGAGCAGCGCCGCGATGCCGACGCCCGCGCCGAACGGCAAGGCGTCGAGCGCCGCCGTCATCCTTCAGAAACGACCCGAACTGACTAGCACGAAGCCATTGTTCCCAGCACGGAAGCCGATCGCCGTCAGCGCCGACGCCATGACGGGATCGTCGGCGGTGATCGCGAATTCGGCGCGATAGGCGCCGCTGCCGTCGAAGCTGAGAATCAGCCGCTCCATACCCGACTGGCTGGTGAGCGCGGTCTCTGCGCGCCCTTCGACGCAGCGCAAGGTACCTATCAGTCCGCGCGACAAGTCGAGTCCGGCGATCGAGGTGCCGACCGTCAGTTGGACGCGCCCGCTCGCCTTGGTGCAACGCCCGCGCTCGTCGAAGCGCACTTCGGCACCCTCGAACCGCAGGCTGTCGACGGGAACCAGGCCGAGCCCGCCCGACAGCGATGTCGTCCCGCTGAGGGCGGACAGACCGCGTGGATCGCTGCCGTGCAGGCGCCCGGCCAGCTCGCCGAGCCGCGGATCGGGACGGTTGAACGCCAGCTCGACATCACCGCCGAGCAGCGCCAGCGGCGACAGGCGCGCCTTCACATTGCCGAGCGGCAGCGCGCCGAGCCGCGCCTCGATCAACTCGCCTGCCCAGACCGAGCCATTGACCTCGCGCGCGGTCAGCCCCGATCCTTCGGCGCCCGCCATCGCGAGCGCGAGCCGCATCGGAAAGGTCGCTACGATCAGGATCAGCGCGATCAGGATGGCGGCGAACGGCAACCGGCGGCGCATCAGGCGCCCCCTCGGCGAAGCTCGGCGGTCATGCCGACGGTGCCGTCGGCGCCCGGGGTGATCGTCAGCTGATCGACCACGAAGCCCCGCGCCTCGAGGCTCGCCAGCCAGTCGGCGAGTATCGGCGCCTTGGCCGTGGCGATCGCGATCGTCGCCTGCCCCGCCCCTCGCGCTTCGTTGCGGTCGAGCGTCAGCCCGATCTCGCCCGCCGACTGGGTCAGATATTGGTCGATCGCGACGGCGTCTTTCGCCGCCGTCGCTGCGGCCGCCGGACGCTGCGCCAGCAATTGCACCTTGGCGGCGACGCGGCCCTCGCGCTCGACCGCCGCGCGGTGGTCGGCTTCCAGATTGATATAGGCGGCATAGGCAGGCCGCCCGAGCAGCCAGATCAGCACCCCGAGCGCCAGCACGCCCGCCACCCCGACCAGCCAGCGCTCGCGCCGCGACATCCCCCGCCACCAATTGACGATCCGGTCGGTCATGGCACGGCCCTCACGGTGATATTCGCCATCTGATTGCCGTCGGTTCCCGCCATCGGCTGCGCGGTGACTTTATAGCCGCGTGCCTGCAGCGCCAGCAGGACGGCGTTCAGATCTTCGGTACGCGGCGCCGCGAGCGTCGTCGACAGCGTCCCGTCGGTGCGGTGCGAAAGCGTCTTCAGCGCGACGCCCGGCGTGTCGCGCATCGCACCGTAGAGCGCCGATGCGGGAACCGAGAAAGCGAGGGGTCCGCCGCCCGCCGCTGCAAGCCGCCGGTCGAGTTCGGCCTCGGCCGCCGCGGCGTCGGTCGCGGTCACCCCCGCCCTTTTCGCCGCCGCCACCGCCGCCTCGTCGGCACGCGAGATATCCGCGTTGACGCGGATCACATAGATAATTGGGATCAGCAGCGTCACCATCAGCAGCGCGACCGCGAGCCGCTTCATCCATTGGACCATCGCCGGGTCGATCGCCCAGCTGCGCTTCGGCTGCCAGGCGCCACTCAGCAGGTCCAGCGGCGGCGCCGACAGCGACAGCAGCAGCGCTTCGCGCATCCGGTCGGCATCCAGCGGCGCAATCGTCCGGCCGGCGGCGATCAGCGGATCGAGTTCGGGGTCGGAGGCGAAGCCGCGATCGTCGCTGCGCAAAATCTGTTCGCGCCCCAGCTGGGCCGACCACAGGCTGTCGGGCTCGGGCGGCGGCACCGTCGCGGCGGCGGGGATGATCGCCGCAGGCGCCAGTCCCTGCGCGTTCAGCCAGTCGGTCCAGGCGGTCATCGCGGCGTGCGTCGTCACAGCCACCGGCACCGCCTGCCCCGCATCGGCGGGCTGGCCCGCGACGACATGCAGCAAGGCGGCATCGCCCAGGCTGTCGCGCAGCGTATCAACGCGCGCGATCGCCGCGGCCTGCGCCGGGGCGGCGGCGGGATAGCTGCGCCAACGCAGCGGTACATCGGCGGCGGGAGCGAGCGCGATCAGCCGGTCGTCGGCGCCGTCGTCGCGCGGCTTTTCCCACGCATCGACCCAGCCGTCGTCCTGCCCCGAATCGACGATCACCCCGTCGTCGATGCGCAGCCACGCCGCATCGGCGCCGCCGTCCGACAGCGCCGCCTGCGTGGGCAGCCAAAGAAGCAAAGTGCGCGTCATGTCAGTCGGTTTCGCCCCAATCGCGCCGCACGATCACCGGCGCCGCCCGCCCCGCCGCCAAAGCACCACCGTTCGCGTCGATCAGCGATACAGATGTCAAAAAACCATCCCCCATCGTCACGTCGGTCGTCAAAACCAGCCAGCGGCTTGTCACCCCTGCCTGTTCGGCGACGTCGGTGGGCGGGTCGAGCCGGGCGAGCGGCCCGGAATCCCAGAATCGCACGCTGCTGCCATAGCCGCCGAAGGGCCGCGCCGCCAGCGCCGCGCGTGCGTCGGCGATGCTCAATTGCCCCGGCAGCAACATCGCGACGAGCGGCGCCTGTTCGGGGGCGATCGTGTTGACGTTGAGCTTGACCGGGACGGCGACAGGAAGCGCGCAGATCCAGGGTTTGAGCCGCGCATAAAGCTTCGGCGTCACCCCGCGCACCGCGCGCAACTCGCTGATATCGGCCATCTTGCGGTTAGCGGGAAGATAGCTGCCGGGCAGCGCGCGATAGACGCCGTCCTCGGCGCCCAGCGGACCGTCGACGCTGTCGCTGTCGATCCAGTCGGCGGTTGCGCCCGCGACTGCGCGTGCCTCATCGGCGTTGACGCCCAGCAAGGTCATCAGTTCGGCGAACTGGCCGGTGCCCCCCGGGCGCTGGGTCAAACGGCCGGGGATGGTTTCGGCGACCAGGCTGTTGAGGTTGAAACAATTGCTGGCATCGGTCAGCCGCGCCGTCCCCTGCCCGTTGGGCAGCGGCAGGGAGAAATCGCGGCCGAGCCAATTGCCCGCGAGCGTCAGCTTGGCGGGGTCGCGCCCGACGAGGTCGGCGACGCGGCGCAGCGCGATCGCTTCGGCGGCGAAGCTGTAGGCACGACCCTGATCGACCGTCGCGGCGCTGCCCGCGATGCGCGTCGCGAGCATCAGCCGGTCGAGCGCGGTCGCGGCGATCACCGCCATGACCGCCACCAGCAGCAGCACGCTGAGCAAAGCGGCGCCGCGCTCGTCGGGCGGGCGGCGGGTCATGGGGCGGGTGTGCCAGGCGGCACCAGCGGCGGCACGGGCGTCGGCGCTGTCAGGAACAGCATCACCAGCGGCTGTCGGCCTTGCCGCGTCAGCCTCACCTCGACCGCGCGCGGCAGGCGGTCGCCGGGTTCCGACGTCCAGCTGTTGCTCCACTGCCCGCGGTCGTCGCGATAGCGCACCGCGGCGCCGCTGACCTCGCCGGCCAGCCGGTCGCCGCCGCTCAAGGGGGTGCCGTCGAGCATCGACTGCACCGCACGGCGCCACTCGCCGCCGGTCAGGGCATAAGCGACACGTTCGATATTGGGCCGCGCGCCGCCATCGAGCGACGCCGCGCCGCCATGGACCAGCGCGAATCCGGTTCCGGACCCGGCGAAGGCGGGCACCGCCTCGCCCGACGGTCCGCGCGTCGAGCGCGGCAGCGCCTGCGCCAGATCATTCGCCATCACCGCGCGCAACCGGTTGATGCCGCCCATCGCCTTTAGCCGGTCCTGCACCGCATCCTGCGTATCGACGCTGCTGCGCAACAGGCCGACGCCGATCGCCGCGATCGCCGCGAACAGCGACAGCGCGACGAGCATCTCGACGAGGGTGAAGCCGCGCTCGCCCCTCATCGGCTCGTCCGGATGATCGTCAGCGTCGCCTGCCCGCGCCCGTTTTCGGGGCGGACGAGCAGGTCGATACGCAGCAGGCTGTCGTCGGCGGTCTTGGCGACGCGCTGTTCGACACGCCAGTTGCGCCCGGCATTGAAGACACCGACCGCGCTGTTGCCGATGGTCGGCGGCGTGGGGTCGGTCCACAGCTCTACAGCGCGATTCTGTGCGACGATGCCGGCGAGCGTCGTATCGTCGAGATCGCCGGCGGTGCGCACCGCATAGGCGTCGAGACGCACGAGCGTCAGCGCCGCGATGCTGACGATGCTGAGCGCCACCAGCATTTCGAGCAAGGTGAAGCCGTTTTCGCTCTTATCGGTCACGGCTGACATCCCCGGTCGCCGACACGCGCACGACCTCGCGCGCATCGCCGCCGCTCAGCACGATCGCCTGCGGGGTCGAACTGGTGCCCACGCGGTCGAACAGGACGCGCGCCGCGCCCTGCCCGTCGCCTGCGGTGAACCGCACATCGGAGGGCCAGTTGCGCTGCCGGAACGACCGGCCCGGCAGCGCTTGCCATTCGCCGCGCACGCGCCGCTCGAAACCATAGCCCGAAGGCGCGAAATTGACCGACACGCTGCGGCCCTCGATCACCGCGACGTCGCGCGCGGCGGCGAGGCGCGCGGCAAGGCGATCGGCTTCGCTGCGCACGCTCTGTTCGTCGCCGGGGATCGTCAGCACCACCGCGGTCGCGGCGAGCGCCATGATCGCGAGCACGAGCATCAGCTCGACGAGAGTGAAGCCGTTGCGCCGTAACGCAGGCCTCTTAGCTGTCTCCACCGTGGATATCCGCATTGTCGTCGGTGCCGCCGGGCGCGCCATCGGCGCCGAGCGAATAAATATCGAATGCCGCGCCATTGGGTCCGGGCACCTGGTAATTATAGGGACGGCCCCACGGATCCTGCGGCAACCGCTTGATGTAACCGCCGCGGCGATAGCGTTCGGGCTGGGCGAGCGACGGCGGCGGGGTCGATAGTGCCCCCAACCCGTCGCCCGACTGCGGATAGGAGAGATTGTCGAGGCGATATTGTTCGAGCGCGGTTTCAAGCGTCGCGATATCGGCCTTCGCCTTGGTCACCATCGCCTTGTCCTGGCTGGGCAGCACGTTGATCAGCACCACCGTGGCGAGCAGCCCGATGATGAAGATGACGACCATCAATTCGGTCAGGGTGAAGCCGCGTTCGTCCTTCTTGCGGCGCCGTTCGGGAAGCGGGCGGGCGGGATCGAGCATCAGGCGAAGGAAAAGCTGCATAAGCGACATGATATTATAGTCCGGCAAGGTTCTGCAACTGGAGTATCGGCAGCAGGATGGCGAGGATGATGAGGGCGACGCACGATCCCATAACGACAATTATGACAGGTTCGAGAAGCGCCATCGACGCCGCCGTGAAGCGGTCGAATTCGCGCTCGAGATAGTCGGCGGCGCGCTCGAGCATCTGCTCGAGCCGCCCGGCGCTTTCGCCGCTGGCGGTCATATAGACGAGCAAGGGGGGGAATACGCCAGCGTCGCGCAGCGCGGCGGACAGTCCGCCGCCCGCGCGCACCTGATCGACGATCGTCGCGGTCGCGCCGGCGAGCGCGGCGTTGCGGATCGTCGGCACGGTCAGCCGCAACCCCTCGACCAGCGGCAGGCGGCTCGACACCATCGTCGCGAGCGTGCGCGCAAAACGGGCCGCGTGGAGATCGCGGAGCAGGCGGCCGAGCAGAGGCAGGCGCAGCAGCCGCGCATCGACACCCGCCTTGAACGACGGGCGGCGCATCGCGGTAACCCAGCCGAAGATGCCCGCAGCGAGCAGCAGCGCGATCAGCCACCACCAGTTGGCGGCGAAGTTCGAGATCGCGATCACCGCGCGCGTCAGGAAGGGCAGTTGGGCTCCGGTGTCGGTGAATTGCTCGACGACGCGCGGCACGACGAAGATCATCAGTGCGGCAACGACCCCGATCGCGACGATCGCGAGCACGATCGGATAGGCGAGCGCGGCGATCAGCTTGCCGCGCACTTCGGCCTGGCGTTCGAGCAAGTCGGCGAGCCGCGCGAGGATCGTCGTCAGGCTGCCCGTCGTCTCGCCCGCCGCGACCATCGCCCGATAGAGCGGCGGAAAGCTGCCCGGCTGACGCGCCATCGCATCGGCAAGGCGGCGACCTTCGAGCAGCCCGGCATGGACGTCGCCGATCACGACGCGCGCAGTTTCGGCCTCGCTCTGCCGCGTCAACGTGCGTAGCGCTTCCTCGAGCGGCGCGACCTCGGCGAGCGTCGCGAGCTGGCGAGTGAAGAGCGCAAGCTCCTTGCTCGACAACCTGGTGCGGCGAAAGGCGAACAGCGCGCGGCCCGCAGCAGGTTTCGACCCCGCCGCCTCGACCGCAACGATATGAAATTTGCGGCGAACCAGATCGGCGCGCGCGGCATCGTCATTGGCAGCGCTCAGCCGCCCCTTGCGCTCGCGGCCCTGGGGATCGATCGCCACATAGCGATAATCAGGCATCGACATCCTCGCGCCGCGCTATGCGGATCGCTTCCTCGGCGGTAGTCAACCCCTTCGCCACCATCGCGCGCGCCGCCGAGGCGAGCGTCGGCGATTTGAGGAAGGCGTGCTTGGCGATCATCGCCTCGTCGCCGCCGTTGTAGATATAGCGCCGCACCGTGTCGTCGACCTTGATCGCCTCGAATACGCCGATGCGGCCCTTAAAGCCGGTGCCGCCGCACTGCTCGCAGCCCCTGGGTTTCCAGATAACTGTGCCGATATCGAGCCCGAGCATCGCCGCGACGCTGTTGTCGGCCTGGATCGGTTCGCGGCAATTGTCACAGAGCTTGCGGACCAGCCGCTGGGCTAGCACCGCGCGCAGCGTCGAGGCGAGCAGGAAGGGTTCGACCTTCAGATCCTTGAGGCGCGTGATCGCGCCGACGGCGTCGTTGGTGTGGACCGTCGACAACACCAGGTGCCCCGTCAACGACGCCTGCACCGCGATGTCGGCGGTTTCGCGATCGCGGATTTCGCCGACCATCACGACGTCGGGATCCTGGCGCAGGATCGCGCGCAGTCCCGCGGCGAAGTCGAGGCCGACCTTGCTGTTGACTTGCGTCTGGCCGACGCCGTCGACGGCATATTCGACCGGGTCCTCGACGGTCAGGATGTTACGCTGGCCGTCGTTGAGCTGCTTGAGCGCGGCATAGAGCGTCGTTGTTTTCCCCGAACCGGTGGGCCCGGTAACGAGGATGATGCCATTGGGTTCGGCGAGCGCCTCGCGCAATATCTGGTCGGCGGCACCGGTCAGCCCGAGGACGTCGAAATCGATGCTCGACGCATCCTTGTCGAGGATACGCATCACGACGCGTTCGCCGGCGCGACTCGGCAGGGTCGACACGCGCACGTCGACCGCCTTGCCCGCGAGCGTCAGTCCGATGCGGCCGTCCTGCGGAACGCGCCGTTCGGCGATGTCGAGCCGCGCCATTACCTTGATGCGGCTGACGACGACGGGCGCGACATGCGGCGGCATGCGCAAATGCTCGCGCAGCACGCCGTCGGTGCGCATCCGCACGACGAGCCCGCTTTCATAGGGTTCGATATGAATGTCGCTGACCCCCTGGCGAACCGCCTCCGCGATGATCGCGTTGATCAGGCGGATCGCGGGGGCGTCGTCGGCGCTGTCGAGCAGATCCTCGGCGCTGGGCAGGCTGAAATCGATATCGCCGCCGTCGAGCGAACCCGCCATCGCCGCCGCCGAGGCGTCGATGGCATAATGGTCAGAGAGCAGGCGGTCGAAATCCGCACTGTTCGCGGTCGCGACGCGCAGCGGCTGCGCCAGATAGCGCTTCACCTCGATCAGCACCGCGGGGTCGGCATCCTCGCGCAGGGTGGCGAGCCAAGCGCCCCCCTCGCCCGGAGCGATGACCACACCATGCGCGCGGGCAAAGCCATAAGGAATATCCACCGCCACCGGCACGGCGGCGATCGGGGCATCGTCGGTCACGGATAATCTCCCGGCGGCGGAGCGGGCGCGTTCGAGATCGACGGCGGCACATCGACCGTCGACACCTGACCATCGGGACCGCGCAGCGCCGGCAGGTCGACAGGACCGACAGTGACGTCGGTCGGCGTCGACGGCGACGGCGGAGTGGTGCCCATATAATCGCGCACCAGCGTGTCGATCGCGGGTTCCTCGTCGGGATTGCGGCGCAGCTGGGTGTCGCGGATATAGCCGTAGCGGCGCGCGGTCAGCGCGGCATTGTCCTCGCGGTTACGCAGGATCGTCGGGCGGATGAATACCATCAAATTGGTCTTGGCGCGGCTGCGGCTGCGCGACTTGAAAAGTTCGCCGATCAGCGGGATGTCGCTGAGCAGCGGGATGCGCTCGATCGTCTTGCGCTCGTCGTCATTGAGCAGGCCGCCGATCGCGAGGATCTCGCCATCGTCGACGGTCAGCACGGTTTCGAACGAGCGCTTGTTGAGTATGAGGTCGCTGCTGCGCGACGACACCGGCCCCGCGACACTCGACACTTCCTGGCGCAGGAACAATTTGACCTCGCCCGCACCATTGACCTGTGGCGTGACCTCCAGCTTGATGCCTACCTCCTCGCGCTGGACCGTGCGGAAAGCATTGTCGAAATTGGCGCTCAATGCCTCGCCGGTGGTGATCGGGACTTCCTGGCCGACGAGGAATTTCGCGGCCTGGTTGTCGAGCGTGACGATATGGGGGGTCGCGAGCAGGTTCGACGTCGTGTCCGACTTCACCGCGTTGATGATCGCGCCGAAGATCGTGTTCTTGCCGATGTCGCCGGCGAAGCCCGCGAAACCGCCGGTTGCCCGGAGCAGCGAGGCCGCCGCCGCTTCCTGCAAGCTGTTGCCGAACGAGCTGCCGGTCGTGGTGACGGTGGTGGTGCCGTTCACCGTCGTCGTATCCTGCGACAGCTGGTTCGCGGCATAGGCGCCGCCGAGCGTCAGAATATTGGGCGAGGCGTTGCTGTAGCTGGTCGCGGCGAAGGGGATATTCTTGCCGCCGAGCAGGAACTGGACGCCGAGCTGCTTGGCCGCACTGTCGCCGATTTCAACGACGATCGCCTCGACCAGCACCTGTTCGCGGCGGCTGTCGAGCTGGCGGATCAGCTCGCCGAGCATGCGCTGCACCTCGCTGTTGGCGGCGACGATGATGGCGTTGGCGCCTTCGTAGCGCGTGACGATGGCCGGCCCGCGCGTCGCGATGCTGCCGCGCGAGCCGCTGACCGAGGTCGGCGTCACCGCGGCCGGCGCGGCCGTCGGGGTCGAAGCGCTGCTCGACGACGATGAAGATGACGATGCCGGGGGCAGGCCCGCCTTTTGCGCCGGATCGCTGCCGCCGCCGACGAGCTGCTGGATCGTCGGCAGCAAGGTCTCGGCATTGGCGTGCTGGAGCCAATAGACGCGCAGTTCGGTGCCGCCCGCCGCCTTGGCGTCGAGGTCGTTGGCCATCGCGACAAAGCGCGCGACGAGCGACTGGTCGCCGCGAAGGGCAATGGCGTTGCTGCTGTCGATCGGCACGATCGCCACCGGCGACTGTGCGCCCTCGCCCGCCGACGGCACCAGCGCCTGCAATGCCGCGGCGATTTCCCGCGCGCCGGCGTTTTTCAGCGTGACGATCTGGCTGGTCGTGCTGTCGCGGTCGATGCTCGCCGCGAGCGCGCGGATGCGGCGGATGTTGTCGGCGAAATCGGCGACCACGAGGCTGTTGGCGTTGCGGTTGGCGGTCAGCGAACCCTGCGCGCTGACCAGCGGGCGCAGGGTCTCGACGGCGGCGACCGCATCGATGTGGCGGAGACGGATGATTTCGGTGACGAACTGGTTCTGCGCCGCGCCGCCGCTGCCGATCCGGCCCGGCTGCGCCGCCGCGCCGTCGATCGGCTGGATGCGATAGGCGCCGCTAGGGCCGGGCACCGCGACCAGCCCGTTCGAGCGCAGGGTGGACAGGAATATCTCGAAATATTCGCTGCGCGACAGCGGCCGGTCGGTCACCACGGACACCTTGCCGTTGACCCGCCCGTCGATGACGAAGGTGCGCCCGGTGATCCGCGCCGCATCCTGGATGAAGGCACGGATGTCGGCGTCGCGGACGTTGAGCGTATATTGCGCAAGCGCGGGTCCGGGCGTGACGGAGACGAGCGCGGCGGCAAGCATCAGGGAGAGTTTGAGGCGCATGGTCCCTACTTCGAAACAAAAATGGCTATGGGAACGACGCTGGCACCGCGCTCGACCTCGAGCGAGACGCGCGCACCCGGTGCGAATTGATTGGCGAGCGCGGCGGCATCGCCCGCCGAGCCGATGGGACGGCCGTTGACGCCGCGGACGACGTCGCCGGGGCGCAGGCCCGCGGCGCGGAAGGTCGCGCCGTCGCCCTGCGGCTGGACGACGACCCCGGTGACCTTGCCATTCTCGGCGCGCGGCGCGAAGCCGACGCCGGCCTTGAGCGCAGCGGGCGAAAGCTCGCCGGCGACGGCATCGGGGTTTGCCGGAGCCGAGCCGATCTCGGGAGTTGCGGGCAGCGGGGTCACCGGGGTCGCCGCCGAGCCGCCGCTCTGGTCGAGGAACAGGCTTTCACGGGCCCCGCCGCGGTCGAGCATCACATGGTCGAAAGCGACCCCGACCAGCCGCACGCCCGGCGCGATCTCGTCGCCCACGGCATAGCTGTTCTGGATGCCATCCTCCGCGGCGATGATCGCCGCCCCCCCGCCGGTCGCCTCATTGATGCTCACCCCGAACAGCGTGAGACCGAGCGCGGTAATCGTTGCCGACGCCGGCCCCTGGGCGCCGGAGCGAAAGAAGGGATCGAAGCTGGCGAACAAAGCGCGGCGCTCGGCAGCCGAGGCGATGACGGCGGTCTGCGGCTGCCAGGCGCCGAGCGGCGACAGCGGCGTGACGACCGTCCAGACGAGCATCACAAGCTGGAACAGCAACAAAAGCACAAGCAGACCAACCAGCAGCGGCCAGAGCGCTCGCGGCGAACGCCGACCGGCGCGCAGCCATGCGGGCAATCCGCGCGGCAGCCGCAGGGCCGATCCGGACATCAGCGTCGCCATAAAAAGCCTGTTGTACCCCCGCCTGAAAATGCGTCTCGCGAATCGCCTAGGGGCGATCGGTGACAATCAGCTGACGGGAAGATTACAGTTTTTTGACAATCGAGCGAGTCTACTGCGGCAGCCCGGTTGCGCGATCCTCCCCTGCGACCGAAGGCGCCGGAAGTAGCAGCCCTAAGAGCAGCGGGAGGGGCAAGACGCCGCGCATCGCCCCTCCACCGCGCCCTCCGGCGTCGTCCCCCTCCCCACTGCTTGGCGGCGGCGAGGATTGCCCTCAGAACTTCAGCGAGGCGCTCAGCGAAAAGCTGCGACCGAGTTTGTAGCGGTTGAAGAAAATCCGGTTGTCGCCGAATTCCTGGACTTCCTTGTAGGTCCGGCCGGTCAGGTTGCGGGCCTCGAACTTCAGTTCGATGTCCTTGCCAAAGGCGGCAAAGCCTTGGCGCGCGACGAAATCGAGCTGGATGCCCGGCTTTTCGCGGATGTCGGGCTGGCCCGAAGGACCGCGGCTGGTGACGCGCGGGCTGGCATAGGTGACCAGGAAGGTCTGCTGCGACAAATTGTCCTGGTCTTCCAGCCCGATCTGTACGTTGACCAGATGGTCCGACTGGCCGGTGAGCGGCGACCCGTCGAAGAAGAAATCGCTCGCATTGAGTTCGACGCCGTTGATCACCGTGGTGTCGCCGTTGCCGACCTTAATTTCCGACTGGGTCCAGGTATAGTTGCCGATCAGCACCAGACGGCGGCGCGCCCAGAAGGCCGAATCCGACACGGAGTCGAGCGGGATATATTTCTGCGCTTCGAACTCGACGCCATAGAGCGTCGCCTTGGGCGCATTGGCGTAGCTGGTGTTGCCGACCGAATCGGTGAGCGAGGTATAGGCCTCGATCGGACGGTCGATCGACTTGTAGAATCCGGCGACCGTGATCCGCTGATCCTTGGCGAAATACCATTCGTAGCGCGCCTCGGCGTTCCACAACTCGCTGTCGGTCAGCGACGGGTTACCGCGGAAGTTACGGTTCGATTCGGGATCGTTGTAGATCTGCGCGACGAGTTCGCGGAACTGCGGGCGGGCGATCGTCTTCGATCCGCTGACTCGCAACTGCATGTCGGGCGCGAGTTCATAGGTCAGCGTGACCGCCGGCAGCCAATAGTCGTTCGCCAGGTTGGTCGATACGATCGCGCCGCCGCCGGTGTTGAACAGATCGACCGGGACGACCGTCTGCTTGCCGTCTTCGTATCGGACGCCAGCGTTGATGTTCAGACCCGACATCAGTTCGGCCTGGATCTGCGCATAGCCTGCGTGCGTCGTCATATTGGCCTCGAACGCGGCGGTGCCGTCCTGCGCCGATGTTTCGAGCAGCGTGATATCGTACAACTGGATCGTCGCGTCGGAGAGCAGGTAATCGGGACGCAGTTGGGTCACCGGAACCGGCAGGCCCGAGGCGCGGAACTGGAAGGCGCGGCGCACGGCGACGCGGCGGGTATCGCTATAGGCATAGCCGACGGTCGCGGTGACGCGGCTGGCGAGTTCGTACGACAGGTCGACGCCGCCCGACCACAGATCTTCGCTCAGGTCCGAAAAGGCGATCGTCGCGTCGCCGCGATTGCCGCCGAGGTCGTTGACGAACTTGTCGCCGGTCGGATCCTGCGCCAGCGGCAGGTTCGTGCGGACATAGGTGAAGCTGCGCTCATAGGGCGCCTCGCGCTGCGAATTGGCATAGCCGCCGCGCAGGTCGAGCTGGAACTGGTCGAAGTCGAATTCGGCCACCAGCTGGGTGTTGATCAGCTGGCGCTCGTACCAGGCGGTGTCCTGGCGCATGATGTCGCGGCCGACCTGGTTCGCGTCGGACCCGAGGCCGAGGCGCGCCTGCTTCAGCGTGTCGCGGATATAGAGGTTGGTCCAGCGGAACTTGTGATCGCCGAGTTCGAGACCGAAACCGAGCAGGCCGTTCACGACGATGCGGTTGTCGGTGACGACGCGCTGGAAGCTCGACTGCGGATCGCCCGACAGGTCGGCGTTCACCGAGCTCTGCTGCAGCGTATCGCGCGTACGCCACTTGTTGCTTATTCCCGCGGTGGCGATGATGCCGAGTTCGCCGTTGGGCAGCGTGATCGTCGTGCCGCCGGTCATGCCCGCCGACCAGTTGACCGGGATATGGTTGTTCTGCTGGAGCAACGTCGTCTCGGCGTTGACCAGCTCCATCTGGATCGCTTCAAGCTGGTCCTGGGTGAAGTCGGCGCCTTCGAGGATCGGCTTGCCACTCGCCAGCGCTGTTTTCAGCAGCGGCGGAATGTCGCGCGTGCCGTCGTCGAAGCCGGTCCAGTCGGTGTCGCTGCCATAATAGGTATAGCCGAGTTCGTTGGTCGTCTCGCTATCCCAGCCGATGCCGCCCGAAAAGGTCAGGAAGGGCTCGCGCGGGATCGACTTGGTCGTGAGGTTGATCACGCCGCCGCCGAACTCGCCGGGGAAGTTCACCGAATAGCTTTTCTGGACGAGCGTCGAATCGATCACGTTCGAGGGAAAGATGTCGAGCGGGACGACGCGCTTCAGCGGCTCGGGGCTGGGCAGCGGCGAACCGTTGAGCAGCGCGAGCGAATAGCGATCGCCCAGGCCGCGGACATAGACGAAACCGCCGCCGACGACCGACAGGCCGGTTACGCGCTGCAACGAGCCCGAGATGTCGCCTTCGCCGGTGCGCGCGATATCGGCCGAGGACAGCACCGATACGACTTCGGGCGTCGCGCGAACGATGTTGGGGACATAGCGGCCGGTGACCACGATTTCGGCATCGGCGCCGCCCGGGATGGAAACATCGGGTTCTTCTTCATCGGCCGGCACGTCGCCGGGCGCCGCGTCGGTCGCGGGCTCGGCCACATCCTCGGTGGGCGGCGCCGATTCGATGGTGCCGCCGGCAGGCCCGGCGTCCTGTGCCAGAGCGGCAGGCGACACCAAAGCCGACGAAATGAGCAGCAGGCTGGCGAAAAGCGGCCGCTTTGTCATGATCAGAAAACCCCTGTTTGCAGATGGGATAGGGGGCGGGGCGCTCCGCCATCGGTGCGCCCCGCCCCTATATTTGGACGTCGGCGCGTCAGACCGGGATGAGCGTGCAAGCCGCGCTGGTCGAACCGAAGCTCGCCGTTGCCGAGTTGCAGGTCCAGCCGTTGAAGCGCGTGTCGCTGGCATCGCGCACCGCACCGACATAGCCCGCGTTCACGAAGAAGGCGTTGATCGGAACCGGGTTGAACGCCGGGCGGGCGGTTTCGGTCGCGCCGTTGACGAACAAATTGGTCAGCGTCGGGACATAGGTCGAGCTGTTGTTCGTGCCCGCGTTGAAGATCGCCGCGACCTGGTCGTTGGTGACGCCGCTGGTGCCCAGGAACGGGCTGGCGCCGCCGCACTGCAAGTTGACCGAGTCGAACTTCGGCGGACCGGCTTCGTCGGGGCCCGCGGTCTGCACGGTGGTCGCCGAGTTGATGCGGACGCACGAGATGCCCGGCGCCACGATCAGGCCGTTCATGAAGCGATAGTCGGCACCACCGCGGATCAGCACCGAAGCGGTATTGCCCGCCGCATTCGCGCGGTGGATGAAGGTGAAGTTCGACAGCGCGACATTCTGGCGCGGGGTCGTGTCTTCGTTGCCGTTCGAGTCGATTTCGAGCATCGAGTCGCCGACCGAGCCGCCCGCACGCTGCACCGCGAGCAGGAACTGGACGTTGCCCTTGTAGCCGACGTCGGTGTCGAGGCCGTCGTCTTCCGCGCCGGTGATGGCGAGGTTGCGCATGTTCACGCGGCCGCCGAACACTTCGATGCCGTCATCTGAGCTGTTGTGGACCTGGATATTCTCGATCGTGGTACCCGAACCGACGCCCGAGGGGGTCAGGCCCTGCAGCTCGCTCGCGGCCGACAGGATGAAGCCCGAGTAGCGGATCTGGACGTAGGACATACGGCCCGAATTGTCGGCCGGCTGCGCGCCGCCGTAGAGCGCGTTCGACGTGCCTTCGGTGTCGCGTTCGCAAGCCGCGGTGCCCGGCGTGGCGCCCGGCGCGAGGCAGTCGGTGATCGGCGCGCGGCCGAGCAGCACGACGCCGCCCCACAGCTGCGAGGTATTGTCGTCGGCCGAACCGACCACGTTGCCGCGGCCGGTGAAGACGATCGGCTGGCTCGGGGTGCCGACGGCGTCGATGCGGTTGCCGCGGTTGACGACCAGGAACGACACGCCGGTCGCGCCGAAGATGGTCACGCCCGGATCGATCGTCAGCGTGACGTCGGTGTTGGTGCTGGTCGCACCCTGGTCGGTGCCGACATCGACGCGGCCGGGCAGCGAGTAGATGACACCGGCGACCTTGGGGATCGCGGTGGTGGCGGTAAAGCGCGCGGGGAAGCCGCAGTTGCGCCAGGTGCCCTGCGGGCCGGTGATGGTTCCGAGGTCGGCCAGCGCGGGGCCGGCGATCGACGGGCAGGCAGCGGCCGGGGTGACACCGGCCGGGGGCGTCGGGGTCGGGGTCGGCGTGGGGGTCGGCGTCGGCGCCGGGATCACGATGACGCCTTCACCGGGCGAAGCGACGCCGTCGGCGCCGCAGGCGGCCAGAATTGAACAGGCCACGCCGCTGAGCATGACCAAACGAACGCGCGCAAAAGCCGCCATGAAATTCTCCGTTGTCCGCTGTGCGCGCCCAATTGGTCGGGCGGCGCCCCTGCTGAAAATCACCGGCCGGAGCGATGGAAGAATCCCGTCACACCCCCGATGACGCCGCCACTAGGGTGATTCGGTGACGGTCTGACGCCACAGCGATGACATTTGAGTGACTCTTTGGAGGCTCTTTCATGACAGGCGCCAAAGCCCGCCGCGCGGCCTGTTCGCAGGTGCAAAAATAAATGCGGCACAGCTTGCTTGCATCGCCCGAAAAGCTTTGCTAGGCGCCCGCTCCTACCTGGAGCCGGACCCGATCCGGACCATCATGATGTGCGGTCGTGGCGGAACTGGTAGACGCGCAACGTTGAGGTCGTTGTGGCCGAAAGGCCGTGGAAGTTCGAGTCTTCTCGACCGCACCATCATCGCCAGATTATGGCTTATTATCAACGCTTTCGTTAGCACAAACGCATTATCGCTGTCGCTTTCGAAGAGCAACGGCCGCCATCCGGCTGTTTTCACAGGATGCGTCGGGGCCTTGGCATAGGCCGGAAGTACGGACGGACCCGGTGCGCGATCTGCACGCAAAGCCCTTCGAAAATTGCGTTAAAGTCGCCTAGCTGTTTGATCCCACGGTTTGATGGTGCGATCCTTTTGTTGGATTGGAAGGAAGCATTATGGGACAAGTTCGTCATGGGAGCGCCACGACCACGTACGCCGTCCGAGCAGCAATACAGCGATCGCAAGCTTCGCTCACGGCGCTGAGCAGGGAGCTGGGGATCAACCCCAAGACGGTCGCGAAGTGGCGCAAACGGGCGACAGTCGAGGATATGAAGACCGGGCCGAAGGCCCCTCATTCTACGACACTCACCGAAGCCGAAGAGGCAGCGATCGTTACATTCCGGCGCCACACGTTGCTGCCGCTGGATGACTGCCTCTATGCGCTGCACCCGTCGGTCCCGCATCTGACGCGGTCGGTGCTGCATCGATGCCTTCAGCGGCACGGCATCTCCCGTCTGCCGGACATTGAGGGTGACAAGCCGAAGCGACAGAGCTTCAAGCGCTATCCGATCGGCTTCTTCCACATGGATATCGCCGAAGTGCAGACGGCCGAGGGTAAGCTCTACCTGTTCGTGGCCATCGACCGCACCAGCAAGTTCGCCGTCACCCAGCTGGTCGACAAGGCTGACAGGCGCACAGCGTGGGAGTTCCTCGAACACCTGCTGGAAGCCGTGCCTTATCGGATCCACACGATCCTGACCGACAATGGCATCCAGTGCGCCGATCAGCCGCCCAATCGTACCACCGCTTGGTCGCGACAGATGCGCTTCGACATGATCTGCGAGGCCAATAACATCGAGCATCGGCTTACCAAGCCCAACCACCCGTGGACCAACGGTCAGGTCGAGCGGATGAACCGCACGATCAAAGAAGCAACCGTCAAACGCTTCCACTACAACAGCCACGATCAGCTGCGCACGCATCTCAACGACTTCATTGATGCCTATAACTTCGCTCGCAGACTCAAGACCCTCAGCGGCCTCACCCCTTACGAATATATCTGCAAAATCTGGACTTCAGAGCCAGATCGATTCATCATCAATCCGATCCACCAGATGCCGGGACTAAACACCTAGGCGGCGGCCGCGATTCTGCGGCGGAGCAGCGCTAGGCCGAGTGCGAGGATCGAGGTCGGGAGAAGCATCAGCGTGAAGGCGGTCTGGCCGTCGAGGTGCGCGAACAATGCGCCGGTGATCAGCGATCCGGTCGTCCCGCCAAGCGCCGAGAAAACGACGACAAGCCCCATTAGCGGCGGGTGCTGGCGATTGGGCATCGCGCTGAGCATCACCGAGATGATCGTCGGATAAATCGGCGCGAGCGCGACGCCGATCAGCGGAAACAGGAAGGCGGCGGTGGGCGCGTCGCGCCAATCGTGGATCACTCCGGGGGTGACGCCGTCGGCGAGCGGCAGCACGAGGATGATCAGCGCCGCGAGCACCGCGAGGCAGATGTTGAGTACCGGATACCAGTCGAAGCGCGCCATCACCGCCCCGGCGCCGAAGCGCCCGATCGCGAGGCAGGCGGCGAACAGGCTGGCCGCCTGTACGCTCATCTGCGCGGGCAGGTGCAGCACCTCGTTGTTGAAGGTTGGCAGCCAGCTCTGGATGCCCTGTTCGATCAGCACGAAGACGAAAGCGCAGAGCACGAAGACGAGGACGAGCGGCAGCGCGGCAAGGCGCAGCATCGCGACGAACGCCGGTCCCTCGCCTTCCGCCTCGCCCTCATGCGTGCGCGCCTCGTCGACCGGGGCAGTCAGCAGCAGCAGGAGTGCGAGCGTGGTGACCGCGCCGAGCACCCAATAGGCGTTCAGCCAGCGCAGGCCGGCCGGATCAATGAAGGCACTGAACACCCAGTAAGAGGACAGCACGCCGACCATGAACATGCCCTCGATCAGGCTGGTCAGGCTGGCGTGACGGCGCGCGTCGGCGGTGACGAGGCCGATCATCGAATAGACGACGACCTTGGCGAGCGCGAAGGCGGCGCCGACCATCGCGAAATGCAGCCGCGCGACGTTGAAGCTGCCGAACAGGGGCATGATGAGGCAGGCGAGGATCGCCAGCAGCAGCGCGCCGACCAAAGCGTTTTTGAGCCCGAGCCGCGGCAGATAGCTGGCGGTAGCGAAGGATACGACCGCGATCGTGATGTCTTTGAAGCCTTCAAGCGTGCTCGCTTGCGGCTTGGTGACGTCGAAGCTGGAGATCGACTGGAGGATCACCGTACCGACGCTGTTGAGCAGCATCGCGAAGGCGACATAGATCAGGATCAGCGCGACGATCAGTCGGGTACGGGCCATCGGCTGTCCTTAGGAAAAATAGAGCCTCAGAAAAAGAAGGGGTGGCCGCGAAGAGGCCGCGGCCACCCAGGGAGGGATGTCCCCTTAGAATTTATACGCCGCGCTGAAGCGGAGCGAGCGGCCGAGGATCGGGCGCGCGTTGACTACCTGCCCCCCCGCCTGGCCCAGCGTGCGCGGATCGCCTTCGGTCAACCCGACCTTGTCGGTCAGATTGTCGGCGGTCACCGCGAACTGCAGCGCGTCGTTGACTTCGAAGCTGATCCCCGCATCAATCTTGAAATAATGCGGTAGATCCTGGGTGTTCGCGGTGTCGGAGAAACGGTCACCGGTGTAGGAGAAGGTCGAATAGAGCGACACCTTGCTGTCGCCGAACTCGATGTCATACGCCGGGGTGACGCGCCACTGCCACTTCGGCTGGCGCTGGACGCGGTTGCCGCTGAGGTCGATCATGCCGCCGCCCGCGAAGAAGTTGCGGTATTTGGCGTCGAGCCAGGTGCCCGAGAAAGCGACCGAGAAATTGTCGAACGGACGCAACTGGCCTTCGAGTTCTACGCCGGTGCTGCGCGCGCCGCCGATGTCGGCGACCGGCGCGCCATTCTGGATCACCGTCGTCACCAACCCGCTGAACTTGGTGCGGAACAAGGTCGCGTAGAGCGACACGATGTCGGTCCGCACCTTCACCCCGCCCTCGAAATTGTCGACCTTGGGCGACACGAAGATGCCGTCGCGCAGATTGTCGAAGAAGGGGTTGGTGTTGCCGCGGTTGTAGCGGACATAGGCGCCGACCGACGACGAGAAGTCGTAATTGAGCCCCGCCGTCCACGACCACGCGCCTTTCTTGTATGCGAAGTTGCGAAAGGTGCCGTTCAGCACCGCGGTGCCATTGTCGTAGAGCGTGTTGGGGTTGCCGTCGATGTCGACCGAACTGTTGTTCTCGAGCACCCCGGTCGCGCGGTAATTCTGGTAGCGGATGCCGCCATCGAGGCGGAGTTCGGGGGTCAGCTGGAACTCGTCGACGGCATAGAAGGCATATTCGCGGCCGTCATAGGCGGCGTTGACGTTGAAGAAGGAGCCTTGGGTAAAGCCGTTGTTCGTCGCAATCTGACCATTGGCGAGCGTCAGGTTGAGCAGCCGGCCGTTATTCTCGGCGGTCAGCAGCCGGATGTTGCCGAGGTTCCACTGGTCGTTCGACGAGAAGTCCGAATAATAGGCGCCGACGGTAAACTTGTTGTTCCCGCTTTCCCACTCGACATTGAGGTCGTTGGTGAAATCCTCGATCTGCTTGCGCACGATCCAGGTCCCGGCGCGGATCACCTGCGTGCTGCCGGCGACCGCCTGGCCGCCGTTGACATAGGTCAGGCTGCCAACGGTGCTGCCGAGCGAGGCGGCATAGGCGTTGGCGGTCGTCGCGGTGCTCGCCGGAACGAGGCCGGTGGTGTCGGCATCGCCGTTGAGATAGCTCGCGCGGTAGCGGAGCTGGAAGCCGTCGCCGATTTCATAATCGAAATTGGTGCCGAAGTTGATCAGCTTGGCGCCGCGGCCGTCGGCGAGGTCGGCGCGGGTGCCGTCGGGCAAGACGCTGAGCCGCGTTTCGGGACCCGCGAGCGCGCCGCTGCCGGGGTCGATATTGCCGAACTCGCGCACCTTGTTGCCGTCGCGTATCACCGGGATGGGCAGCAGCCACTGGCCATGATCGTTGAGGTAGCGCGCGAAGACGAGGATCGAACCCTTGTCGAAGTCATGGCGGATATTGCCGGTAATCTGCCCGCCCTTTTCGGCGGTGAAGCCGGGGTTACGGATGCCGTGACCGCTGCTGTAATAGCCGCCGACCATGAAGCTGGTGTTCTCGCCGAGCGGACCCGAGAGCAACAGGTCGCTGCGGATGTCGCCATAATCGGTGACGCTGGCCTTCACTAGGCCTTCGAAATCGCGGCCGCCCTCTTTCTGGACGAAGTTGACGGTCAGGCCGGGCTGGCCGTTGCCGAACAGCGCGCCGGTGCCGCCGCGCACCGCCTCGACGCGCTCCAGCGTTTCGTCGATGCGGATCAGCTGGGTGTTTTCGAGGAAGGACAAAGTCGGCGGCGAGAAGAAGGGCACGCCCTGCGTCGTCAGCGTGACGAATTCGGCGTCGCCGCCCGACGGATAGCCGCGCACGAAGATATTGGCGCCATTCTGGCCGCCCGAGCTTTCGGCCGACACGCCGGGGATGACCTTGAACAAGTCGGCGGTGCTCGACGGCGCGGCGCGGTCGATCGCTTCGGAATTGATGCTGGTGATCGCGAAGGCCGCATCCTGGCGGTTGACGCCGCCGCCTGCGGTGCCGGTGACGATGATCTCGTCGTCGGCAGGCGCGGCATCGTCGGCTTGAGGCGCTTCCTGGGCAAAGGCCGTCATCGGCAGCGCGAACAGCGCGATCGACGAGAGCAAGTAGGTTTTCTTCAACATGGGACTTCCTCCACTTTTTCTGGTCTGGTTGACAGGCCGCCGCCCGGTGCCGTTTCCCGTTCTGACGACAGGATCAGGCCGACCGAGAGATCACCTATGGCGGGGACGTTGAGCTCGGCGTCGGGCAGCGCCTCTTCTGACCCGATACCAATGGCCACCATGCCCGCCGCATGGATGGCCGAAATTCCGGCGCGCGCATCCTCGACCCCGATGCAGTGTTCGGGGGACAGGCCCATGCCGGTTGCACAGGCGAGAAAAATATCGGGCGCGGGCTTGGGGTTCGCCACCGCACCCGCGTCGGCGATGAAGTCGAACTGGTCGGCGATACCGAGCAGGCGCACGACATCGCCCGCATTGCGGCTGGCCGACGCGAGGCCGATCCTCAGGCCCGCGGCGCGGAGCGCCGCGAACAGCTCGGAGACGCCCGGAAACAGGTCGGCGGGCGAATAGCGCGCCAGCCGGTCGCGATAGAGGTCGTTCTTCTCCGCCAGCATCGCGTCGAAGGTCGCCGCATCGATGGTGATGCCCTGGCGGTCGAGGATCAGCCGCAACGACCCGGCGCGATCGACGCCCTTGAGCCGCTCGTTCGCGGCGCGATCGAAGGCGAACCCATGATTGTCGGCCAGCGCCTGCCACGCCTGATAATGATCTTCGGCGGTATCGGTGAGCACGCCGTCCAGATCAAAGATCACACCCTTGGTCGCCGGGCGCGTCATGCGGACCGGCGTATCGCCGACGCTCAGTGCGCGACCATGTTCGAGCAGTTCGATCGCTTCGCCCGAGGCCAATCGATATGTCGTCCCTGCGCCATCGACATCGACTTCGATGACGCTGCCGCGCCAGGCGAGGCGGAAGCGATAGCCCGTCCATGCCGTGGGCAGGATCGGACGGAAGGCCGGCACCGGGCCGTCGAGCCGCAGCCCGCCCCAGCCCTGCGCCAGCACCAGCCAGCTGCCCGCCAGCGCCGCCATATGCAGGCCGTGCGACGTGTTGCCGTGGCGGTTTTCGAGGTCGACGAAGGCGCTTTCGCGGTGGAAGTCGAGCGCCCGGTCTTCCTCGCCGAGCCGCGCCGCCACGATCGCGAAAGCGACCGACGACAGCGTCGAATCATGCGCGGTGACGCGGCCATAATAGTCGAAATTCAGCCGCTGCCGCGCCAGCGGGATCGGCACCAGGTCCATCGCCATCGCCTGGACGACATTGCCCTGTTTGGCGACCTGATGCCGGAACAGGACCATCGGGTGATAGCGCAGGAGCAACGGACCGCGCTCGCCGAGCGGTTTGAGCTCGGGTAGTTCGGGGCGGCCCAGGAAGGCATCGTCCTGCGGATTGACGCCGGTCGCCGGATCGACCGGCAACCACATCGCATCCGCAGCGCGGCGCCATGTCGCCACCTCGGAATCGTCCAGTCCGATCATACTCGCCAGCTTGGCGAACACCCCGGGCGCCGTCTCGCGTAGCCAGTCGGCGGTGTCGGCGGCAAAAGCGAGGTGGCGCTTGGCGATCGCGTTGGTGTAGAAATCATTGTCGACCAGCGCCGAATATTCGTCGGGGCCGGTCACGCCATGGATGCAGAAGGCGCCGCCGCGCCGGTCGTCGAAGGCGCCGATTTCGAGCCAGATGCGCGCGGTTTCGAACAGCATTTCGCCCGCCTCGCGGCGCATCGCGTCGTCGCCCGTCGCGGCGACATAGAGCGCCAACCCGTGCGCGATGTCGCCGTTGATATGATATTGCGCCGACCCCGTCGGATAATGCGACGAACATTCGTCGCCGGCGATCGTTCGCCACGGATAGAGAGCACCACGACCGTGCCCCATCGCCGCCGCATGCGCCCGTGCACCGTCGAGCCGCGCGATGCGATAGGCGATCAGGTTGCGCGCCTTCTCGGGGGCCTGCAGCGCCAGCACGGGCAGCATGAAGGCCTCGGCATCCCAGAAATAATGGCCTTCATAACCCTCACCCGACAGACCCTTGGCTGCGATGCTGTGCGCGGGATCGCGGCTCGCCGACTGGTGGAGCTGGAACAGGTTGAAGCGCAGCGCCGCGGCAAGCGCGTTGTCGCCGTCGATCGCCAGCGCGGCGCCGTCCCACAGCTGCCGCACCGCCGCACGCTGACCCTCGGCGATGGAATCGAACGAGGCGGCAGCGCCGTCGAGCGCGGCAGGATCGATCGGGTGGCCGCGGCGGCACGCCATGGCGACCACCCGATCGATGGACAGGGTCCCGCCGGCGACCAACGCGCCGCGCACGACATGCCCCGCATGCACCGCCGCCACCTGGGCGGCCGCGCTCGCGACATGCTGGCGATAGGCGAGTTCGACGGTGCCCTGTCCGAACCGGGTGACGGAAGGATTGTCACCCGGCAAAGGGGAAGAAATGGCCCAAGCCGAGCGCAGTCGGCCCGAGATGCGCGGGTCGTCGGCATCGGTGCCGCCCGCCTCGTCGCCGGCAAGGCCATAGGTCAGCCAGGCCTGGAAACCGCCAGCGAAATCGAGCGGGGTGATCGCGATCCGCGATGCGACGCACGCCGCGCCGGTCAGCGGAACGATGCGATCGACCGCGATGTCGAGCGTCCGGCCGCCGTCGATCCGCCAGCGCGTCGTCCGGTTGAGCTGGCCGGTCGCGAGGTCGAGGGTGCTGCTGGTATCCACCCGCTCGGCGGCGGCGAAGTCGATCGGATGGCCATCGATATGGAGGCGCAGCAGCAACGGGCTGGGGCATTTGATCCGCGTGTCGGTCGCGGTCGCATAGCCTGGGAAGCTTTCGTGATAGGCGATCGGGCGGCTGATGAAGGCGTCAGGCAGATAGGCGCATGGGCTTGTCGCGCATTCGTCGATCACGCCTTCGACACCGACAAGGCCGTTGGCGAGCGCGAACAGCGCCGCTGCCTCTTCGCCCACCGCATCGGGGCCGCGGCGGACGAGGCGCATCGAGTCGGTCGATGTTGGCGAAAGTGTCACGTAGCGTCCTCACCCGGTGGCGCGGCTTTGGGATCCACGCTCTTGATGCTGCGGATGTCCCGCAAAATGGTATCGATGTCAAGATATCGATACCATTTTGTTGTGAATGGGGCTTTTCAGGGGTTTTGACGAGCAGATCGGTAGGCCTTGTGAAGGAGCGGATCAGCTCTCGCGGACGACGAGGTCGACGGGCATGACGCGCGATTCGACCTTTTGGCCGGCGACGAGGTCGAGCACCTTTTGCGCCAATAGTGCGCCGCCATAGGCCCAATCCTGCCGCACACTGGTCAATTTGGGCGAAAAGATCGACGCGCTGGGCGAATCGTCGAAGCCGACGACCGATACATCGCCCGGAACCGCAAGGCCCTGCGCCGCCAGCGCCTCGATCGCGCCCATCGCGATCGCGTCGCTCGCCGCGAAGATGCCGTCGAAACTTCGGCCGCGATCGAGCAGATGCGCCACCGCCTCGCGCCCCGCCGCGGCGGTGAAGGCGCAGGCGATGCGGTCGACGATCGCGGCGTCGCCGCCCTTGAGTCCGGCCTCGAACCCGATCAGCCGGTCATCGACCTCGCCATGCTGGGTCTCGCCGAGGAAGAGCAGTTCGCGGCGGCCAAGACCGAGCAGATAGCCCGCGGCCAGACGCCCCCCCGCACGATTGTCGCTGCCGACGACGACGCGATCCGGCGGGCCGTGCGCGGCGCCCCAGACGACATAGGGCAGCCCCATCGCCTCGATCGCCGCGGCGGCATCGTCATGCACCCCCTGCCCGAGCAGGATCACCCCGTCGGTCGAGGGCGGATGTTCGGAAAACAGGTCGATGGTGGTGAGCACCATATTCTGTCCCGCCGCGGTCAGTTCCTGCATGATGCCGCCGAGCAGCGAGAGCGGATAGGGCTCGCTCATCAGGCGGTCGTGCGACGGTGCCATTTCGATCACCACCGCGATCGTGCGCGTGCGTTGCTGGCGCAGGTTGCGCGCCGAGACGTTGAGGCGATAGCCCATGCGCTCGGCCGCCTCGCGGATCCGCTGGCGGGTGCTGTCCTTGACCGTGGTATTGTCGGACAAGGCGCGCGACACGGTGATTTTGGCGACGCCCAATTCGCGCGCGACATCGGCCATCGTCGGCCGCTGGCCGCCGCGCTCCGCGCGCCCCGCCGAGGGGGGAGGTTTCGCCTTATCGCTTGCCATGATTTACCCCTAATCGCGGCGGACCGGGTTTCACAAGCCACTTCGCTCGAAAGGTGGCCAAGCGCATCGGTTAGGTGCTTGGCATGGCAGGCAAATGCTGCTTTGGCGATGGCATAGAAGCGACGGAAAAGGGAAGCCTGTCATGACGGCGTGGGAGCAGTGGATCGGGCGCCGCATCGAGCAGCAGGATCGGCTGACGCCCGCCGCGCTGGCGCGTTTCCGCGCGACCATCGACAGCGATGCTGCGGGCGATATCGCCGCACAGGCAATCCACTGGTGCCTGTGCCTGCCCGACGCGCCGACCGCGGCGCTCGGTCCCGACGGCCACCCGCTGCGCCAGGACGATCCCGGCAGCTTCATGCCGCCGATCCCTCTCCCGCGCCGGATGTGGGCGGCGAGCGATGTGCGGTTTCTGGCGCCGATTGCCGCGGGCGCGGTCATCGCGCGGACCTCGACGATCGCGGCGATCAAGGAAAAGACCGGCGGCACCGGCCGGCTCGTCTTTGTCGAGGTCGAGCATGAGACGCGCGCCGACGATGTGGTGACGGTGCAGGAGCGCCAGACGATCGTGTTTCGCGCTCCCGCACCGGCGGCGCTCCCCCCTCCCGCTCCCGCGCCCACCGGCGAACCCGACCTGTCGGGCTGGAGCTGGCGGCGCGACGTGGTGCCGGGCGAGGCGATGCTGTTCCGCTATTCGGCGCTGACCTTCAACAGCCACCGCATCCATTACGACCTGCCCTATGCGCGGGACGAGGAGGGGTATCGCGGGCTGGTGGTCCACGGCCCGCTGACCGCGACCTTGCTGCTCGATCTCGCGCAGCGCGAGCTCGGCGCCAATGCGCTGGTCGGCTTCACGATGCGCGCGCAGGCACCCGCCTTCGTGGGCGAAACCATCCACCTCGTCGGGCGCCCGGCGAAGGACGGGTGGGAGATGGCGGCGATCGGGCCGGACGGGCGAACCATCATGGCAGCGGAGGCCCAAATGGAGGAGGGGACATGAACGAACTGGTCTTGCGCGCGGACGACGGCGGTATCGCGACGCTGACGCTGAACCGCCCCGAGAAGCGCAATGCGCTGAACCTTGCGCTCTGGGCCGAACTCGACGCGCATGTCGATGCCATCGCGGCGGCGGGCGATACGATCGGCGTGGTGGTGCTGCGCGCGGCCGGCCCGGTCTTTTGCGCGGGCAACGACCTCAAGGAACGCGGCACCGAAGCACCGCGCCGCCATTATCAGGGCTCGATCGTCACCAAGCTCGCCGAATTGCCGCAACCGCTGATCGTCGCGGTGCAGGGCGGTTGCTTCACCGGCGGGCTCGAACTGGCGCTGGCGGGCGACATCATCGTCGCGGGCGAAAGCGCGCATTTCGCCGATACGCATGGCAAATTCGGGCTGGTGCCGATCTGGGGCATGAGCCAGCGCCTGCCGCGCCGCGTCGGCGAATGGAAAGCGCGCGAGATGAGCTTTACCGGGTTGCCGGTAAGCGGCGCCGAGGCGGCGCGGATCGGGCTGGCCAATCATTGTGTGGCCGACGGCGAGCTGGACGCGATGGTGCGGCGGCTGGCCGAGGCGACCGCGGCGCAATCGCGGCACAGCGTGTTCGCGTATAAGCGGCTCTACCGCGAACAGGCCGATCTGCCGCTGGACGCGGGGCTGGCGCATGAGGTGTTCAACAGCGCCGGCGTGGCGCCGGACTTTGCCGAGCGGGTGGCGCGGGGATTTTAGGGAGCGATCCTCCCCGCCCCGGGGAGGGGGACCACCCGGAGGGTGGTGGAGGGGCACAGGAGATTTGCGTAACACCGGACCGACAAGCCCTTCCTTTCCGGCAACGTCACCGTAGCGCGCCACCGCACCGACAAGGCAATCCGCCTGTGCCCCTCCACCAGCTTCGCTGGTCCCCCTCCCCCGTTGGGGGAGGATCGTCTCACCCGATCGCTTTCCCCTCCTCGACATTCGCCCATTGCCGCCCGTCATGCCCGAACAGGATATGCACCCCCGCCTGCCTCTGCCCCTGCAGATACGCCATCGTCCCTAGCCCCGCCTCGCGGTCCACCACCGCCTTCTGCAGCACCATCAGGTCGAGATTGCGCTCGGTGTAGCAGCAGTCCGCCGCCAGCAGTATCTCGCGCCCGCTCGGCAATTTGACGATCACGCTCTGATGCCCCGGCGTATGGCCATAGGTCGGCACGATCCGCACGCTGCCGTCGCCGAACAGGTCGAGTTCGCCGTCGATCGCCTTCACCGGCTGGCCGGTCGCATAGTCGACCGCTTCGTACAGACCCGCCTCTTCGGTCGCCTGCGCCGCCGCCAGTTCGCGCGACTGCACGATCATGGTGGCGTTCGGCAGGCTGGCGTTGCCGCCGCAATGGTCGATGTGGAGGTGCGAGTTGATCACCCAGTCGATGCTGCCGGGATCGACGTCGATGCTTTTGAGCCGCGCCGCAATCTCCTGCCCCTCGAAATATTGCAGCCCGAATTTGTTGGGCGGCAGCGCGGTTTCGAGCGTCCGGCGGTACCGCACCCCCATGCCGGTGTCGAACAGCGCGCGGCCCTTCGGATGGTCGATCAGATAGGAGGGTACCGGGCCTTTCAGATAATCGCCCTCCTCGCCCTCGATGAAATAGCCCGGGCGGCACTGAAACCAGCCCGTATTGAACGCATAAAGGCGCAGCATATCGGTCACCGCTCGCGATATTCGGGCGGACGTTTGCCGAGGAAGGCGGCGAGCGCTTCCTTGTGATCCTCGGTCGCCGACAGGATCACCTGCTGCCGGTCCTCGATCGCCATGGCCGCATCCAAACTTTGCGCGTCGATGTTGAGGTTGAGCGCCTGCTTCGACAGCCGCAGCCCCCAGGGCGCGGTCGCGAGCATTTCGTCGGCGAGCGCGAGGCCGCGACCCAGCAGCGCCTCCTGCTCGACGATTTCGCTGATCAGCCCGGCGCGCAGCGCCCGCTCGGCATCGATGAAACGCCCGGTCAGGATCATTTCGGACGCGAGGCTGGCGCCGACGAGCCGCGGCAGGAAATAGCTCGATGCCATGTCGCAGCCGCCCAGCCCGATACGGATATAGGCGGCATTGCAACGGAAGCTGGGCGTCCCGTAACGCACGTCGGACGCGAGCAGCAGCGACAGCCCGCCGCCCGCCGCGGCGCCATGGCCGAGCGCGATGATCGGCTGCGGACAGGCGCGCATCTTGCGATAGATATTGCCGATGCTCGTCTGGGTGCGCAGCGTGCGCAGCACCGCGGTCTCGTCGCTCGACCGATCCTCCTGAATGTCGAGCCCGGCGCAGAACCCGCGCCCGGCGCCGCGCAAGATGACGACGCGGATGTCCTTGCGGTCGGCGAGGCCGCCGAAATAGGCGTTGAGTTCGTCGACCAACCCTTCGCTGAGCGCATTCAGCCGCTCGGGACGGTTGAGCGTCGCGATCTCAAGCTGGCCGCGCGTCTCGATCAGCAGTTCGTCGCTCACAGCGTCTGCCCGTCGTCGATCGTGAACACGCTGCCGGTGATGCCCTGCGCGGCGTCCGAGCACAGCAAAAGCAGCGGCGCGTGGAGGTCGCTCGCGGGGCGCATGCGCTGGCGCGGGAAGGTCTTGACCATCGTGTCGCCGACGTCGCTGTCGAAGAGAACCGCGGTCATTTCGGATTCGAAATAGCCCGGCTGGATCACATTGACGCTGATCCCGCGCCGCGCCCATTCGCGCGCCAGCGCCTTGCCCAGATGGCGCACCGCGGCCTTGGTCGCGCCATAGACCGAGGTCGCGGGAAAGACCTTGTCGGCGGTGATCGATCCGATCAGCACGATGCGGCCATGCTGTTTCTCGCGCGCGCCATCCTTGTCGAGCCGCTTCGCGCCCTCGGTCGCGGTCAGGAATACCCCGCGGACATTGGCGGCGTGGAGGAAATCGACATCCTCGACCGTCAGCCCCATCGCCATCTTCTCGGTCGCGACGCCCGCGTTGGCGACGATGGTATCGACGGTACCGAAGGCGGCCTCGGCGGCGTCATAGGCGGCTTTTGTGGAGGCTTCGTCGGTGACGTCCATGCTGACCGCGATCGCCTGTCCGCCCGCGGCGGTGATGTCCGCAACCTGTTCGGCGAGCTTGTCGGCGCGGCGCGCGGCGAGCACGACCTTGGCCCCGGCGGTCGCGAGCGCCTTGGCGAAACCCGCGCCGAGCCCCGAGGAGGCACCGGTGACGAGCGCGACGCGCCCCGTCAGATCGAACCTGGGTTGCTCGGCCATCGTCTCTCCCTTTCCGCTACGTTCCACCCGCCTTGGCGACGATTGACGTTTACGTCAACCTGTCAAGCTGTGCGCATGGCGCGGTTGCGAAAGGAGAACAAAAGGGGGTTGACGGCGTTTGCATGTTCTTCTATTGTTCTTCTTGTGCACACACAACCTCATCCCCCGTCGCGGCTGCCGAGCGCGGCGGACGGGGGATAAAGGGTTGGCTTCCGATATTTTTTGCTGGGTCGCCCGTCCGGTATCAGGCGGTTGCGGACATTCCCCCTGTCGTCACGCCGGGCTTGACCCGGGGCGACGGTAGAGAAGAGAAGCGGCATTGTTGTTCCCCGGCGAAGGCCGGGACCCAGAGCGTAACAACGCGACGTTGGCTTTCTACCGCTCTGGACCCCGGCCTTCGCCGGGGAACGGAATGAGGCAACGACCGCTCCCCATCCCAAAGCTGCCACAGCAGATCTTCCGCTTTTCCAAAATGGCCCGGCCCCCCTCCCCGAGCATTGATCGCCGGCGGAAACGGCGCCAGGATGGTCGCGGCTTTGCGGCAATGGGGGGCGCATCATGACAGCATCACACGGGCTTCCGCAGGATCGCAGCTGAGCCATGCACGCGGTCGAAGCCTTCGAACTCGTCCTCGCGCTGCTCGCGCTCGTCATCGCGCTGCACTGGATCGCGCTCAAATTGCGCTGGCCGCCCGCGACCGCCTTGCTGATCGGCGGCGGCGGGCTCGCTTTCATCCCCGGACTGCCGTCGATCACGCTCGATCCCGAGCTCGCGCTGGTGCTGTTCCTGCCGCCGCTGCTGATGGATGGCGCTTATTATACCGCGCTCGGCCGCTTCCGCCGCCATTTGCCCGGCATCCTCTCGCTCGCGGTGGGCGCGGTGGTGTTCACGACGCTGGTCGTCGGGGTGGTCGCGCATATGATCCTGCCCTCGCTGCCCTGGGCCGCCTGTTTCGCGCTTGGCGCTATCGTGTCGCCCCCGGACGCCGTCTCGGCGCGCGCGGTGCTGAAGGGCGTGCATTTGCCGCGGCGGCTGGAGGCCCTGCTCGAGGGCGAGAGCCTGCTCAACGACGCGACCGGCCTCATCCTGTTCCGCTTTGCCGTCGCCGCGACCTTGAGCGGCGTTTTCCACAGCGGCGAGGCGGTGCAGAGCTTCGCCTTCGTCGCGATCGGCGGGGTCGTGGTCGGCGCGGTGGTCGCCAAGGGCTGGGTCTTCGCCGCCAAAAGGCTGAACGACCGGATGCTGGTCATGCTCATCACCATCCTGCTCTGCTGGGCGGCCTATCTCGCGGGCGAGGCGGTGCATGTGTCGGGGGTGATCGCGACGGTCACCGCGGGGCTCGCGATGGGCTGGTATCAGCATGAGATCCTGCCCGCCGAAGTGCGCCTGCGCGCCAATTCGGCGTGGTTCATCCTGGTCTTCGTGCTCGAGGCGCTCGTCTTCATCCTGATCGGCTTTTCGCTGCGCGCCGCGATCGAGCGCATCGGCGGCGTCGCGGCGATCCCGATGGCATGGATCAGCATGATGGTTGCGGTCGTGCTGGCGGTGACGGTGGCCCGCTTCGTCTGGATCTTCGCGTCGGAGGCGGTGCTGGAGAGTGCGCGCAAGCTGGGCCTGAAGCGCGCGCGGCCGCTGGGGTGGCGGCAGGCGACGGTGCTGAGCTGGGCGGGGATGCGCGGGGTGGTGACGCTGGCGGTGCCGCTGACCCTGCCGACCGAGATGCCCGGGCGCGACCTGATGCTGGTCTGCGCCTTTGCGGTGATCTTCGTGACCGTGGTGGTGCAGGGGTCGAGCCTCGGCCTCCTCATCCGCAAGGTCGCACCGGTCGATGCCGACCCGCCCGCCAAGATGGCGATGCCCGCCGCCGAGGGCGCGATGGCGCGGGCGCGGTCGGAGGTGGTCGAGCGGCTCGCTTATGACCAGAATGGCACGCTGATCCACCCGATGATGCTGGAGGAGCATCGGAAGCGCATGCGCTTCATGGAGCGCTACACCGCCGAGCCGGCGGCGGCGATGGACGGGTTGCGATCGCATTTCGACGTGCTGCTGCAGGCGATCGCCGCGAGCCGCGCCGAGCTGATCCGCATCCACCGCGCCGGGCTGATCGAGGACGAGGTGCTCCACGAACTCGAACGCGACCTCGACATCGAGGAAATGGCGATGATGTTCCAGCGCGGGAGCTAGAAGTCGAAGCCGGGCTGTTCGTCTTCCTTGCGCGGCGGGGCCGACGGGGCGATCGCGACACCCTCGAGCGCGAGCATGCGCGCTTTCGAGTCCGAACCGCCGGGCGCCGAGCGCCTTGGCGACCGCGCCGGCGGCGGTATCGAACAGATGATAAGCGATCGGCCGTGCCGTGGTGCCACGGCATATCGGCGATGATCGCGCGATGGCAATATCGCCCTCAGGGATAAGCGAGGACGATCTTTCCCATATGCTGTCCCGACAGCTGATGGCGGAACGCCGCGCCGAGTTCGGCGAGGGGAAAGCTGCGGTCGATATGGGGGCGCAGGTCGTGCCGTTCGACGAAATCCACCAGCTCGGCGAGATGCGCGACGCTGCCGACCGCCATGCCGCCGATCCGGATATGGCGCATCACGACGTCGCGCAGCGGCAGGTCGGGGACGCCGTTCGAGGTCGTGCCGACGACGATCAGATGCCCGCCCATCCGGCACGCCGCGACCGATTTGGCGAAGGTCGACTGGCCGCCGATGTCGAGCGCGAGATCGACGCCGCGCCCGCCGGTGCGATCGCGGACGGTGAGCGCCCAGTCGGGGTTGGCGCGATAATTGATCAGCACGTCGGCGCCCATCGCCTTGAGCGCGGCGAGTTTTTCATCCGACGAGGAGATCATGATCGTGCCGATGCCGAGCGCGCGCGCGATCTGGAGCATGTAGAGCGACAGCCCACCCGAGCCCGGCAGCAAGATGGTCGCCCCGGCCGCGAGCCGCCCCTCGACCGTCAGCGCGCGCCATGCGGTGAGCCCCGCGCACGGCAGCGTCGCGGCCTCGGCAAAGGACCAGTCCGCGGGCATGGCGGTCAAAGAATGGGCGGGCACGACCACGTGACTGGCGGCGAAGCCGTCGGCGGTCTCGCCGGAGATGGCGGCATTGTTCGCATCGGTCGGCGCGCCGCCCACCCAGTCGGGGAAAAAGGCGCCCATGACGCGGTCGCCAACGCGCCAGTGTTCGACTCCCTCGCCGAGCGCAACGACCTCCCCCGCCCCGTCGGACATCGGGACGCGCCCCGCAGGCTGCGGGATGAAGCCCGCGACCACCAGATAGTCGTGATAGTTGAGCGAACTCGCGCGGACGCGCAGCAGGACCTCGCCGCGGCCGGGTGCCGGGATCGGTTCCTGCGTCACCGCGATAGTGTCGAGGCTCGGCTGCGCCGCGAGCCGGATGATGCTGCGGGTATCGGTCATCGTTTCACCAGGCTTTCGGCGCCGTCGAGATGGCTCGCCCCGTCGAGGATGCGCGTGAAATTGGGCATGCCGGTGTGCGCGATGCCGCCGCCATCGACGACCAGATTATGGCCGTTGATATAGCTCGCATCGTCCGAGGCGAGGAAGGCGATCGCGGCGGCAACCTCGGCAGGCTCGGCGGGGCGGCCGAGCGGCAGGCCGTCGGTCCAGGCCGCCATGATCGCGGGATTATCGGTCAGGCCCGTCGCGAGCGGGGTGCGCGTCAGTCCGGGGCTGACGACATTGACGCGGACGCGCGGGGCATGGTCGAGCGCCATCGCGCGGGTCAGGTTGATGACCGCCGCCTTGGCCGCATTATAGGCGGCAAAACCATAGTCGCCGCCGATCCCGGCGATCGAGGCGACGTTGACGATGGTGCCGCCGGTCGCTTCCAGATGCGGCATCGCGGTGCGGCTCGCCCACATCACCGCCTCGACATCGACCGCCATGACTTCGCGCCAATGCGCAAGGTCGATGTCGGTCACGGCGCCGAACGACCCGATGCCGGCATTGTTGACCAATATGTCGAGGCGGCCGCAACGCCCCGTCACCGCGGCGATCATCGCCTCTATCGCGGCGGTGTCGATCATGTCGATGCGGTGGCCGATGATGCGGTCGCCGTTCAAATCCGCCGCGAGCGCGTCGATCGCGTCGGGCCGGATGTCGGCGACCACCACCGTTGCGCCCTCGGCATGGAAGCGCCGCACCGTCGCCTCGCCGATCCCCGACGCGCCGCCGGTGACGATCGCGACCTTGCCGTCGAAACGCCCGCTCATCGCGCGGTATATCCGCCATCGACGGTCAAGAGCGCGCCGTTGACAAAGGAGGCGCGGTCGCTGAGCAGCCAGCAGGCCGCCTGCCCGACCTCTTCGGGCTGGCCGAAACGCCCGATCGAATGGCGTTCGACCATCGGCGCGACCTGCGCCTCGAACGCCGGGTTGCCGAACAACCGTTCCTCGACCATCGGGGTCAGGATCAGCCCCGGCAGCACGGCATTGACGCGCACCCCGGTGTAGCGCGCCTCGCACGCGGCGGCGCGGGTCAGGCCGATGACGCCATGTTTCGCCGCGACATAGTCGCTGGCATAGGGCGCGCCGATGATGCCGTCGCCCGACGAATTGTTGACGATCGCCCCGCCCGCCCCCTGCATCGCCTGCGTCTGATATTTCATGCACAGGAAGACGCCGGTCAGGTTGATGCCCATCATGCGCGCCCAGTCGGCGGCGTCGAGATCGGTCACCAGCTTGTTCGCCATCTCGATCCCGGCATTGTTGAACGCGCCGTCGAGCCGGCCGAAGGCATCGACCACGCCGGCAACGGCGGCGGCGACCGAGGCTTCTTCGGAAACGTCGCAGGTCCATGTCCGGGCGCTGTCGCCGATCAGGTCGCGCGTCGCTTCATTGCCGTCGGCGTCGCGATCGAACAGCGCGACCTGCGCACCGTCCGCGGCGAAGACGCGCGCGGCGGCGCGGCCGATACCCGATCCGGCGCCGGTGACGATCACGACCTTGCCGTCCAGCAGGGGTGTGGCGCCGCTCATGCCGGGTGGTGGATCGTCTGCGGCACGGTGAATTCGAGCAGCCCGTCGAGGCCGTTTTCGGCACCGATCCCCGACTGCTTGTGCCCGGCAAAGGCGGCGAAAGGCGTCAGTCCCTGCGCCGAATTGATCCACACCGTCCCGGTTTCCATCCGCGCCGCGACATCGGCGGCGGCGGCGGGGTCCGCCGACCAGACCGATCCGCCGAGCCCATATTCGGAAGCATTGGCGCGGGCGATGGCATCGTCCACGTCGCTGTAGCGCAGCAAGGGCAGCACCGGCCCGAACGCCTCCTCGGCCACCACGCGCGCGTCGTCGGGCGGGTTGTCGACCAAGGTGACGGGCACGAAAAAGCCGGGGCCGTCGCCGGGCTCGCCGCCGGTCAGGAAATTGTGTCCCGCCGCCTTGCTGTCGGCGATCATCGCCTTCACCCGCTCATATTGCGCGCGGTTCTGCACCGGGCCGAGCGCATTGTCGGGATCGCTGCCGTCGCCGATGCGGACGCGGCCCGCGATATCGACCAGCGCCGCCGCCAGTTCGTCATAGATGCTATCGTGGACGAACATCCGCTTCGCCGCGACGCAGACCTGGCCGCTGTTGGTGAAGGCCGCCCAGAACAAGGGTTCGGCGACGTCGGCGACCTTGGCGTCGGGCAGGACGATCGCGGCATCGTTGCCGCCCAGTTCGAGCGTCAGTCGTTTCAAATTCGCTGCCGCGCTCGCCATCACCCGGCGCCCCGTCGCGGTCGATCCGGTGAAGCTGATCTTGTCGATATCCGCATGTTCGGACATCATCGGCCCGAGCGCATCGCCGCCCGATACGATGTTGAGCACGCCGGGCGGCAGAACGGCTTGCAGCAATTCGCCGAGGCGCAGCGTCGCGAGCGGCGTGAAGGGCGAGGGTTTCAGCACCATCGTATTGCCCGCGAGCAGCGCCGGGCCGATCTTCCAGATCGCGAGCAGTACGGGGAAATTCCAGGGGACGATCGCGCCGACGACGCCCAGCGGGACATGCTTCGTCACGCTGCGCAGGCCGGGCATGTCGATGTTCACCGCCTCGGGCAGTTCCTGCTCGGCAACGACGCCGATCCACCAGGCGGCCGCCTGAATCTCGCCGAGCGCCGCCGCATGCGGCTTGCCCTGTTCGGCGGTGAGCAACTGTTTCAGCTCCTCGGCATGCTCGGCGACGACCGCGCCGATCGACCGCAGCGCCGCCTGCCGATCGGCATAGGGTGTCGCGCGCCAGCCGGGCCAAGCCGCGCGCGCCGCCGCCACCGCCTGGTCGAGCTGCGCCCGCGAGCAGTCGGGGATCGTCGCGACCACCGCCTCGGTGGCGGGGTTGACGACGTCGATCCGGTCGGGCGAATTTTCGGGCCGGCCGTCGATGGTCATGGTGAAGACGCTGTTGATCATGGTGACTACTCCCGCAGCAAAGAGAGGGCGTCATGGTCGAGCACATGGCTGACATGACGGTCGAGCATGGTGAGGAACATCTGGTCGCCACGCTCCGTCCGCTGGACGAGCATCGCGGCGCCGACCGCGACATTGATGCCGGCGAAGGTGAAATGGCGGTAATCGGCGGCAAATTCCTCTGCCGAATAGTCCGCGACGCCCTGCGCTTGCAGCTCGCCCAGATACGCGGTCATCAATTGCGCTTCGACCGCGCGCCGCGCGTCGGGCGCATAGCCGCCGCCGATCAGATAGGCGATATCGACCGCGCCGCAGCCGAGCGCGACCGATTGCCAATCGACGACGACGAGCCGGTCGTCGTCGAACAGCATATTGTCGGGGCGATAATCATTGTGGGTGATGCAGCGCGGCCGCGGTCGCGGGCGGTCGTAGACGTCATACCCCTCGGCCAGCGCATCGCAGACGCGGCGCTGGTCGTCGCTGAGCATCGCGTCATAGCGGCCGCGAAACCCCGGCCAGGCGCCGCGGAAGACATCAGCGGTGTAAAAGGGCTGGCCCTGCGCCGCGGTGGCGAGCCAGGCGAAATCGTCATCCTCGCCGCGCTCCCAATAGGCCGCGTGCAGCCGCGCCGCTTCGCGCGCCGCACGCATCGCGTTGCGGTCCGACAGGCCCTTGAACTGGTCGCCGGGGGCGGCGGGGGCGAGGTCCTCGAGCAGCAGCGCGAAGCCGCCGTCGGCGTCCATCTGCGCGCCGTAACAGGCGGGCACCGCGATCCGCGCGTCGGCGGCGAGCTCGTGATAGAAACGCACCTCGCGCGTATAGAGCGACCAAGCGGCCGCGACCTCGCGGCTGGTCGGGTCGGTCGAGGAGAATTTGCCGATCAGCGTCGCCGGCGCGGGGTCGCTGCCGGGGGCATAGCTCAGGCGAAAGCGCGCGGTGTCGCCGAGCTGGCCGGTGCCGATGCGCGCCACATCGAGCGACGCGACGGCGACGCGATAGCCCGCCGCGGCGAGCAAGCCCTCGATCCAGGCGGCATCGACCTGTTCGGGGCGGGGAATGGCGTGGGGCGCGACCAGTTCGGCGGGCGCAAGGGCGATGGTCACCAAATCTCTCCAACGGCCTGTTTCTTCAGGTCTCGCCGCCAGGATGCGAAGCGGGTGCGGCAAAGTCCAATCGGCCTTTGCGACCGACCTATTGGCGGCGCCGATGGATGACGGTCACGAAACAATTGGTGTCGGCGCGCCGCGCGTCCGAAGACGGCCAAAACAGCGGGAGAAGAGGATCATGAGCGACGGCCGGACGCAGCGCGCGCTGGACATATTGGCCGCCATCGGCACCGGCGTGGTGCCGCTCGCCCCCTTCACCCCCGACGCGCGTTGGTGGTGGAACGGCGGGCTCGACCTGGCGGTCGCCGAATTTGCCGCCTTGCTCGCCGACCTGCACGGGCGGACCGAGGACGGGATAGCGATCACCCCCGGGCTGATCCTGGCGCAGGACGACAGCGTGATGATCGAGGCGACCTCGGCGGCGCGGCTGACCAACGGCCGCATCTATGACAATCGTTACATCTTCCTGTTCCATTTCGCGGGCGAGGCGATCCGCGCGGTGCGCGAATATAGCGACAGCGCGCATGTCAACGCGGTGTTCGATCTGGGCGGCTAAGGGACAGTCACGACGGCGGCTTTGTGGGTGGGGAGAGGACCTAGAGATCCTCCCCTTGGCGTAGCCATGGGGAGGGGGACCGCCGCAAAGCGGTGGTCGAGGGGTCTGGCCATGCGCTGACGTCCGAGGGCGTCAACCCCTCCGTCAGCCCTGCGGGCTGCCACCTCCCCATCGCTGCGCGTGGGGAGGATCAGAATGCCCGCAACCGCCCGACACCCGACGGCATGCCTTCGCACGCCAATCCCTAGCCGAAGGAGGCGATCGGCAGGCGCTCGACGCTTTCGCCTGCGGCCTCGCGTTCGGCCTGCCAGCGTTCGGCGAACTCGAAGAAGCGCCGTGCCGCCTTGTTCGGCGCGGTGCCGAGCACGACCGAGAAATCCATGAAGAAATGCATGCCCTCGACCGGCCGCAGCACCAGCCCCGCCGGGCTGGGGAACCAGCCGATGCCGATGCAGCAATTGCCGCTGCGCAGCGCATAGCGTTCGATCGCCAGCGCATTGCCCTCCGACGGGGCGAGCGGGATGGCGCCATGCGCGAGCATGAAGCTGACCATCGGGTTGATGAAGGCGTCGCCATGCTCGCCGCTGAGCATCGCGATGCGTCGGCCCGCGAGCGCGTCGCCGGGGATGATGTCGAACCCCGCGAGATCGCTTTCCTCGGGCACCAGCAGCCCGATCTTGCGGCGGCACAGCAGCACCCGTTCGAGGACGTCGGGATATTGCACCTCGTTGACGATATGCCCCGTCGGCGCGTCGCGGGTGAACTCGCCCGGCGGCACATCGGCGGCGATGCCGAGCAGCAGCGCGGCGTCGAGCCGGTCGGTGAGCAGGTCGCGGATCTGGTCGGACTGCAACCGGTTGTCGATCGTGTGGCGAATCTCGGGCCGCGCCGCGGCAAAGGCGTCGAGCAGGTCGATGCGGTCCGAAAAATCCATCGTGTACATCGCGGCGCCGAGGCGGAACTGGGTCACCGTCGCATGCTGCATTTCCTCGGCCTCGCGGCGCACCTCGTCGGCGCCGTCGAGCAACGCCTCGACCTTGGGCAGCAGCCGCGCGCCCTGTTCGGTCAGCGTGACGCTGCGCGAGGTGCGGTGAAAGAGCAGGAAGCCCAATATCTGCTCGAGCTCCTTGATCTGCCCCGATACCGTCGGCTGGGTCAGGTGCAGCCGTTCGGCGGCCCGGGTGACCGAGCTTTCGCGGGCGACCGCGGCGAAGCTGCGCAGCAGCTTGAGATCGAGATGGTGCATATCCTCTGACCCGTCGCTCTATCGGCAAGTACCGTGGAGCATAGCAGATGGATCGGCGCGGTCTATCGATTCACCGCGATTGCCGATTGGACGCGCCCCGCCTCGCCTCCCTACCAAGGCCGCGAGAGGAGAACCGACGTGGCGCATAAGCTCGCGGACAATATCGACGAGATCATCACCGACCCCGCCACTTACGCGGACGAGGATCTGTATCACCGTATCTTCGCCGAGCTGCGCGCGAGCGACCCGGTGCATTGGTGCGCGGCGTCGCAATATCATCCCTTCTGGGCGGTGACGCGGCATGCCGACATCATGCGCGTCGAGCTGGATGCGAAGAATTTCCTCAACGAACCACGCCAGTTCCTCGTCACCATCGCCGACCAGAAGATGCTGGAGGAGCAGACCGGCGGCAGCAATTTCGCGCGCAACCTGGTCGCGATGGATAACCCCGACCACAAGGCCTATCGCGCGCTGACCGCCGACTGGTTCGGCGCCAAGAGCGTGCGCGCGCTCGAGGACAAGATCGGCGAACTGGCGCGCGAGACGGTCGATCGCATGGTCGCCAAGGGCGGCGCGTGCGACTTCGCGAAGGAGATCGCCGCCTGGTATCCGCTGCGCACGATCATGATCGTGCTCGGCGTCCCGCGCGAGGACGAGCCGCTGATGCTCGAGCTGTCGCAAAAACTGTTCGGCGGCAGCGATGCCGACAGCGGCGGCGGCGAGGGCATGGCGTCGATGCTGGAGGCGTTTGGCGCCTTCAACCAATATTTCGGCGGCGTCGTGGCGGACCGGCTGACCAACCCGCAGGACGATGTCGCGACCCTGCTGTCGACCGCGACGATCGACGGGGCGCCGATCGGCGAGGCCGAGCGCAACGCCTATTTCCTGATCATCGCCGCCGCGGGGCACGACACGACGAGTTCGGCGATTTCGGGCGGGCTGCTGGCGCTGATCCGCAACCCCGGCGAGATGGAAAAGCTGCGTGCGAACCCCGATCTGATGCCGCAGGCGGTCGACGAATTCATCCGCTGGACGACCCCGGTGAAGCATTTTTTTCGCACCGCCGTCGCGGATTGCGACGTCGGCGGCCAGGCGGTGAAGGCGGGCGACAGCCTGATGATGTGCTACCCCTCGGCGAACCGCGACGCGGCGGCGTTCGACGATCCGATGGATTTCCGCATCGACCGCAAGCCCAACCGCCAGCTCGCCTTCGGCTACGGCCCGCACGTCTGCCTCGGCCAGTTCCTCGCCAAGCTGGAAATCCGCATCCTGTTTACCGAATTGCTGGCGCGCATCGACGATATCGCGCTCGACGGCGACCCGGCGTGGGTGAAGGCGAATTTCGTGTCGGGGCTGAAACGGCTGCCGATCCGCTACCGCTGCTGAGGAATGACGGAAATCAGTCACGATATCGACGCCGCGATCGTGACTAGGAAGGCAGGCGATACCGAAAGGCGTCCATGCCTTTTTCCGATGGATGGGCACTCAGTCCCGATTGGACATCGGCATGGCGGGGGTGTGACACAGTGCAACAAAGCCCGCGGCCACGAAGCCGCGCGGCACAATATGGGATGGAGGGTTTCATGAAAAGGACTGGGATTTTTTCCGCCGCGCTGCTCGGCGCGACCGCGCTGACCGCGGTACCGGCGATGGCGCAGGACGGCGGCGGCGACACCGCCCCCGCGGCCGAGGAACAGGGCACGACCGGGATCGACGATATCGTCGTCACCGCGAACCGCCGTTCGGAATCGCTGATGAAGGTGCCCGTCGCGGTATCGGCGCTGAACACCGAGGATCTGACGCGCCAGGGCATCACATCCAGCTTCGATCTCAGCGGCTCGGTCCCCTCGCTCCAGGTCACCAGCGCCTTCGGCGAGGCCCAGCCGAACTTCACGATGCGCGGCATCGGCGTGGGTAACGAATATGGCGCCAACCAGGTGTCGCCGGTCGGCGTCTATACCGACGACAATTATCTCAGCGCGCGCACGATGCACGGCCTGCAGCTCTACGACCTCGAGCGCGTAGAAGCGCTGCGCGGGCCGCAGGGCACGCTGTACGGCCGCAACACCACCGGCGGCGCGATCAACTTCATCTCGAACAAACCGACCCTCGAGTCCGGTGCGCGGGGTTACGTCGAGGCGGGCTACGGCCGCTTCAATGAAGTGCGCGGCCAGGGCGCGATCGAAGGGACGCTGATCGACGACGTGCTCGGCTTCCGCGCCGCGGTCAATTATGTCGAGGCCGACGGCTATGTGAAGAATATCTTCCCCGGCCAGCCCGACGCAAACTCCAAGGATTCGATCGCCGGCCGCCTGATCATCCGCGCCAAGCCCAGCGAGCGGCTCGACATGATGCTGAAGTTTACAGGCAGCAAGGGCAAGCCGACGCAGGCGGCCGCCTTCCACCGCAACGACGGCACCGGCACCTCGACCTATTTCCGTTCAAACGACAATCTGAGCTTCTTCGAGACCAACCAGCCCGACCTCGGCTTCAACGACGTCAAGAATGCCGGGGTGCAGTTCAACATCAATTACGAACTGACCGACAGCCTCTCGCTCCAGACGCTGAGCGCTTACGACTGGTCGAAGCAGGCGCTGACACAGGAAGGGTCGGGCACGCCCGTGGTCGGCTTCCTGCAGACCAATTACGGCGACGTGTACAAGCAGTTCAACCAGGAGGTGAAGCTCGCCTATGCCGGCGACAGCACCAACGTCCAGGCGGGCGTCTATTACGGTTGGGACAGCATCGACAATGTCGACAAATATCGCCTGGTCAGCACCCTCTATTTCTATCAGCGTTATCGGCAGGAGCGGAACAGCTACGCCGCCTTCGCACAGATCGACCAGGATTTCGGCGAGCATTTCGGCCTGACGGTCGGCGTCCGCTACACCAAGGACAGCAACCGGCACTATGGCGCCTATTCCTTCCTGACCGCCTTCGCCGATCCCGCAACCTCGCCAGCGTTCGGCACCTATGACTTCGATCCGACCGACCCCGACGCGGCGGCGATCACCTTCACCCATGGCAGCATCTCGCCCGCCGGGGTGATCACCCCCGAGGCGGCGAAGCGCCGTACCAGCAGCCGGGTCACCGGCAAGGTCGGCATCGATTACACCTTCGACAGCGGCGCGATGCTCTATGCCAATTACAGCCGCGGCTATCGCGCCGGGTCGTTCGCCAGCCAGTTCTATGGCGGCAACCCGATCGACTTCGTGCCGCCCGAACAGGTCGATGCCTATGAAATCGGCGCCAAGACCCGGCTGTTCGACGGCTTGGCGACCTTCACCACCGCGGCGTTCCTGACCAAATACAAGAACCAGCAGCTCAACGAAGTGATCGGCACGACGGGCTTCATCCGCTCGGCGCCCGGTTCGACGATCAAGGGGGTCGAGGCCGAGCTGAACGTCCGGCCGGTATCGACGCTGACCGCCAACCTGTCGGTGACATGGCTCGACGCGACCTATGACAAACTCACGCTTTCCGGCACCAACCTCGACGGCAATACGCTGCCCAACGCGCCGAAATGGACGATCAACGTCGGCGCGGACTGGAAGATCGCACCGCTGGGCAATGGCGAGATCGTCTTCTCACCGAACCTCGTCTACACCAGCAAGCAGTTCTTCTCGCCCTTCAACAACGAGGCGGGCAACCAGTTCCTCAACTCGCCGGGCCATGTGCTCGCCGACGCGACGCTGGGCTGGGAAGGCGAACAATTGTCGGTGCGGCTGTGGGCGACCAACATCTTCAACAAGAAATATTTCATGTACGGGCTGAACCTGCGCGATGCCCTTGGTTACGACTATCTGCTCCACGCCCCGCCGCGCATGTACGGCGTCACCGCGCGCTATAAATTCTGAGGAAAAGGGGTGTGGCCGGCGGGATTTTCGAATCCCGCCGGCTGCTATTTCCCCGCCCGTGTCCATGAACAAGACCATCGACGACCAGATATCCGGACATACCACCGGCGGCTGCCTTTGCGGGCAGGTGCGTTACGGTTTCCGCGGCGCGCCGCTGCTCACGGCCATCTGCCATTGCCGCAACTGCCAGCGGCAGTCGGGCAGCGCTTTCGGCATCGTCGCGGCGGTGGCCGCGGCCGATTTCGCATTGCAGGGCGATACCAGGACCTTTCAGGACAGCAGCGACAGCGGCCGAACGGTCGCGCGTGTCTTTTGCCCCGAATGCGGCTCCCCTATCCTCTCGACGATCGAACCGATGCCGGGCATGGTGCTGATCAAGGCGGGCACGCTCGACGATCCCGGCAGCCTTCAACCGGCGGTCGAGGTCTATTGCGACCGCGCCCTGCCCTTTCTGCCCGCGCTGGCGGGAACCGAACGCCATGCGGGATCGAACATCTAGGACCATGTCATGACTGCGATTTTGAACCTCGACGGCAAGGTCGCCGTCATCACCGGCGCCGCGTCGGGCATCGGGCGCCAGACCGCGACGCTGTTCCACGCGCTCGGCGCGCGGCTGCTGATCACCGATATCGACGCCGCGGGGTTGGCGGCTTTCGCCGCCGAGCTGGGCGGCGACGTGCTGACCGCGACCCACGACGTGACCAGCGAGGACGCCTGGCACGCGGTGTTCGGCCAGGTCGATGCCGCCTTCGGCCGGCTCGACATATTGGTGAACAATGCCGGGATCATGATGTCGAAACCCTTTGCGGAGGCGGGCATCGACGTGCTGCGGCGGCAGATGGCGATCAATGTCGAGGGCGTCTATCTGGGCATGCACGGCGCGCTGCCGCTGATGCGCGCCGCGATCGCGGCGGGGGCGACGACAACCGCGATCGTCAATATCTCGTCGGTGTATGGCAAGGTCGGCGGCGCGCAATTCGCCGCCTATAGCGCGACCAAGGGCGCGGTGCGCGGATTGAGCAAGGCGGTCGCGATCGAGCTGGCCGGTACCGGCATCCGTGTCAACACGGTACTGCCGGGGCCGGTGGCGACCAATTTGGGCGCCAGCTGGGACCCGCCGACCGATGCCGAGGGCAAGCCGCTGAGCCCCGAAGAGGGGCTGGCGGCCTGGACCAGGCTGATCCCGCTGGGGCGGCTGGGCGATGCGAACGACATCGCGCCGCTGATCGCCTTCCTTGCCAGCGACGCCGCAGCCTTTATCACCGGATCGGAATTCATCGCCGACGGCGGTTACACCGCCGCCTGACTTTCGGGAGAGCCATCATGGACGTCAAAGCCGCCGTCATTTCCGCGCCCGGCGCCGATTTCGTCATCGAAACGCTGACGATCGGCGAGCCGCAGGCCGATGAGGTGCTGGTCGAAATCGCGGGTGTCGGCCTGTGTCACACCGACCTGGTATTTCGCGACGGCTTTGCCCCGGTGCCGATGCCGATGGTGTTCGGGCATGAGGGCGCGGGCGTCGTCCGTGCGGTCGGCGCGGCGGTGACGAGCGTTGCGCCGGGCGACGCGGTGATCGTCGGTTTCAGCAGCTGTGGCCATTGCGCGCGCTGCGACGAAAATCTGCCCTCCTATTGCCGCTCCTTTCGCGCACTCAACTATGCCGGGGCGCGGCCCGACGGCAGCACGGCGCTGGCCAGGGATGGAACGTCGGTCGCGTCGCACTTCTTCGGCCAATCCTCCTTCGCGAACTTCGCGGTCACGCCGGCGCGCAATGTCGTGAAGGTCGATCCGGCGGGGCTCGATCTCTCCACGCTCGGCCCGCTCGCCTGCGGGTTGCAGACCGGCGCGGGCGCGGTGATGCGCTCGTTCGATTGCGGCGCCGGCAGCAGCATCGCGATCTTCGGCGCGGGTCCGGTCGGGCTGGCCGGGGTGATGGCGGCGAAGGTCCGCGACTGCGCGCGCATCATCGTCGTCGAGCCGATGGCGTCGTGGCGGGCGCTGGCGCTGGAACTGGGCGCGACCGATGCGATCGATCCCGGCGCGGGCGACGTCGCCGCGGCGATCCGCGCGCTGTGGCCTGACGGAGTCGATTTCGCGCTGGAGACCAGCGGGCGCGACAGCGCCATCGCCGCGGGTCTCGCCATTCTAGGCAGTCGCGGCATGCTCGGCCTCGTCGGGGTGCCGCCCAGCGCCACCGATATGATGTCGGTGAATATCGCGGGCATGATCACCTTCGGCCACCGCGTCATCGGTATCATCGAGGGCGACAGCGACCAGCAGGGTTTCATCCCCGAACTGATCGCGCTGCATCGCGCGGGGCGCTTTCCGTTCGACCGGCTGATCTCGACCTTCCCGCTCGACGCGATCAACGAAGCGATCGCGGCGCAGCATCGCGGCGAGTGCGTGAAGGCGGTGCTGATCCCCTGATATCAGGGCAGCGCGCGTTCGAGTTCGGCGAGGTCGAAATAGTCGCGCCAGGCGACAATGCGGCCGTCGCCATCGATCTCGAACACCCCCGCCGCGCGGACCGAGGTCCAGTCCTGGCCGACGAAGCGGAAACGATCGTCGCGTTCGGTGAAGACTATTCGATCGTTCGCCGCGATGGCGAGGATGCGCCAGTCGACCGCCTCGGCGGCGAGAAAGGGCGCGAGCATGTCCATCGTCGCGGCGCGGCCGTGCGCGGGGTCGAGCGGGATGCCGGCGCAGACGATATCCTCCGCCAGCAGGTCGGCGATGGCGGCGCTATCGCGCCGGTTGAAGGCGGCGACCAGCGCCTCGACCACCGCGACCGGATCGCTCACCCGAGCGGGACCTGTGTGGGCTGCCCCGACCCGGCGCTGACGCCGCCGTCGGCGACGACGATCGACCCGAACAGGAAGCTCGCCTCGTCGGAGGCGAGGAAGGCGGTCAGGTTGGCGATCTCCTCGGGCCGGCCTGGGCGCTGCGCCGGAATTTCCCTGATCCAGCGGTCGAGCAGATCGGGCAGCGCCTTGAACGCGTCGGTCGCCGGGGTCTCGATGAAGCCGGGGCAGATCGCGTTGATGCGGATGCCTTCGCGCGCATGATAGACCGCCATCGCGCGGGTCAGCTGGATCACGGCGCCCTTCTGCGCCGAATAGGAGGGGTAGGCCCCCTCGCCGCCCAATCCGGAGATCGAGGCGATGTTGATGATCGTGCCCCTGGTCTGTCGCAGATGCGGGATCGCGGCGCGCGAGGTGAAGAAGACCGAGTCATAATTCACCGCATTGCTGCGCCGCCAGTCCTCGGTGCTATGTTCGTGGATCAGCGCGACGGCGGCGACGGCGGCGTTGTTGACGAGGATGTCGAGGCCGCCGAACAGTTCGACCGCGCGGGCGATCAGCGCCTCGACGTCATCTTCTTCGCCGACGTCGGTCGCGAGGAAATGGGCGTTGTCGTGCCCGAGCCGCGCCAGCGCCTCGTCGCCGCGCGCCTGGGTGCGGCCGCAGAACAGGACCCTGGCGCCATCGTCCAGCAGCCGCCGGACGATCGCGAAGCCGATGCCGTCGGTGCCGCCGGTGACGATCGCCGCTCTGCCGTCGAGCTTGCCCATCGGATCAGTCCTTGTCCCAGCGGGTGATATCCATCGCGCTCTCGATACCGAGCGGGCGATAGGCGCCGAGGATGGCTTGTTCAAACGTGCCGATCGTCTCCTCGACCGTCCCATCGGGTTCGGTCATCCGCACGCGCGACAGCCGCTGGACGTGCAGATTTTCCAGCTTCATCGGGTCGAGGTCGGCGACCGCGAAATCCTCGCGCTCGACGCGCAGGCCACCGTGATAATTGCCGTGGAACCATTCGCTGTGGAAATAGCCGATGCCCTTCATCTGCATGCGGTGGAAGGGCTCGAATTCCAGCCGATAGGGGCCGGTGCCATAATCGACGTTCAGCACGCCGCTCTTGGGCCAGAGCGTGCCGGGTTCGAGCTCGGTCTCCATCTCGGCATTTTCGGTTTCGAGGAAGGATTCGGGGCCGGCGCCGTCGGGGCAGAGCACCGACCGTTTGTTCCACACATGCCCGCTCGGTTCGGCGGCGATGTGGAAGAAGAAGCTCTTGTCCCTGAAATTGAGCGGGGTCCATTGCCAGAAATAGCCCTGCTCGCCCGCCAGCGGATTGGGCTGGGGATCGGACATGCCGATCGGGCGCGTCCCCCACGACCGGTCGCGCGTGCCGGTGCAGCGCGGGCTGAGTTCGATGCGCCTGCCGTCGATGCTGACCCAGCCGGTCCAGTGGCCGTTCTGGGTCAGGCGGGTGTAGTCGAGGAAGCCCTTGGTGCCGACGCGGCGCATGAAGCGCGGCTCCTCGATCGGAAAGGCGCGGCCGGTGATGGTGATGTCGGCGGCGATGCCGTCATGTTCGTCGACGACGATCCGCAGCTTTTGCAGCGGTTCGACAACCTCGATGCGGATCGGGCCGACCGAGGTGTCCATCCGGTCGGTGAGGACGCGGCTGCCGCGCAGACAATGCTGCACCCCGTCGACCTGGATCGAAATGCCGCAGTCGATGATGTTGAGATGCGGATAGATGCCCATGCCGGCGAGGAAGAAGATCGATCCGTCGGGCTCGTAACCGTTGAACCAGTAACGGTCGTAGAAATTGCGGTCGGTGCCCGAATAGGCGATCGGCTCGGGCGTCTGGTGGATCGCGAAATCGTCGGCGGCGGTCAGCATGATGGTCTCCAGTTCGGGGAGGGGTCAGAAATTGGCGGAGGCGATACGGCGGCGCTCGACCGAGCGCGTCAGTTCGCGCCAGACGTCGGCGTCGAGCGCGCGCGCGTCGTCATCGTCGCGGGTTTCGAGTGCGGCTTGGAGGTCGATGAGCGCGGCGCGGAGGCGGTCGTTTTCGGCTTCGAGCGCCGAGACGCGGAGGTCGGGCTTCGTGGGCGCGTCGGCCGCGAGGCCCCCGCGCCGCAACAGGGCGCGCACCGCTTCATTCTCCTCGAACAGGCGCGCGGCGGCGCGGTCGAATTCCTCGGCGATCATGTCGATCATCGCCGATCCCATCGCGACATTATTGGCGCGAAAGCCGGTAAGTTCGGGGACGATTTCGGCGCGCAGGCGCTCCGCCAGATCGGTGGCGGCGGCGGGGATGGACGGTTTCATAAATGCCCCATCAGTTCGAGGATCGCGCGGTCCTGCGCGTTGCGCAGCCACCAGGCGGCATAGGCGTGGATCACCTCGCGCTCGCCGCTCGTCGTGGTCCAGGCCTGGGCGCAGCTGTTCCAGATGCCCTGCCCCTTCACGCAGTTGAGCAATTCCCACCAGTGCAGCGCCGCCGGATCGGCGGTGAGGCCGCTTGCGGCTTCCCAGATGCGTATCGCCTCTTCGCGCGGCGCGATGCCGCTGCGCCGATCGTCCTTGCCGAAGGAAAAGACGCGCGCGAGGCTCCACGCCAGATCCTCGAGCGGGTCGCCGCGATGCGCCATTTCCCAGTCGAGCACCGCGATCAGGGTGCCGCTATCGTCGTAGAGGAAGTTGCCGGCGCGAAAATCGCCATGGACCATCGCCAGCTTCTGCGCCGGCGGCGGCGGGTTGCGGCGCAGCCAGCGGATCGCGGCGCGGGTGATCGGTTCGGGACCGACGTCGTTCTTGTCGAGCGTCGCTTCCCAGAAATCGAGCTCCTGCATCGCCGTGCCTTCGCGGGTCGCAGGCACCATGAATTCGAGGTCGAGATTCTCGACCGGCACCGCAGCGAGGCGACCCATCGCGCCCCACATCTGCGCCGCGATATGCGGCAGCTTGTCCCGCCAGGCGGGCTGCTGCAGCTGATATTCGCTGTTGTGGTAGCCGCGCAGATCCTCGGCAATCGAGATCGCGCCGCCCATCGGACCGGGGTCCTCCTCGAGCAGGATCATGCGCGGCACCGGGATGCCATGGCCGTGGATCGCGCGGTAGGCGCTATATTCATGGTTGCGGTCGCTATCGACATTGCTGACGGGCGGATCGCGGCGCAGGATCAGGCGGTCGCTGTGTGCGCCGTCGCCGTCGCTGTAGCTGAGGTCGAAGCGATAGGTCTCGCGCGAGGCGCCGAGCGGCAGGCGATGCAGCCCGTCGATCCGCACATCGCGCCAGTCGGGGAAACGCGCCGCCAGATAGGCGGTCATGTCGGCTTCGGTCAGGGCTTTCATGTCGGCGTCACCATCAGTTTGATGTCGGACCCGCCGCCCGACAGCGCGGCAAAGGCGCGGTCGACGTCGGCGAGGCCAACCGATCCCGTCACCATCGGCGCGAGCGCGGCGGGATTGGCCGAAATCATCGCGAAGGCGTCGGCGAAATCGGCAGGCGAGTAGGCGAAGACGAAGCGCAGTTGCAGCGCCTTTTGCAGGAAGAAGGCGGGCTCGATCGGGTCGGTTTCCATGCAGGTGCCGACGACGGTGATCGTCGCGCCGATCGGCGCCGACGCCGCGATCGCCATCAGCATGCCGGGCTTGCCGACGCAGTCGAACAGGACCGCGCGATCGCGTTTCTTGAGTTCGGGCGCCTGCGCCATGGCGTCGGAAAGGCCGAGCGGCAGGCCGAGTCCGTCGAACCAGCCCTCGATCCCCGCATCGCCGGGCGCCGCGACGATATCGGCGCCCATGCGCGCCGCCATGTCGCGCCGCGCCGCATTGGGTTCGACCGCGAGGATCGGACCATAGCCCAGCGCCTTCAGCCGGGTGATGACGAACAGCCCGACCGGGCCGCAGCCGAACACCGCAAAGGCGCAATTGGCATCGGCGCCGCTTTCGACCACCGCATGGACCGCGACCGACAGGGGCTCGGTCAATGCGGCGATATCACTTTCGACATGGTCGGGCACCGCGAAAGCGGCATCGGCCTGGAGCAGCATCTGTTCGGCGAAGGCGCCGTTGAAGCGGTTCGAATAACCGATCAGTTCGACGCCGTCGGGGCCCGCGATGAAGGGCTGGGCGACGACGCGCTGGCCGCGCGCGAAACCGCCGCCCGCCTCCAGCACTTCGCAGCAATATTCATGCCCCATGACGACGGGCTTCGCGGGGTCCATGAAGCCGCGAAAGCCCGCGCGGTGGAGCAGGTCGCACAGGTGATCGCTGTGATCCTTGGCGTGCAGGTCGCTGCCGCAGACGCCGCAGACCAGCGGCCGCGTCAGCAATTGCCCCGGTCCGGGCCGCGGCTCGGCGATATCGGTCAGCGCGAGCGTGCCGCCGTCGAGGACCATGGCCTTCATAGACTTCCATTCCCATCGTCCGCGCGGTCCAAAGGCGCTGCGGATCATGGAAAAAGGCTATGCGGTGCGGGCGGGCGTCACCAGTGACGGAAACCCGCTATTGTCTAGGGTCGGCACCCGATTACAGCGCCGTCGAGGCGCCCAAATGGCGAACAGGTCGGGCCGAAAGACGCGCCGGGAAGGCTGGTTGCCTTTCCAAGCGTCTTTCGGATCGAGATGGAAGCCATTTGGACGTCCCGAAGGGATTTGATCAATATGCCTATCCGGTTAGTGCAGGTTGACCGGGTTTAGAAATCTGAAAAGGACTCGCGTTTTTCAAGAACTACGGGAGGGAATGGCTCTCTGAAGGTTTTGTTTTTCTCGATCCATATACAGAGAACAGAATCTCCGCTCACATGAGCCACGGTCATAACGGGGCCACCAGATTTTAGCTGGACGATATCTCCGGCTTTGAAGTCCATAATCATCTCCTTCGCGGCAATATCCCGTGAGGCAGGCTATTGGAATTTTCGACGTTTGAAGGCCTTCACGTCATCGCCAGCGAGCTTGAACCATTCGCCGTTTGCGCGGCGGTCGGCAAAGCGTCTGTGCCAGTATGCCTCGATGCCGGGAGGATCGTCGGTTTGGATAGCATGAATGAGAGTGGCGGCTTCTGGCAAGGCGATCGTGATCTTTTTTAGGCGGGTTTCGATCTGGTCGCTTCGTCCGATTTTGTAATGCTGGCCTGACTTCAGCAGATAGACCCATCCGTCCGCAGGGGCTTTCGCGGATATCGGCTTGGGGCTTGCTGGTTCCGTGGGCAGCAGATTGGCGAGGTGGCCTGCTGCCGGTTTGATGGACACCGAGATAAGTTCATTCAGGCTACCCCAGCTTCACGTTCGAAGTCGATAGGACTGAGGTAACCCAGGGTCGAGTGACGCCGGGTCGGGTTATAGAAGCATTCGATATAATCGAAC
>JAEULK010000089.1 GCA_016793775.1 Sphingopyxis sp. | reverse complement strand
GGTGACGCAGTTCAAAAAACTGTTCATGAAGCGCTTCCCCAAAAAGGGCGACCAGTACGACTTGCTCGACGACTGAAAAGTTGGATCCGCCCGCATTTTGGGCGGATCCAACCTATGGGTCACACACGTATGTAGGCCCCTACGACAAAACCGCCGCCAGCTATCTCGGCTTCATCCACATCGTCTCAATCCGCCTGTGGATGCGCCAATTTGTCAACGCCTCCTAGCCGTCGCCCCCGCGAAGGCGGGGGCCGCCGTCGGTTTTACACAGCAATGCAGACATAGGCCGCTAGCGGCCCCCGCCTCCGCGGGGGCGACGGTTTAGGAAAGATCCGCTCCCGACCCATAGCCCCTAAAATTCACAGCCGCGCTTCCAACCTCGCCAGCATCGCCTGCACCGGGGGCGGGGCCGCCGGTGCGTCCCAGCCCGCCTCGATCGCCGCGATGCGCTCGAACAGCCGTTCGCTCGCCGCGATGATCCGGCGCACGGGCGATTCGAACTGGATGCACAGCGACCAGTCGGCGGGGACGGGTTCGCCGATCCGCGCGGCGCTGTCGTTCGGGCCGGCGCCGCCATCGCCCGCGATCATCGCGCGGCGATGGAGCAGCCACGCGATGATATGCATCAGCCGCGTCGTCGTTTTCAGCGATTCGCAGGCAAGGCCGATCTGGAGCAGGCTGTCGCGCGCACCCCCGACCCCCACGCCGCTCAGATCGCGGGCCGCGGCAAAGGCGGTGTGCGCCTCGTCGGCCAGCACCATCGCCTCGACATACAGATTTTCGACCTGCGCGCGCTGCACCGGCACGCCGATCGTCGCCATATCTGAAACGCCCCTGTCCATGGCACAGGAAATGCCATGAAGGCCGCCATCGTAGCAACGGCGATAACCATCATTTTTGGCCGCCGTCCCATTTTGAGTCGGAGTAGGAATCAGGCGATGATGTCGGGGATCAACTGATCCTCGCACCACGCGATCTCGTCGCGCAGCCGCAGCTTTTTCTTTTTCAATCGAGCCAGTTGCAACTGGTCGGGAACCACGGTCACGCCCAGCGCGACGATCGCCGCGTCGAGGTCGCGATGCTCGATGCGCAGAAGTTCCAGGCGCTGGCTGATCTCTTCGGGGCTCACAGTCTCGCTACTGCCAGAATCACAATTGGTCCGCAACGGGCACCGACTGGGCGAATCGCCGCGTTAACCGCTCCACAATCGGCGCGATCCATGTTCTACTCATCCTGCCAACCGAGTCGAAAATGAAGGAGACTGGCCGATGAACATGTCGCACCTTTCCGCCCTGAAGTCCCGCCACGCGGACCTCGATGCGAAAATTGCGAATGAAGAACGGCGCCCGTGCCCCGATGTAGGCGTGCTGGCACAGCTCAAGAAACAGAAGCTCAAGATCAAGGAAGAGCTTTTCGCGATCGGCTGACGGTCGCGCCAGGTACGGCCGCGGATCGCCCGCTGCTCCTTCCAAGAATGGAACGGGTCAGCGCGGACGGATCGGCGGCCGGCCCTTGTTCAGGCGAAGTCCCGCAAGCGTCGGGGGCACTTCTTCCTTCTGCGGCGCGACATCGCGGCGCACCGCCTGCGGATTGATCGCGCGGTCGAAGGCGATCCCGAATTTCTTGTCGCCGGTCCACACGATGCGCCCGGGCACCGGGCCGACATTGCGCAGTTCGACCTCGACGACCGTCCCCTTCACGACCGTCACGGGGCATTCGGCGAGCATGCCGCCCGCCGACAGGTTGCGCACCCGCACGCTGACCGGCGTCGGCCGGCCCTCGATCGTCACATTGGCCTGCATGAACAGGCTGTCGCGATCGGCGCCGCGCGACAGCGCCGCCACTTCTTCGTCCACCGATGTCGGCCCGCGCGATTCCATTACGACCCATTCCCCGCGTTGAATGTCAGGGTCGCGAATCTAGGGGTCAGCCGTTGCGGAAACGTAAATAAACGGCAAGTCGTCCCGACTTGGTGCAGACTTTCTCAGTCTTCGCGCGAAATCCGCTCGTTGCGCTCGTGGCGCTCCTGCGCCTCCAGCGTCATCGTCGCGATCGGGCGTGCCTGCAGCCGCGCCAGCGAGATCGGCTCGCCGGTCACCGCGCAATAGCCATATTCGCCCTCGTCGATGCGGCGGATCGCCGAATCGATCTTCGAGATCAGCTTGCGCTGGCGGTCGCGGGTTCTGAGTTCGATCGCCCAGTCGGTCTCGCTCGACGCGCGATCGGCCAGGTCGGGTTCGCGCAGCGGACCGTCCTGCAGCTGCGCCAGCGTCGATTCGCTTTCGGTGAGGATCGATTTTTTCCAGGCGAGCAGCAGTCCGCGGAAATAATCCTGCTGCCGCGGGTTCATAAACTCTTCGTCGTCGCTGGGGACATAGTCCGAATCGAGGTTGGATTTGGCTTCGCGGAGCGCGTCGGCGCCAATGTCGGCGGTCTGGGTCGGCATGACGGGCTCTAAAGTCCTTTCGTCTCGCGCTCCGCCGGACGTGGCGGACCGGGGGCGTGGCGGCCTATAACCAGCCGCTGGGCGCGACACAAGCGCGGAAGCGGCGGATAGAGTCGGCGGAGTGAAGCAGCGCTGAACCGGCGCCGACGGGCATGTGATTCTTCCGCGCAGCCCGACCGTCTACCGAACCGCATTTTGGGCGTCGGATTAACCAACGCCATGGAATCGCCGCAACTTCCGTTCCGTTTTGGGACAGTGGGCCCGACAGGAGTTGATTCCGCCGTCCTTTTCCCGCTGTCGGACAGTCAAACGCAGTTAACGCAATTGCGGCGTTCACAATCCTTTGGCCTTTTAGCCATAGCAAGAGGTGCAAGCGGGTGCCGGGGTGTGGCGCCTTCCCACCAAGCAACGGGAAAAGAGAGAGAAACCTATGTCTGTCCGAATGGCCCTCGCCAAACTTTGCGCCTGCACCTGCGGGGGCGCGATCATCGGTACCGGCGCGATGAAAATCAGCGACGTGCCCGCGGCGGCGCAAGTCCAGAAGGTCAAGCCCTGCTCGCCCTGCGCGAAGAAGCCGGTCGTTCGCAAACGCCACGCGGCGCGCAAGCCCGTGAAGCGCATCCGCCGCGTCGTCACCACGAAGCGTGTCATTCGCAGTTCGGCGCCGCAGACCCAGGTCGTCACCCAGACGATCCCCCTTCCCCCGATCCCCTATGCACCCTTCCCGCAGCGCGGCGGCTGGGAAGGCGGTGGCGGCGGTGGCGGCGTGACCGTTGTCGGCGGCGGCTTTGGCGGCGGCTTCGGCGGCGGTTTCTTCGGCGGCTTCTTTGGCGGCTCGTCGGGCGGCGGCAGCAGCGGCAGCGTCGTGGTCACCTCGACCACCACCGGCGGCGTCAGCACCTCGTCCAGCACCTCGTCGGGCGTTTCGACCTCGACCGGCAGCGTCAGCACCTCGACATCGACCGGCGGCGTCTCGACCTCGACGGGCAGCGTCTCGACGTCGAGCGGCGTGTCGACCTCGACCGGCAGCGTCAGCACCTCGACCGGCGGCGTGTCGACCTCCACGGGCGGCGTCTCGACCTCGACCGGCGGCGTCTCGACCTCGTCGGGCAATGTCAGCACCTCCTCGGGTAACGTCAGCACGTCCTCGGGTAACGTCAGCACGTCCTCGGGCAATGTCTCGACCTCGTCGTCGAGCAGCAGCTCGTCGTCCTCCTCGTCTTCCTCCTCTTCGTCGTCGAGCTCCTCGTCGTCGGGCGGCGGCAATTCGTCGAAGGGCGGCAGCTCGCACGGCCATGGCGGCGATTCGTCGAAGGGCGGCTCGTCGCATGGCAATTCGTCCAAGGGCGGCTCGTCCTATGGCGGCAGCTCGCACGGCAATTCGTCGAAGGGCAGCTCGGGCTGGGGCGGTTCGTCGCACGGCTCGAATGGCGGCTCGGGCGGATCGGGCGGCAGCAGCAGCTCCTCGTCGGGCGGCAGCAGCTCGTCCTCCTCGTCGAGCTCCTCGTCTTCGTCGTCGAGCAGCAGCTCGTCGTCGGGCGCCACCTCGTCGGGCGCGACCGGCGGCAGCAGCAGCTTCGGGTCGACCGGCAGCACCAGCTCCTCGTCCTCGTCGTCGAGCAGCAGTTCGTCGAGCTCCTCCTCGTCAAGCTCGGGCGGCACCAGCAGCGGCGGTTCGTCGGGCACCCCGACCCCCGTTCCGGCCCCGCCGATGCTCCTGCTCTTCGGCGCCGCCGCCGCCGCGCTCGTCGCGCGCCGCCGCGCCGCCAACCGCAACGACCAGGAACAGGACGCGGCGTAACGATATCCGCTGGAGGTCGGGGGGGCTAACCCGGACCGCCATCTGAGGGGCCGCCCTGCGGGGCGGCCCTTTTTTATGCGCCGCGCGCTGCCGATTCCCTTCGCCCCCGGCCAAGGTCGGGGTTGCGCGCGCGCGGCGCCGCCGCCATAGCGCGGCCATGCACGATATCCGCCTGATCCGCGAAAACCCGCAAGCCTTCGACGCCGGCCTCGCCCGCCGCGGGGTGGAATCCCTGTCAGCCGAAATCCTTGGCATGGATGCGTCGCTGCGCGCGCTCCAGACCGACATGCAGGCCGCGCTCGCGCGCCGCAACGAAGCGTCGAAACTGATCGGCCAGGCGATGGCGCGGGGCGACAAGGACAAGGCCGAGGCGCTGAAGGCCGAGGTCGCGACCCTCAAGACCGCGCTGCCCGCGCAGGAAGAGGCCGAGCGCGCGCAACTCGCCGCGCTCCACGACAGACTGGCCGCCCTCCCCAACCTCCCCGCCGCCGACGTCCCCGATGGCGCGGACGAGGACGGCAATGTCGAAATCTCCCGCTGGGGCACGCCCCGGACTTTCGACTTCAAACCCCAGGAACATGCCGACTTCGCCCCCGCGCTCGGCCTCGATTTCGAGACCGCGGCCAAGATGTCGGGCGCGCGCTTCGCTTTCCTGAAAGGCCAGATGGCGCGGCTCGAACGCGCGCTCGGCCAATATATGATCGACCGCCAGACGGTCGAGCAGGGCTATACCGAATGCGCGACCCCGCTGATGGTCCGCGACGACGCCGCCTTCGGCACGACGCAGCTGCCCAAATTCCGCGAGGATCTGTTCCAGACAACCGATGGCCGCTGGCTGATCTCGACCTCCGAGATGAGCCTGACCAACGCGGTGCGCGAGGACATCCTGGCCGAGGACCAGCTTCCCATCCGCATGACCGCGCTCACCCCCTGCTTCCGCTCGGAGGCCGGCTCGGCGGGGCGCGACACGCGCGGCTACATCCGCCAGCACCAGTTCTGGAAGGTCGAGCTCGTCTCGGTCGTCCGCCCCGAGGACAGCGACGCCGAACTGGACCGCAAGACGCGCGCCGCCGAGCTGATCCTCGAAGGACTCGGCCTGCCCTATCGCAGGATGCTGCTCTGCGCCGGCGACATGGGTTTCGCCGCGCGCAAGACCTATGACCTCGAAGTCTGGCTGCCCGGGCAGGACAGCTATCGCGAGATTTCGAGCTGCTCCAACTGCGGCGATTTCCAGGCGCGGCGCATGAACACCCGCTTCCGCCGCGAGGGCGTCAAGGGCAATGAATTCGTCCACACGCTCAACGGCTCGGGCCTCGCCGTCGGCCGCACGCTGGTGGCGATCCTCGAAAATTACCAGCAGGCCGATGGAAGCGTCACGATTCCGGAGGCGCTGCTGCCCTACATGGGCGGGATCACCAAGCTCGAACCCGCCAACTGACTTATCGTCACCCCGGGCTTGACCCGGGGTCCCGCTTGGCAACGTCGATCAGCGGGACCCCGGATCAAGTCCGGGGTGACGAAAAGAGAAAGAACAAAAATGCGCATCCTCCTCACCAACGACGACGGCTATCACGCCCCCGGCTTCGCGGTCCTCGAAGCGATCGCGCGCCAGCTCAGCGACGATATCTGGGTCTGCGCCCCGGCCGAGGAACAGTCGGGCGCCGGCCATTCGCTCACCCTCTCGCGCCCCGTGCGCATCCGCCAGCATGCCGAGCGCCGCTGGTCGTGCACCGGCACCCCGACCGATTCGGTGATGATGGCGATCGGCAAGCTGATGCCCGAAAAGCCCGACCTGATCCTGTCGGGCGTGAACCGCGGCGCCAATCTCGGCGACGACGTCACCTATTCGGGCACCGTGTCGGCGGCGATCGAGGGCGCGCTCGCGGGCATCCGCTCGATCGCGCTGAGCCAGGTCTATGCCAAGGAAGGCATGGGCGACAGCGTCCCCTTCGGCGCCGCCGAAGCCTGGGGCGCCCAGGTGCTGCGTCCGCTGCTGACGATGGACATGGCGCCGCGCACGATGATCAACGTCAACTTCCCCGCGCTGCCCGCCGACGCGGTGCGCGGCATTCGCGTCACCCGCCAGGGTTTCCACGATTACGGCCGCGGCTCGATCGTCGAGGGCACCGACCCGCGCGGCTATCGTTATTATTGGTTCGGCCTCCACGGCATCGAACATTCGCCGGGCCACGACAGCGACCTCGAGGCGATCGACGACCGCTACATCGCGGTCACTCCGCTCCAGCTCGACCTGACGCATGACGCCTCGCTCGCGGCGTTGCGCGCCGCCTACGGCTAATACCGTTCAAAATCCCAAACCGGCCCCAATTCCCGTTTGTGTCGAGCGAAGTCGAGACACGTTTGGGACGCGCAAGGCTTCAGCGTGTCTCGACTCCGCTCGACACGAACGGATGAGGTGGGCATCGGGTACGGCATGACCCGCCTCTACCGCCTCGACGCGCCCGCCGCCGCCATCGCGGCGCATTTCGGTGCCGCGGCGGGCAAGGACCCGTGGACCGGCGGCTATGTCGCCCCCGGCCGTCCCGCACCGATCGTCAGCCGCGACGCAAAGGGACGTATCCGCCGCGTGCGGCCGATGTTCTGGGGCGTCCCCCCGCCGCCGCGCGGCACCGACCCGATCACCAGCGTCCGCAATCTCGACAGCCCCTTCTGGATCGGCACGCTGCGCCACACCGAATTTCGCTGCCTGATCCCCGCGACCAGCTTCGCCTTGTGGTCGGGTCCGGCTGGCGCGCGGCGCCAGCACTGGTTCGCGGTCGCCGACCAGGCCATATTCGCCATGGCGGGCATCGTCCGCTTCGCCGACGAAATCCCGACCTTCGCGATGCTGACGACCGACCCCAACCGCCTCGTCGCGCACCACCACAGCGGCGCGATGCCGCTGATCCTGCCCGCCGCGGCGCACGAACGCTGGCTCGGCACCGACTGGAAGGACACGCGCGAATTGGTGGTCCCTTTTCCGGGTCAGGCGATGACGGTATCGGATGCGCCGCCAGGATGAATCCTTCCTCGTGCGGCACGGCGGAAGCGACCGCTTTTGGGGCGGGCGGCGACATTCGCGCAACTCACTTCCGTCACCCCGGGCTTGACCCGGGGCCTGCCTTGCCTTTGATCCGGCGCCGAAAGAAAGAAGGCGGGTCCCGGGTCAAGCCCGGGATGACGTGAAACAGGCGTCCACCCCATCACCCCGATCCCGCCGTAGTCATACCCGCTCGCCGCCCTGCTCCCAATATGACGTCGCCGCTGGCCAAGCCGCCAAGGCTTTGGCAAAGAAGGCGCATGGGGGACCGTCGCCGCATCATCGCCATCCTGCTGCTGTCGGCACCGCTCGCCGCCTGCATCCCCGCGTCGGCGCCGCCTTCCCGGCCTGCCCCTCCCGTTACCGCAGCCACCCCGCCGTCCACTCCGGCCAACGCCGCGCTCGCCTATGACGACGTCTCGGGCGGCGACAGCGCGCCGACTTGGACGCTGCAACCGGTGACGACCAACGCCCGGCAGGTCACCGCGACCGGCTACACCGTCCGCCCCGGCGATACGCTGCGCGCGATCGGCGAGATGACGCACGCCGGCTCCGAGGCGATCGCGATGGAGAACGACCTCGCCGCCCCCTACACGCTCGTGCCCGGCCAGCGGCTGCGCATCCCCGCCGGCCTCTACCACCGCGTCGCAGCGGGCGAGACCGGCATCGGCATCGCCAGCGCCTATGGCGCCGACTGGGGCGAGATCGTCACGATCAACGCGCTGACCGAACCCTATATATTGCGCGTCGGCCAGCGGCTGCGCCTGCCTGCGGGCGCCCGTCCGCTGCCGCCGAAGGAGGTCGATGTCGCGGCGCGCGCCGCCGCCTTCACCCTCGACATCGACGACATCACCACCGGCAGCCAGCCCGCGCTCGCCGCGAACAAGGCGCCCGCCCCCGCCAGCGCTGCGCCGCGCAAACCCGTCACCGCGGCGGTCGCCATGCCCGCGATGTTCACCGGCCGCTTCGTCTGGCCGGTGCCGGGCAAGGTCATCGCGCGCTTCGGCCCGCTCGCGCCGGGCAAGGTCAGCGACGGAATCAATATCGCGACCCCCGCCGGCACGCCGATCCACGCGACCGCGAACGGCGTCGTGTCCTACGCCGGCGACCAGATCGCGGTCTACGGCGGGCTGATCCTGATCGACCATGGCGGCGGCTGGGTCAGCGCCTATGGCCATGCGCAGCAGATCGACGTCCAGCGCGGCCAGGCGGTGAAGGCGGGCGACATCATCGGCCTCGCCGGCGCCAGCGGCCAGGTCCAGACCCCGCAACTGCATTTCCAGCTCCGCAAGAATCGCATCCCCGTCGATCCGCTCAAGCAATTGCCCGCGCGATGAGCGACAAGCCGAACCCCAAGCTGCATCTCCAGCACATCTTCCGCCCGCTCAAGCGCGCGAGCAAATGGCCGATCTGGGCCGACGTCATCGCGCGGCTCGGGCTCGCCTTCTTCCTGATCGGCATCGTCGTGCTGGTCCACTGGATCGACCGCGCGGGGCTGAAGGACAGCTACGACGGCCAGATCAGCTTCCTCGACGTCGTCTATTTCACGATGATCTCGGTTACCACCACCGGCTTCGGCGACATCGCCCCGGTGTCGGACCGCTCGCGGCTGATCGAGGCGGTGATCGTCACCCCGATCCGCATCATGGTGCTCTTCATCTTCGTCGGCACCGCCTATAATTTCGTCCTCAAGCGCACATGGGAAAAATGGCGTATGGCCCGCATCCAGGCAAAGCTCACCGATCATTGCGTCGTGCTCGGTTACGGAACCAGCGGCGCCGAGGCGGTCCGCGAACTGATCGCGCGCGGCACCGACCCGTCGTGCATCGTCGTCATCGACCAGTCGACAAACCGCATCGCCGAGGCCGAGGCGATGGGCTGCAACGTCCTCCAGGGCGACGCCTCGAACGACGACACCCTCATCGACGTCCAGATCGCGCGCGCGCGCAACGTGCTCGTTTCGGCGGGCCGCGACGACAGCTCGATCCTGATCGTCCTCACCGTCCGCCATCTGTCGCCGAACGTGCCGATCAGCGTCGTGATCCGCGCGCAGGATAACGAGCTGCTCGCGCGGCAGGCAGGCGCCAGCAACGTCATCAACCCGGTCAGCTTCACCGGGCTGCTGCTCGCCGGATCGGCGCAGGGCGAACATGTCGCCAGCTATATGGCCGATCTCGCCGCGGTCGGCGGCAAGGTGCAACTGCGCGAACGTCCGGTCAGCGCCGAGGAAGTCGGCCGCAGCCTCGACCAGCTCGCCAGCGGCGGCCGCGGCCTGCGCATCTATCGCGGCGGCACCCCCCATGGCTTCTGGGAGCCCGAGGCGCAAAAGCTCGCCGCCGGCGACCTCGTCGTCGAGGTGGTCCCGTGCGAGCCCTGCGAGGCGGATTAGCGATCGGCGGGCACGTTTGTCGGAGTTGGAGTTGGAGAGCTGCCCTCGAAATCTCGTCATCCTGAACTTGTTTCAGGATCCATGGCCTGCCGTTTCCTTCGACGCAGCGCCCGGCGAGAGCGCCGACCATGGATGCTGAAACGAGGTCAGCATGACGATGCTATAAAGGTTGCCGCCTCACCAAAATCACCCCCGCCAATAAATCCAAGCCGCCCACAGCCAGCCGGCGATCAACAGCGTCCCGCCGATCGGCGTCACCGCGCCCAGCCACTTCGGCCCGCCGAGCGCCATCGCATAGAGCGTCACCGCAAAGATCGCGCCGCCCGCCAGCAGGACGATCGCCGGCCCGCGCGCGATACCCATGATCGCCAGCGCCGCGACCGCATGGATCAGTTGATAAAGGCCGCCGGTCCGCAGCCACTCGGTCTCCTGCGGCCCCGCCGCGCCATGCGCGCCGAATGCGCCCGCCGCCACCGCCATCGCCGCCGAGATCGCTGCCAATACGCCAATCGCCATGTCTCACCTCGCATCGCCGTTTCCATGTCTCCCGCATGGCGCCAAGCGCCGCGCGTGACAAGCGCGACGAAATCGACTATGCGCGCCGCCAATCATGGCAACCAAAACCCTCCCCACCCAGCCGAAGGTCGGCATGGTCTCGCTCGGCTGTCCGAAAGCGCTCGTCGACAGCGAACGGATTCTCACCAAGCTGCGCGCCGACGGCTATGGCCTGTCGCCCGACTATGCGGGCGCCGACGTCGTGCTCGTCAATACCTGCGGCTTCCTCGACAGCGCCAAGGAAGAGAGCCTAGAGGCGATCGGCGAGGCGATGGCCGAAAATGGCCGCGTCATCGTCACCGGCTGCATGGGCAATGAGGCCGAAGTGATCCGCGCGCGCTTCCCGAAGGTGCTGGCCGTCACCGGCGCGCATCAGTACGAGCAAGTCGTTGATGCGGTTCATGAAGCCGCCCCGCCGACGCAGGGCCCCTTCGTCGATCTGGTGCCCCAGGGCGGGCTCAAGCTGACGCCCCGGCACTATAGTTATCTCAAGATATCCGAAGGCTGCAACCACAGCTGCTCCTTCTGCATCATCCCCGATCTGCGCGGAAAACTGGTCTCGCGGCGCATCGACGCGGTGCTGCGCGAGGCCGAAAAGCTCGTCGCCGCAGGGACGAAGGAATTGCTCGTCATCAGCCAGGATACATCGGCTTATGGTGTTGATATCAAACATGAAAGCCGTATGTGGCACGGGTCGGAAGTGCGCGCCCACATGACCGACCTTGCGCGGCACCTTGGCCAACTTCGAACCCCCGAAAGAAACGCCCCCTGGGTCCGCCTCCACTATGTCTATCCCTACCCCCATGTCGACGCGGTCATCCCACTGATGGCCGAGGGTCTGCTGACTCCTTATCTGGACATCCCCTTCCAGCACGCGAGCCCCAGCGTCCTCAAGCGCATGAAGCGCCCCGCCAACGAGGCGAAGGTGCTCGAACGGCTGAAGAGCTGGCGCGCGATCGCCCCCGACATCGCGATCCGTTCGAGCTTCGTCGTCGGCTTCCCCGGTGAGACCGAAGCCGACTTCCAGTACCTCCTCGACTGGCTCGACGAAGCCCAGCTCGACCGCGTCGGCGCTTTCCGCTTCGAACCCGTCGCGGGCGCGCAGGCCAACGCCCTCGACGATCAGGTCCCCGAAGAGGTCAAGGAACAACGCTACCAGCGCATCATGGCCAAGACCGCCGCAATCAGCGCCGCGAAGCTCGAGGCCAAGATCGGCCGCAGCCTGCCCGTCATCATCGACGAGGTCGGCGACGCGGACGAGGACGGCAGCATCGGCGCCACCGGCCGCAGCCAGGCCGACGCGCCCGAGATCGACGGCCATGTCTATCTCCGCGACGTCGCCGCGACGCTCAAGGCCGGCGATATCGTCGACGTCGAAATCGAGGACGCCGACGAGCATGACCTGTTTGGGGTTATTTCGGTCTAGCCAATCGGATTGTCCAGGATGAACGCCGCCCGCTCGCGGACCGAGCGCGATGGGTCGTCCCGCAGCCGTACGGCATGGGCGCGCTCGGCCTCGGTTCCGCGCAGGTGGCGGATGGCGCCCGATAATGCGACGCCGCGCACCATTGCCGACCGGTCGGCGATGCCCCGTTCGATCAGCGCGGCGATGTCCGTCGTCACCTCGATCCTTCGCCGGTCATGTTGCATCGCCCAACGCCGCAGTCCCATCGACTTATCGATCCATTGCCACGCGCGGCCCCCGGCCCACACCGCCTCGCCCGCGAGCAGCATGTTCAGCGCCGCCGCGCGCACCGCGGGCTGCAGGGCAGCGAACGACAGATGTTGGAGCTGGTCGTCGAGATATGGCGTCCGGGCGCTCGCCCGCAGCAGCCGCGCCATGGCGCCCGTCGGGCGCTCCGCGATGATCGTGGCGAGTGCAATCCCGACATCGGGCCGCGCCAACAGGGCATCGAGCAAGTCGCGTTCCTCCGTCCACCGGCCCCAACTGCGCGTCCGGATCATCAAGGCGGATAGCGCCGAGGCGGCAACCGCCGGATCGGTCAAGGGAAAACAGCGCCGCGCACAGCGGGTCGCTGCCTCGCGAACCGGCCGCGCCCAATCGTTGAGGCGCCAGCAGATGGCTGCGAACAGAAAGGCCGAAGGTATGCCGCCCTCGATTTGATCGAGCGCAGCCTCTCGCAGCAGCCCGTCGCGATGGCAGAGAAAGAGATATTCGAGCAACGGCGTGCGCTCCAACTGCCTTGCATGCGTGGGCACCCCCACCAGGCGCGGCAGGATACGCATCCCCGTTGGCCCGTGGACGAGGCGCGCCGCAGCCGCGATTTGCGTGTCGAGATGGACCACGTCCGGCGGCGGCAACGCTGCCATTTGGTCGAACACCTCCCGCATCTCGAAATCCAGCCGCCCGCCGGCCTCGAGTTTGACCCTCAAGCGAAGCAAGGCGCCTTCCAGCGCGGGCGGCAGAAAGGTCTTTGTCCGGTCCATACCGCCGCCATGCGACTGCAACGGGGGTCGCGTCAACGCGCGAGACCGGTCGATTTGTCGGGAACAGCTCTGCACGATTCGGTGTTAGGAATGGAAACCGAACGGGGACAGAGCGATGCGCGTGATCAACAGACTGACTATTGCATTATTGCCGACTGCCATGCTCAGCGCCTGCGACCGCCAAACCGACGTCGATGCCCCGCCGCGCGCGACCGACAGGGCACCTTCCCCGTCTCAGACCTCGCTGATCGCCGTCCCCATCGACGCCGACATCGGCCCGCTGAAGCGCGAACTCGAGCGCGCGGTGCCGAAGACGCTTTGGACGATCGACCGCCGCGAAAAGGCGTGCGTCGCGCCGCAGCGGGTCAAGCTGTTCGGCAAGAAGGTGAAGGTTACCCCCGCCATCCCCTGCACCATCGTCGGGCAGGTGACGCGCGGGCCGCTGCGGCTGCGCGGCGAGGGCGACGAGATCGTCGTCGATGTGCCGATCCATGCGGCGATCAGCGCGCGCGACGTCGGCGGGGTGCTGAAGGGCGAGACCGCGACCGGCGCCGCGCTGGCGCATGCGCGCGTGCGAATCGAGCTGACCCCCGACTGGAAAACGCGCGGCAAGGCCCGCATCACCTATGGCTGGACCAGGGCGCCCGGGATCGATTTCCTCGGCAAGCGGATCACCTTTACCGACGAGGCCGACGCCAAGCTGAAACCCGTTGTCGCGGGGGTGGAGCGCGAAGTGAACCGCGAGATCGCGAAGATCGACATCCGCAAACAGGCCGCCGACATCTGGCGGCAGAGTTTCACCGCGCTCGAACTCAACCATGACAATCCGCCGGTGTGGATGCGCGTCACGCCGCAGCGTGTCCTCTACGGCGGTTATCGCCTCGACGGCCAGCGCATCAATCTGAACCTCGGGATCGAGGGGATCACCGAGACCTTCGTCTCCGGTCGCCCCGCCGATCCCGCCCCCACCCCGCTGCCCAGGCTGGCGCGCGAAGCGCCCAAGCCGCATCTCGACGTGCGTGTCCCGGTGGTCGCCGACTATGCGCAGCTCCAGCCGGTGGTCGACCGCGCGCTCGCGAAGCGCGCGAAGCGGCCCTTCGTACTGCCCGAACTCGGCCCGATGGACGTCAGCTTCGGCAAATCGACCATCTATGGCGCGCCGGGCGGGCGCATCGCGGTCGGCCTCGCGGTCACCGCGCGGCTGCAAAGCCGCAAGGGCGAACCGACGCGCGGCCAACTCTGGATGACCGCGATCCCGCGCAACGCCCCCGGATCGGCCGAGGTCCGCTTCACCGACATCGCGATCAGCGGCGACAGCGACGGGGTCGGTGGCGACCTGTTGATCCTGCTCGGCCAGAACCCCGGCTTCGCGCCGCTGATCGCCGACGCGCTGACCCAGAATTTTACCCGCGACCTTGGCGAACTGCAGGGCAAGATCCGCCGCGCGGTCGGGCAGCGGCGCGAGGGCGCCTTCGTCATCCGCACCGACATCGCCCGCTTCGCGATCGGCGAGATCAAGGCCTATGGCAACGGCCTGTACCTGCCCGTGCAGATGGTCGGCGGCGCGCGCGTCGATTATCGCCCCGCGAAATAGCGAGCGGCGTTCGCGCCCCGTCAGGCGGCGGAACGGCGCGGTTCGCGCGGCGCGGCGGGACAGGCCGCATGGCAGGGTGCCTTGTCGTGATGGTCGGGCGTGCCGTCCGGCCGGTCGCCCACCGGCAGGCGGATCATGACATATTCCCCGGATCGCCCGAGCAGACGCGAACGAGCAAATCGCCTGGTTCGGCGCGCGCGGGCGCCGTCATCGCGGCCAGCATCGCGATCGCCGGAAACAGCAGCAGCGGACTCCGGCGGCGCGGAACGACCGCTTCGTCGTCGGCCAGACCGGGAGTGGTCAGGACGCTGCGATAGTTCATTTGTACGGCCAACATGCGTCGCTCCCAACAACTGCACGACCGCTTTACCGCAGCCGGTATTTGATCATAGCCCGAAACGATGGGCGCACGAAGCAGTAATTTTTCCTATTACTATAGTCATCTGACGAAAATATCGCACAAACATTGACTCGGTGACAGTATTTCCGGCGCATATGTTGCTTTCGTCTCGAATCACCTGCATCATTTGCGTGTCGCGACTCAGGGGTACACGCCATGACCCGCCACGAAGCAAAGGATGTGGCCATGCGCATCGTCATTCCCGTCTATCCCGACATCGACCTGCTCGATGTATGCGGTTCCGCCGAAATGTTCCGCTGGGCAGGTTTCACGGTCGATGTCGTCGCGGCCGACGCGGGGCTCGTCATGTTCAACAACGGGTTCGAGTTCAACGTGACGAACGGGCTCGATACAGTGACCGCCTGCGACGCCCTGTGGGTGCCGGGCGGCGAACCTGCCGCGTTGCATACGATCATGTTCGGCCCCGACCGCCGCTTCCAGCAGTTCATAACCGCGCAGGCGGCAGAGGCGCGCTATGTCTGTTCGGTGTGCGAAGGCGCGCTGCTCGCCGCGCATGCCGGCCTGCTCGACGGCCACAATGTCACCACCCACTGGGCCTTCATCCCCTATTTGCTGCAAAATTATCCGGCGATCGGCGTCGCGCCCGGCCACCCGCGCTTCGTCCTCGACCGCGACCGCCTGACCGGCGGCGGCATCTCGTCGGGATTGGACGAGGCGCTGTATCTGATCTCGCTGCTCGGCGGCGAAGCACTGGCGGCGGATGTCCAGCAGACGACGCAATATTACCCCGACCCACCGGTCAGCAGCAAAATCCCCAACATCATCCAGTCGCCCATGCCGCCCGTCCCCGCCTGGCAAGCGGGCAGCGACGTGCGTCAGAACAGCCGTGTGATCGGATAGAAAAGCGCGGCGACCACCGCGCTCGCGGGGATGGTGATGAACCACGCCGCGACGACATTGCCCGCGACCCCCCAGCGCACCGCACTGGCGCGGCGGGCGACGCCGGCACCGATGATGCTGCCGGTGATCGTGTGCGTCGTCGACACCGGGATGCCGAGCAGGCTGGCGGTGAACACCATGATCGACCCGCCGGTCGAGGCGGCGAAGCCCTGATGATGCGACAGCTTGGTGATGCGCCCGCCCATCGTCTCGATGATCTTCCACCCGCCCGACAGCGTGCCGAGCGCGATCGCGATGTAGCAGCTGAACGCCACCCAGCGCGGCACATGGAATTCGCCCTGCAGATAGCCGGTCGAATAGAGCAACACGGTAATGATCCCCATCGTCTTTTGCGCATCGTTCAGCCCGTGACTGAGCGAATAGGCGGCGGACGAAAAGAGGTGGAGGTGGCGAAAGGTCTTTTCGGCAAAACTGGCGGTCGCGCGACGCAGCGCCCAGCTGCTGATCAGCATGACCAGCATCGCGAGCAGCATGCCGAGCATCGGCGACAGAAAGATCGCGATCACGGTCTTGTTGAGTCCGATCCATTCGATCCCCTGGAACCCCGCATGCGCGACGCCCGCACCGACGATGCCGCCGACGAGCGCGTGGCTGGACGACGAGGGAATGCCCTTCAGCCAGGTCACGACGTTCCAGAACATCGCACCGACCAGCGCACCGAACACGACCGCGGGCGTGACCAGGTCTTTGTCGATGATCCCCTTACCGATCGTCTCGGCGACCTTGTGCAGTTCGGGGAAGATGATCGACAGGAAATAAGCGGCGAAATTGAAAAAGGCGGCGAACAGCACCGCCTGCACCGGGCGCAGCAGGCGCGTGGCGACGACGGTTGCGATGCTGTTCGCGGCGTCGTGCAGACCATTCAGGAAGTCGAACGCCAGCGCCAGAACGACGAGGCCGACGAGAAGCGGGAAAGCGAGTTCGTGCATGCTGGACGCCCCCGCTTATGCGTGGTCGATGACCAGGCCATCGATTTCGTTCGCGACATCCTCGAAACTGTCGGTGACGCGTTCGAGATGGCGGAAGAGTTCGCGTGCGATCAGGAATCGCGTCGGGTTCGCCTCGCCATGTTCGCGGAACAGGCGCTTGAGCCCGGCGGCGTGAATCTCGTCGGCATGGCCCTCCATCCGCACCAGCCGCTCGGTCAACTCGTGGAGCCGCGCGCCGTTGGCGCCGATGTTGCGCAGCAGCGGCAGCGCCTCTGCGGTGAGCCGCGCCGCATCGACGATGATCCCGCCGATGTCGCGCATCTCGGGTTCGAATTCGGTAACATCGTACAGGTCGACCGCGCCCGCGGTCTTCTGCATCTCGTCGATCGCATCGTCCATGGAGGCGATCAGGCTGGTGATCGCGCTGCGGTCGAACGGCGTCAGGAACGTCCGGCGCACGGTCTGCAACACTTCGCGCGTGATCGCATCGGCGTCATGCTCGCGCTCGATGATCTCGCGGACATGGTCGGCCATGCCCTCGCCGCCCTGCAACATGCGCGACAGCGCATTGGCCCCCGCGACCAAGGTCGCAGCGTGGCTTTCGAACAATTCGAAGAAGTTTCCCTGTCGCGGCAGCAAACGCTGAAACCATGCGAACATCCAGCTAACCCCTGTCCTGTCGGCTACATTTTGAACGGCGCCGCGAGGCTGGGCGACGGCGCGGAAACCGCCATCGCCGAACGAACGGATCATCGCCTGCAGGTCGGGCTCCTCGACCGCCGCGGCGGCATCGCGGAACGAGAACCACTTGCGGTCGCGTTCGTCCATTTCTTTCCATTCGCCCAGCTCATTAGTCACCGCGAGCGGAAACACCTCGACCTGGTACATGATCGACGCGCCATTGGCGCGGCGCTTGCGATATTCATAGCTGCCGATCGGCGTCGGGCACACCGCGCCGATCACCCCGGCTTCCTCCTCGGCCTCGATCGCCGCGGCGGCGTGGCGCTCCATGCCGGTCAACGGGTTGCCCTTGGGCACCACCCAGCGCTTGGTCTCGCGTGAGGTGATCAGCAGGATCTCGGTCGGCCCGTCCTGCGCCGGTCCGCTGAAACGATAGGGAAGGACGGCGATCTGACGCATCGGGCTTTCATCCTTTCCTGCTGTTTCCGTCGCGTAACGGCTTAAGTGGCAAACGGGTTACGCCCCTATGACAATAATGTGACAGCGACAAGCGGGCTTCGCCCCCCGCTGCACCCCCCTCTAATCCATTGCAAAATGCAACGCGGTGCGTAAGCTGCCAGCAAATAACATATGGGAGACGAGATCATGGCAGACAGTGCGACCATGGAACGCGCAAGCGGCACGGCGGCTGCACCCGTCGATCAGGACGTGCTGATCGTCGGCGCGGGCATTTCGGGCATCGGCATGGCTGCGCATCTCCAGAAATTCAGCCCGGACCGCAGCTTCACGCTCGTCGAACGCCGCGCTGACCTGGGCGGCACCTGGGACCTGTTCCGTTATCCCGGCATCCGCTCGGATAGCGACATGCACACGCTGGGTTTCGTATTCGAGCCGTGGAAGCATGAAAAGTCGATCGCCGACGGCCCAGCAATCCTCGAATATCTGAACCGAATCGTCGACGAACGCGGAATCCGCGAGCGCATCCGCTTCAACCGCAAGGTGATCGGCGCCGATTGGGACAGCACCACCGCGCGCTGGACCGCGACGCTGGAAGACGAAACCGGTGCGACCTCGACCACGACCGCGCGCTGGCTCTATCTCGGCGCCGGCTATTATGACTATGACTCGCCCTTCGATGCCGATTTCACGGGACGCGACGATTTTCAGGGCCAGATCGTCCACCCGCAATTCTGGCCCAAGGATCTCGATTACACGGGCAAAAAAGTTGTCGTGATCGGGTCGGGCGCCACCGCGGTGACGATCGTGCCGGCGATGACCGACCCCAGGAACGGCCCGGGCGCCGCGCATGTCACGATGCTCCAGCGCACCCCGACCTGGTTCGCGATACGCCCCGCGAAAGACGGCTTCGCCAATTTCCTGCGCAAGATCCTGCCCGAGCAGATGGCGTACAAGATCACGCGCTTCAAAAATGTGAAGATGCAGGACATCGTCTTCCAGAAGGCGCGCACCAAGCCCGAGAAGATTCGCGAATTCCTGACCAAGCAGGTCAAGAAGACCTTGGGCGACCGCTATGACGCCGAAGCCTTCACTCCGCCCTATAACCCGTGGGAACAGCGCCTGTGCCTCGTTCCCGACGCCGATTTCTTCGAGGCGATCAAGCGCGACAAGGCCACGGTGGTCACCGATCATATCGAGCGGTTCGACGCGACGGGCATCCAGCTCCAATCGGGCAAGCATCTCGACGCCGACATCATTGTCACCGCGACCGGCCTCAGCCTGGCGGTCGCGGGCAAGGTCCCGGTGCGCGTCGATGGCGACCTCGTCGACTGGAGCGAGCATTTCTACTACAAGGCGTGCATGTTCTCGAACGTCCCGAACTTCTCGGCGGTGTTCGGTTATTTGAACGCCAGCTGGACGTTGCGCGCCGACATCGTCGCCGAATATGTCTGCCGCGTGCTCAACCATATGGACGCTACGGGTACCACCGTGGCGACCCCGGCGCTCGCCGACCCCGCCAGCCTGACAGAGGAGAATATCTTCGACTTCTCGTCGGGTTATATCCAGCGCTCGCTGCACATCATGCCCAAGAACGCCGATGCGCTGCCCTGGCGGCTCAACCAGAATTACCTGCAGGACCGCGTTGACATGCGCAGCGGCGCGATCGAGGACGGCGTGCTCAGCTTCGGCAATGCCCGCGCCGCGAGCGCCGCCAAGGCCGAGCCCGCGCTCGAGGCGGCCGAATAATCAGGGGAATTCGGGACCGGCGACGGCGCGCTTCTTGGCGCGATGCCGCCGGACCAGCCAGAAGATCAGCGCGCCGAGCGCCAGCAGCAGCACCGGCACGACGATGCGCATCGTCTCGGCGGTCTCTTCATATTGGTCGATGAACACCAGCGCCTCGGGCCGCGTCGTGCCGCCCAGCACATTCCATTCGGTGATCTGAAGCGGCGCATCATTTTAAGCATAGAAGCGCAGCGACACGGTCGACCATTTGCCCTTGGCCTCGCACCCGCCGCCATGATGCCGCAGCGGGACCCACGAATCCAGCCCGTTGATGGTATCGACTCGCGTTGGGGAATTGACCCGCAATCACACGGTCAAAAGTATTGCTGCCAGTTTGGTCGTAAAAATATGACCCCGACATGGGGCCATATATTTACTTCAACTTACCGCTATATTAGTTTCGTTAATTTCCGGGGGGAGCAAAATCATGAACGCAGGGTTCCAGACTAGGTTCGGGCGCGGCATGAAGCTCGCCACGCTTGCCGTCGCCGCGTCCGCTTTGCTTATGTCGTGCAAGGACGGCGACTATGGCGGCAAGGAAGTCGCCGCCGCCAGCTGTCCCGAGGGTTTCGGCTGGGCCGAGGGACTCAAGGCCTATCTCGCCCCGACCGCGACAATGCCGACCGCGATGAGCACCAGCGCCGACGACTGCCTGTTCAACCAATGGTCTTGGGAAGCCTTTGTCTGGGCCAATGCGCCGATCGACGGCACGCCGCGTTTCCTGAGCTGGCAGGTCCCCGACGACCTGATCGCCAGCCCCAATGACGCGCCGCGCACCTCGCTGCTGCGGCTCGACGCGCATATGAAGCCGGTCCATGCCGGCATCGGCACCAGCAACCAGGACAATGCGATCGTCGAGGCCGACGGCAGCATGCTGATCGGGCAGAACGGCTATCCGGTCTATGCCTCGATCCACATGACGCCCAATTATTACACGGTGACCAAGCGCAACCTGATCGCGACCGGCGCCTATGAGAGCAATCCAAATCAGGACGATTATTATTCGCCCGGCGACGCAATCGTGAAGGCGACCTGGTATCGGCTCGCCGACGGCGAGACCGCGCCCGCGGGAACTTACACCACACAGGCCGAGGTGCCGGTGCTCCAAAACAACTGCAACGGCACAAGCTGCGCCGTCGTCCCCTCAGGCAAATATGAGGTCGTCACCGTCGCGCTCGTCGGCATGCATGTCGTCGGTTATGTCGACAACCACCCCGAATTCCTGTGGGCGACCTTCGAGCACAAGCTGAACGCGCCGATGTTCGCCGACAACACATTCACGTTCGACCCCAATGCCAGCAATCCGGGGAATTTCACCTTCTACAAAGGCGGGACGCCCTATTCGCAGGCGGCCTTGCTGGTCGAAACCAACACCAATCCCGCGACCGTGACTTTCGACGCTGCGACGGGCAAATTCTCGCCGGTCACCAACATCGTCCAGATGAACCAGACCGGCGGCGACACCCAGCCGAACGGCCCGTCGAACATCGCCGCGATCAACGTCGCGTCGCAAAAGGCCGCGGGCAATTTCCCGAACAACTCGCCGCTGCAGAATTACAATCTGATCGGCACGGCATGGTTCAAGCCCAACACCTATGTCACCACCACTGCGGGCTGGCAGAATCTGAACCAGACCAACGCGGTCGGCGCGGTCAGCCTGATGAACAGCACCGCGGAAACCTTCCTGCAAAGCGCCAAGGGGCAACAGGGCAATAATTGCTTCGAATGCCACAGCGCGACGAGCTTCTCTTACGCCGGCATCCAGCCGAAGGCGCTGCCGATCCGCCGCATCGCGATCAGCCACCTGATCGCGGTCGGCTCAGCCTATGAAGTGCCCAACACCCTGCCGGTCAAATCCGGCGGCACCGCGCCCGCGCCCGCCAAGGCGGCGCCGAAGAAATAGAGCTGCACTGGGTCGCAGTCGCGTAACCCCGGGTCTGAAAATGGCCCGGGGTTATGCTTTGGGGAAAGTCTCCACTCCTCAATCGACATGTTCGGGCTTGCCCTTGGTCGAACCTTTGGCGACATCCTCCATCTGCTTCTCGGTCATGCTCTCGGCCATCTCTTTCGATGCGCCCTTGAGCTTCGACCTGGGCGTCTTGCCACGCTTGGCGCTGAGCGCCGCGCCGGCGGCTTTCTGCTGGGCTTTGGACCTGGCTGGCATCGGAAGTCTCCTTTATGCCCAGCATCCCTATCGAACGGATAGGAAATCGCGCGCGTAATCGGGCTTCACCACGCGAACCAGCGCCGGGGTCACCGGCACGTTGATCTTGTAATAACCCTCGGCATAGGCGCCGATTTCATAGGGCGCGATCGCGATCGTCAGCCGGTCGAAATGGCGCCGGTCGGACGAGCCGAGCCACACCGTCTGCGCCGACGCCGGCGGGCAGGCATCGAACACGGAATCGGGTTCACTCGGCGGCTGGATGCCCTTCGCCAGCTTCGCGCGCTTGATCGCGGCGCAATAGTCGCTGCGTATCGCCGCGTCGAACGCCGCGCCGCTGGTGAACAGGTCGAGCGGCGCGCGCTTTTCACCCGTGTTGCGATCCCAGAGCAAAGTGTCGAACGTCGTCATGCCATGCGCGCCGCCGGTATAGGTTTCGATCTCGCTCGACAGGCTGAGGAAACGCGGGGTGTCGGTGACGCGCTCCCACCGCTGCAAATGGCTGTGCGGGCGATAGGGAAAGCCCTCTTTCTGCGCGAGCGCCTGGTCGCGGCGCGATTCCGCGATCAGCGCGTCGCGCCTAGTCGCGCGGTCGTTGTCGAGCCATTCCGCGAGCTTCGCGATTTGGGCGGCTTCCTTGGGATAGCTGTAGGCGAATTCCATCAGGTCGCTGCTGTCCTTGACGTCGGAGGCCGTGGCATTGGCGGTCTTCACATCCTCGATCGCGTCCGGCGGCGCGCCGGGCACCGTCGCGGCGGCGGCCTTGTCAGCTTCGGTCTGCGCGGGCTCGTTCGAGCAGGCGGCGATGAGCAGGATCGCCGGGACTAGCGCGGCGGCGACGCGATAAGGCGCATGGATAGGCATGCCCCAATAACGCCGGGAATCGACAAAGTTTCCCCACCGGCCTAGCAAATCCCAATGACCGACTATTCCGACCTTATCCAGCCCGACAAGGGGCAGGACGCGCGCGCGATCCACCTCGTCGACAAGAAAAGCTATGACGGCTGGCTCAAGGGTCGCAGCGCACGCGAACGCGCCCACCTCGCCGCCGTGGGCTTCAAACCCGACCCGTTCGTGCATGCGGTCCTGCCCGGTGACGATCCCGAAAAATGGGCCGTCGTCACCACGGTGCCGAAGGTCGGCGATCTGTCGGCCTGGTGCCTCGCCAAGCTGGGCCATATCCTGCCCGAGGGCCGTTACCGCGTCGAAGGCGAGCAGCCCGGCAAGGCGCTGTTCGGCTGGATGAGCGCGCAATATCGTTTCGACCGTTATCGCCCCAGGGCCGAAGCGCGCGGACCCCGCGTGCTGCTGACCAGCGATGTCGGCGCGATCGCCCCGATGGTCGCCGAAATGCGCGCGACCGCGCTCGTCCGCAACATGGTCAACACCCCCGCCGCCGACATGGGGCCCGCCGCGATCGAAAAGGAAGCCGAACGCATCGCCAAGGCGCATGGGGCCAAGCTGACCGTGACCAAGGGCGAGGCGCTCGAACAAGGTTATCCGATGATCCACGCGGTCGGGCGCGCGGCGGCGAAGCATCATGCACCGCGGCTGATCGAGATCGTCTGGGGCAAGGACAGCCATCCCCGCATCGCGCTCGTCGGCAAGGGCATCAGCTTCGATAGCGGCGGGCTCGACATCAAGCCTTCGTCGGGGATGCGACTGATGAAGAAGGACATGGGCGGCGCGGCGCATGTGCTGGCGCTCGCCGAACTGGTGATGGCCAGCGGTCTGCCGGTGCGGCTCCACTGTCTGGTCGCCGCAGCGGAGAATGCGATTTCGGCCGATGCCTTTCGCCCCGGCGACGTGCTCAAGAGCCGGCTCGGGCTCACGGTCGAGATCGGCAACACCGATGCAGAGGGCCGCCTCGTCCTCGGCGACGCGCTAACCAAGGCGAGCGAGGACGAGCCCGAACTGATCGTCGATTTTGCAACGCTAACCGGCGCCGCACGCGTTGCGCTCGGCCCCGACCTGCCGCCGCTGTTCGCCAATGACGATGCACTGGCCGAGGCGATGCTGAAAGGCGGCATCGACCGCGACGACCCCATGTGGCGGATGCCGCTGTGGGACGGTTACGCCGACCTGCTCGAAACCGACATCGCCGACCTTGGCAATGCGGGATCTTCGGCCTTTGCCGGAACGATCACCGCGGCGCTGTTTCTCAAGCGTTTCGTGGCCGACGGCATCGCTTGGGCGCATATCGACACCTTCGCTTGGCGGCCCTCGGCGAAGCACGGGCGACCCAAGGGCGGCGCGGCGCTCGGCATGCGCGCGACATGGGCCATGCTGCAGGCCCGCTACGACCGCCGCCGCAAGGGCGATGCCGCTTGATCGGCGACCCGGTGCGGTCTAATGCGCCGCGATTGAGCGCCGGACGGCGGTTTTGACAGATTATCGAGACAAAAAGTGACAGCAGAGGACGAACATCCGGCGGCAAGCCGTATCCGCATGGGGCGCCCCGGCGCCGTCGGTGCGGGACGCGACCATTTCGGCCTGACCGGCACGTCGCAGGCCTATGATCCGCGCATCGTCGCGATCCGCCCCGACCTTGCCGATATCGCCGTCGCCGGCCAGCATTTCGCCCCGCATTACGCCGCCCCGATGATGAGCAGTTGCGTGCTGCCTTCGGTGGTGCTGCGCGGCGCGCCCTCGCTCAAAGCCGACCAGACGAGCGCCTTGCTTTATGGCGAAAGCTTTGCTTTGCTCGACCTCACCGGCGGCTGGGCCTGGGGCTATTGCCTCGCCGACCATTATGTCGGCTATCTCGCTGCCGACGCGCTCGGCGCTCCGATCGCCCCGACGCACCGCGTGCGCGCGAGCGAGGCTTTGCTCCATAGCGCCCCCGACGCCGCAAGCGGCGGATCGGCGGTGCTGCCGCGCGGCGCGCTGGTGATGGGCGAACCCAATGACGAATGGCTGGCGACCGCACATGGCTATCTGCCGCTGGCGGCGATGGTCGAAGCCGATGCCGAGGAGAAGGACGCCGCCGCGGTCGCCGAGGGCCTTATCGACGCGCCCTATCTGTGGGGCGGGCGCACCGGCGCCGGCATCGACTGCTCCGGGCTTATCCAGCTCGCCTGGGCGTCGGCGGGCGTGCAATTGCCGCGCGACAGCGACCTGCAGCTCGCCTCACTCGGCGCCGACAAGGATGTCGATCCTTCGGCGCTCCAGCGCGGCGACCTCGTCTTTTTCCCCGGCCATGTCGGCATCATGGCCGACGCCGCCAACCTCATCCACGCCAGCCGACGATGGATGGCAGTGAAGGTGGAGCCGCTGGCCGATGTGATCGCACGCTCGGCCGCGAAGGGACATGAGCCGCCGGTGACCGGCTATAAAAGACTGAGATAAATCATGGTGCAGACGGTTTTCATCGACGGCGCGGCTGGAACGACGGGCCTCGAAATCGCCGAGCGGCTCGCGGGGCGGAGCGAATTTTCGCTGATCACGCTCGACGAAGCACGGCGGAAGGACGCCGCCGCGCGGGCCAAGGCGCTGAACGATGCCGATGTCGTGATCCTCTGCCTGCCCGACGCCGCTGCGATCGAGGCGGTCGGCATGATCGCGAATACCCGCACCAAGGTCATCGACGCCTCGACCGCGCACCGCGTCGCGCCGGGCTGGACTTATGGCTTTCCCGAACTGAACCCTGGCCAGCGCGCCGCGATCGCCGCCGCGACGCGAGTCAGCAACCCCGGCTGCTACCCGACCGGCTTCCTCGCATTGATCGCGCCACTGGTCGCGGCGGGCATCGTCGACGGGCAAGCCCGGCTCAGCGTCAATGCCGTCTCGGGCTATTCGGGCGGCGGCAAGGAACTGATCGCGCGTTTCGAGGCCGAGCCCGATATCGGCTTTCGCAGCTACGGCCTGGCGCTCGGCCACAAGCATGTGCCCGAGATGCAGGCCGGCGCGGGCCTCGCCCATCCACCGCTGTTCGCCCCGGCCGTGGCGCCAGTCTATCGCGGCATGCTGGTCGAGGTACCGCTGGCGTTCGACGCGCCGGCCGCCGATGCCGCTTATGACGCGCTAGCGGCACATTACGCCGGCTCGCCGCTGGTGAGCGTGCGCCGCGCGGGCGATGAAAGCGAGTTGCTGCTGCGCCAGCAAGACGCCGCGACCGATGCGATGGAGCTGATGCTCTACGCCGGCGCCGACGGCACCCAGTTGCGCCTGATCGCGCGGCTCGACAATCTCGGCAAGGGCGCGAGCGGCGCTTGCGTCCAGAATCTCAACATCATGGCGGGGCTGCCCGAGACGGCCGGGCTGCGTCTCTAGGCATCAGTGTACCGTGCCCAGCACATCGTCGACCGATAAATAGGTGATCAGCCGCTCGATCTGACGCCAGCGCGCGAAGTGGATATGGTTGCCGAGCACGCGATACTGCTCGGCGCGCGCCGCCGCCGCATAGCCCGCTTCCTCGCCATGGACGCGGATCAGCGCCTGCGCGTCGTCCACCGCGGCGCGGTCGGAAAGAAATGGTGCTGGCAGCTGCATGGTGTCCCCGATCATGTCGCCGACCGCTCTATCCGCACCGCCTCACCGCGCCGTTCCCAATAGTGCTGAACAACCGGGTAAGGTTAATTGCGATCGCCCATCGGTTAACCATCGGTCGCCCGCGTTTCGCCTCTTTGCCGCCGCGCCCGCCGCGTGTAGACAGGCGTCATGCGCAAGATCCTGAAATATGTCCTCCTCGCCCTGCTGCTGGTCCTGATTGTCGGCGGCATCACGCTCTACGTCCTGTCGCGCCCCGATGTCGCGACGCTATCGACCGCCGAAACGAGCGGACGGGTGCCGGTGATGGCGCCGCAAAACGCCCAGACCATCCCGACGATGAACGTGCCCGAAGCGACCAAATGGCCCGCCGACCAGGCGCCGCGCGCCGCCGCCGGACTCAGCGTCGCGCGCTTCGCCGAGGGGCTGGCGCATCCGCGCACCATCTTCGTCCTGCCCAATGGCGACGTACTGGTCGCCGAGAGCGAAAGCCCGCCGCGCGACACCTCGGGCATCGAGGGTCAGGTCATGGGCCGGATGATGAGCAAGGCGGGCGCCGGCGGCAAATCGGCGAACCGCATCAGCCTGCTCCGCGACGCCGACGGCGACGGCAAGGCCGAGGTCAAGACCGCGTACATCACCGGCCTCAATTCGCCCTATGGCATCGCGCTAGTCGGCAGGACGCTCTACGTCGCCAACACCGACGCGCTGCTCGCCTTCCCCTATACCGAGGGCGAGACCGTAATGAGCGGCAAGCCGAGCAAGATCGTCGATCTGCCCGCCGCGGGCACCAACCGCCACTGGACCAAGAGCCTGGTCGCGGCGCCCAACGGCTGGCTCTATATCGGGGTCGGCGCCGACAGCAATATCGGCGAAAAGGGTATGAACCGCGAAGCGCGCCGCGCCCGCATCCTCGAGGTTCGCCCCGAACAGAAATATATGCGCACCTTCGCCGCGGGCATTCGCAACCCCGTCGGCCTCGCCTTCTATCCGGGCAGCGACCAGCTGTGGACCGTGGTCAACGAGCGCGACATGCTCGGCAGCGACCTCGTCCCCGACTATCTCTCCGATATCGACGAGGGCGATTTCTACGGCTGGCCCTGGTATTATTGGGGCGGCTTCGTCGATCCGCGCGTCGAACCCGAGGCCGAGGATCGCCGCCAATATGTCAAGCGCCCCGACTATGCGCTCGGCGCCCACACCGCGCCGCTCGGCATGACCTTCACCACCGGCCTCGACCTCGGCGATCGCTTCGCCAACGGCGCGCTGATCGCCCGCCACGGGTCGTGGAACCGCGAACCGGTGTCGGGTTACGACGTGGTGTTCGTGAAGTTCGGCGCCAACGGCCGCCCGGCGGACGTGCTGCCGATCACCCTGCTCGACCAGTTCCTCGCCAAGGACGGCAAGACCACCCGTGGCCGCCCGGCCGACGTCAAGGTCGCCAAGGACGGCAGCGCGCTGATCGCCGACGATACCGGCGGCGTGATCTGGCGGGTGGCGAAGGTGGGTAGTTGAGCCGGCACGGCGAAACATAGATGCCATTGTAATCCGCAGGGTGCGCCGAATTATTCCCTGACAGTCTGCTTTGCGCGTTCCACATCAAGCTGCTCTGCCGCATTTTCAATGACGGAAATCACCGCAGCCCAATCCGCATCGTATTGCTTGCCCTCGGCAATGCACGGACCAGCACGTTCATCGAAACTAAGCATCGTTTCTTTGATCACTTCGGGAGTAAGTATAGCGCCGATAGGGGTCGAAGCGGAATGGCGGCTCCGCAGCTTGCCAATGAAATAGACGCTCATCAAATCGAGCTTCTCTTCATCTTCAACTCGCAAGGGTTTGCCGTTGCCCTTCACTACCGTCTTGAACGTCTGTAGCACCACAAAGCAACGCGCGTCGGCGCGATCCTGATCAGTTATCGTCTGAGCTTGAGCTGGAGCAACCGAACCTGCCGCCGACAAGGCAGCAGACAAGATCAAAGCCCTGCGCATCACACCCGCATCGGCATCAGCACATAAAGCGCCGGGCTCTTCTCGCTTTCGCGGATCAGCGTCGGGGCGTTGGCATCGGCCAGATGCAGCTCGACATTGTCGCCGTCGACCTGGCCGAGGATGTCGCTGAGGTAGCGCGCGTTGAAGCCGATCTCCATCGCCTCGCTGTCATAGGCGGCGGCGAGTTCTTCGGCGGCGGTGCCGTTCTCGGGGCTCGTCACGGACAGGGTGATGCGATCCTTGTCCAAACCGACCTTGACCGCGCGGGTCTTTTCGCTGGCGATAGTCGAGACGCGATCGACGCCCTGGAACAGGCTCTTCGGATCGACCTTGAGCAATTTGTCGTTCGCGGTCGGAATGACGCGGCTGTAGTCGGGAAAGGTGCCGTCGATCAGTTTCGAGGTCAGTACCGCATGACCGAGCTGGAAGCGGATCTTGGTCGCCGACAGGCTGATCTCGACATTGCCCTCGGCTTCGTCGAGCAGCTTGCGAATCTCGCCGACGCATTTGCGCGGCACGATCACGTCGGGCATCGCGTTGGCGCCCTCGGGACGCGTGACGGTATAGCGGGCGAGACGGTGGCCGTCGGTCGCCGCGGCCTTCAACACCGGACCGCTCGCATCCTCGGCAACATGCAGGAAGATGCCGTTGAGGTAGTAGCGCGTCTCCTCGGTCGAGATGGCGAAGCGCGTCTTGTCGATGATCTGGATCAGCTCGGCGACCGGCAGCTCGAAACTGGTGGGCAGCTCGCCCTCGGCGATCACCGGGAAATCGTCGCGCGGCAGCGTCGGCAGGTTGAAGTTCGAGCGGCCTGCCTTGACCTGCATCTTGCCCTCGGCGGCGGCGAGGCTGACCTCGGCACCCTCGGGCAGCTTGCGGGCGATTTCGAACAAAGTGTGCGCCGACACGGTGGTGGTGCCGGGGGTTTCGACTTTTGCCGCGATCGTCTCGACGACCTGCAAGTCGAGGTCGGTCGCCATCAGTTTCAGCTGGCCCGACGCATCGGCCTCGATCAGCACGTTCGATAGGATCGGGATGGTATTGCGCCGCTCGACCACCGACTGGACATGGCCGAGGCTCTTCAACAGTACCGCGCGTTCAATCGTCGCTTTCATTTATTCCGCCATCCTAAATGCTCGTGCGGGAGAAGTCCCCTCGGGCGCGGATACCGCAAACACACCGGCGCCCCGATTCCCTGCCCCCGAAAATGTCCACCTTCCTTAACGCGCGCGTGGCGCCGTGCAAGCCATGCTTGCAAAGCATCCCCAATCGCGCAATCGAGGCGCGATGCGCCGCGCCCTCCCCTTTTTGCTGTTTCTGGCGGCCGCGCCCGCCATGGCGCTCGCGGCGCCGCGGACCGCGCTCGGTGTATTCGATGGCTGGGGCGCGTTTCGCGACTCCGCGACGCCGCGCTGCTACGCCATCGCCGCCCCCGCCGCGACGATCGGCACGCCGCGGGTCAAAGCCTATGCCAGCGTCGGTTACTGGCCCAAATCCCGCATTCGGGGGCAATTCTACGTCCGCCTGTCGAAGGCGCGGCGCGTCGGCGGCGAACTGCGGCTGACGATCGGCAGCCGTCGCTTCATCCTGACCGGCAATGGCGCGCATGGCTGGGCGAGCGACGCCCGGATGGACGCCGCGATCATCGCCGCGATGCGATCGGCACCGAGCATGAGCATCGAGAGCGTCAGCACCACCGGCGGCTCGATCGCGGATACTTATCGGTTGCGCGGGGCGGCAACGGCAATCGATGCGGCGGCTTTGGGGTGCGCTAGTTTGGGGTGAAGCCGGCGTGGGTGGCGGCTTTCGGGCAACCCGAAACCAATGCCCGATGGCGTATTGCAATCGCTTCTTCCTGCCTACTCCCGCCCCAGCCGCGTCAACTCCTTCGCCAGGAAATCGAGCACGATCCGCACCCGCGGTACATGGCGCAGCCTTTCATGCGTCAGCAGCCAGAGTCCCGTCGTATCCTCGGTCTTGGGCGGGATGCAGCGGATGAGGTCGGGTTCGCGGTCGGCGAGGAAGGCGGGCAGGATCGTGAGGCCCATGCCCGAGCGCACCCCCGCGAGCAGGCCGGTGCCCGTGTCATATTTGATCGCGACCGAGTCTTCGAGCCGGTGCTGCCGCAACCAGGCCTGATAGGGTTCCCAGACATAGCCGCCGCCGCCGATAAAGGGGTGCGCCGCCAGTTCCTCGCGCGTGTGCGGGATGCCGTGGCGGTCGGCATAGTCGCGGCTGCAATAGACGGTCCAAGGATTATCAGCGATGCGCCGTCCGACGAGGCCGCCGCCGCTCGGCTGCTTGGTGCTGCGGATCGCGATGTCTGCGGCGCCCGATGCCAGGTCGCGCGGCTCGTCGGTCGTCTCTAGATGGATGTGGATGCCGGGGTGCGCGGCGCGCAGGTCGCGCAGGATCGGCGGCAGCACGGTGACCGCGAAGATTTCCATCGTGGTCAGGCTGACCGTGCCGCCGGCATCGCGCGAGCGCGCGCCCGCGGCCTCGCCGAAACGGTCGGCGGCGTCGCGTACCGCCATCGCGCTCGCCAGCATCGCCTCGCCGACCGGGGTCAGCGCATAGCCCGCCTGCCGCCGCTCGAAGAGGTTGAGTCCCGTCGCCTCCTCGAGCGCGGCGATGCGGCGCGCGACGGTGGTCTGGCTTACGCGCAGCGCCTGCGCCGCCGACAGGGTGCTGCCGGTCTCGGCGACCGCGAGAAAGGATTTGAGGTCGTTCCAGTCGAACATGATGCCTTGTGCGTCATAGGGGCGCGCGGCACATTCTGCAATTTTGCAGAAAGGCCGCGCAAACTCGTTGCTCCCGCGGCGCGGCGCGGGGGTCTATTTCATCTCCACCGGCTTCCTCCCCTCCTCTTCAGCCGGCCGATGGAGACACAAGATGACAAAGCTTCTGATCCTCGCCGCGCTCGCCGCCCTCTCGGTCGGCCAGCCCGTGTTCGCCCAGACCGCGCCCGCCGAGCGCAGCGCGGTGGTCCAGCATTCGGACCTCGACCTCAAAACCGAGCGCGGCACCAAGACCCTCGAACGCCGCCTGTGGCGCGCCGCTGTCGAAGTGTGCGGCACCGCGTCGGACGCCGACCTGGCGGGTAAGAACGACATGCGCGCGTGCCGCCGCGAAACCATGGCGATCGCATCGGCGCAGGCCGACATCGTCGTCGCTGGCGCAGCGCGCGGCGAACCGATCCGCGTCAGCTCGATCGCCAGATAATCCGCTGAAGCCTGAGGCACTCCAGGCTGCCTATGTGCCCTCGCGCAAAGCGGGGCACATCTTTTTTCAGCGCCCGTCGAACGCGGCGCGCGCGCCCTCGACCTTGTCGAGATTGGCCTCGGCCCAGAGCCACACGCCGCAAAAGGCCTCGCCCAGCCCTTGCCCCAATTTGGTCAGCCGATATTCGACCTTCGGCGGGATCACCGCATGCACCTTGCGCTCGACCAGCCCGTCGCGCTCCATCGCACGCAAGGTCTGGGTCAGCATCTTCTGGCTGATGCCCGGGACCAGCCGCGCCAGTTCGGTGAAGCGGCAGATGCCATGATCCTCCAGCACCTCCAAAAGCAGCATCGTCCATTTGTCGGCGACTCGGCCGATCAGCTCGTTGACGAGCGCCTCGACGCGCGGATCGAGCGGTTCGCGATGGTCGTGCGGCTTTTTTTCGGGCAGGTTCATCGCTGAATATCCAATTCTTTCTTTCCGGTAACTATGGCACATTGCGGTGCCTTCTTTCATTTGGAGAGTATAGGGATATTTAGAGTGTTTCACCACCCCCAAAGGAGAAGAGACATGAAGACCACAGGAAACACCATCCTGATCAGCGGCGGCGGTTCGGGCATCGGCCTCGCGCTGGCGCAGCGCTGGCACGACGCCGGCAACGCCGTCATCATCACTGGGCGCAATGCCGCGAAACTCGACGCCGCGATCGCCGGGCGGCCGAACATGATCGCGAAATCGCTCGACGTCACCGACCCAGCGGCGATCGCAGCCTTCGCCGCGGAAATCGTCGCCGAGCATCCGGAGACCAATGTGCTGGTCAACAACGCCGGCATCATGAACGCCGAGGATGTCGGCACCAAGCGCAACCTGGCGCAGGCCGAGGCGACCGTGGTCACCAACATCCTGGGGCCCATCCGGCTGACCGACGCGCTGGTCGATCATCTGGCGGCGCAGGCCGACGCGGCTATCGTCAACGTCACCTCGGGCCTCGCCTTTGTACCCTTTCCCAAGGCGCCGACCTATTCGGCGACCAAGGCCGCGATGCACAGCTATACCGTCGCGCTGCGCGTCCAGCTCGAGGGCAAGGTCGAGGTGATCGAGCTGGCGCCGCCCGCGGTGCGCACCGACCTGACGCCCGGCCAGTCCACGCGCGAGGGTTATATGCCGCTCGACGATTTCGCCGACGAGGTGATGAGCCTGTTCGCAGCGCAGCCGACGCCCGATGAAATCCTGGTCCAGAATGTCCTGCCGCTGCGCAACGCCGAAGCGAATGGCAGCTTCCCGCAGGTACTGGCGATGCTGAAGTCTCTGTGAATTCAATCCCCCCTCCCGTTCCACCACGGGAGGGGAAATTGCGTTTCTGCATCCCAATGTGACACTTAGTTACATAATGGCTTGCCCACCCCTTTCCATTAGCGCATGATCCCTCGCGAACGACACGGAGAGACGCCGCGAAGGCGCGCCGTTCGGTCGCAACGGCAACGGAGAGGGAGATGCCGGAATGACTGTACCCAGCCGCTGTGATGCGGAAGCCCGCGAGCGGCATCGCACGCTCGATTTCATCGGCCTGCGCGCGCATGCGACGACCGTCGGGCTGATCCAGCTGTGCGAGGAATTGCTCAACGCCGGAATACTGGACGGCGACGCGCTCGAGCGGATCAAGGGCGCGATCCGTTCCGAACTCACCGTGTGCAACCCGCGGATTTCCAACCAGCCGACCTTTGACGACACGCTGAAGCGCCGGCTCGACGCGATCTTCCCGAAATGCGCCGGCGTGCCGCCCGAAGAACCCGTCGGCTGCCTCGATCCCTATGGCGATTCGCTCGGCGAGGCGCGCGCTCACTGATCTTTCCGCCCTCCCTTTCGGGAGAGGGCCTTTGCATTGCACAAAGGCCGCGCTTTCCCTATATGCGTGGCCATCATGCAGATCCCCGGCCATATCGACCCCGTCACCACGGGCACCGTCCCCTTGCGCGGGGGCAACCGCATCGACCTGGTCGGGCTGACCCGCGATGCGATCGGCGGCGTGCTGGTCGAAGCCGGGCTCGATGCCAAAGCGGCAAGACTGCGCGCCAAACAGATCTGGCACTGGATCTATCATCGCGGGGTCACCGATTTCGAGGCGATGACCGACATCGCCAAGACGATGCGCCCCTGGCTGACCGACCGCTTCATCATCGGCCGCCCGACAGTGCGCGAGGCGCAGGTGTCGAGCGACGGCACGCGCAAATGGCTGCTCGCCGCCGCCGACGGCCAGGAATATGAAATGGTGTTCATCCCCGACGCCGATCGGGGAACGCTCTGCGTCTCCAGCCAGGTCGGCTGCACGCTCAATTGCCGTTTCTGCCACACCGGCACGATGCGCCTCGTCCGCAACCTCGGCGCGGGGGAGATCGTCGGGCAGGTTCTGCTGGCGCGCGACGCGCTCGGCGAATGGCCCAAGGGCACGATGGCGGGCTTCGGCGCCGACCCCGAAGATGAACCCGAAGATGAAGACGCCGACGACGACGCGGTCGGCCACTACACCGCCGACGGCCGCATGCTGACCAATATCGTGATGATGGGCATGGGCGAGCCGCTCTATAATTTCGACGAGGTCAAGGGCGCGCTCAAGATCGTGATGGACGGCGACGGCCTCGCGCTGTCGAAGCGGCGCATCACGCTGTCGACCAGCGGCGTGGTGCCGATGATGGCGCGCGCGGGCGAGGAGATCGGGGTCAATCTCGCGGTGTCGCTCCACGCGGTATCGAAGGACATCCGCGACGAGATCGTGCCATTGAACCGCAAATATGGCATCGAGGAATTGCTGCAGGCGTGCGCCGACTATCCAGGCGCGAACAATGCCCGGCGCATCACTTTCGAATATGTGATGCTGAGGGACAAGAACGACAGCGACGACGACGCGCGCGAACTCGTGCGGCTGATCAAGCAGTATAAGCTGCCCGCGAAGGTGAACCTCATTCCCTTCAACCCCTGGCCCGGCGCGCCTTATGAATGTTCGACCCCCGAGCGGGTGCGCGCGTTCAGCAGTCTGATCTTCAAGGCGGGCATTTCGGCACCGGTGCGTACCCCGCGTGGTCGCGATATCATGGCGGCGTGCGGACAGCTGAAAAGCGCCGCAACCAAGCCGACCCGCGCCGAACTCGACCGCATTGCGGACGAGAAGCAGGCCGCGCTCGGCTGATTACATCGCGTTCGGCGTCAGGCGATCGCGGCTGGTGCAGGCGGTGCTGACCCCGAGCGTGCAGGCCTTGGTGTAGCTGGCGAGCGCCGAACTGCTGTCGGGCGAAATGCGATTCTCGTACAGCCAGCCGAGCTTTTCGCAGCCGATGCCATCGTCCTTGTTGCAGGCCGCGTTCAGAAAGACCTGCGCGCGATCCCAGTTCGGGGTGACCCCGCCGGTGGTGTCGGTCAGCCGCGCGCCGGCATTGGCGCAGCCGACGACCGAGCCATAAAAGCACGCTTTTTCGTAGAGGATCGTCGCAACAATATAATTGGGCGCGGCACCGCCGTCGCCCTTTTCGATCATCACGCCCAGGCTGTTGCACGCATCGGCAGTCGATGTGCTGGTTCCGACATTGCACTGGTCGGCGAGGGTCGAATTGGCAACGCTGCTGACCTGATAGGAGGCATAGTCGCTCGGTCCCGTGCCGAGCATCGAAGGATCGGTGGTCGTCACCGTCGTGTCGGTCGTGGGCGGATCGACGGGCGTGACCGGGGTCGGGCCGGGATCGACGGGCTCGACCGGATCGTCGGGGTTGAGCAGCGCGATCAGCAGCGCGATCACCAGCACCACGAACAGCCCGATGAAGACCTTGGCGACGGCATCGAGCTTGGGTTTGGGCGGCACGGGGTCGCCCATCCCTGCCTCGCTTTCGATGTCCGCCTTGTCGCCCGCGCCGCCGTCGGTCGGCGGTCGCATCAGCAGCGCGGCGCGCATCGCGGCGTTCGCATCGGCATCGGCGGCTGACGATTTGGGATCCGGCTTGGGCGCCGGGGTAAGCTTTTCGACCTTGGCGGGCGTGGGCGTCGGAGCCGGAGTCGTGGCCACCGGTGCCTCGACCGTTTCGCCAACCTGCGCCAACTCGCTCGTCGCGCGGCGTTTGACGCGGTCGTCGGGATCGCTGGCGAGCGTCCGCAGCGCGGCGAGCGCAGGTGCCTTATCGTCGCCGCCGCGCAATATGATCTCGCTGAGCGCGATGCACGCCGCGGCGCGCGATTCCCAATTTTTGCTCACGACACGGCGCAGCAGCCCCGCCGGCAGCGGCGGTGCGCGGCGCACCGGGTTGCGTGCGATCACCATGTCGCCGTCGATCGCGTTCAGGCGCTTGGGTTCCTGCCCAGGCCCCTCCTTGCGCAGCGCGCCGCGGACATAGTCGAACAATTCGTCGAGAGTGATCGACCCGGTGCCATTGGCGTCGGCGGCGCCGGTTTCGATGCCCTCGATCAAATGCCGGGTGAAGCGCGACTGCATGCGCCCGCCGGCGTCGGCCTCGCTCGCCAGTTGGGTGCTCGACGCCGCGGTGATGATCGCGGTGCCGCGCCCGCCATTTTCTCCGAAATCCTCGGCGCTGATCGTGGCCGCGCCCGATTTGAAGACATGCCCCTTGGCAAAGGCGCCGCTGTAGCAGGTGTCGATCAGCAACACCTTCTGCTTGGCGCGGCTGCGCGAGGCCTGGCGCGAGACGAAATTGGCGCCGATCGCGGTCGAGGACAGCAAATCGCGGTCACTGTCCTGCGCCAGGAAATAAAGGTCGCCGTCGGCATCCTTGTCGCCATGCCCCGACAGGTAGAGCAGCAGCGTGTCGTCGGCGCCCGCCGCCTGGAAATAGCGTTCGATCGCCACCCGCTGCGCGCGCTGGTCGGCGTCGGACAACATCGTCACCTCATAGGGTCCGACATCGGGGCGGGTCAACAACAGCCGCAGCCGTTCGGCGTCGGGTACCGGCGATTTGAGCGGGGTGAGCCGGCTGTCGGCGTAGGTGCCGGTCGCGAGGATCAGCGCGCGCTTCATCCCGTCGCCCTATTTGGCCTGCTGGAGGAAGGGGTTGAGTTTCTTGAACACATCGTCGGGCGCGGCGCCGGTCACATTGACCTCGAAATATTCGCCGTCGGCATTCTTGCCTTTCAACGTCAGGGTGGTTTCGCCATCCTGGCGCTTCAGCCAATGCTGGAGCGCGGGCACCGCCCAAGACGAGGCGAGCGCGCCCAGGCTGATCGCGACCTCGGCGGTCATGGCCCATTCGCCGCCCTTCGACCCCGGCGGCGCGACGGTTCGCGCGAGGTCGGCGACCCCGGCTTCATGTTCGTTGAACTCGGCCGCGAGCGAGCGCGCCAGCGCCTCGCGCGCCTCGTCATCGACGCCGCGGCTATCGACATGGATCAACAAAGGCTGCGTGCTTGCCATGACACCCCCCAGTCCGGCGCAGTTAACCGCCACCCGCGCCATGCTGTCAAGCATTTGCAGCGGCTTACGCGCGTGTTGCAAAAACAACACAGGTAAGAAAATTGTCACAATCTGAACGATCCGTTCATTGAAGCGACAGTCGAAATCGCCATTTAGGCCCCGGGTCGCGCTCCAAGAAGAATGTGCCCCATCAAAGCAAAGGAAAACAAAATGAAGAAGTTCGCAGTTGCAGCCGCTCTCCTCTCGGCCGTCGTCGCCACCCCCTCGTTCGCTGCCGAAGGCGGCGAAGGCCGTGTCGAAGTTCGCGGCGGCCTGATCACCGGCAACGGGATCGACGAAGGCACGCTCGGCCTCGCAGCAGGCTATGATTTCGACCTGGGCGACACCGCATTCGTCGGCGCCGAAGTCGCGGGTGACAAGGTCCTCGTCGATGGCGCCGACGTCCAGTTCTCGGCCGGCGGCCGCATCGGTGCCAAGCTCGGCGCCAACGGCAAGCTGTACGCGACCGGCGGTTACACCTTCAGCGACATCGACGATCCCTATGTCGGTGCCGGATACCAGCACAAGTTCGGTTCGAACGTCTATGGCAAGGTCGAATATCGCCGCCAGTTCATCAGCAACTTCGGCGACTTCGACAGCTTCGTCGCGGGCGTCGGCTTCGCTTTCTGATCCTTTTCGGACAGCGACGAACAAGGAAGGGCGGCCCGAAGGGCCGCCCTTTTTCGTTGGGGTATGGTGCGGGCTAAAGATCCTTCCCGCCCCTCTCACCAGCCGCTAAACGCCGATCATGCGCCTGACCATCGACGCCATCCTGACCGGCAAAGCCGAACGCTTCCGCGGCAACGAACCCAGCGCCATCGCCAAGGCGCCCGTCGCCGGGCCGCAGCGCGTCGGCTTCCTCGGCATCGCGGGCGACGAACAGGCGGACCTCAGCGTCCATGGCGGCACCGACAAGGCGATCCACCATTATCCGCGCGATCATTACGGCTGGTGGGCCGAGGCGCTCGGGGGACATAAATTGCTCGATACGCCGGGCGCGTTCGGCGAGAATATCTCGACCGACGGACTGATCGAGGCCGAAGCCTGCATCGGCGACCGCTATCGGCTGGGCAGCGCCCTGGTCGAGATCAGCCAGGGGCGCCAGCCGTGCTGGAAACTCGGCCACCGCTTCGGGGTCGCGAGCGTCACCGCGACGGTGGTGACGTCGCGGCGCAGCGGCTGGTATTACCGCGTGATCGAGGAAGGCACGGTCGCGGCGGGCGATACGCTCGAGCTGGTGGCACGGCCCCTGCCCGACTGGAGCATCGAGCGGGCATTCGCGCTGCTGGTCGGCGGCACCGGCAAGCGCGAGCCGGACGCGCTACGGGCGTTGGCCGCGATGGGTGTCCTCGCAGCGAGTTGGCGGGCTCGGGCCGGAAAATTGCTGGCCTAATCCGCGTCGGGCAGGGCTTCCTCGACCAGCGGCGCCAGCCCATCGACGATCACTCCGATCCCCTTGGCATTGGGATGGACATTGTCGCCCAGCATCAACGCCTTGTTCGTCACGACATTGTCGAGGATGAAGGGATAGAGGCTCGCTTCATATTTTGCCGCGAGTTCGGGATAAATGGGGTTGAAGGCCTTGGCATAGTCGCTGCCCATGTTGGGCGAGGCCATCATGCCGGTGAGGACGACCGGGATATCGCGCTTCTGGAGTTCCGCCAGCATCGCGTCGAGGTTGCTGCGCGTCTGCGCTGCGTCGATGCCGCGCAGCATGTCGTTGCCGCCGAGCCCGAGCAGGACGAGCGCGGGCTTTACCTTCGCATTGTCGAGCACGAAGGTCAGGCGTTGCAGCCCCGCCGCGGTGGTGTCGCCCGATACGCCCGCGTTCTGCACCCGCGCGACGACGCCATCGGCGGCCAGCGCCGCCTGCAATTGCGGCGCGAGACCTTCCTTCGGGCCAAGCTGGTACCCTGCATAAAGGCTGTCGCCGAAGGCGATGACCAGCGGCGCGTCGGCCGGAACCGCAGCGGCCTTGCTCGAAGCGGGTTCCGCCTTCGTCGAAGCGGCGGGATTTTCCGCCGATCCGCACGCGGCGAGCGGTTGGCAAAGCGCGATCACGCAACCATATATCGCAAACGAGCGCCATCCGGCCTTGATCATTCCAAAGGGTCCCTTCTTGATCATGCTCTCCCGACCGCCTGCGGATGCGGCGATCGCCGCCCATAATGTGACGCTGACGCTCGGCACCGACAAGGCCCCCGTCGAAATTTTGCGGGGGATCGACCTGCGCGTCGCCGCGGGGGAATCGGTCGCGCTGCTCGGGCCGTCGGGGTCGGGCAAAAGTTCGCTGATGGCGGTGCTCGCGGGTCTCGAACGCGCGAGCGGCGGGACGATCCATGTCGCGGGGACCGACTTCACGACGCTCGACGAGGACGGCCTGGCGCGTGCGCGGCGCGGACGGATCGGCATCGTGCTGCAAGCGTTCCACCTGCTGCCGACGATGACCGCGCTGGAAAATGTCGCGGTGCCGCTCGAACTGTCGGGCCATGCCGACCCGTTCGGGCGTGCAGCGGCGGAACTGGAGGCGGTCGGACTGGGCCACCGGCTGACCCATTATCCGGCGCAGCTGTCTGGCGGCGAGCAGCAGCGCGTTGCCATCGCCCGCGCGATGGCGGGCGGGCCCGCGATCCTGTTCGCCGACGAGCCAACGGGCAATCTCGACACCGCGACGGGCCATGCGATCGTCGACCTCTTGTTCTCGCGCGGCAAGGAACTCGGCGCGACCTTGCTGGTCATCACGCATGATCCCGACCTCGCCGAGCATTGCGACCGGGTGCTGGTGATGCATGACGGGCGGATCGACGAGGAACGCGCCGGCAGGACGCCGCGCTGATGCTGTCCCTCGCCGCCGTCTGGCGCATCGCAAGGCGCGACCTCGCGACGCGCATCCGCGGGCTGCGGTTGCTCGCGGTATGCCTGTTCCTCGGCGTCGCGACGCTCGCCGCGATCGGCAGCCTGACGCGCGGCATCACGTCGGAACTCGAGGTGCGCGGGCAGACGATCCTCGGCGGCGATATCGAATTCGGCCTGCCGCAGCGGCAGGCGAGCGAGGCCGAGATGGCGGCGTTTCGCGGCGTGGGTCAGGCATCGGCGACGGTGCGCATGCGCGCGATGGCCAACGACCCCGACGGCGAAGCCCTGCTGTCCGAACTGAAGGCGGTCGACGGTGCTTATCCGCTCTACGGCACAATGCGGCTGGAGAGCGGCGTGCGGCGCGGCCCGCCCCCGGCCGGAGCGACCTGGATCGGCGCCGACCTCGCCTCGCGGCTCCAGCTCAAGGTCGGCGAGCAGGTCAAGTTCGGCGACAAGAGCTTCCGCATCGACGGCATCATCGCCGACGAGCCCGATCGGCTGGGCGAGGGCTTCACGCTGGGCCCGGTGGCGATCATCGGGCTGAACGACCTAGAGCCGACCAAGCTGATCCAGCCGGGCAGCCTCTATGAGAGCAAATATCGCGTCCGCCTGCCCGACAACGCCAATCCCGAGGCAATCGGCAAAAGCCTGACCGAAAAATTCCCCGAGGCCGTCTGGGAGATCACCGACCGCAGCAACGGCGCGCCCGGAACGCGGCGCTTCATCGAACGCATGGGGCAATTCCTCTCGCTCGTCGGCCTCGCGGCGCTGGTGATCGCGGGGATCGGCGTCGGCAACGGCGTCGCAAGTTATCTTGCGGGCAAGCGGTCGGGGCTGGCGACGCTGAAGGTGCTCGGCGCCGACAGCGGCACGGTGATGCGCATTTACGGCCTGCAGATATTGGCGGTCGCGGCGGTGTCGATCTTCGTCGGCCTCGTCGTCGGCGCGCTCGCGCCAGCAGCGATCTCCGCTATCGCGGGCGATGTGCTGCCGGTGAAACCCGGCGTCGCCATCTATCCGCTGCCGCTGGCGATCAGCGCGTCCTATGGTCTGCTCATCGCCATCGCTTTCGCCCTGCCCCCGCTCGCGGCGACGCGGCAGGTGCCGGCGGCGGGGCTGTTTCGCGCGACGATCGACGGCATGGCACGGCCCGAGAAACGCACGATCTTCGCGGTCGGCACCGCGCTGGCGGCGATTATCGCGCTCGCGGTCGGGACGGCGCGCGAGCCTTTTTTCGCGCTCGGTTTTGTCGGCGCCGCCTCCGGATTGCTGCTGCTGCTCGTCGGCATCGGCTGGCTGGTGCGCAAGGCGGCGAGCCTCGCACCGCGGCCGAAGCAGCCGTTGCTGCGGCTGGCGGTCGCGAACCTCCACCGGCCGGGTGCGGCGACGGGGGCGCTGGTGGTGGCGCTGGGGCTGGGGCTGACCTTGTTGGTGACGCTTGCGGCGATCCAGACGAGCATCACCGCCGAAATTTCACGCACCGTGCCGCAGCGCGCGCCGAGTTTCTTCGTGCTCGACATTCCGCGCGATGGTGCCGCCGAATTTCGCGCGATGGTCACGAGGGCGGCACCCGATGCCGAGGTCAACATGATCCCGGCGCTGCGCGGCAGCGTCACCGAATTTGCCGGGCAGCGCGTCGACGAGCTCGCCGAGCTGCCCGAGGGCGCGTGGGTGCTGCGCGGCGACCGCGGGCTGACGTACAGCCCCACCTTGCCGAACGGAAGCGAACTCACCGCCGGGCAATGGTGGGCCGCCGACTATAAGGGACCGCCGCTGGTCAGCGTCGAGGCGGAGGTCGCGACCTCTCTCGGCCTCAAGATCGGCGACACGCTATCGGTCAATGTTTTGGGTGTCGAGGTGCAGGGCAAGGTCGCGTCCTTCCGCACCGTCGAATGGGACAATTTCGGGCTCAACTATGTGCTCGTCTTCTCGCCGGGCAGCTTCGACGCCGCGCCGCACAATATGGTGGCCACCGTCGCGGTGCCGCCCGCGGCCGAGGCCGAACTCGCACGCAGCATTCCGCGGGCCTTCCCCTCGGCCTCGCTGATCGCGGTGCGCGACGTCATCGGGCAGGTCACGACCTTGCTGACCCAGATGAGCCAGGCGATCGCCGCGGCGGCGAGCATCGCGATCCTCGCCGGCATCGCGGTGCTGATCGGCGCGATCGCCGCGAGCCGCGAGCGGCGCGTCTACGACAGCGTGATCCTCAAGCTGCTCGGCGCGACCCGCGGGCAGATATTGGGCGCGCAGGGGCTGGAATATGCCGTACTGGCGCTGATCCTCGCCGCGCTTTCGCTCGGGCTCGGGCTCGGAGCGGGCTGGTATGTCGTGACGCGGATCTTCGACTTCGGCTTCGCGCCCGATCCGTTCATCGTCGGCATGACCCTGCTCGGCGGCGCGGGGCTGGCGTTCCTGATCGGGATCGCCGGGAGCTGGCCCTTGCTTTCGGTGCGGCCGGCAAGCGCGCTGCGGAGTCTCTAACTCAGCAGGCGAAGCAAAGCCGACAAGCCCGCCAACCCGAGCACCACCGCGACGATACTGCGCCAGACCGGATCGGGCACGCGGCCGAAGGCACGGGTGCCCAGATGGTCGCCGAGCCACATCGGCACGAAAAGCAGCAGCGACAGCAGGAACAGCTTGTGCGTCGCAAGGCCGAGCCACAGAGACGCGAGCGTCCCGGCGATCGCGGTCGCGAAGAAGATCAGCATCATCGATGCGCGCGCGACCGCCGGGGCGATGCGCTGGCGGAGATAGAAAGGCACGACCGGCGGCCCCGGCATCGCGGCGAAGCCGGTCAAGATACCCGACGACAGGCCGGTCAGCCCGACCGCAAACCGCCCCGGCCGGTGGCCGTCGGGATGCTGCGGCAAGAAGAGAATGAGGAACGCTCCGATCGCGACCGCCGCGATCAGCAGCCGCGCGACATCGGGGGTCACCGCCTTCAACGCGACCATGCCGAGCGGGGTCGCGACCATCGCGAGCAGCGCGATCGGTATCGCACTCTGCCGGTCGGCGTCGGCGGCGATGCGGCGAAACCCGACGGGTCCGATCAGGAGTTGAAGGATGATGCCGAGCACCACCGCCTCGCCCGGCGAAACGATCATGCCGAGCAGCGGCACGAGGATGATCGCCATGCCGAAGCCGGTCAGCCCGCGCACCAGCGCGGCGCCGAAGGTCATCGCCGCGGCGACGGCAAAAAGCAAAGGCGACAGCCCGACCGCATGCCAAGCGCCGGTCATGGCTTGGCGACCCGGGGGCCCAGCGTCACCAGCCAGACGTCGGGCGGCACGCCATAGCGCAGCGGCAAGATGCTGGTACCCAGGCCGGCGCCGACGAAGATCTTTTGTCCCTTGTCGACCATCGCGCCGCAGGCGAAACGGTCGCCATATTTCGACGCGTAGCTGAGCGGGCCGATGAACGGCAGCGCGATCTGGCCGCAATGGGTGTGGCCCGCAAAGACGACATCGACGGGCGCGGGCAGGTCGGGGACGATGTCGGGGCTGTGCGTCGTCAGAATGCGCGGCCCCGGCCCCAGCGCGTCCATCGCGGCATAAGTTCGTTTGAGATTGTCGTGATTGGTGACCTCGTCATCGACCCCGCCGACGATCAGCGGCCCGCGCCGTACCGCGCGATTGCGCAGCACGGTCACCCCCGCGGCCGTCATGCCCTTCGCGATCGGTTCGGGCTGGAACCAATAATCATGATTGCCGAGCACCGCGACCACGCCATATTTCGCCTTCGCCTGTGCATAGGGCGCAGTCAGTTCGGCGGCCGAATAATGGCGCGTCGAGAGCGTCTTGCCGCTGTGAAAATCGCCCGCGAGCAAGATCAGGTCGGGCTTCAGCTCGTTGAAGCGGCGCAGGATCGCGGCGAGCCGCACGGGCGGCATGTCGGGACCCGCGACATGCGTGTCGGAGACGAGCAGCACGCGCATCGGCGGCGCACCCGCGGGCCAGTCGGCGAGTTCGACGTTCGTGGGGCGGACGATCGGATCGGCGCTGGCGTTCCACAGCCCGCGACCGACCAGCAGCAGCCCGAGCAGCATCAGCAGAACCAGCCAGCGGCGCCGGCGGCGGCGCGGCTTGCTCGCGGCCGCGCTCAACTGCGCAGGTCGGGCGGGGTCGCCTCGCCCTTCAGCATCGCGATCGCCTTGGCGAGCGGCATGATGCGCTGGCCGTCCTGCCCGAGGGTGCGGATCGCGACCGTGCCTTCCTCGGCCTCGCGCTTGCCGACGACAAGCAGATACGGGACCTTTTGCAGGCTGTGCTCGCGGACCTTGTAGTTGATCTTTTCGTTGCGCAGGTCGCTGTCGGCACGGATGCCCGCGGCGGTGATCTGCGCCAGCGCGTCCTTCGCATAATCGTCGGCGTCGCTGACGATCGTCGCGACCACCGCCTGCACCGGCGCGAGCCAGGTCGGGAAGCGTCCGGCGAAATGCTCGATCAAAATGCCGATGAAGCGTTCGTAAGTGCCAAGGATCGCGCGATGGAGCATCACCGGGCGATGCTTCTCGCCATCCTCGCCAACATACGCCGCGTCCAGGCGTTCGGGCATCACGCGGTCGGACTGGATCGTCCCGCACTGCCAGGTACGGCCGATCGCGTCGGTCAGGTGGAATTCAAGCTTGGGCGCATAGAAGGCGCCCTCGCCCGGCAATTCTTCCCAGCCATAATCGTCGTTCGCCATGCCGGCGCGCTCGACCGCTTCGCGCAGCTCGGCCTCGGCCTTGTCCCACATGTCCTCGGTGCCGAAACGCATCTCGGGGCGCAGCGCGAGCTTCACCGCATATTTCTCGAAGCCGAGCTGCTTGTAGACGCGGTCGAGCAATTCGCAGAAGCTGCGGACTTCCTCGACGATCTGATCCTCGCGGCAGAAGATATGGCCGTCGTCCTGCGTGAACTGGCGCACGCGCATGATGCCGTGCAGCGCGCCGTGCGGCTCGTTGCGGTGGCAGCAGCCCATTTCGGCCATGCGCAGCGGCAGGTCGCGGTAGGACTTCATGCCCTGGCGGAAGATCAGGACATGCGCGGGGCAGTTCATCGGCTTGAGCGCCATCCACTCGGCGTCGTCCGACACGAGCGGACCTTCGTCCTCGATGTTCGGCACCTCGTCGGGGATGACGAACATATTCTCGCGATATTTGCCCCAGTGGCCCGACTGTTCCCACTGTTTCGCGTCCATGACCTGCGGGGTCTTGACCTCCTGATAGCCCGACCCGTCGATCGCGCGGCGCATATAGGCCTCGAGCTCGCGGTAGATGCGATAGCCCTTGGGATGCCAGAAGACGCTGCCATGCGCCTCTTCCTGCAGGTGGAACAGGTCCATCTCGCGGCCGATCTTGCGATGGTCGCGCTTGGCGGCTTCCTCGAGCCGGACGAGATGTTCGGCGAGCTGCTTCTTGTTGAGCCAGCCGGTGCCGTAGATGCGCGACAGCTGCGCATTCTTCTGGTCGCCGCGCCAATAGGCGCCCGACACGCGCGTCAGCTTGAACGCCGCAGGGTCGAGCTTGCCGGTCGAGGCGAGGTGCGGGCCGCGGCACATGTCCATCCAGCCGTCACCGCTGCGATAGACGGTCAGTTCCTCGCCCTCGGGCAGTTCATGCGCCCATTCGGCCTTGAAGCTCTCGCCGTCGGTCGCCCATTTCGAGATCAGCGCGTCGCGCTCCCACACCTCGCGCGTGAGGGGCAGATCGGCGGCAATGATCTTGCGCATCTCCGCCTCGATCAGCGGCAGTTCCTCGTCGCGGAAAGGGCCGTGCTCGGCGGTCGGCGCGAAGTCGTAATAGAAACCGTCGTTCGTCGAGGGGCCGAAAGTGATCTGCGTGCCCGGGAACAGCTTCTGCACCGCCTCCGCGAGCACATGCGCAAAGTCGTGGCGCACCAGTTCGAGCGCATCGGCCTCGTCGCGGCTCGTCACCAGCGCGAGGTGGGCGTCCTCCTCCAGCGGGCGCATGATGTCGCGCAGTTCGCCGTCGATCTTCGCAGCGAGCGCGGCCTTGGCGAGGCCGGGTCCGATGTCGGCCGCGATCTGGGCCGGAGTGGTCCCGCGCGCGACTTCACGGGCAGAGCCATCGGGAAGGGTGACGCGGATCATCTGGGACATCGGAAAAATCGGCCTTTCTGGCGGGGTAAAGAGCGCCCCTTTGCCAGCATGCGACAGGAGCGGCAAGGGGCGGATTCGCAACGGCGGCCGACCACTCTAGGGGTTGCGGCAGGCCGCCAGCCTCGCGACATAGGCCTCGAGCGCGCCGGGCTTGCCGGTGAAGGCGCTGTCGAACGCTGTCTCGACCGCGGGTTTCAGCCGCTGATAGGCGTCGAGCGTCGGGCCGGGGTCGCCGCCCGACGCATCCTGCCGCGCCAGCGTCTTTTCGCTCCAGCGGCTGTGCGCGTCGAAGGCGGGTTTGACCTGAATTTCAGGCGGCAGCGCGGCCATGACCGTATCGACGAGCCGGCCGTCGCTGATCGCCATGCCCCAAATTTCCCATTGCAGCGTGCAGCCGACCTCGGCCTCCAGCGTGTCGGCGACGGGCGGCGCGGACAGGCCTTTCTGCCAGCCGGCCTGTGCTTCGGCAGCATCTTGCGCCAGAATGGCTTGCGCCTTGTCCTCGCCTGCCGCCGGAGGCGCGCCGCAAGCGGCAAGCATCAGCGCAACACCGAGACATAGCTGTTTCATTTCAATCCCCTGATCGCCGTTGCAGCGCCTTGTGTCCCGGCACGATGGCCGGAGCGCATGCGTAACGCAAGCGGGAGCGACGCGAGTATCCTTGTCATTATGTCAATGTAAGTTGACTTATGATTGTTCCCAATGTAAAGCTACCTTGTCTATCAGATAAGGAAGTTTGACATGGCCGAGAAGGCTGAGAAAATCGAAACCGGCCTTGCGGGTCGCCACCCGGCGCTGTGGGCGCTCGCCTTTGCGGCGGCAATGTGTGCCATCGCCTATGGTGAGTATCGCGGCCTGCTGGGCGGCTGGCGCTCGCTCCCGTTCGTCGCGGTGGCGGCACTGCTGCTCATCCCGATGACCAAGGCGGCGAGCAATCGCCAGGCCGCGGCCGGCGCGCTGTCACCCGCCACGCGGCGGTACAACCAACGCATGCTGATCTGGTCGGTCGGCTATGTCCTATGCCTGGGGACCGCGATGACCGCGCGCAACTATCTCGACCCGCAGGGCGCTCTGCTCTGGGCGATCGCGATCCTGCCGTCGGTGCCGATGGTGTTCTTCGTGTGGACGCTGGCGCGTTATGTCATTGAGGAAGAGGATGAATATCTGCGCCATCGCCAGACCAGCGCCGCGCTGATCGGCCTCGCGCTCGTGCTGCTCGCCGGGACGCTGTGGGGTTTCCTTGAAACCTTCGGCGTCGCCCCGCATATACCCGCCTGGTGGGTGGTGCCGATCTGGGCCATCGGCCTGGGGCTGGGGCAGGCGATCATGGCGTCGGCCGAACGGCGCGCGACCCGGCCATGAAGAACCGCCTCAAAGTCCTGCGCGCCGAGCGTGACTGGAGCCAGCAGGACCTGGCCGAGCGGCTGGAAGTATCGCGCCAGTCGGTCAACGCGATCGAGACCGGCAAATATGACCCCTCGCTCCCCCTCGCCTTTCGCATCGCCGACCTCTTCGGGATGCGGATCGAAGAGATTTTCCTGCGCGACTGACCGGCAACCTTGCTCCCCCGCCCTCGCCCCGCTAGGGCGGCGGGCAGCCGGAAAGGAGCATCCCCCATGTTCAAGCGCCTGTTCATCGACCATCCCAAGAGCGTCGATGAAAATTACATCGAACATTTCGGCGTTGCGTCGAAATTCGGCGTGACGATGATCTGGGGCGGAATGTGTGCGCTGGTCCATGCAGTGGTGCCCGGCTGGTGCATCACCACCGGCAGCGACACGATTTCGCGGCTCAACAAGATCATGGTCGAACAGCGCCGCGCCAAGGGGCAGGCGGTGATGCAGATGAGCACGATCGACTGGGTGATCTGAGCGGCGTGACCGACGCGGTTCAGTATCTCGACCGCGCGGCGCGACCGCGGCTCGCCTATCGTCATGTCGCGGGCGCGGGTCCGGCGATCGTCTTCCTGCCCGGCTATATGTCCGACATGGCCGGTGGCAAGGCGACCGCCTTGTTCGACGGGGCCGCAAGCGAAGGCCGGGCGTGCCTGCTGCTCGATTATGCCGGTTGCGGGCTGTCGGACGGGTTGTTCGGCGAACAGACGCTGCTCGACTGGCGCGGCGACGTGCTCGACCTGATCGATGCCAAGGTCCATGGCCCCCTCATCCTCGTCGGCTCGTCGATGGGCGGCTGGCTGATGCTGCTCACCGCGCTGGCGCTGACCGCGCGCGACGGAGCCGACCGCGTTGCGGGACTCGTCGGCATCGCCGCGGCGCCCGATTTCACCGACTGGGGTTTCACGCCGCAGGAGAAAGCGATCATCCTCGCCGAGGGCGAACTCCGCGAGGAGACGTCGTACAGCGGCCAGCCCTATGTCACGACGCGCGGTTTCTGGCAGTCGGGCGAGGCCAACCGGCTGCTCGACGCGCCGATCCCCCTCGCCTGCCCGGCGCGGCTGCTCCATGGGCAGGAGGATGGCGACGTCCCGCCCGAGATCAGCCTGCGCCTCGCCGCCGCGCTCGCCGGCGACGATGTTCAGGTGACGCTCGTCAAAGGCGGCGACCATCGGCTGTCACGCCAAACCGATATCGCGCTGCTGATCGACACCGTCGCCAGGCTCACCGACTAGAAGGAACATCATGGCCCGCAGCGATTTCAAGTTCCACGTCACCAAACGCGTCCGCTATGCCGAGATCGACGCGCAGGCCGTCGTGTTCAACAGCCGCTACCTCGAATATTTCGACATCGGGATCACCGAATATTGGCGCGCCGCCGGGGTTTATGACCGCTGGCCCGCGAACGACAGCCCCGAATTCCACGTCGCGCGCGCCGAGGTCGACTACAAGGTGCCGATCCTGCTCGACGAGGAAATCGACATCTGCGTGCGCTGCTCGCGCGTCGGGCGCAGTTCGATGACCTTCCTGTTCGAACTCCATGGCGCGGGCCGGGACGATCTGCGCGCGACGGGGCTGGAGGTCAGCGTCCATGTCGAGGAAGCGCAGGGCGCGACCGCACCTGTGCCGGATGAATTCGTATCTCTGTTCGAGACGTTTGAACAAATGTCGCTGCGCGCTTAGATTGGCGCCATGACCCAATATCTCCACACCATGATCCGCGTGTCGGATCCCGACGCCACTGTCGATTTCTTCAATCTCATCGGGCTGGAGGAGGTCCGCCGTTTCGACAATGAGGGCGGGCGGTTCACCCTGATCTTCCTCGCCCCACCGGGACAGGCCGGGGTGGCGGAAGTCGAACTCACCTACAACTGGCCGCCCGAGGACGGCAGCCCTGCGGAAACCTATAGCGGTGGGCGCAATTTCGGGCACCTCGCCTATCGGGTCGAGAATATCTACGACACCTGCCAGCGGCTGATGGACGGCGGGGTGACGATCAATCGTCCGCCGCGCGACGGCCATATGGCGTTCGTCCGCTCGCCCGACGGCATTTCGGTCGAACTGCTGCAGGACGGCCATCTGCCGCCGCAGGAGCCCTGGGCGTCGATGCCCAACACAGGCGAATGGTAAGCTGAGCGATGCCGGGGCTGTTGATCAACATCGACGTCCCCGACCTTGCCGCCGGCGAAGCTTTTTACACGGCCACGTTGGGGCTGACCGTGGGCCGGCGTTTCGACGACGATATCGTCGAACTGCTCGGCAGCACCGTCCCCATCTATCTGATCGTCAAGCCCGCGGGATCGGCGATCGGACCGGTAAGCGGCACGACGCGCGACTATGGCCGCCATTGGACCCCGCTGCATCCCGATTTCACCGTCGACGACCTTGACGCCGCGATGGCGCGCGCCTTGGCGGCCGGGGCGACGCAGGAGGGCGAAACGCTCGACCTGCCCTATGGCCGGCAGGCGATGTTCGCCGATCCCTTCGGCCATGGGTTCTGCCTGATCGAGTTCAACGACGCGGGCTATGACGCGCTCGCGACCGGCTACGGTCCGCGCTAGGCGGCGGCCCCCACCGCACCGACCGGCGGCGCATCGGGCTGCTGCCAGCGGTCGGTGACCATGCAGTCGCGCCCGCTATGCTTGGCGGCATAGAGCAGCCGGTCGGCCTCGGCGAACAGCCGGTCGAAATCGAGCGAGGCGCCATCGACCCGGGACTCGAAGATCAGCAGCCCGCCGCTCGCGCTCACCGGGCGCGGCACCTCGGGCACGTCGGCCGCAATGCGGCGCGCCAGCGCCTGACGCGCGCGTTCGGCGGTGCCCGCCGCGTCGGGACGGTCGATCAGCAGGAAGAATTCCTCGCCGCCGATCCGCGCCACGACCCCGCCATGGCCCTCGCGCAGCCCCGCGGCGGCAGCGCACAGCACCGCGTCGCCCGCCTGATGGCCGTAAAGGTCGTTGACCGATTTGAAATGATCGATGTCGATCAGCGCGGCGGCGGTGAAGCGCCGCCCGCCGGTCGCGAGCAGATGTTCGAGCCCGCGCCGGTTACTGAGTCCGGTCAGCGGATCGGTCTGCGCCGCGTCCGCCATCGCGCCGGCCTGTGCCTACGCCCAGTCGCGTTCGCGGCGCAGGATCATGAAACGATCGGCGACGCCGAGCGCGGTGATGACGAGTTCGAGCGCTATCGCCAGATAGAGCAATTGGTCGAGCCACACCGGCCCGACATAGAGGCCAAGTCCGCGCGCCACGCGCTCGAAGCCGCACGCGATGATCGGCATCCACGCGATCGCCTGATAGCGCGCCGCGCGGCTGCCCCGCCGCCACGCCCGGGTCAGCACGACGACATAGGTCAGCAGCACCGGCAGGTAGCCGGCGAAATACAGTTTGTTGCCCCATGGCCGCACCGCCTCGAACGGCGCCATCGCCACCGCCCCGAACAGGATGATCCAGCCGACGCTGGCCATCAGCGCGCGCCGTTCCCACAGCGTCGCTTTACCGGGTTCGAGGAAGTTGAGGCAGAACATCGTCGCCGCGACGATGCCAATGCTGAAACTGATCTGCGACCAATAGCCGTAAGCGAGCGCGCTGATCCCCGGCACCACCGCAAAGGCCAGCCCCGACGACAGGCTGGTGTGACAGATGATGCAGATCGCGAGCGCCATGTGCCACAGCAGGAAGCGTTCGCGCAGCACGCGGAAAAAGGCGATGTTGAACACGATCGGCGCGAGCGCGAGCCCGGTGAACAGCGCGATCAGCAACATCGTGCCGGTCGACCAGCCGCCCGCGCCCGCCGGCGAAAGCCGCGCGGTCTTCAGCGTCGTCACATACCCCAGCCGGTCGAACGCCACCGCGACCTCGACCGGCGGCGATGCGCGCTGCGGCAGGGTCAGGTAGAAATCGGGGCCGGCGAGCCGATAGGGCATCGCCTCGCTGCCCTGTCGCACGATCGACGCGGTGCTGCCGTCGGCATAACGGACATAGAGCGAAATGCGGTGAAAGCGGCTGGTGCGCGCGTTGAACTCGAGCGGGCCGACTCCGGCAGCGGCGATCGCCTCGCGGTCGAAGAACAACCAGCTGCGTTGCCCCGCGAGCGACCAGCGATCGGCACCGCAATCGCGGCGCACGCCCGGCGCCGAAACCGTGCGGTAGCTGTCCCAGAGCGTCGATTGTAGCGTGCAGGGCGCGGGTCCCGACGCGGCGCGCGCGGGCGACCAGCCAGCCAGAATGACCGTCGCAAACATCAATATTGCGAGACGCAGCAAAGACATGACCCCCGAAGTCGTGGACGGAGGCTAAACCCAAGGGCTTGCAACATGGTTAACTTGGCGGTCGACGGCGCGCTGCGCGTCGATTATCCTGCCGCCATGCTCGAAATCATCCGAATTCCCGTCCTCAGCGACAATTATGTCTGGCTGGTCCACGAACCCCACAGCAAGGCGACGATGGTCGTCGACCCCGCGGTGGCCGACCCGGTGCTCGAAGCCGCGGCGGCGCGCGGCTGGACGATCAGCGACATCTGGAACACCCATTGGCACCCCGACCACACCGGCGGCAATGCGGCGATCAAGGAGGCGACGGGTTGCACGATCACCGGCCCGGCCGCCGAATATGCGCGCATCCCGACGCTCGATGTGCAGGTGACGGGTGGCGACACGGTTCGGCTCGGCGCGGTCGAGGCCAAGGTCTGGGACGTGCCCGCGCACACCGCCGGGCACATCGCCTATCATTTCGCCGACGACGCCGCGATCTTCGTCGGCGACACCATGTTCGCGATGGGTTGCGGCCGGCTGTTCGAGGGCACCGCCGAACAGATGTTCGCGAACATGCAGCAGCTCGCGACGCTCGACGACGCGACGCGCGTTTATTGCGCCCACGAATATACGCTGTCGAATGCGCGCTTCGCGGTGACGGTTGAGCCCGATAACGACGCCCTCGCGGCGCGGCTCGCCGCGGTCGAATCGGCGCGCGCCGCGGGCGAGGCGACGGTGCCGACGACGATCGGCGCCGAGCGCGCGACCAACCCTTTCCTGCGCGCGCCGACCGCCGAAGAACTCGGCCGCATCCGCGCACTGAAGGACGCCGCATGACGGCTTCAGCAACCATTCATCGCGCCGTCCGCAAATCGTCATAGTCGCAGGAGTGCCATGATGGCGAAGGTTCACCCGTTTCAGGCCGCAGCGCTCGCCGCTGTGATCGCACCGCTGATCGCGAGCTGCGCGCCCGCGACGGGTACGCCGCGCGCCGAGCCTCTGACCCCGAAACAGGCCAAGACGCTCGACAAGCAGCTCATGGGCAAGGTCGCGGGCGAACCGGTGCGCTGCCTGCTCAGCGGCAGCAATTATCAGACGATCCGCGTCTCCGACGATATCCTGCTCTACCGCCAGTCCGGCCGCCTGGTGTATCGCAACGACCTGAAAGGGAGCTGCCCCGGACTCGCCCGCGACAACGATATCATGGTCGTGCGCCAGTTCGGCGGATCGACCTGCAGCGGCGATTTTTTCCATCTGGTCGACCGGTCGAGCGGTATCCGCGGCCCGACCTGCGTGCTTGGCGATTTTGTTCCCTATCGCAAACCGGCGGGGGACAAAGGCTGAACCTCGGTTCAGCGACGGGCGGGGTTCCGGTTTGCGCCGAGCTCTTCGGGTCGCACCCCCGCCCGTCATCTGGGGAAAGCCATTCAACAATATCCGTCGCCCTCGCGCAGGCGGGGGCCGCACGAGGTCGACATCCTCGTCGCAGCGGTCACGACGACAATGACCCCCGCCTGCGCGGGGGCGACGGTCAGGATTTGTACATCGCCGCGATGCGGTCGGCATAAACTTCGCGCAAGATGTGGCGGCGAATCTTCATCGACGGCGTCATTTGCTCATTTTCGATCGTGAAGGCTTCGTCGGCCAGGTCGAACTTGCGCACCTTCTCGATCACCGACAGCTGGCCGTTGACGCGGTCGACCGCGGCACGCAGCGCGGCGCGGAATTTTTCATGTTCGCGCAGCAGCCTGATATCCTTCGGCAATCCCTCGGCCTCGGCCCATTCAATCGCCCATTCGGGATCGGGCACGAGCAGCCCGACCAGGTGCGGACGCTTGTCGCCATAGACCATCGCCTGCAGGATCTCGGGCTGCAATGTAAGCATCCCTTCGACGCGCTGCGGCGCCACATTATCCCCTTTGTCGTTGACGATCAGATCCTTCTTGCGGTCGGTGATGACGATGCGGCCCTGCGGGTCGATATGGCCGATGTCGCCGGTGTGCAGCCACGGCCCCTTGTCGGGCTCGGCGGGATCAACGACCAGCACGCGCTCGGTCTCGGGCTTGTTGCGCCAATAGCCCTTCATCACCAGTTCGCCGCGCACCAATATCTCGCCATCGTCGGCGATGCGCACCTCGGTGTTCATCAGCGGCGGCCCGACAGTGTCCATCTTGAGGCCCACCGAGGGGCGGTTGCAGCTGATCACCGGCCCCGCTTCGGTCTGGCCATAGCCCTGCAACAGGGTGAGCCCGATCGAGTGGAAGAATACCCCGATTTCGGGATTGAGCGGCGCACCGCCCGACACCAGGGCCTTCATCCGGCCGCCGAACCGCTGCTGGATCTTGGGGCGGAACAGCTTGTTGAGGACCAGATCGACCGGGCGATCAAGCACGCCCAAGCGCCGCTCATAATCCTTCTCGCCCACGCGCAGCGCCTGATTGAGCATCCAGTTGGCGAGCTTGCCCTGCTTCTCGACCGACTTGATCATCCGCGCGCGGATCACCTCGAACAGGCGCGGCACGACGACCATGATCGTCGGGCGCGTCTCCTCGATGTTCGAGACGAGCTTTTCGAGCCCCTCGCTATAGTAGATTTGTGCTCCGACCATGATCGGCAGGAACTGCCCGCCCGAATGTTCATAGGCGTGGCTCAGCGGCAGGAAGGACAGAAACGCCTCTTCGTCGCCGATGCCGAAATCATTGACCAGTACCTCGGCGGCGCCCGCGGCATTGTGCAGAATCGCGCCATGATGCTGCATCACCCCGCGCGGGGCGCCGCCGGTGCCGCTGGTATAGATAAGGCAGGCGACATCGTCGCGGGTGACGCCGAGTCCGCGCGCCTTGGTCTCCTCCAGATAGGTTGCGCCATTTTCGACGAGCGGCGCCCAGTCGTGGACGCGCACATCGCCCTGCTGGCCGACGCGCAGCGACTCCATGCTAATGACCAGGCTGGCGTCGGAACGCATCACCGCGGGCATCAGCACGCGCGCAAGCTTTGCGGTCGATACGATCACCGCCTTGGCGCCGCTGTTGTCGAGGATATGCTGGTGATCGCGCTCGGTGTTGGTGGTGTAGGTCGGCACGGTGATGCAACCCGCCGCCATGATGCCGAGGTCGGAGATGCAGAATTCGGGGCGGTTCTCGCTGACCAGGACGACGCGGTCGCCCTCTTTCAGGCCGAGTTCGCGCAGATTATGCGCGAGCGCCGACACCTGGTTGGCGACCTGACGCCAGCTCAGCGGCTGCCAGGCACGGTCGGCCTTGCGCCACAGGAACGGGTCCTCGCCGCCCTTTTCGGCGCGGTCGAAAAACATCGCGACCAAGCTCGGGAAGTGGTCGAGATGGGGGTTTTCCAGCTTCATGCCTCTTGCTCTCCCGGCGAAGTAGCCAATAAATAGGGACAGTCCCTATTTAATTTCTGTTTTTGGTCCGCTATCGGCTGGTCCCAATTAAATAGGGACTGTCCCTATTTATTGACGCCGCGGCTTCTGTTTTTAGCTCTGTGGCGGCGCGCCATCGACCGACGATGTGCCGGGGCCGCGCGGGTCGGCGGCGCCGTGCCACGTCTCGCCAACGCGCTGCGCCGCGTTGAGTTTCGATCCGAGGTCGGTGGGGACGAAGGGATAGCCGAAGGGTGCCATTTTGTCGGCTATCGCCTTGCCCGCGGCATCATCCTCGATCAGCACGCCCTGCTGGCCGAAATAGAGATTGGGCAGCGCGATCGCATCCTCGGCGCTGAGGCCCCAGTCGAGCACGCCGATCAGCGTCTTGGTGACATGCATGATGATGCGCTTGCCGCCCGCCGAACCGACCGCGAACATCACCTTGCCGTCGGGGCCATAGACGATCGTCGGCGACATCGACGACAGCGGGCGCTTGCCCGCCTGTACCCGGTTCGCCGCCGGTGCGCCCGCCCGGACCGGGCTGAGGTCGAAATCGGTGAGCTCGTTGTTGAGGAAAAAGCCGTTGGCGTTGAGGTGGCTGCCGAATATGCTTTCGACGGTCGAGGTCATCGACGCCACATTGCCGTCCTTGTCGACCGCGACGAAATGGGTGGTGCCCTGCTCCTGAATCGGCCCCGACGGGGTGCGCGGCTGCGCGCCCGGCGGGTTGCCGGCGGGATAAGCGACGGCGCGGTCGAAGGGCGAGATCAGATGGCGGCGTTCGGCCAGATATGTCTTGTCGAGCAGCCCCGCAACGGGAACATCGACGAAATCGCTGTCGCCGAGATATTTTTCACGGTCGGCATAGGCCAGCTGCATCGCCTCGGCGATCAGGTGCCAGCTCATCGGATTGTCCTTGCCCATCGTCTTCATATCCCAGCCCTCGATCATGCCGAGGATACCGAAAACGGTGGTCGCGCCCGATGAAGGCGGACCCATGCCGCAGACCTTATACACACGGTAGGTGGTGCACACAGCGGGCTTGTCCTGCGCCTTGTAGGCCGCGAGGTCCTTGGCGGTGAGCAGCGCAGGGTTGCGCGCCGATTTCGCCACCGCGTCGCTGATCGCCTTGGCATTGGCGCCGGTGTAGAACGCGTCGGGACCGCGGGCAGCGATGTCGCGCAGCAGCTTGGCATAGGCCGGATTCTTGATCACCGTGCCGACCGGCGCGGGCTTGCCGTCGATATAATAAAGCGCGCGCGCGGCGGGGAAATCCTTCCACAGATCCTGGAACCGGTCAAGCCACACGTAAAGAGCCGGCGTCACCTCGAACCCTTCATCGGCCAGTTTGATCGCGGGCTGGAACAGCGCCTTCCATTCGAGCTTGCCCCATTTCTTGTGCGCCATTTCCATCAGGCGGACATTGCCGGGGACGCCGACCGACAGGCCGCCAGGGATGACATCATTATAGCCGCGCGGTTTGCCGTCTGGCCCAAGGAAGCGTTCGGGCCTGGCGCCGGCGGGCGCCATCTCGCGGCCGTTGATCGTCCCGGTCTGGTCGGTCTCGGCGTCGTGATAGACGAGGAAACCGCCGCCGCCCACGCCGCTCGACTGCGGCTCGACCAGAGTCAGCACCAACATCATCGCCATCGCGGCATCGGCGGCCGAGCCGCCGTCGTGCAGGATCTGGCGCCCCGCCTCGGTCGCGCGCGGGTCGGCGGTCGAGGTCACGCCCTGCGCCGCGGCGAGCGAGGGAAGCACTGTCAGGGCAAGGGCGAAGGCGGTGAGAAGTCTGTTGATCATGCGCGGGACATTGGCGCGAGGGGCCAGCCAGCGCAACCCGTCAATCGCCCACCCCGACCGCATCGGCGACATGGGTGAAGCCGTCGCGTATCGCCAGATCCTCAAGTCCCCGCGCAATCCGCGCCGCAAGACCGGGTCCTGCAAAGACCATAGCAGAATAGATTTGCACCAGGCTCGCCCCGGCGCGGATGCGCGCCCACGCCTGTTCGGCATTGGCGATGCCGCCGACGCCGATCAAGGGAATCGCGCCGCCGCTCGCCGTCCGGAAATCCTTGAGGCGCTGGAGCGCGAGGTCGTGGAGCGGGGCGCCGGACAGCCCGCCCGTCTCATGTCCGCGTACCGATCGCAATGCCGGGCGCGTTATCGTCGTGTTCGACACGATCAGCGCCGCGAGCCTCTTGTCGAGCGCCGCCGCGACGACATCGTCGATGTCGGCGGGTTCGAGATCGGGCGCGACCTTCAGGAACACCGGCTTGGCCGCGCTTTCGGGCTGCGCCGCATTGACGGCATCGAGCAGCGCTTCGAGCGCACCCTTGTCCTGCAGCGCGCGCAGCCCCGGCGTGTTGGGCGAACTGATATTGACCGTGAGATAATCGGCAAGCGGGGCCATCGCCGCGACGCCCTTGGCATAATCGGCGATGCGGTCGTCGCTGTCCTTGTTCGCGCCGATGTTGATGCCCAGCGGCACCGCCATGCCGCAGGCGCGCAGCCTGGCGATGCGCTCGGCGGCCGCAGCCTGCCCGCCGTTGTTGAACCCCATGCGGTTGATCACCGCGCCGTCCTCGACCAGCCGGAACAGCCGCGGGCGCGGATTGCCTTCCTGCGGCAGCGGGGTCAGCGTCCCCACCTCGGCGAAGCCGAAACCGAAGCGCGGCATCACCGCGGCGACGCGCGCATCCTTGTCGAAGCCCGGCGCCAGGCCGACGGGATTGGGGAAGCTCAGCCCCGCGACCTCGGTCCTCAGGATCGGACTGGTCAGCGCCGTCCGCGCCGCCGGCAGCGGCTCGAGCGCCGACAGGGTCAGATTATGCGCCGCCTCGCCGTCGGTCGCATGGACGAGCGGGCGGACGAGCGCATAGGCGGCATCGGTCAGGGAAGCGAAGAGCGACATGGCCCGCCATTGCGCGCCGGGGGGCGCTATGGCAAGCCCCTCGCAGACCAGCAAAGTCCAATGATAAGCCGGAGAAAATCGTGTCGTACCCCCGCCTTGCCACCAGCCTGTCCGCGTCGCTGTTCGCCATCGCGCTCGCCGGCTGCGCACCGACGGTCGCCGAGCAGGCGCCCGCGACGGTAGCACCGCCCGCCGAGGTCGCGCCGGCGGGCGCGAACCTTGGCGAATTCTTCGACAAATATGACGCGGCGCAGCTGTCGCTCTCTCCTGAAAGCAAGGCGCGGCGCGGGGTGCGCGACGGCGACTATGGCCAGTGGGACGATGTCAGCGACGAGGTGGCGGTGGCGCGCTTCAAGCTGCAAAGCGCGACTGCCGAAGCGATGCGCGGCAGCGTCGACCCCAAGGCGTTGACCGCCGACGAGGCGCTGTCTTTCGAACTGTTCAACGCGCAGGCGGCGCGCGCCGAGCGCCTGTTCCCGTTCCGCGACCATGGGTACATCTTCGATCAGATGAACGGCGCGCAGAGCCAGATGCCAGCGTTCCTGATCAACATTCACCGCGTCGCCAATACTGCCGAGGCCGAGGCCTATGTGTCGCGCATTCGCGAGATGGGGCCGATCCTCGACACGCTGAGCGCCGAATCGGCCGAGCGCGCCGCGAAGGGCTATGCGCCGCCCAAATGGGTCTATCCTTTCGTCATCTCGGACATCGGCAATCTGACAAAGGCCGACAATGCGGTGATCGAGGACATCAGCGCCAAGGTGAACAAGCTCGAGATCGACGCCGGCGAAAAGGCCCGGCTGATCACCGCCGCCAAGGCTGCCTGGTCCGAAAGCGCGGGCCCCGCCTACACCCGCCTCGCCGCCGAAATGAAGCGCCAGCAGGCTTCGGCACCGACGCAGGACGGCGTTTGGCGGATGCCCGAGGGCAAGGCCTATTATGAGGCTTTGCTCGCCAATTACACGACGACCGACATGACCGCCGCGCAGATCCACGACCTCGGCCTGTCCGAAGTCGCGCGCATCCATGGCGAAATGAAGAAGATCATGGCGCAGGTCGGGTTCCAGGGCACGCTGAACCAGTTTTTCGACCATCTGCGCACCAGCCCGCAATATTATCACACGACGCGCGAGGCCTATCTCGCCGACGTCGACAAGCATGTGAAGGCGATGGAGGCGAGGCTTCCCGCCTTCTTCAACACCATTCCCAAATCGGCGCTGCAGGTAAAGGCGGTCGAGGCATTCCGCGAGAAGTCGGCCGGAAAGGCCTTCTACTCCTCCCCCGCCCCCGACGGGTCGCGGCCGGGCATTTATTATGTGAACCTCTACGACCTCAAAGACATGCCCAAGACCGAACTCGAGGCGCTCGCCTATCATGAGGGCGTTCCGGGCCATCACCTTCAGCGTGCGGTGCAGACCGAACTGACCGGCCTGCCGCCCTTCCGCCGTTTCGGCGGTTTCACCGCCTATACCGAGGGTTGGGGCCTCTATTCGGAGGAACTCGCCAAGGACATGGGCTTCTACACCGATCCCTATGCCGATTTCGGACGGCTGGGCATGGAGTTGTGGCGCGCGACGCGGCTCGTCGTCGACACCGGCATCCACGACAAGAAATGGACGCGCGAGCAGGCGATCCAGTATCTGAAGGACAATACGCCGAACCCGCAGGGCGACATCGAGAAAGCGATCGAACGCTATATCGTCTATCCGGGACAGGCGACCGCGTACCTGATCGGCAAGCTGAAGATCATGGAATTGCGGGCCCGCGCGCAGAAGGCGATGGGCGACAAGTTCGATTTCCGCGCCTTCCACGACATCGTGCTCGAATCGGGGCCGGTGCCGCTCGATGTGCTCGAACGGCGAGTCGATGCCTGGATCGCCACCCAAAAGAGTTAACGCTTTGGCGATTTGCGCCTTGACGCGGGCAACCGAAAGGCAAATGATTTAGCCTAGTTAAACAGGCGGCGAGGCAGCCGCCGGGGGTCGGTCTCGTCATGACGGAAGCTTCATCCACGCCAGCGGGCGCGGACGGCGACGCGCCGTTCGAGCTGCAATATTTTCCGCCCGATCCCGACCTCGCCGAAATGGTGTCGAGCTTCTATTTCGTGCGCGTCGACCTGCCGTTATTCGACGAGAGCGAGCGCGCCGACCGTCCGCAATTCCGCATCATGGACGTGCCGAAGGGCGAATATGTCTTTCCCGACGGCTATCGCTTTCCCGCCGGTCGCGCGACGATCATCGGCCCCACTAGCGGCAGCGTCCAGGCGATCGCGCCGGGCCCGCTGCGCATGTACGGCTTTGGGCTGATGCCCGCGGGCTGGGCGACCCTGATGGGGGCGCATGCCGACAAATTGACCGACCGCGCGATCGACGCCGCCGACCTGTTCGGCGACTGGATCGAGGAGGTGGTCGACGCGATCGGCAACGCCGCCGACACCGCCGAACGGCTGGTGATCGGCAATAATTTCGTCCGCGAGATCCTCAAGAAGAACGAACCCGCGCCGGTGTGGTTCACCCGCACCGTCGATCAGTGGCTGACCGGATCGGCCAGCCCGCACGTCCCCGAACTGGTCGAGGCGACGGGCATGTCGATCCGCTCGGTCGAGCGGATGACGAAGCATTATTACGGCCTGTCGCCGCGCATGCTGGCGCGCAAATATCGCGCGGTGCGCGCGGCGTCGGCGCTCGCGCGCGGCGAAAAGCTCGACGACGCCGAACTCGGCGACGCCTTTTACGACCAGTCGCACCTGATTCGCGAGATCAAGCGCTTCGCCGGCGCCACCCCCGGCCAGCTCGCGAAACCGTCGAGCTATGTCGAGGCAACCGCCAAGGGCCGCAAGCAGCTTGCGGGCAAGGTCAGCCCGATGGTGTCCGAAACCTGAGCGCCGCATTTACCTTGAAAAATTTCACGCCCCGTCGTTTTGGCGTTTCCATCCAATCGCGAATCGTCGCCCCGGCATAATCGGGGGCTGCGACCCAGAAGAGCTCGCCCCTTTCAGGGGACCGAGACCTTCATCTTGGCACTCATTTGGCTTCGGCCAGATGGGTGCCTTTTTTTCTTGGGCCTTCCCAAAACCGCCTTGCTTGCGCCGCGCGGGCCCCTCGCCTATATAAGTGGAGTAATTTACTCCAGTTAAGAATCGTTCGCAATTTCCGCGAGAAGGAACGCATGCGCCTGTCCAACCTTGCCGATTATGCCGTGGTGCTGATGAGCGCCGCCGCCCGCCAGTGCGGGTCGGTTGCGCTCAGTGCCGGGATGCTCGCCGAGCAGACGGGGATTCCGGGGCCGACCGCGCAGAAACTGGTGAGCCAGCTCGCGCGCGCCGGCCTGCTCGTCGCCTCGCGCGGCAGCGGCGGCGGCATCCGGCTGGCGCGTCCCGCGGCGGCGATCAATGTAGCCGACATCATCGAAGCGGTCGAAGGCCCGATCGCGCTGACCGCTTGCGTCGCCGAGGGCCGTCACGACTGCTCGCTCGAGGGCAGCTGCAAGGTGCAGCCGCATTGGGGCGTGGTGAACGGTGCGGTGCGCGGCGCGCTGGCGGAGATCAGTTTGGCGAGTCTTTCTAAGCCCCTCCCGCCTGCGGGAGGGGTTTGGGGAGGGCCTGTCTCTGACAACTCTTTTGCAAACATTCCCTCCCCCAACCCCTCCCGCAAGCGGGAGGGGAGGATAGAAGCATGACCGACACCACCGAAACCCGCATCAAGGACCAGGCCGCGCACGACGCCGCCGCAAAGGTCGCCGATTATGAGCATGGCTGGTCCTCGACCATCGAGACCGACTTCGCGCCCAAGGGGCTGACCGAGGATACGGTCCGCTTCATCAGTGCGAAAAAGAACGAGCCCGAATGGATGCTCGACTGGCGGCTGAAGGCGTTCCGCCACTGGTTGACGATGGAGACGCCCGACTGGGCCAAACTCAACGTCCCGCCGATCGACTATCAGGACGCCTATTATTATGCGGCGCCCAAGCCGAAACCCAAGCTAGGCAGCCTCGACGAAGTAGATCCCGAAATCCTCGAGGTCTATAAGAAGCTCGGCATCCCGATCGAGGAGCAGAAGGTGCTCGCCGGCGTCGAGGGCGCGCGCAAGGTCGCGGTCGACGCGGTGTTCGACAGCGTCAGCGTCGCGACGACCTTCCGCGAGGAACTGAAGCGCGCGGGCGTGATTTTCCTGTCGATCTCGGAAGCGATCCGTGAATATCCCGAGCTGGTGAAGAAATGGCTCGGCAAGGTCGTGCCGATGCACGACAATTATTTCGCGACGCTCAACTGCGCGGTCTTCTCCGACGGGACGTTCGTCTATGTGCCCGAAGGCGTGCGCTGCCCGATGGAGCTCAGCACCTATTTCCGCATCAATGCCGAGAATACGGGGCAGTTTGAGCGGACGCTGATCGTCGCCGACAAGGGTGCCTACGTCAGCTATCTCGAAGGCTGCACCGCGCCGATGCGCGACGAGAACCAGCTTCATGCCGCGGTGGTCGAACTCGTCACGCTCGACGATGCCGAGATCAAATATTCGACGGTGCAGAACTGGTATCCGGGCAATGCCGAAGGCCTCGGCGGCATCTATAATTTCGTCACCAAGCGCGCGCTGTGCCAGGGCAAGCGCAGCAAGGTGTCGTGGACGCAGGTCGAAACCGGCTCCGCTATCACCTGGAAATATCCGAGCTGCGTGCTCAACGGCGACGACAGCGTCGGCGAATTTTATTCGGTCGCGGTGACGAACAATTATCAGCAGGCCGACACCGGCACCAAGATGATCCACAATGGCAAGCGCACGCGCTCGACCATCGTCAGCAAGGGGATCAGCGCGGGCAAGTCGAACAACACCTATCGCGGCATCGTCCGCGTCGCGCCGAACGCCGAGGGCGTGCGCAACTTCACCCAGTGCGACAGCCTGCTGCTGGGCAGCACCTGCGGCGCGCACACCGTGCCCTATATCGAGGTCCGCAACCCGAGCGCGACGGTCGAGCATGAAGCGACGACGAGCAAGATCAGCGACGACCAGCTCTTCTATGCGATGCAGCGCGGGCTGGGGCAGGAAGAAGCGGTGGCGCTGATCGTCAACGGCTTTGCCAAGGAAGTGCTGCAGCAGCTGCCGATGGAATTTGCCGTCGAGGCGCAGAAATTGCTGGGGATCAGCCTTGAGGGGAGCGTGGGGTGACAAAAGCCGACGACGCGCAAGAGGCCACGACAGCGTTGCTGGAATTGTTGGTTTCGGCAGATTTGCCGATTGAGAAACTGATCACTCAAGTGGCCGACGACTATTATCTGAAGCCATCGGTGGTTGAAGCTTGGCTTACTCGTAGCTTTCCCACTCAGGCCTCCTTGGTAGAATGGCGCACTCAACAACGAGCCGCGGCTGAAAACCGCCAAGCGCGACAGCACGAGCTGGACGGAGTGAAATCCGCAGCGACTGATTGGGCGATGGGTGTTTGGAAGAATTGCGAGCCTGACGGCCTTCCTCTCTGGCCGTATTGCTGCGAGCGGTTCTTGGAGGCGAATGCGATAGAAAACGCCGAACACCGACGAGCGTCTTACGTGATTTTTGCTGAAATCGGAAACAGATACATGGCGGCTCGCCAGCTTTATCTCGACAGTCAAGAAGCGACCAACTGATGCTTAAAATTGAAAACCTCCACGCCACCGTCGCCGACAAGCCGATCCTGAAAGGCCTGTCGCTCAGCATCAATGCAGGCGAAATCCATGCGATCATGGGCCCCAACGGCGCGGGCAAGTCGACGCTCTCCTATGTGCTCGGCGGGCGCCCCGGCTATGAGGTCACCGAGGGTTCGGCGACCTTCGCCAAAGAAAACGGAGAAGCTCAGGACCTGCTCGACATGGACCCGCACGAGCGCGCCGCGGCGGGGCTGTTCCTCGGCTTCCAATATCCGGTCGAGATTCCCGGCGTGTCGAACGTCCAGTTCCTGCGCGAGAGCCTCAATGCCCAGCGCAAGGCGCGTGGGCTGGAGCCTTTGTCGGGCGGCGACTTCCTGAAGCTCGCGCGCGAAAAGGCCGGGCTGCTCAAGATGGACATGGACATGCTCAAGCGCCCGGTGAACGTCGGCTTTTCGGGCGGCGAGAAGAAGCGCAACGAGATGGTGCAGATGGGCATCCTCGATCCCAGGCTCGCGATCCTCGACGAGACCGACAGCGGTCTCGACATCGACGCGCTGCGCATCGTCGGCGATGGGATCAACAGCATCATGCGGCGCCCCGACAAGGCGGTGCTGCTGATCACCCATTACCAGCGCCTGCTCGACTATGTGCAGCCCGATTTAGTCCACGTCCTCGCCGCCGGCCGCATCGTCAAATCGGGCGGCCCCGAACTCGCGCTCGAACTCGAACGCGAAGGCTATGCGGAGATCGCCGCGTGATCCTCGCCTTCGCCCTTTTGACGATTGCGCATGCCCCTGAGCCGGTGCCGACCGACGAGGAAATCGTCGTGATCGCACAAAAGCTGGGCCGCCTTTCGGTCATGGTCGGCCGCGACGCCAAGGGTCGTTACCATTGCGACCTCAGCGAAAGCAGCGGTAATGCGCGTCTCGATGCGCAGCTTTGCAAGACGAGTGCGACCTGCGTGAAGAAGGGCGCATCGAACCAGGCCGAAGTGAAGGCCTGCATCGACAAGCGCAAATCGACTTTGCTCGCCGACTTCCGCCGCGAATGGGCGGAGCGCCGGCCATGACCGCCCGCCCCACCCGGCGTGACGAAGCGTGGCGCTATAGCGACATCGACGCGGTGACCGCAGCGTGGCCGCTGCCCGCGCCCGAAAGCATCGTCGTGCCTGCGGGCGGCGACTTTAGGCGCGCGATCGTGCAGGACGAAGGCGATATCCGTCAGATCGAACTGGTGCTCGGCAAGGGCGCGGCGGCGTCGCTGCACATCCTCAACATCGGCGGCGCCTATGGCCGCATCGAACTTGCGGTGACTTTACACGAGGGCGCCGACTTCCATCTCGGCGCGGCGCAGATCGGTGGCGGGGAGCAGAATCTCGAGATCGTTACCACCGTCACCCACGCCGAACCCGGCGCGACGTCGCGCCAGGTCGTGCGCTCGGTACTCGGCGGCACCGCCACAGGAACCTATCTCGGCAAGGTCGCCGTCGCGCGCGATGCGCAGCAGACCGACAGCGAGCAGGATGTGAAAGCGATGCTGCTGGGTCGCAGCGCGACCGCCAACGCCAAGCCCGAACTCGAAATCTTCGCCGACGACGTCAAATGCGCGCATGGCTGCGCGATCGGCGAACTCGACGCGATGGCGCTCTATTATCTCCAGTCGCGCGGCCTGCCGCCCGCCGAAGCGAAGAAGATATTGCTGCAGGCGTTCGTCGCGGGCGTGTTCGACGGCGCCGAAGATGAGGAGCATCTGCAGGCGCTCGCGCTCACGAAGCTGGGGGAGTTGGTGTGAGCCCGACCGATCTTTCTTCTCCCCTCCCGCATGCGGGAGGGGTCGGGGGAGGGCCTGTTTCGTCAGCGCATGGCCTCGACATGCCCTCCCCTAACCCCTCCCGCATGCGGGAGGGGGACATAAGGGCCGACTTCCCCGGCCTCAACCCCGGCTGGCATTATCTCGACACCGCCGCGACCGCGCAAAAGCCGCAGGCGGTGATCGACGCGACGGTGAACGCGATGGGCCGCGACTATGCGACTGTGCACCGCGGCGTCTATGCGCGCTCGGCCGACATGACGCTCGCTTACGAGGCGGCGCGGCGGCGGATCGCGGCGTTTATCGGCGCAAAGGAAGAGCAGATCGCGTTCGTGCGCGGCGCGACCGAGGCGATCAACCTCGTCGCTTACAGCCACCCCCGCAAGGGCCGCGTGCTGCTGTCAACGCTCGAGCATCACAGCAATATCGTGCCGTGGCAGCTTGCGGGCTGGCAGGTCGATGTCTGCCCGCTGACCGCCGACGGCTGCATCGACCTCGATGCCGCCGAAAAGTTGCTGACCCCCGACCACAATATGGTCGCCTTCGCGCATGTCTCGAACGTGCTCGGCAGCCCGCTCGACGTCGCGCGCGCCGCCGAACTGGCGCATCGCGTCAGCGCCGAACTGCTGATCGACGGCTGTCAGGCGGTGCCGCGCCTGCCCGTCGATGTCGCAGCGCTCGGCTGCGACTATTATGTGTTTTCGGGGCACAAGCTTTACGGCCCCACCGGCGTCGGCGTGCTGTGGAGCGACAAGCTCGACCGGTTGCCGCCGTGGCAGGGCGGGGGGTCGATGATCGACCGCGTGACCTTTGAAAAGACGACCTACGCCCCCGCCCCCACACGCTTCGAGGCGGGCACCCCCGCGATCATCGAGGCGATCGGGCTCGCAGCGGCGGTCGATTATGTTGAGGGCATCGGCATCGACGCGATCCACGCGCACGAAGTCACACTCGTTGGCGCGCTGCGCGAAGCGCTGGCGCGCAAGAACAGCATCACGCTTTACGGCCCTGAAAACAGTGCTGGGATCGTGAGTTTTGCGATGGCGGGGGTTCATCCGCACGATATCGGCACTATCTTGGACGAAAGCGGGGTCGCGATCCGCGCCGGCCACCATTGCGCACAGCCGCTGATGGAGCATCTGGGGGTGTCGGCGACCGCGCGCGCGAGTTTTGGCGTTTACAGTAACAGCGATGACGTGGCGGCACTGATCGAGGGCCTGTCACGCGTCGAGAGGATTTTCGGATGAGCGAGGATCGGATGATCAAGGTGGAAGAAGTGACGAGCGTCGAGGCGCCGCCGAAGGCGCGCGTCGAGGATGTCGAAACGGCACCCGAAAAACTGGAGCGCAAGCGCGACTATCTGGAAGGCTTCCTTGCCGCGAAACCCGCCGAGGTCGCGCCAGGCGCGGTCGGCGGCGACCTGTATGAGGCCGTTATCAATGCGCTCAAGGACATTTTCGACCCCGAAATCCCGGTCAACATCTACGATCTCGGCCTGATCTACAATGTCGAGATCGACGAGGGGCATGTCGTCGTCACGATGACGCTGACCACCCCGCACTGCCCGGTCGCCGAGTCGATGCCCGCCGAAGTCGAGCTGCGCGTCGGTGCGGTTCCGGGCGTCGGCGATGCCGAGGTCAACCTCGTCTGGGATCCGCCGTGGAGTCCCGAGAATATGAGCGACGAAGCACGCCTCGAGCTGGGAATGTTGTGATGACCGACGTGAAAACCCGCACCCGCCCCGCCGCGGTCACGCTAACCCCCAATGCCGAGGCGCGCGTCGCGGCGCTGATGGCGAACGCGCCCGAGGGTGCGATCGGCGTCAAGCTGTCGACCCCACGCCGCGGCTGTTCGGGCCTCGCTTATTCGGTCGACTATGTCACCGAGGAAGTCAGGTTCGACGAGAAGATCGAGACCCCCGGCGGCATTTTCTACATCGACGGCGCCTCGGTGCTGTACCTGATCGGCAGCGTGATGGACTGGGTCGAGGATGATTTCGCCGCGGGCTTCGTGTTCGAGAACCCCAACGCAAAGGGCGCCTGCGGCTGCGGCGAAAGTTTCACCGTCTAACTCAGCGACAGGTTGTCCAGCCGCTCTTGCGCGCCGTCAGGTCGAGGTGGAAATGATCGGCATGGGCGGCGTTGAAGTCGGGCGATAAGGTCGTGCTGAACAGGTCGCAGGCGCCGTCGCGAACCTCGCGCAGGAACGCCGCCTTGGCGCCGCCGCCCGACCAGTCGCCGACCACCGAGACTCGCGTGCCATCGGCCAGCACGAACGCCGACACGTCGATCGCATTGGCGGTCGAATGTTGGCTGAGCCGCGTCCCGCCGCGAATGTTGCGACAATTGTAACTGCCCAGATTTTCGATCCGCGCGACCCTTTGTCCGAAATATTTGCGTGTCAGCGGCGCGACGACGTCGCGATGCCACAGCACCATCGCCGCGGTCACCGCACAGCTCGGTGCGACCTCGGCGGGCGCCATCGTCGGGACCAGCTTGTTACCGGTCAGGATCATGCGCTGATCGGCGCGGCAGCCGCCCTGACCGATCGGCGGTCGCCGCAGATATCCGGCACCGGCGCGATCGAACGCGGCGAAGCAGGCGTCGGCATCGCCCGCCAGCCCCATCAGCTTGCGCTGCGTCGCCCAGCCCTGCGGCTGCGCCAGCTCGAAGCGCGCGGCCGGATTATGCTCGGGATGCTTACGCAACCACTGCATCGTATAGACGGCGGCGAGCGCGAGCAGGACGGCGACAGCGAACCAGATGAGATAGGGGCGAACACTCTTCACCCGGTCACAATGGGATGGGTGGCACGCCTGCGCAAGCGCCGCCGGTGAATCAGGTGCGGACGGGTTCGCGCGGCGGCGCGTCTTCATCCGGCCCTTCGGTTCCCAACCGCCCCAATTCGCCGGCTTCGCGGGCGCGGCGGCCGTAGACGAACTCGAACAACGGTCCAGCCATGACGGTCGTGACAATGGCCATCAGTACCATGATCGCGAACAAGGTCGGACCGATGATTCCCTTTTGCAGGCCGATATTGATGATGATCAGTTCCATCAGCCCGCGCGCGTTCATCAGCGCGCCGATGCCCATCGCGGTGCGATTATCCTCGCCCGCGAGCCGCGCCGCGAGCCAGCAGGCGCCGAACTTCGCGGCGATCGACACCAGCAATATGCCCAGCGCGACGGCGAGCAGCGACAGGCTGTTCACCGTGGTCAGCTGGGTGTTGAGGCCCGAGTAGGTAAAGAACATCGGCAGCAGCAGGACGACCGTCAGCGGTTCGATCTTGCGCTTGATCTCTTCGGTGAGCAGCCCGCGCGGCATGCAGACGCCGAGCAGGAAACCGCCGAACACCGCATGGATGCCGACCGCGTCCATGAAGAAGGCGGCCATGGCATAGAGCATCAGCACGACGGCGAGCACGCCATGCGTCATCTCGCCCCGCGCCGCGACCGCTTCGCCTAGCGGCACGAGCAGCCTGCGCCCGACGAGCAGCATGAACAGAGCGAAGCTCAGGCCGCCGCCGATGGCGAGCAGCGCGATACCGGGGCCGCCGCCGAAGGTCGCCAGCACGATCGCCAGCACGCACCACGACACCGCGTCGTCGAAGGCCCCCGCGGTCAGCGACAGCGTGCCGAGCGACGTGTTCGCGAGGCCCCGCTCGTTGATGATCCGTGCCAGCATGGGAAAGGCGGTGAGCGCGATGCACGCCCCCAGGAACAGGGTCGCGCTGCCCTGCCCCAGCCCGTCGGCGAACAGGCCCGGAATATCGATGAGGAAGGGCGTAATCAGCGCCGCGAACAGAAAGGGCGCGGCGATGCCGGCCGCCGATACGCCTGCCGCGCTTTTTGCCTTGGACTGGAAATGGTCGAGCCGCAGCGTCGTCCCGACGAGGAACATGTACAACCCGACGCCGAATTGCGCGCCGACATACAGGACATTGCGAGTTTCCTTGGGAAACAGCACCGCCTGCCATTCGGGAAAGAACAGACCGAACAGCGACGGGCCGAGCACAACGCCCGCGATCATCTCGCCCACAACCTGCGGCTGCCCCAAGAAACGATGCGCCAGCCAGCCGACTGCGCGGCAGACCAGCAGGATGACCGCGATCTGGAGGAAGAAATGGATGCTGTAATCGGCGGGGGCATAGCTTTTCGCGCTGCTGATCGCGGGTCCATGCGCGCCCATGACATCGCCTATCGCCCGCAGCAGTTCGCCAACCATATCGCCCATCGCTTTTCCTCCCCGCGATCGGTCGTCGCCGATCATTCGTCGTAGTCGACCGTGCGCTCATGCCGCGCAACCGGAATAGCAATGCGCAATATGTTAACGTTCACAGAAACGCAAGACCAAGCTGTCGCGCAACCGCGGGCTGCGGTCTCACGCCAGCGGCGTAAAGGTCACCATCAACCCGTCCTTCGGGCGCGGAATCGGCCACATATACCAATCGGGATCATAGCCCTCGGCCACCGTGATGCGGTGGGTGGTGATCACATGGTGGAAGAAGATCTTGGCCTGCATATATGCGAAGTGCAGCCCCAGGCACATATGCGCGCCGCCGCCGAACGGCACCCAGGCATATTTGTGCCGCCCCTTCGCGCCCTCGGGCGAAAAGCGCATCGGGTCGAATTTTTCGGGTTCGGGCCAATAGTCGGCCATCATATGCGTGAAGCCGGGATTGACCCCGACGCTGGTGCCCGCGGGAATGGTATAGCCGCCATAGTCGAAATCGCGCAGCGCCCGTCGCGGGATGCTCGGCACCGGCGGAATCATCCGCAGCGCTTCCTTGAACGCCCATTCGGTGAGTTCGAGCTCGTTCAGCGCATTATGCCCGACCCCCTCGCCCGCCGGCGCAACGCTCAGCATTTCTTCGCGCAGCCTGTCCTGCCATTCGGGGTGTTTCGCGAGCAGCCAGACGAGCGAACTGATGGAACTGGTGATGGTGTCGTGCGCCGCCATCATCAGGAAATTCATATGATCGACGATCGCCTCGACGCTGAGATAGTCGCCATTTTCGTCACGCGCCTGACAGATTTGCGTGAACATGTCTTCGCCCGTCGACGCGCGGCGCTCGGGCACCATCCGCCCGAAATAATCGACCAGATATTTGCGCCCCGCGACGCCGCGCCCCATCGCGGTGAAGGGCAGCGGGCGGCGTACGATCCCGATCGACGCCTGCACCATATCGACGAAGCTCTTGTTGATCTTCTCCGCCTCGGGACCCCAAGGGATGCCGAGAAAGCTGGTCGCCGCAAGGTCGAGCGTCAGCTGCTTGATCGCGGGATAGAATTTGAAGTTCTGCCCGCTCCAGCTGGCGACGCGCTCCCTGATCCCGGCGTTGAGGCTGTCAGCGTAGAGGCGCATCGGTTCGGGCTTGAACGCCACCGACAGCGTCTTGCGGTCGGCGCGATGCTTTTCGAAATCCATCAGCATCAGCCCGCGCGGGAACAGCAGGTTGAGCACCGGCCCCCAGCCCTGTTCGGACGAGAAATTCTTGTCGCGATCGAACATCACCAGTTCGTTCGCCTCGGGCCCGTGGATCGCGACGCTGCGCCCGCCGAAGCTCTTGGTGCGATAGACCTTGCCATATTTGGCGACCATGCGCCGCGAGAAGCCCATCGGGTCCTTCAACTGATCGAGCGTCGTGCCGACCAGCGGCTTGCCGTCCTCGCCCGGAATATGGTCGAGCAACCGTTCGTCGTTCCGCGGCAGCCAATGCGCGGTGTCGGGTCCGAAGCGCGCTTCGGACCAGGTGAATTTGGCGGGGGCATTCATGGGGAGAGAGTTCCTCGTCCAATTGGTAGCGGATGCCTCGGGTATCGCACTACTGACATCGGTGCAAGTAACGTCTTGTCGACACCCCGACTCCATTCACCGCAAATTCAACTCGACTCGCGCAGATTCGCATCCATGATGTCGGCTCGTCCGTTCGGGCTGTAACCAAGGATAAAAGCATGGCAAATTTCCTTCGCCGTCCGCTCGGCATCGCGCTCGGCGCCCTCGCGACGGCCAGCCTTGGCGGCTGTTATTATGGCGACGTCAACGGCTATGGATCGGGCGGCGGCTACGCCGGCAACGACTGCGTCTCGCGCTACGGCGACGCCTATTACGACTATGACCCCTACGCCTATGACGACGGCTATGGCTATGACTGCTACGACGGCGGCGACTATGGCGCCGGCTTCGTGAACATCGGTTTCGGCGGCGGCTGGTACGACAATTATTATTACCCCGGCTCGGGCTTGTGGCTCTTCGACAGCTATAACAACCGCTATCCGCTGCGCGGCCAATATCTGAACTATTGGGGCGGACGGCGCGCCTGGTGGAAACATCATGGCGGGCGCGGCGACGGGCATTGGAACGGCAATGGGGGCGGCGGTCGCGGCGACGGCAGGCCGGGCGGACGCCCCGGCGGCTGGGACGGGCACGATCGCGACAATGACGGGCCGCGCGGCACCCGCCCGCCGCGCCACGGCGCGGGTAGCGGCAATCCGCTGCCGACCGGCGCCACGCCGGTCGACCCCGGCCGCGGCGACGGCCGTCCGGGCGGCTGGACGCGCCCCGGTGGGAACAACGACGGACCGCGCGGAACGCGGCCGCCGCGTCCCGGTGCAGGCAACGGCACCAACCCGCTTCCGCCGACTGCCACGACGCCGGTCCGGCCCAACCGCCCCGATCGCATACCGGGCGCCGGGCGCCCGCCGCGACAGGACGGCAACAGCGGCATGAGCCGACCGCGCCAGCAATGGCAGGGCGGCAATCCGGGCGGTGGATCGGCGGAGGCGCCGCGCCCGCGTCCTGGCGGCGGCTATGGCGGCAACGGCGCCGCCGGCGCTGCGCCCCGCCCCGCGCCGTCGCGAGCGGCCCCGCCCGCGCGTCCGGCTCCGCCGCCGGCAACGCGCAGCGCTCCGCCGCCGCCGACACGGAGCGCCCCGCCCGCGCGGGGTCCCGGCGACCAGCGGGGCCGCGTCCGCGAAAATTGAATCTGGTTGCCGCCCCGCCGCGATGCGGCGGAGCGGTCAGCCTTTCTCGCCGCGTTCGTCGCTGACCATATCCTCGGCGAGATCGAGTCCGCGCGCGCCGCCATGCGACGTGTGCGACGGCGCGTGGGGCTTTTCCAGATCGGCGGGCTCGGACTCTTCCAGCATGCCCTCCCATTTGGTGATGACCGAGGTCGCCACGGCATTGCCAACGACGTTGGTCGCGGTGCGGCCCATGTCGAGGAACTGGTCGATCGCGAAGATCAGCGCGACACCCTCGACCGGCAGGTCGAACATCGCGAGCGTCGCGGTGATGACCACCAGACTGGCGCGCGGCACCGCCGCGATGCCTTTCGACGAGACCATAAGGGTCAGCAGGATCAGGATCTGGTCCGTGACCGTCAGCGGAATATTATAGGCCTGCGCGATAAAGATCGTCGCGAAGCTGGCGTACATCATCGACCCGTCGAGGTTGAAGCTGTAGCCCAGCGGCAGCACGAAGCCCGAGATGCGGCGCGGTACGCCGAAACGGTCGAGCTGTTCGAACAATTTGGGCATCGCCGCTTCGGACGAGGCGGTCGAGAAGGCGATCAGGATCGGCTCGCGGATGTAGCGGATCAGCGAGAAGATGCGCTGACGCAGGAACATCGCCCCGATCCCGAGCAGCAGCGCCCAAAGGACGAAGAGCGACAAATAGAATTCGGTCACCAGTTCGGCATAGACGGCGAGGATGCCGAGGCCATATTTGGCGACCACCCCGGCGAGCGCGCCGAACACCGCGAGCGGCGCGAGACGCATCACATAGCCGGTGATCTGCAACATCAGTTCGGCGAGCGCCTCTGCCCCGCGCACCAGCGGCTTGCCCTTTTCGCCGATCGCGGTGAGGCCGACGCCCGCAAAGAGCGAAAAGACCAGGATCTGGAGAACATCGTTCTCCGCCATCGCCTGGAAGATATTTTTCGGAAAGACGTGGGCGATGAATTCGAACAGGTCGAGTTTCTTGACCTCGCCCACCTCGGCGATCGAATGGGTCCCGATCGTCAGATTCAGCCCGGCGCCCGGCTGGAAAAAATTGACCATGATCAGGCCGAGACTGATCGAAATCAGGCTGGCGATGATGAACCAGGTGATCGCGCGCGTGCCGATGCGGCCGAGCGCCGAGCTGTCGCCCATATGCGCGATTCCCGCGACGAGCGTGCCGAGGATCAGCGGCGCGACGACCAGCTTGATCAGGTTGAGGAATATCGTGGCCAGTAGCGCGAAGCTCTTGAGCCAATAGTCGAAAGCCTCGCTGTCGGCGGGCACTTTGAGATGCACCACATAGCCGACGATGACCCCGAGGATCATGCCGATCAGAATATACAACGTCAGGCGACGCGCCATATTATCACTCCCCTGTCCCGCCGCGGCGGACATCCATGCGGGCGGGGGTAACAGCGTGTCGCGCGGCGGGCAATCGCTGGCGCGACAAATGCCCATCGGGTCGACCAAAAGACGAGCGCCTTGCGGCCGGCGACGCCTCAGCCGTTCTGGGCGCGGTGGAGCAATTTATGGTCGGCGAGGACGAGCGCCATCATCGCCTCGACCACCGGGGCGCCGCGGATGCCGACACAGGGGTCGTGGCGGCCCTTGGTGACGATGTCGGCGGCTTCGCCCGCCTGGTTGATCGTCGGCACCGGGGTCAGGATCGAACTGGTGGGCTTGAACGCGACGCGCACCACCACCGGCTGGCCGGTCGAAATGCCGCCCGCGATGCCGCCGGCGTTGTTCGACAGGAAATCGGGGCGGTTGCTGCCGTCGGTCGCGGGGCGCATCGGGTCGGCATTTTCCTCGCCGCGCAGCCGCGCCGCCTGGAAACCGGCGCCGATCTCGACGCCCTTGACCGCGTTGATGCCCATCATCGCCGCGGCAAGGTCGCTGTCGAGCTTGGCATAGATGGGCGCGCCCCAGCCGGCGGGAACGCCGCTCGCGGCGCATTCGATGACGGCGCCCAGCGAACTACCCGCCTTGCGCGCGGCATCCATCAGCCCTTCCCAGCGCTGCGCTGCGGCGGGATCGGGACAGAAGAAGGGGTTGCGATCGATCTCTTCGAGGTCGAAGTTCGCGGGATCGATCGCGTCGCCGCCGATCTCGGCGACCCAGGCGTGGATCTGCACCTCGGGAACGATCAGCCGCGCGACCCCGCCCGCCGCGACGCGCGCCGCGGTCTCGCGCGCGCTCGACCGGCCGCCGCCGCGGTAATCGCGAATGCCATATTTGGCGTCGTAGCTGTAGTCGGCGTGGCCGGGGCGATAGGCCTGCGCGATGTCGCCATAATCCTTCGATCGCTGGTCGACATTGTCGATCATCAGGCTGATCGGCGTGCCCGTGGTCTTGCCCTCGAAAACACCCGACAGGATGCGCACCTGGTCGGGTTCCTGCCGCTGCGTCGTGTGGCGCGACTGGCCGGGACGGCGCTTGTCGAGAAAGGGCTGGATATCGCCCTCGGACAGCGACAGCCGCGGCGGGCAACCATCGACGACCGCGCCGAGCGCAGGGCCATGGCTTTCCCCCCAGGTCGTGAAGCGAAACACACGTCCGAAGCTGTTGAAACTCATAGCCTACCCCAAGCGAGCGAAAGCGGGTGCGTAATCCGCCCGTCCGCCTAGCGGCCAAGGCGCGTTCGAGTCCAGCATCATCGCCATGAAATGCGGCCCGGCAAAGGGCGAGGCGAAGCGCGCGGCGAGCTCGGGAGAATAGCCGAAGCGCGGGTAATATCCCTCATGGCCGAGGACGAAGCTCATCATGACGCCTTCGCCACGCAAAGCGGCGAGCCCGGCACGGATCAGCGCATCGCCAATCCCCTGCCCATTCCGCTCGGGAGCGACCGAGACAGGCGCCAACCCAGCCGCGGCGATCGCGTGACCGTCGGCCTCGACGTCCATGCGGCTGAACAGCGCATGCCCGGTAATCGCGCCGCCCGCTTCGGCGACCAGCGACACCATGACGTCATCGTCGGCCTTGAGCATCCGGACGAGGTCGGCTTCACCCTGATGGCCGAACTCTGTCGCCGCGAAGGCCGCGCTGATTACTTGATCGATGCTCTCTTCATCCGCGGCCGTGGCGGCGCGGATGACGACCGTGTCAGGCAAGCGCGATGTCCGGCGCGTCTTCCTGTTTCATGCCGATCGTGTGGTAACCTGCATCGACATGATGCGTCTCGCCGGTCACCCCAGACGACAGATCGCTGAGCAGATAGAGCGCCGAGCCGCCGACATCGTCGATGGTGACGTTGCGGCGCAGCGGCGCGTTATACTCGTTCCACTTCAGGATCAGGCGGAAATCCCCGATCCCGCTCGCGGCCAGCGTCTTGATCGGCCCCGCCGAGATCGCGTTCACGCGCACCCCTTGCGGGCCGTAATCATTGGCGAGATATTTGACGCTGGTTTCCAGCGCCGATTTCGCGACGCCCATGACGTTATAATGCGGGATGACCTTTTCGGCGCCATAGTAGGACAGCGTCAGCAACGAGCCGCCCCCCTTGCCCGTTTCGGGGTCGAACGGCGTCATCATCGCCGCCGCGCGCTTGGCGACCGCGGTGAAGCTGAACACGCTGATGTTCATCGTCATCAGGAAATCGTCCAGCGTGACGTCGGCATAAGCCCCGCGCAGCGCTTCCTTGTTGGTATAACCGATCGCATGGACCACGAAGTCGATCGTCGGCCAGCGCGCCGCCAGCGTCGCGAAAGCCGCGTCGAGATTGTCCATGTCGGCGACGTCGCAATCGATCAGGAAATCGCAGCCAAGCTCGTCGGCCAGCGGCTTCACCCGCTTCAGCATCACGTCGCCCTGATAGCTGAACGCCAGTTCGGCGCCCGCGCCGTGCAGCGCCTTGGCGATGCCCCAGGCGAGCGATTTGTCGTTGGCGAGCCCCATAATCAGCCCGCGCTTGCCAGTCATCAGACCCGTCATTTTGTATCTCCGGCCTTTTTGTCTTCGATAATCACATCGTCCACGCGCCCAATAGCGTCGTGGCCCAAATCCTCAACCTCGACGAGCGCGGCGTTGAGTTCGGCGCCCATCACCATACCCAATCCGACGAGGTAGAAAAAGAACAGCGCGACCATGACACCCGCCAGGCTGCCATAGGTTGCGTCATAGCGAAACAGGCTGGCGAGCAGCGGCGGCAGCGCCAGCGTGACCCCTATCCACCACAAAGTCGTGAACAGCGCGCCGGGCCATTTGGGGAATTGCTTGCGCCGGTATTTGGACGGCGTCAGGCTGTAGAAGAGCATATAGATGGCGGCGAACAGCCCCGCCCCCGAGACCCCGCGCGAAATCAGGACGATGCCGACCGACTGGAAGCGTTCGGGCAGCACGCGGGCAACGAATTGTTCGATGCCGACGATCAGCACCTGCATGCTGAACGACAGCAACATCAACACCACCGCACCGGTGATGATGCCGATCGACAGCAGGCGGTAGTGGAAAAAACCCTTGCTGAAATGGGTACCATAGGCGCGGCGGAGGATGTCGCGCACCGTCTCGATCAGGCTGCCCACCGTCCACAGCGCGACCAGCGCGCCGAGCCACAGAAAGATGCCGGTGCGCGCGGTCATCACCTCGCGGATCGGCCCCGACAGCGCGCTCGCGACGCTCGGCGGCATCGTCGAAAACACCGCCTCGATCGCCGCCTCGCCGCTCGCGCTGCCGCCGAAGAGCGAAAAAGCAGCCGCCAGAACGATGAAGAAGGGGAACAGCGCGATCAGCGCCAGATAGGCGAGATTGCCGGCATGTATGAAGCCGTCGGTATAGGTGCCGACGACGACGCGGCGCGCGATCCTGAAAGCACGCGTGCCCGGGCCCAGCGTCTCGCGGCCGCGATGGATCAGCCCTTCGGCGCGGGCGCGCAGCTTGACGCGCTTTTCGCGTTCGGCGCGCGCCTCGGGCGAATGCGGCGAATGGCCTTCGGCGACGAACTTCTGGGCGACCTCCTCGGCAACCTCGCGTTCGATCGCGGCAACCGCCGCCTTGTCGCCGGGTTCAGCCACGCGTCACACGCCGAGGTCCGCGCGCACCGGGCGCGCGTCGGTCCATGCGCCGACGAACTCGGTCAAGGCAGCGTCGTCGACCGGCAGATCGACGACGAGCCGCACCAGCTGATCGCCGCGGTCGCCGCCCTTCTGGCTGAACCCCTTGCCCTTCAGCCGCATGACCCGGCCCGAGGTCGATCCGGCGGGGATCGACAGCATCACCGGGCCATCGACCGTGGGAACCTTGATCTTCGCGCCCTGGACCGCCTCGTTCAGCGTCACGGGCAGGTCGAGGCGGATATTGGCGCCCTCGCGGACATAAAAAGGATGATCCCTGACACTGATCGTCACGATGCCGTCGCCATGGCCACCGGGACCCGGCTGGCCCTTGCCGGCGAGGCGCATCTGCGTGCCCGTCTCGACCCCGGCGGGAAGTTTCAGGTCGATGGTGCCGCCGTCGGCCAGCGTGATCCGCTGCGGCGCCTGCGTCGCGGCATCGACGAAGGAGACGCCGAGGCGATAGGAGACGTTGGCGCCCTTCTGCGGCGGCGCGCTGCGCCCGCCGAAGCCGCCGAAGGGACCGCCGCCCCCGCCGCCGCGGCCGCCGAACAATTCGTCGAAGATGCCGCCAAAGTCCGCGCCCTCGCCCCCGAAACCGCTCGCCTGTCCGCGCGGATCGCCGCGGAACCCGCCGCCGCCATAGCCGAAGGGCATTGCCGGATTGCCCTCGGCATCGATCTCGCCGCGGTCGAACTGCCCGCGCTTGGTCTTGTCCGAGAGCAGGTCATAGGCCTTGGTCACGTCGGAGAATTTCTCCGACGCCTTGGGATTGTCCTTGTTCTTGTCGGGGTGCAATTCCTTGGCGAGCTTGCGGTAGGCGGATTTGATCTCCGCTTCGCTGGCGCTCTTCGCGATACCAAGGGTGAAATAGGGATCTGCCATTTTGCTCCTGTAGCCCGATAAGATGTTGGCCGGAAAGGCCCATATGCGCGCGCGATGTGGGAATGTCGTAAAGGGCGGTCAAGTTCCGCGGCGACGATGAAACTCGACCGCCGCCCCGCACCGCATTAGAAGCGCACGCATGACGACCGATCCCTTCGCCCTCTTCGACGCCTGGTTCGCCGAAGCCCGGACCAGCGAGTCCAATGACGCCAACGCCATGGCGCTTGCCACGACCACCCCCGACGGCCATCCGTCGCTGCGCATGGTGCTGCTGAAGGGCCACGGGCCCGACGGGTTCGTCTTCTATACCAATCTCGACAGCCGCAAGGGCGGCGAACTCGCGGCCAACCCGCATGTCGCCTTGCTCTTCCACTGGAAATCATTGCGCCGCCAAGTCCGCATCGAGGGGCCAGTCACCCCGGTCGACGATGCCACCGCCGACGCCTATTTCGCAACGCGCGGCCGCGACAGCCAGCTCGGCGCCTGGGCCAGCGACCAGTCGCGCCCGCTGGACAGCCGCGAGACGTTCGAGGCACGCTTCGCCGACATGCAGGCGCGTTTCGACGGGCAGGATGTACCGCGCCCGCCGCGCTGGTCGGGCTGGCGCGTCGCGCCCGAGCGCATCGAGTATTGGCAGGACCGCGCGCATCGCCTGCACGAGCGCAACCTCTTCGTCCGCACGGGCGAAAACTGGTCGAAAGGTCTCCTCTATCCATGAGCTGGCGCCGCTTCCCGATCACCAAGGTCGATGCCTTTGCCGACCGGCCCTTCGCGGGCAATCCCGCCGCGGTGATGCCGCTCGACGAATGGCTCGCCGACGATGTGCTGCAGGCGATCGCGGCCGAGAATAATCTCGCCGAGACCGCCTTCCTGATCCCCGACGACAGCGGCGAGGCCGATTATGAGCTGCGCTGGTTCACCCCCGGGGTCGAGGTCGCGCTCTGCGGCCATGCGACGCTCGCTAGCGGGCATGTGCTGCTCAGCGCCGCGCCGTGGCGCGACGACATGCGCTTTCGCACCCGCAAGGCGGGCATCCTGCGCGTCGCGCGCGACGGCGACGAGGGCTACAAGATGGCGCTCCCCGCCTATCCCGCCGCGCCCAAGCCGCTGCCCGATATCGCGAAGGCGATGGGCGGCCAGTCCGTCGAGACGCTCTGGCACGACGGTGGCTATGCGCTGGTCGTCTATGCCGACGCGGCGAGCGTGCGCGGGCTCGACCCCGACCTGCGCGCGCTGTCGGTCGGTGGCGACATCCTCTACATCGCAACCGCGCCGGGCGACGGCGATCCTTCGGGCGCCGAGGTCGTCAGCCGCTGCTTCGCCCCCGGCGCGGGGATCGACGAGGACCCGGTGACGGGGTCGGCGCATAGCGTGCTCACCCCCTATTGGTCGGCGCGCCTCGGCCGCGAAAGCTTCGCCGCCTATCAGGCGAGCAAACGCGGCGGCCACGTCGGTTGCCGGATGGACGGCGACATGGTCGAACTGCGCGGCACGTGCGTGACGACGCTGGTCGGCGAGTTTTTGCTTTGAGCTAGAGGGCCGCCGTCAAATCCGCCAGATGCCGGCGCAGTTCGGGAAACTGATCGTCGTCGGTCACCCCCAGCCGCACGATCGTCAGCCGCTGCGACGGCGAGACGATGATATACTGGCCCTGGTGCCCGATGCAGGCGAACAGGTCGTTCGGACCGCGGTCGGGCCACAGACTCGGCTCGGCGCCCTTGGGCCGCGTGCGGTTGAGCCAGATATGGCCGCCATAGCCCGCGTCCTTCGGCGACGGCTTCAGCATGAAATCCATCCAGCTTTCGGGCAGCAGGCGCTGGCCGTTGACGACGCCATGGTTGCGCAGGAATTCGCCGAATTTCGCATAATCGCGCGCGGTCGCGTGCATGATCGATCCGCCGATCATCGTGCCTGCGGCGTCGAACTCGGGGGTGAGGCTGGTCATGCCCAGCGGCTCGGCGAGGCGGCCCGCTATGAACTCGCGCATCGCATCACGCCGCGCGTCGGGGCTTTTCGACGGGGTCAGCGTGTCCGCCACTATGTCGGCGAGGATCACGCTCGTCGCCGAGCTGTAGTTGAAGACCTCGCCCGGCTGCGCCGCCGGCGGCCGCGCCTCGGCAAAACTCGCCATGTCGGGCGCGCCGCTGCCGAACAGCATCGTCACCGTGTCGCCGTCCCACACCGGATCGCCGGTTTCGACATGCTCGATCCCCGACGTCATGTGGAGCAGATGCTCGAGCGTGATCGCGCCGCGCGGATCGCCGCTGCGCTGCCAGGCCGCGACGGGCGCGGGCGCGCTCAGCGACAATTGTCCGTCGGCGACGAGGAATCCGGTGAGCACCGCGGTGATGCTCTTCGCCATCGACCAGCTGATCAGCTTGCTGTCGGGGCCGAAACCCTCGCCATAACGTTCGTAAATCGGTTCGCCGTCGCGCAGCACATAGAGCGCGCGCGTCTCGCCGACCGCATCGGCATCGGCGAACAGCGCGTCGGCCTTGGCGCGGACCGCTGCCGGCAAGGGGGGCAGCGGCTGCAGCGTCTCGACCGCTTCAGTCGGCGCCGACATTCCCATCGCGGGGCCGGGCGTCGCGGGTGCGATACTGCCCTGCCCCGCGGCATGGGTGAAGGACCAGGCCCCGAGCAGCGCGAGCGCGGCACTTGCCAGCATGGCTTTTTTCGTGATCATGGCGGCAGTGACTAACACCGATCCGCCCGCAGCCGCAACGCCCGACCCCCGGCCCGGTCCGCTGCCGTCCGCCGAGGCGCCCGTGGTGCCCGACCGGCTCCGAAAACCGCGCCGACCGAGCCGCTGGGGCGGCTGCCTGCCCTGGCTGATGATCGCGCTGGTGATCGGCGGCGGCTATCTGGTCTGGAAATTCCCGTCGTTCAAGGCGCAAGCCGAACTCGGCTCTGCCTATGCCGCGCGCGTCGGCTGTTCGTGCCGCTATGTCCAGGCGCGCAGCCTCGAAAGCTGCCAGCGCGATTTCGAGCCGGGCATGGAGCTGGTGTCGGTTACCGAGGATCCGGCGACCAAGACGATCACCGGCAGCGTCCCCCTGCTCGCCTCGCGCAGCGCGCGATATGCGGGGGCCAGCGGCTGCCTGCTCCGGCCCGAGGATTGATCGTCAGGCCGTCCGCGCCAGAAATTCGTCCATCGCGGCATTGACCGCGTCGGGCGCTTCCCAGGTCACGAAATGGCCGCAGCCCGGCACTTTCACGATCGTCGCATCGGGAACGAGCTCCTCGATCCCGACAAGATTGCTCGGCGGCAGCGCGACATCGTCGAGCGCCCAGATCACCAGCGTCGGTATCGCCAGCTTCGGGAAGGGCATTGCCGGCGGCTCGACGAAGGGCGCGTCCATCGGCGGCACGTCCATCGGCGAGGCGCGGTACCAGTTGAGCATCCCGAAACAGACGTCGCGGTCCTCCCACCACGCCAGCGAGCGGGCGATTTCCTCGGGCGGAGTCGGCACGCCCGCGAGCCTCCCCTCGAAGGCCTTGGCGAGCACCCCGGCGAGGCCCTGCTCGCGAACGAGCGCGTCGGTGGCCGGATCGCGGAAAAGGCGGATATATTGGCTCGCCGCGCGCTGCGCGGGGTCGGCGTGGAGCAGGCGGCCGAAGATGCCCGGGTGCGGGGCGTTGGCGATCACCGCGCGCGTCACGCGCCCCGCCCATACGGGCGCCATCCCGCCCGGCTGGCCCGCGAGCGCGATGCCCCAGCTGATCGCCCCGCCCCAGTCGTGCCCGACGATGGTGAAGGTCTCGACCCCCAGCGCATCGGCGAGCGCGAAGATGTCGGCGAACAGCTTGTCGGCAGTGTATTCACCGACGTCCCGCGGCTTGGACGAGCCGCAATAGCCGCGCTGGTCGGGCGCGATGCAGCGGAAGCGAGTCGCGAAATGCGGTAGCTGGTTGCGCCACGTCCGGTGCGATTCGGGAAAACCGTGGAGGAAGATCAAAACAGGCGCATCGCGCGGCCCGATATCGACGACGTCGAGTTCGACCCCGGTCGAAAGCTTCACGCGCCGCTGTTCGAAATCGCCGGTCATCATTCGCTCCATGAGTTGCTTTTCGCAACTTGATGGCGGGGATCGGAGCAGCTGGCAAGGGGTGGGATCGAGAGGCCGGTGACGGGCGTTAGCGGACGAGCTGCCCTATAAATCCCGTTCGTGTCGAGCGAAGTCGAGACACCCGGAAGGCAGGGCTCCCAAAACGTGTCTCGACTACGCTCGACACAAACGGAAAGAGGGATGGTCTTGAATCCACCCCAAACCGGCCAAAATGGCACATGCCTCAAAATTCCGGTGTCAGATTATCCGCATCCACCGGCAGCGTCTTGAAGATCGGCCATTCGCGCATCTCGCCGCCTTCGCCGTTGCAGCGGCGCGACGTCACTTGCTCGCCGTTCTTCAGCACGATCAGCCCGCCATAGGCGCTCTCGGGCGCGTCGCCCTCCTGCGTCACCGTCAGCCTTTTCTTGCCGATCGCGCAATCGAACACCGGTTCGGGCGCCGCGGCCATGACCAACGCGAGCAGCAGGCTCATGGATAGCTTACCGTCTTGGGCACCTCGGGGATCGGGATGAATTCCGCGCTGTCGCCGGGGACGAGCGGGAATTTTTGCTCCTTCCAGTCGTGCTTGGCCTGATTGATCCGGTCGCGCGACGAGCTGACGAAATTCCACCACACATGGCGCGGGGTCGAAAAGGCCTCGCCGCCGAGCAGCATCACGCGCGCATCGCTCTCCGCGCGCAGCGTCATCGCCTGCCCGGGCTTCAATACATAGAGGCTGTAGCGGTCGAGCCTTTCTCCGTCGAGGTTGGCGTCGCCGAGCGCCACCAGTATCGCGCGCTCGTCGGCCTCCGCCTCGATCGGGATCGTCGCGCCGGCGATCATCAAGATGTCGGCATAGATGGTTGCGGCATGCTGGGTGATCGGCGAGGTCTTGCCCCACAGGCTGCCCATGATGATCCGCGCCGATATGCCGGTGTCCTCGATCAGCGGCATATCGTCCTTCGCGACATGCTCGAACGCCGGGTCGATCTCCTCCTTGCCGTCGGGCAAGGCGAGCCAGGTCTGCATGCCCGAAATGCCCGACCCGGTGGCGCGCTCGGCGGCGGGGGTGCGCTCCGAATGGACGATGCCGCGCCCCGCGGTCATCAGGTTGCACGCGCCCGGCCGGATCGTCGCGAGCGTGCCCAGGCTGTCGCGATGATCGATCGCGCCCTCGAACAAATAGGTCACGGTCGCCAGGTTGATATGCGGGTGCGGGCGCACGTCCATGCCGGCGCCGATATCGAAATGCGCCGGGCCGAACTGGTCGACGAAGATGAACGGTCCGACCATCGTCCGCGCCCTGTTGGGCAGCGTGCGCCGCACCTCGAACGCGCCGAGGTCATGGGTCGAGGGAGTGATGATATCCATCGGTTCAGTCGAGCCTTTCCAGCGCCCTTCGCGTATTCTCCGTCTCGACGTTGCCGGTATTCAGCGTCGAATTGGGTTCGAGCAGCATCACATGACATTCGCCGCCCAGCGCCTCGGGGCAATGTTCGGTGCCGTGCGGCACGATGATATATTCGCCGGGCTCGACGATCACATCGCCGCCGCGCAGCCCCATCTTCATTCGCCCCGCGACGACGAGGAACAATTCGTCTTCGACATCATGCTGATGCCAGTCGAACTTGCCCGCGAACTTCACCAGCTTGACCTGGAAATCGTTGATGTCGCCCGCGACGCGCGGATTCCAGTGATCGTCGAAGGTCGCGAAGGCCTTCGCGAGATTGACCTTGCCGGTCATCGGCCTTCCCCCGGTGCCGTCGCCTTGATCGCCAGCGCGTGGACGCGCTGTCCGGGCAGATCGCCGAGCGCCTTGTTCACCGCGCGCTGGCGGGCGACGCGGTTCATCCCTGCAAAGCCCGCCCACTCGATGCTCAGGCTGAAATGCGACTCGCCGCTGCCGTCGTCGCCGCTGTGGCCGTGATGCTTGGCACTGTCGTTGCTGAGAGCGAAATTCGCGTCGGGAAAGGCCGCAGTCAGCAGGCTTTCCATCTCTTTTTCTACGGGTCCGGGGGTGCTCATGGGTTGACCATAAGGCCATCGTCGCCAAATGATAAGACCTCCCACATCCCCGAGAGCCAGCTTTGCCGTCCCCCACCCGTCCCACCAGATTCCACGGCCGCGTCCCCCGCGAGGAGCGCTGCGTCGCGCCCGGATGCGGCGAACCCGGGGAATTTCGCGCGCCGATTTCCTCGACCCGATCGCCCGACGGGCCGCCGCAATATCGCTGGCTGTGCCTCGACCATGTCCGCGAATTCAACAGCGGCTATAATTATTTCGAAGGCATGAGCGCCGACCAGATCATGGCGGCGCAGACTCCGACCGCCGGCTGGGAAACCGAAAGCCGCACTTTCCGCCCTGCGGGCAGCGCCGACCTGCCGCCGCGCTGGGCCGATTTCCGCGACCCGATCGACGCGCTGGGCGCGCGCTTCCGCCAGCGGATGGACGAGGCGCGGCGACAGGCCGCGAACCCCGGCCTGTCGCGCGAGGAATATGCCGCGATGCAATTGCTCGCGCTGCCCGCAGACGCCGACCGCGCCGCGCTCCGCCGCCGCTACAGCGAGCTGGTGCGCAAATATCATCCCGACCGCAACGGCGGCGACCGCAGCCATGAAGCGAGACTCGGCGAGGTTGTTGCGGCATATCAGCTGCTGAGAAAGGCCAGAGCCTTCGCATAGGGGAGAGCGGTGATGAGCGATTTGGACGAACGGCGCATCGCGGTGGTCCGCCGCCATATGGCGCTCGAGATCACCCACGAATGGGATGCGGTGATCGAAACCTTCGAGCGTCCGCGCTACGAACTCCACGGCCCCGGCGCCATCTTCGACGGCGAGGCCGCGGTGCGCAGCTATTTCACCCAGTCGCGCATCCCCTTTCCCGACCAGGGAAACGAGGTGATCTCGATCGCCGCCGATGCCGCGACCGACACGGTGCTCGTCGAATTCTGGCTGACCGGCACGCACCTCGGCCCGCTCAACCTCGGCCTGCGCACCATCGAGCCGACGGGCAAGGCGTTCCGCGTCCGCATGGCGGCGAGCTTTCAGTTCGCCCCCGGCAGCGACAAGATCGTCTGCGAACGCCCCTATTACGACCAGTCGTCGGTGCTGAAGGCGCTCGATATCCTCTGAATAAGGCGTTGCAAGGCGAAACCCTTGGCGATACCGCGACGGCGAAGCGCCGCCGCGCGGCGACTCTCTCCTAAATCTGCTGGACCTTTGACATGACCGACATCCCCAACAGCCTCGCCGACCATCATGGTTCGACCCTGCTCGCCGCCCCCGATGTCGAGGTCAGCGCGCGCGAGATGTTCGGGGTCGATGTCGACATGATGGTCCCGGCCTTCAGCGAGGCCGACGCGCGCGTTCCCGACCTCGACCCCGCCTATGTCTTCGACGGCGACACCACGCTCGCGATCCTCGCGGGCTTCAAATACAACCGCCGCGTGATGGTTCAGGGCTATCATGGCACCGGCAAGTCGACGCATATCGAACAGGTCGCGGCGCGGCTCAAATGGCCGTGCATCCGCGTCAACCTCGACGCGCATATCAGCCGCATCGACCTGGTCGGCCGCGACGCGATCGTATTGAAGGACGGCCAGCAGGTCACCGAATTTCGCGAAGGCCTGCTCCCCTGGGCGCTGCAGACACCGACCGCGCTCGTCTTCGACGAATATGACGCGGGCCGCCCCGACGTGATGTTCGTGATCCAGCGCGTGCTCGAGACCGAGGGCAAGCTGACCCTGCTCGACCAGAACCGGGTGATCCGCCCGAACCCGCATTTCCGCCTCTTTTCGACCGCGAACACCGTCGGGCTCGGCGACACGAGCGGGCTGTATCATGGCACGCAGCAGATCAATCAGGGCCAGATGGACCGTTGGAACATCGTCGTCACGCTGAACTATCTGCCCGCCGCGACCGAAAGCGCGATCATCCTCGCCAAGGTGCCCGACACCGACGACACGACGGTCGCGAATATGGTCAAGGTCGCGGATCTCACGCGCCAAGGCTTCATCAACGGCGACATCTCGACCGTGATGTCGCCGCGCACCGTGATCAGCTGGGCGCAGAATGCCGCGATCTTCAACAACCTCGGCTTCGCGTTCCGCCTGTCGTTCCTCAACAAGTGCGACGAGGCCGAGCGGATGATCGTTGCCGAATATTATCAGCGCGTGTTCGGCGAGAATCTGCCCGAGGGGGTTGTCGGCAGGTGAAGCCTTTGGCTGGAGCTGCGCGCGCAGCCGTATTTTTCCTCGCGCTCGCACTGAGCAGCGCTTCGCCTGCGGCGGCGGCGGGCAAGAATCGCCCTTATCTTGTGATGACGACGGGTATGGTAATTCTGCCCCCAGTCGATCCCGTGAAGGTCGGCAGCGAGCGCACCGTCAAGGAAGGCGACACCATCTTTCGCGCCCCGCTTGGCTGGTTCGAATATGCCGTGGCCGACAGCGACGTATCAGTTAAGATTGCCGAACTCGACTGGAAGATCGCAGCGAACGCAAAGCTGAATCTTGTCGCCGGCAAGGGCGGCGGCGATCTGGCGCTGCTTCCCGCCACGGCCGACATCTATTGCGACGAGCCAAAGAACGATGTCGCCAAAGATCTGCTGAACGGCCTTACCCTCGGCCTGTCGCAGCTCGGCGCGCGGTTCGCCAAATCGACTCGTCTCTGCCTCGTCGATACCGACTCGAACGGCGATTTCGACAAAGCCTTCCTCGTTGGCCTCAAGAAGGCAGAGGATCGCTTTCTTGTTCCGATCACGCCGATCGCCTTCAAGCGGTTCACGAATCAGCCGATCGACGACAAGAGCTTTGTCGAAGTCGTGTTCTATGACGGTGGAATGTTGAACGGCCCGAACTTCAAGGTCCAACCGACCGTATCGGGCACGCCAATGGGGATCGCCGCAATCAACGTGATGGCAACCATGTCGCCGGGTGCAAGACTGATCCGCATTCCGATGCAACAGGACATCAAGCGCAAGAAGCTGCCCAACCGGATCATCTTCGGCACCGCTCGGATCGAAGTGAAATCGGTGGACGCCGCAACGAAGACAGCGACCTTCCGCTACACCGGTGATTGGATATGGTCGCCGTTCATCCCCACTTACCCGACGCAGATTATCTATGTCTATTACTGACCGGGTACGGACCGCGTGCGGCAACTTCGCATAACCGTCACGGCGTCGTCTCGTCGGCGCCTGACGAGGTGCGGCGCCGTTTCGCTCGTCCTGCTCGCCCTTGCCGGCTGCGTCAGCCCGGTCCAATATGGCCCCGTTCGCCACGCCGACTATGTCGCCGATCCGCGCTGCACCGCGCAGCCCGGCGCCGTCGTCGATGGCGACACGCTGCCGCTTTTCTTCGCGACCAGCCGCCTGCCCGATTGCCGAACACCCGACATCGCCCTTCTGTCGCACCGCGGCGACCATCTGCGCTTCGGTCGTTTCGCCGCGCCGGCGGAGGCTAAGGTAGACGGCAAGAAGCGGCTCGTCACCCCGATGGCGTTTCAGGACGAGGGCGACTGGTGGCGGGCATTACAGGCCGAAACCGGCCGGCGGCAGGGCCGCGTCCTCCTTTATGTCCATGGCTATCGTGAGAGTTTTGCGACGACGTCGAAGGACGCGGCGCAGATCGCGCGGATGACGGGTTTCGACGGACCGGTAATCGAATATAGCTGGCCGTCGCAGGGCGAAGTGCTGAAATATGCCGCCGACGAAACCAATATGTATCACGACGTCCGCAATTTCCGGATGTTCCTGGCCAGACTCGCGGACCAGCCTTGGGTCAAGGAAATCGTCGTCGTCTCGCACTCGCTCGGCGCGCGGCTCGTCGTCCCCGCGATCGGCGCCGCCGACCGCGCGTCGCGGCGCGCCGACCGCAGCGGCAATATCTCGAACATCATTCTCGCCTCGCCCGATATCGATCGCGAGACGTTCGAGCGCGATATCCTCGACGAGGTGATGGCGACCGATCGCGTCGCCCAGGGACGACACATCACCCTCTATGTCTCGGCAAAGGACAAGGCGCTCGCGGCGTCGCGCGCGCTGCACGGCTATCCGCGGCTTGGCTCGCCCTTTTGCTTCGACCCGTTCGAGGCGGCGGACCTCAAGGCGAAAGGCCTGCCCGAACGCTGCTATCCGGCGGCGATTCCCGGGCTGACCGTGATCGACACCACCGACGTTTCGCGCGGATCGACCGGGCACAGCAATTTCCTGCGCAGCGCCGCGGCGTGCCGCGATTTCATCGATGTCATCGCCGACAGGCGCACCCGCTCCGAGCGCATCGCGACGCACCTGCCCTATGTCTTCCGGCTGCTTCCCGATCCCGCCGCGCCCAAGGAGATGGATGCGGCGATCTGCAACCGGGTTCCCTAGCCAAAACCGCCCATCCTGAACGACTGCCGCATGCCCATTGCCAGCGTGGCGATGAAGGCGGCGCAGGGATGACAATCCGCGGCTGTTTCAGGGTGCTGATGCACCTAGAGCGCTTGGTTTTCCGCTCCCCCCTACCCCGCATCATCGATCGACCTCGCCGCGACATCTTCCCCCCCGCCGTAAAGCTGGTTAGAGCCGAATCGAAATGACCGCCTCTTCCCCCCTCGACGATTTCAAGGCCGCGCTGTCGAGCGTCGCACGCGCGGTCACGCGCGATGCCGAGGTCGAGGTCGGCTTCACCGCCGATGCTCCCGCGCAGATTGGCAAGACGATCAAGGTGCCCACCCCCTCGCGCACGCTGCCCGCCGAGCAGGTCGCCGAGGCGCGCGGGTTCGCCGACGCTTATGCGCTGCGCATGAAGCATCACAGCGAGAAATTGCACGCTGCCGCGCGCCCCGCCGAGCCGCTCGCCGCCGCCGCCTTCGACGCGATGGAACGCGCACGGATCGAGGCGCTCGGCGCGCGCCACATGGACGGCATGCGCGGCAATTTGTCGGCCAGCCTGGCGATGCGGATGCGCAGCGACCCGATCGCGCGCGCGCAGAGCCGCGACGATGTGCCCGTCTCCTCCGCGCTCGAGCTGATGCTGCGCGAAGCGCTCACCGGCGAGGCTCCGCCGCCCGGAACCGAGGCCGGCCTCGGCCTCATCAGCGACTGGATCGCCGAGCAGGCCGGCGGCGACATCACCGCGCTGGCGATGCAGATCGACGACCAGGCGGCCTTCGCCGAGACCGCGAAGCTCGCGCTCCGCCACCTCGACCTCATCTATGGCGACGAGCCGATGGACGAAGGCGCCGAGGACAGCGGCGACGAGGATCAGAGCGAAGCCGAGGAATCGCCCGAAGAGCAGGAAAGCGAAGACGGCGGCGCCGGCGAGAGCCAGGTCGACGCGCGCGCCGAGACCGCGGGCGACCAGGCCGACGACGGCGACAGCGACCCCGACGCGCAGGAGATGGAGGCCGACGGCGAGCCAGAAATGGGCGGCGAAGGCGACGAGGGCATGCTGCCCGTGCGCCCCAACCGCCTGCCGACCGACGTCCCCGATTTCAACTATGTCCGCTTCACCGAAAAGCATGACGAGATCGTCGCCGCGACCGAGCTGTGCGATGCCGACGAACTGACCCGGCTGCGCGCCTATCTCGACCAGCAGATGCAGCATCTGCAGGGCGCGGTGACCAAGCTCGCCAATCGGCTCCAGCGCCGGCTGATGGCGCAGCAGAACCGCGCTTGGGATTTCGACCAGGAGGAAGGCCAGCTCGATGCCGCGCGGCTGGCGCGCGTCATCGTCTCGCCCGGCCAGTCGCTGTCCTACAAGATCGAGCGCGACACAGACTTCCGCGACACCGTCGTCACTCTGCTGATCGACAACAGCGGGTCGATGCGCGGCCGCCCGATCAGCATCGCGGCGATCAGCGCCGACATCCTCGCGCGCACGCTCGAACGCTGCGGCGTAAAGACCGAGATCCTGGGTTTCACCACGCGCACCTGGAAAGGCGGACAAAGCCGCGAGGACTGGCTCGCCGCCGGTCGCCCGCCGCACCCCGGGCGCCTCAACGACCTGCGCCACATCATCTACAAGCCCGCCGACGAACCCTATCGCCGCGCGCGCAAGTCGCTCGGGCTGATGATGCGCGAGGGGCTGCTCAAGGAAAATATCGATGGCGAGGCGCTGATCTGGGCGCACAGCCGCATCGTGGGCCGCCCCGAGGAACGTCGCATCCTGATGGTGATTTCGGACGGCGCGCCGGTCGACGACAGCACCTTGTCGGTCAACCATGGCGCCTATCTCGACCAGCATCTGCGTCAGGTCATCGAGTGGATCGAAAACCGCTCGCCGGTCGAACTGTGCGCGATCGGCATCGGGCATGACGTGACGCGCTATTACAGCCGCGCGGTGACGATCATGGATGCCGAGCAGCTCGGTGGAACGATGGTCGAGCAGCTGGCGGGCCTCTTTGATATCGATTGACCGGATGCCGCCCGCGCTAGGGTGACAACCCCTTATCCCCTCGTTACAACCGCTTCCCGATGCAGCAGGGACTCGCGGCCTGACGACGAGCGCCGCTGTATCGATACTTGTGCTGAGGGTCGCCGGCACGACTAACGAGCCGCACCGATTGGGGTGCTGGTTGAGGGGGCGACTGTCACATGAAAAAAGCATCCGACCTGTTCATCGAATGCCTCGAGGAAGAAGGCGTCGAATATATTTTCGGCGTTCCGGGCGAAGAGAATCTCGACTTTCTCGACAGCCTGTCGCGATCGACCAAGATCAAGCTGATCCTGACCCGGCACGAACAGGGCGCGGGTTTCATGGCCGCCACCTACGGCCGCCACACCGGCAAGACCGGCGTCTGCCTCGCCACGCTCGGCCCCGGCGCGACCAACTTCGTCACCGCGGCGGCCTATGCGCAATTGGGCGGCATGCCGATGATGATGATCACCGGCCAGAAACCGATCAAGAAATCGAAGCAGGGCCGTTTCCAGATCCTCGACGTCGTCGCGATGATGGGGCCGATCACCAAATTCACCCATCAGATGGCGTCGTCGGACAATATCCCGAGCCGCGTGCGCGAGGCGATCCGCCTGGCCGAGGAGGAAAAGCCCGGCGCGGTGCATATCGAACTGCCCGAGGATATCGCCGACGAGCACACCGATTCGCGCCCGCTGAAGCGCAGCCATTCGCGCCGCCCGAACGCCGATACCAAATCGATCCGCGAGGCGGTGAAGGCGCTCGAAAACGCCAAATCGCCCGTCCTCGTCATCGGCGCTGGCGCCAACCGCACGATGACCAGCCGCATGCTGCTGCAATTCATCGAAAAGACCGGCATCCCCTTCCTCACCACTCAGCTCGGCAAGGGCGTGATCGACGAGCGCCATCCGAAATTCCTCGGCTGCGCGGCGCTGTCGGCGGGCGACTTCGTCCACCGTGCCGTCGAAGCATCGGACTGCATCGTCAACCTCGGCCATGACGTGATCGAAAAACCGCCCTTCTTCATGAAGGAAGACGGACCGATGGTGATCCATATCTCGTCGAAGACCGCCGAGGTCGATCCGGTCTATTTTCCGCATATCGAGGTCATCGGCGACATCGCCAATGCGGTGTGGCAGATCAAGGAAGACATCGTCCCCAGCGGCAGCTGGAAATTCGACCATATGCTGGAGTTCCGCCAGGGCGAGGTCGATCACACCGCGCCGCTCGCCAAGGACGAACGTTTCCCGATCTTCCCGCCCCACCTCGTCCAGTCGATCCGCGATGCGATGCCCGACGACGGCATCATCTGCCTCGACAATGGCGTCTATAAAATCTGGTTCGCGCGCGGCTACACCGCCTATCGCCCCAACACCGTGCTGCTCGACAATGCGCTCGCCACGATGGGCGCCGGCCTGCCGTCGGCGATGATGTCGTCGATGATCTATCCCGACCGCAAGGTCATGGCGATCTGCGGTGACGGCGGCTTCATGATGAACAGCCAGGAAATGGAGACCGCGGTCCGCCTCGGCCTCAACATGACGGTGCTGATCCTCAATGACAGCAGCTATGGCATGATCCGCTGGAAACAGGCGAACATGGGCTTCAAGGATTGGGGGCTGACCTATGGCAACCCCGATTTCGTCAAATATGCCGAAAGCTATGGCGCCCACGGCCACCGCGTCGAAAGCGCCGCGCACCTAAAGGAACTGCTCGCGCATACCCGCGACACGCCGGGCGTGCACCTGATCGACTGCCCGGTCGATTATACCGAGAACGACCAGATCCTGAACATCGACATCAAGAAGCTGTCGAAGGAGATGTAACTCCATGCTCCCCTCCCGCAAGCGGGAGGGGCAGCGAGACTTGCGAACTTGTTCGCTAGTCGCAGCGGGGTGGGCAGGCCGCACCGCTGCTGGCCCACCCGCTTTCAGAGTCACTTGCCTCTGAAAGCCCCCTCCCGCCTGCGGGAGGACGGAGAAGCTGAATGAAACTCAAAGACGTGTACCCGCTCTACCTCAACAACAAGGCGGCGCAGCCGAACACCGACCTCGAGGTGATCGACAAATATACCGGCGAGGTCGCCTTTCGCTGCGCGCTCGCGACCCCCGACGTCATCGACGAGGCGATCGCCGGGGCGGTCCGCGCCGCCGAGCCGATGGCGCGGCTTGCCAGCTTCGAGAAGCGCGACGTACTCAATCATTGCGTGACGCGCTTCCAGGAGCGTTTCGACGAGCTCGCTTTTGCGCTGTGTGTCGAGGCGGGCAAGCCGATCGCCGATGCCGAGGGTGAGGTCAGCCGCCTGATCGATACCTTCCGCATCGCCGCCGAGGAAGCGGTGCGCAATTATGGCGAGATCCAGCCGCTCGACATTTCGGCGCGCGCCAAGGGCTATATGGGAATGTGGAAGCGGGTGCCGATCGGCCCGTGCAGCTTCATCTCGCCCTTCAACTTCCCGCTGAACCTCGCCGCGCACAAGATCGCGCCGGCGATCGCGATCGGCTGTCCCTTCGTGATGAAGCCCGCGTCGATGACCCCGCTCGGCGCGATCATCATGGGCGAGGTGCTCGCCGAATGCGATATCCTGCCCGAAGGGGCGTTCAGCATACTGCCCGCGAGCCGTGCGGGGGCCGATTTGTTCACCACCGACGAGCGGCTCAAATTGCTGAGTTTCACCGGCTCGCCGGGCGTCGGCTGGGATCTGAAGGCCAAGGCCGGCAAGAAGAAGGTCGTGCTCGAACTCGGCGGCAATGCGGCGGTTGTCGTCGACAAGGACGCCGACCTCGACCATGCGCTCGCGCGGATCATCTTCGGCGGCTATTACCAGTCGGGGCAAAGCTGCATCCACGTCCAGCGCGTGATCATCCATGCGGATATCTACGATACCTTCCGCGACATGCTGACCGCGAAGGTCAAGACGCTGAAATCGGGCGATCCCAAGCTGCACGACACCTTCATCGGCCCGATGATCTCGGTCAAGGAAGCGACGCGCCTGAAAGGCTGGATCGACGCCGCGGTCGCAGCGGGTGCCACCCTGCTCGCGGGCGGCGGCTGCGAGGGCAATATGCTCGAAGCCGCGCTGCTGGAAAATGTGCCGCGCGACGCCGATGTGGTGGTCGAGGAAGCCTTTGGCCCCGTCGTCGTGTTGAGCAAATTCTCCGCTTGGGAAGAGGCGCTGGCGGAAGTCAACGACAGCAAGTTCGGCCTCCAGGCCGGGCTGTTCACCAGCGACATCCACAAGGTGCTCGAGGCGTGGGACCATCTCGACGTCGGCGGCATCGTCGTCAACGACGTCTCCAGCTACCGCGTCGACAACATGCCCTATGGCGGGGTGAAGGACAGTGGGCTCGGCCGCGAAGGCGTGCGCTTTGCCATTGAAGATATGAGCGAAATTCGCAATCTGGTGATCCGGCGAACCTGATTGGATCGCGGTTAATCCGATATGTGTCCAATGGGCAACGTCACTTTAGTGACGTCATACATTCTTCAAACTGTCGCGACTTTGATTCGCCGCATGTAACAAAACTCCTGTCTAGGCCGGGGCAGCACAGGCTGCCTCCGGAGTGTGACATGGCATCGATTTCCACCCTGCCGATCCCCGCCCGCTTTCCCGATCCCTTCACGTCCGACCCTCATATCCCCGAACGCGTGATCGGCGAGCGCCGCAGCTATCGCACCATCTGGGTCAGCGACATCCACCTCGGCACCCGCGGCTGCAACGCGCCGCTGCTCATCGACTTCTTCGACCATGTCGATTGCGAGACGCTCTACCTCGTCGGCGACATCATCGACGGCTGGCGCCTCAAGAAGCGCCACTTCTGGCCGCCCGAGCATAATGACGTCGTGTGGCGCGTGCTGAAGCGCGCCAAGCGCGGCACCCGCGTCGTCTATGTGCCCGGCAACCATGACGAGATGATCAAGCCGTTCGACGGCTTCGATTTCGGCGGCGTCGAAATCCGCCGCGAGGCGATCCACGAAACGGCCACCGGGCGGCGCCTGCTCGTCGTCCATGGCGACGATTTCGACACGATCATGCTCGCGCACCGCTGGCTCGCCTTCGTCGGCGACGCCGCCTACACCGCGCTGATGAAGTGCAATGTCGCGGTCAACTGGGTGCGGAACAAGCTTGGCCTGCCCTATTGGTCGCTGTCGCTGGTCGCCAAGCACAAGGTCAAGAACGCGGTCCAGTTCATCGGCCGCTACGAGGAAGTCGTCGCCCATGCCGCGCGCTCGCGCGGGGTCGATGGCGTAGTCTGCGGCCATATCCACAGCGCCGAGATGCGCGAGATCGACGGCATCGACTATTATAACGACGGCGACTGGGTCGAAGGCTGCACCGCGCTGGTCGAACATCATGACGGCACGATGGAAATCCTCCGTTGGGCAGAGGAAGTGTCGAACCGCGCCGCGCCGGCACCGCTCGAACTGCCCGCCCCGGCCCCGGCGCGCGCCGCCTGATGCGGATCCTGATCGTCAGCGACGCGTGGGAGCCGCAGGTCAATGGTGTCGTCCGCACGTTGCAGGCGACGATCGCCGAACTGCGGAATGCCGGGCATGAGGTCGCGGTGATTTCGCCCGATCTCTTCCGCTCGATCCCTTGCCCCTCCTATCCCGAAATCCGCCTCGCCTTCGCCGGCCGGCGCGCGGTCGGGCAGCGCATCCGCGCCTTCGCGCCGCAGGCGATCCATATTTCGACCGAAGGGCCGCTCGGCATGGCGGCGCGGCGCTGGTGCATCGCCAACCGCTTCCCCTTCACCACCGCCTATCACACGCGCTTCCCCGAATATGTCGCGGCGCGGCTGCCGGTCTCGCCCGCCTTCGTGTGGCGCTTCATCCGCTGGTTCCACCGCCCGGCGCGCCACATCATGGTCGCAACGCGCAGCCTCTCGCGCGAGCTCGCCGATCAGGGCCTCGCGCAGACGATGCTGTGGGAACGCGGCGTCGACCATGCGCTCTTCCGCCCCGACCGCGCGCCGCACCCCGCCTATGACGGCCTCGCGCGCCCGATCCAGCTCTATGTCGGCCGCGTCGCGGTCGAGAAGAATATCGAGGCCTTTCTCGACACCGTACAGCCTGGCACCAAGGTCGTGGTCGGCGATGGACCCGCGCTCGCCGAGCTGCAGGCGCGCTATCCCGATACGATCTTTCTCGGCAAGCAGGCGGGCGAGGCGCTCGCCGCCACTTATTCGGGCGCCGACGTTTTTGTCTTTCCCAGCAAGACCGACACCTTCGGCCTCGTCATCATCGAGGCGCTGAGCGCCGGCACCCCGGTCGCTGCCTATCCGGTGCAGGGGCCTGGCGACATCGTCACGGGCGGCGCGGGCGCGCTCGACACTGACCTCGACCGCGCGATCGCCGCCGCGCTATGCTGCGACCGCGCCGACGCGGCGGCGCTCGGCGCGCGTTACAACTGGCCCGCCTGCACCGCGCAATTCGCCAAGGCTTTGACCTTCATTCCCGCCGACACCGCCCCCAGGGACGCGGCGCTCGGCACGACGATTCTCTCGGCCTAAAAGGCCTTGCGCCATTCCAGTTCGATATAGCGGCCCAAGGGGTCGATATAGGCCGGCTGGTAATTCAGCGGCACGATGCCGTTGCCGTCGGTGATCTTGCGCTGCGCGTCGAAGATATTGTCGACCGCGAGGCGCAGGCGCGATCCCTTCAGGAACGGCAATTTCTCGGTCAGCTTCGGCTTCTGGCTGAAATCCATGAAAACGCGCAGGTTGAAGGTCGCGAGGTCGCCGAAATTGAGGTTGCCCGCAGTGCCGCCGGTGACCGTGCTACCGCTGTCATATTTGGCGCTGAGCCGGACGCCCAGCCCCTTGTTGAACACGCCGCCGTCGAGTTCGAAGAGGTGGCGGTTCGACCCGCCGCTGCTGCCCGTTGCCGACCCGTTCAGCAGGTCGAGTTCGGGTACGCCGGGGCGGATCAGCACCGTGTCGGTCAGCTTGATCGTATGATAGAGCGACACCTGCCAGCGGCCGCCCTGCGGTCCGCCGAACATGCCGCCGTGACCACCCGGCCCGCGGCCGCCACCGCCAAAGCGCGGACCACCGCCGCCAGGGCCGCCCGGACCGCCGGCACCCTGCCGCGCGCCTTCGCGGGGTGGCGGCGGAGCACCCTCCCCGCCCGGCGACGGCACGGCGCTGGCGCCCGCGGGACGCTGCCCGCGCTGGCCGCCGCCCGCGCCCGGCCCGCCCTGCTGCTGCTGGCCGAAGCTCTTGCCGAAGTTGAAGCCCCAGCGGATCTGCGAATTTTCGGTGCGGTCGAAATTGACCGGTCGCTGGTCGAGCGCGACTAGCACGCCGCCGACGCGCGTCACCCGGTCGGGGAAGGCCGCCTCGATCTCGGGGGTCAGCAGCGGAAAGCTGTTCGCCGTGTCATAGCTTTTGTTGCGATTGTAATTGACCGAAAAATTCAGCCCTTCGAGCATCGGCGGCGACCAGTTGAGCCCCAGCTTCAGGTCGCGGCGCTGTTCGGCGAGCAGATTGGGATTGCCCCCCGCCGTCGTAATGATCTGCACCGTCTGCCCGGTCCGGAAATCATAATAGTTGACCGCGGGGGTCACCAGCGGCGCGGCGCCCAATTGCTGGATGCCGGGCGCGGCCTCGTCGCTGTTGAAGCTGGCGATCAGCGAAAGATTGTCGGTGACCCCCCAATTGAGGTTCGCGCCCCAGCTCTTGAGCGCCGCGAAATCGCTCGGGTCCTGATATTGGCCGCTCAGCGTTAACGACACGCGGCCGATATTGCCCGCCTCATATTCGGGATCGAGCAGCGGTACGGTCAGCGACCCGAACACCCCCGGCAAATCGCGCGCGAGATCGGTTTCGGTGATCGTCCCCGCGCGGTCGGAGCGGCTGTCGTAGCGCAGTCCCGAATAGCTCGCGGTCGCCGAGACGCGGATCGGACCCGCCCAGCCGTCGCCGAGCCCGCCCGAGATATTGGCGTTGCCGCCAAATGTCTGCTGGCTGCTGTCGAACCGGTCGCGCCCTCCCGCAAGTGTGTTGCGATCGGTCAGCGTGCGCTGGTCGGCGTCGGCATAGTTGCTCGACACCGCCCAGCGCCAGTCGCCGAGCATGCCGTTGACGCTCGCGGTCGCGGCAAGATTGCGGCTGCGCCCATCGCGGCGCAGCGGGTCGGTGACATCGTTCAGCCGCGGGCCGAGCAGCGACAGCGAATCCGTCTGGTCGAAGCGGACATTGAGCGACGCGTCGGTGGTCTTGTTCAGGCTGCGCTGGATCGTCCCGTCGATCTTGTAGGTGTCGCTGGCCCCGAGCAGGCTGCGCGCGGGTGCCTGCGCGGCGAGCAGCGGATCGTCATAATCGAGGTTGCGCTCGCTTTCGCGCAGCAGTGTCTGATGCTCCCACCCCGCGTTGAGGTTGAAGCGGCCGTTGTTCCCGATCATCAGGAAACTGGGTTCGATCTCGCTCTGGAAGCGCCCGCCCTGTGTCGGGATGCCGCCTTCGGCCTCGACCGCGACCTGGCGGAAATTGGGCTTGAGCACCAGGTTGACGACGCGCTCGTCGGCCGAATAGCCATATTGCAGCGCGACTTCCTCGGGAAAGACCTCGACCTTGGCGATGGCTTCGGGCGGCAGGTTGCGCACCTCGCCGAAACCGCCGATGCGGCGCCCGTTGACCAGGATGATCGGCCGCCCGTTCCCCCGCCCGCGCCCCGAGCGCGTCTGCGGCGCGATCGCAGTCAGCAATTCCTCGACATTCGACACGCCATAGCTGGCGATCGCCGCCTCATCGAGCTCGGTCTCCGCGCTGAAATCGGTCTCAAGCTGCCCCCGCAGCCGCGGCGCGGTGACGACGATATCCTCCTCGCGGATATCCTCATAATCGGGATCGGCGTCGGTGGTGGCGACGGTGTCGGCGGGCTGCTCGGCGGCGACGGTCGCAGTGACCGCGAGGGCGCTGTCGGCAGCCGAGGCCAGCGCCGGGCAGGCGAGCGAGGCCCCTGCGGCGAGCAGCGCCGCCTTGACCGAGAGCGAAGAGGACAATGTCTTCATGGGAAGGGAGAGCCTTTTTCTTTTGTCTTTGTCTTTTTTTAGCGAAGCCCGCTGAACCCGCCCTGACGTCCAGCGAAGCCGAGCGTTCAGCTAGGCGGCGTTTGTCGCAACAATATGGCAGTGCAACAAAAGTTCCACCAACGCCCGCTAGGCGTCGGCAGACAGCAGTCCCATGCTCGAACGAAAAAGGGGCGCCCCGACGGGGACGCCCCTTTTTCTGTATACTGCGGCGCGGTTTCAGAATTTGAAGCGCCCGGGGCCTCCAATGAAGACGCGGAAGCCCAGCGATACCGACCAGTCGATCGCGTCGTTGGTGACAAGGCCGCCGGTTCCGCCCGCCAGCACGAAATCGCCGTTGGGCGGGTTCCGGATTTGCGCGCGGTCGCTGAGGAAGCTCGCCTGTCATGCGGCCAACACCTGCGCCCGGCTGTGCCCGCCGTCGACCGGCCGCGCGCCGAGATCGAGGATGAACTGGCCGCGGATCGTCCCCGAATAGCCCAGCCCGCTCTTGCCGTCCTCGATCAGCTTGGTGTAGCCGCGATCGTCGATCGGCCCGAAATTCTGGTCGATCGCGCGCGGCCACGCGGCCGAGAATGTCGTGCTGGTCGCCGAATCCACCGGCTGCGGCATCGCGCTCGCCGCGGCCCAGCGCATGGTTACACGCGGCCAACAGCCGGCGGGCCTCGCCTTCCTGTCGCCCTGGATCGACCCCGACCCCCGCCGCACCGACCTCCGCCCCGCCGCCCGCCAATGCGCGCGCCTTACCTCGCCAGCGCCGGCCCGCGCGACCCCGGCGATCAACCCGATGTACGGCGCCATGCGCGGCCTGCCGCCCATCGCGAACCACGCCAACGCACGCGACCCGATGTTCGCCGACGCCGGCAGCCCCTGCGCCGAGCCGCCGCCGCTGGGGTGGCCGTCGAATTGCGCGCCTGGCCGGGGCGCATGCATGGGCTCGAACGCCACGACGACGCCGACGCGCGCCGTTCGGTCGCCGAACTTGCCGCCTTCATCGACCGCTGTCAGCCCTATCGCACCGTGGCTTAGGGCTGGACAGAAACCGGGCGCCTCCTTAGGTGGCGCCATGTCCATCCAACCGACCGAATCCATCCTGATCGTCGACTTCGGGTCGCAGGTCACGCAGCTCATCGCCCGCCGCGTCCGCGAGGCCGGGGTGTATAGCGAGATCGTCCCCTTCAACAGCGCGGCCGAAGGTTTCGCGCGGATGAAACCGCAGGGCGTCATCCTGTCGGGCGGCCCCGCCTCGGTCACCGACGAAGGCAGCCCGCGCGCGCCGCAGGTCATCCTCGACAGCGGCCTGCCGATCCTCGCCATCTGCTATGGCCAGCAGACGCTGTGCGTCCAGCTCGGCGGCACCGTCGAGGGCGGCCACGCCGCCGAATTCGGCCGCGCCGACGTCGAAATCCTGAAATCCAGCCCGCTGTTCGACGGCTTCTGGGAGGTCGGCAACCAATATCCGGTGTGGATGAGCCACGGCGACCGCGTCACCGAGGCGCCCGAGGGTTTCGAGATCGTCGGCACCTCGCCCAACGCCCCCTTCGCGATCTGCGTCAACGAGGGGAAGCGCTATTACACGACGATGTTCCACCCCGAGGTGGTGCATACCCCCGACGGCGCCAAGCTGCTGTCGAACTTCGTCCACAGGATTTGCGGGCTCGCCGGCGACTGGACGATGGCCGAATTCCGCGCCACCAAGATCGCCGAGATCCAGGCGCAGGTCGGCGACCAGCGCGTGCTCTGCGGCCTGTCGGGCGGCGTCGACAGCGCGGTCGCGGCGGTGCTGATCCACGAAGCGATCGGCGAGCAGCTGACCTGCGTCTTCGTCGATCACGGCCTGCTCCGCCTCAACGAGCGGAGCCAGGTCGAGGAATTATTCCGCAACCATTATAATATTCCCCTCGTCGTGGTGGATGCCGAGGAACGCTTCATGGCCGGCCTCGCCGGGGTCACCGACCCCGAGGCGAAGCGTAAGTTCATCGGCGGCGAATTCATCAACGTTTTCGAGGAGGAAGCGAAGAAGATCGGCGGCGCCGACTTCCTCGCGCAGGGCACGCTTTACCCTGATGTCATCGAGAGCGTCAGCTTCACCGGCGGCCCGAGCGTCACGATCAAGAGCCATCACAATGTCGGCGGCCTGCCCGAACGCATGAACATGAAGCTGGTCGAACCCTTGCGCGAATTGTTCAAGGACGAGGTCCGCCTGCTCGGCAAGGAACTCGGTCTGCCCGACGTGTTCGTCGGCCGCCACCCCTTCCCCGGTCCGGGCCTCGCGATCCGCATCCCCGGCGAGGTCGGCAAGGAGCGCTGCGACATTTTGCGCAAGGCCGATGCGGTGTATCTGGAAGAAATCCGCAATGCCGGGCTGTATGACGAAATCTGGCAGGCTTTCGCGGTGCTGCTCCCCGTCCGCACCGTCGGCGTGATGGGCGATTACCGCACCTACGACCATGTCTGCGCGCTGCGCGCGGTCACCTCGACCGACGGCATGACCGCCGACATATATCCCTTTGAAGCGAGTTTCCTCAGCCGCTGCGCGACCCGCATCATCAACGAGGTACAGGGCATCAACCGCGTGGTGTACGACTATACATCGAAGCCGCCGGGGACGATCGAGTGGGAATAGTTATCCCCGAATATTGATGTCGATCTGATCTGCGGTCACACCGAATTTTGCGGCCAGCCCCTGCTTCGCCTCATCAAGCGTGAGCGGTTTTACGAACGGCGAGTCCTTGAAATCGGTGCGTCGCTTTACAACCCGCACAAAAGTGACCTTTTCTTTATCCATATCGACGTCGCTCGACTCCCATCCCACTGACTGCCAGCCCTGATTCTGGGCGCCGCTCCCGTCGTGGCGATTGGCCCACCAAGGCCGGTGGTCATAGGCGCTGCCGGGGAGTCCTCCGCTGACCAGTTCGTCAATTTTCGCAAATGTCATTGTTATGCTGTCGTCCTCGATTTCCGAAAGATGACGAGCCAGTGGATCATATTTCGACATGGCGATTTCCTCTCTAATGTTAAGTAATGTACTATACGTATTATAACTTGTCAACACTTATGTTGCATAAACATAATTCATGGGCCACAACTGCTTCCAAAGGAAGGCCCGATCATATGCGAATGGATGTGATCTGGAACGCGCCTTGGCCAACCCCCTTGGCCATGCTAAACTCCGCCCATGACCATCCACGTCAACATCGGCGAAGCCAAGACGCGACTGTCCGAACTCGTGGCCGCCGCGCTGCGCGGCGAGGAGGTCATCGTCCAGCGCGACGGCCAGCCCAAGGTGCGCCTCGTCCCTTTGCCCGAAGCTGAAGAACTCGACCGCGAAGCTCGCGGTGCCAAGCGTCGCACGGCTTTCGGTTTCCTCGCCGACAAATATCGCCATCTGCATGGAACGGAGGCGCTCGACGTCCCGCCATCGATGACCGACGAGGAATATGAAGCGCGGATCGAGCGGAAATTTGACAAGAGCTGACGCCCCACTTCTGCTCGACACGCATATCATCATCTGGATGGCGAGTGGCGACCCGCGCCTTAATCGCGTCGATCAGTCCGCTTTGGCCGATCCCGACCGGCGCTTGTGTGTCAGTGCCGTCATCGCGTTCGAATTCGCCGACCTGCAAAAGCGAGGCCGGTTTGACATCGAAGAGCCCCTCGATTTTCTGCAAACCCATATGGGCTTCGACATTCTGGACCTGCCGAAAACATGCTGGCAAGCAGCAGCTCTTCTTCCCTCGATCCATCGCGACCCCGTCGATAGAATGCTTGTTGCCCACGCCTTGGCAGATGGCATGACGATCGTTCCCGCCGACACGACAATCCGCCGTTATCCGGTGCCTTGCATCTGATGCCAGCGGTCCATGTCGATCGCGACAAGGTCCACGAATTCGTGGACATCGACGCCTTCTACGGCTGGCTCGCCAAGCATCACGCCAGCGAACGCGAAGTGTGGATCAAGATCCACAAGGCCAAGTCCGTCCTCCTTTCGATCACCCCCCAGCAGGCCATCCACGCGGCGCTCTGCTGGGGCTGGATCGACGGGAACCGCAAATCCTTCGCCTACAAGGCCGATGTGGAGGCCAGTTCGCTCGGCCTCCTCTGGAGCACGGGCGACCTCGTCGGCCTGCTCGACATCGACGGCATCGACGGGCTGGTCACCGACGTCTGGGCCGGCACCGTCTGCCTGATCGACTGAGCGGGATCGAGCGGTGGCCGAGGACGAAGGCGACCGCGAACGCCGTCTCGCGCTGGCGGCGGCGCGAAAATTTCTGCCGGGCAAGCCCGCCGCCGTCTGGCTCTGGCTTGCGCAGAACCAGCGCGCCGGGCACGACGACCATGGCATCCTCGCATGGATGGAAACGCAGGACGAATATCGCGCGGCGGTGCGCGACAACCCGCCCGCCGCCAATCCGCCGCTGCCGCCCGATTATGCGTCGCATATCAACGCCGAGACCTGGGATTTCTTTAAGATCCTCGGCTATAACGACAGCCCGCGCCCCGGCTCGACGGCGTATAAAGCGTGGCTTGCAAATCCGACCCCACAGGCGAAACGGCTTTTTCCCGACCTGTTTCCCGAAACCCCGCTGGAAAAGGCCAGGCGCTGGGGTATCGGCCTCGTCTGCCTGGCGCTGGTCATTTTCCTCTTCGCACCCTTCATCCTGCCGAAATGGCTGAGCCTGTCCGACTGAACAGCGACGGCTGGCGCTCATGGTCGAGCAGGAAGGTCTTCGCCTCCAGCCCCCCGGCAAAACCGGTAAGCTGGCCGCCCGACCCGATGACACGGTGACACGGCGCGATGATCGAAATGGGGTTGCGACCATTGGCGGCACCGACCGCGCGCGACGCACTCGGCTTGCCGACCTGGCTCGCGATCTCGCCATAGCTGCGCGTCTCGCCGAAGGGGATGGTCAGCAGCGCCGCCCACACGCTTTTCTGGAAATCGGTGCCCGCGAACGACAAGGGCACATCGAAGCTGCGCCGCGCGCCCGCAAAATATTCGCCGAGTTGGCGTTCGGTTTCCACCAGCACCGGATGATCGGCCGCCTCGCGCAGCGGGCCGAGGCGGACGCGGTCGGGCCTGTCATTCTCCCACAGGATCGCGGCAAGGCCCCCGGCGTCGGCGACCAGCGTCAATTCGCCCACCGGCGACGAGATGGTTTTGTAAACATGCGCCATAGTGTCGATCCTTGAACCGCGATGCGGCGCTTATGGCAAGCACCAACGGGAACCGCGTCCCGTATCTTGCGCCCAATCGCCTGCCGAATTTTCTGGCCTCGGCGCGCCGCTGTGATAGCCATAGCGCCGGGCAGGGGGACATATATGGCAACGACCATCGGCGGCACAGGCCACAGCAATGCGCGGCTGACGTGGGTCGTCATCCTGATCGCGCTGTCGGTCCTCCTCAACTATGTCGATCGCGGCGCGATCGGGGTGGCCGCGCCGCTGATGAAGGACGAGCTTCAACTCTCCGCCACCGGCTTCGGCGTTGCGGTTTCGGCCTTTTTCTGGGTCTATGCCCCGGCCTGCCTGCTCGTCGGCTGGCTCTGCGATCGCTTCTGCGTCTATCGCGTCTTCGCCTTCGGGGTCGCGCTGTGGGCGGTCAGCACCGCGCTGACCGGCTTTGTCGGCGGTCTCGCCTCGCTGATCCTGCTCCGCCTGTTCCTCGGCCTCGGTGAAAGCATCGCCTTCCCCGGCAGCAGCAAGATTTTCGCCGCCGAGATCCCCGCCGAACGCCGCGGCATCGCCAACGCCTCGGTTTCCGCCGCGCTTGCCTTCGGCCCCGCGGTCGGCGTGCTGTGCGGCGGCGCGATCCTCGGCGAATGGGGCTGGCGGGCGGTGTTCTGGATCTTCGGTGCCGGAACCCTGCTCTGGCTCATCCCCTGGCAGGCCGTTTCGGCACCGCTGCGCGCGCAGAGCATCGCCGCGCCCCCGACCGAGCGCGTGCCCCTCCCCCGCCTGCTCGGCAACGCGACGCTGTGGCGCATGGGCGTCGTCCATTTCCTCTGCAATTACGGCTTTTATTTCCTCCTCGCCTGGCTGCCGCTCTACCTCGTCAAGACCGAGGGCTATTCGATAGCCGAGATGACCGCGCTGACGACGTTGAGCTTCACGGTGCAGGGCATCGTCGCGCTCGCCGCGGGGTGGCTGTCGGACCGCATGGTCGCGCGCGGCGCCGCCGAGGGCGAGTTGCGCCGCAAGCTGATGATTGTCGGCCAGCTGTCGACCGGCGCCGCGATCGCCGGGATCGGTGCCAGCGACAATATCTATGCGCTCGCCGCGTGGCTGGCGCTCGCCGGGATCGGCACCGGACTGATCGCCACCAACCTCTTCGCCATCGGTCAGATTTTCGCCGGCCCGCGCGCGGCGGGTAGCTGGATCGGCGCGCAAAATGCGCTCGGAAATGTGTCGGGCATCGTCGGGCCGATCGTCACCGGGCTGATCGTCGACTATCTCGGCGGCTATGGCTGGGCCTTCGCGAGCGCCGCGGCGCTTTCCGCATTGGGCGCGATACTGTGGTGGCGGTTCGTTCCCGACATCCGCCCCGTCGATCTGTAATTCATTGGCTGGCCAACCGCACCGCGCCTGACTAGAGCGCGGGCCACCATCGTCCTTCGGAGCGCGCCATGACCCCTACCGCCACCATCTTGCTGCTCGGCTCGGGCGAACTCGGTCGCGAATTCGTCATTTCGGCCAAGCGCCTCGGTTGCCGCGTCATCGCCTGCGACAGCTATGAAGGCGCCCCCGCGATGCAGGTCGCCGACGGCTATGAGGTCTTTTCGATGCTCGACGGCGCTGCGCTCCGCGCCACGATCGCGAAGCACCGGCCCGACCATATCGTGCCCGAGGTCGAAGCGATCCGCACCGAAATCCTCGCCGAGGTCGAAGCCGAGGGTTTCCACGTCGTCCCCTCCGCACGCGCCGCGCAGCTCACCATGAACCGCGACGCGATCCGCGACCTCGCGGCGAGCGAGCTGCAACTCACCACTTCGACCTTCGAATATGCCGAGACGCGCGAGCAACTCACCGCCGCCGCCATCCGCATCGGCTTCCCGCTCGTGGTCAAGCCGGTGATGTCCTCGTCGGGCAAGGGCCAGAGCACGGTCATGACCGCGGCCGATATCGACGCCGCCTGGGACTATGCCGCCGCTGGCATGCGCGGCGACCGCCTGCGCGTCATCGCCGAAGCCTTCATCGACTTCGACTATGAGATCACCTTGCTGACCGTGCGGCACAAGCATGGCGTCGCCTTCTGCCCACCGATCGGTCACCGCCAGGAACGCGGCGACTATCGCGAAAGCTGGCAGCCCGCGGCAATGTCCGATGCGGCGCTGGCGTCGGCGCAGGACATGGCGACCAAGGTCGTCGATGCGCTCGGTGGGCATGGCATCTTCGGGGTCGAATTCTTCGTGAAAGGCGACCGGGTCATCTTCTCCGAACTCTCGCCCCGCCCGCACGACACCGGCATGGTGACGCTCATCTCGCAGGGCCTGTCCGAATTCGACCTCCACGCCCGCGCCATCCTCGGCCTGCCGATTCCCGCGATAGCGGTGCCCGATGCCAGCGCCAGCGCCGTCCTCCTCGCCGACCGCGACGCGCGCGACTTCGCGATCGCCGGCCTCCCCGACGCGCTGACCCCGCCCAATGCCGAAACGTCGGTCGACGCCCGCATCTTCGGCAAGCCGGTGACGCGCCCGTACCGCCGCATGGGCGTGACGCTCGCCAGGGTCGCAGGCGGCACGACCGACGAGGCGCGCATCGCAGCGGTTGCCGCGGCGGCCAAGCTGCGGATCGACTATCGCTAGGGCGCATCGCCGCTGCTACACCCCGCGCCATGTCCGAGAAGAATCATCTCTATCTGGTCGACGGCTCCGGCTACATCTTCCGCGCCTATCACCGCCTGCCGCCGCTCACCAACCCGCAGGGCACGCCCGTCGGCGCGGTCTATGGCTATACCACAATGCTGTGGAAGCTCGCCAAGGATCTGCACGATGCCGACGGGCCGACGCATCTGGCCGTCATCCTCGACCATAGCAGCCAGTCGTTCCGCAACGAAATCTACGACCAGTACAAGGCGAACCGCCCCGAACCGCCCGAGGACCTGCGCCCGCAATTCCCGCTGATCCGCGATGCGACGCGCGCCTTCTCGCTGCCGTGCATCGAACTCGAAGGCTTTGAGGCCGACGATCTGATCGCGAGCTATACCGAGGCTGCGGTCGCCGCGGGCTGGGACGTCACCATCGTCTCGTCCGACAAGGATCTGATGCAGCTCGTCCGCGAACCGACCGACGGCTCACCGCATGTCGATATGCTCGACACGATGAAGAATGTCCGCATCGGGCTGGAGGGGGTGAACGAGAAATTCGGGGTCACCCCCGACCTGGTCGGCGACGTGCTCGCGCTGATGGGCGACAGCGTCGACAATGTCCCCGGCGTGCGCGGGGTCGGTCCGAAGACCGCGACCAAGCTGATCGTCGAATATGGCAATCTCGAAGCCGCGCTGACGGGCGCGGAGACGATGAAACCGTCGAAGCTGCGCGACAATCTGATCGAACATGCCGACATGGCGCGGCTGTCGCGCATCCTCGTCGAACTGAAACGCGATACCCCGCTGCCCGACACGCTCGACCAATTGAAGCTCGGTGCGATTCCGCCGGGACCGCTCAAGGCTTTTCTCGACGAGCATGGCTTCCGTTCGCTGTCGGCCAAGATCGACACCGGCGCGACGCCGGGCGGGCCGCCGACCCTGCCGCGCGCGAAGGCCGCGCCCGCCGCGGCGCCCGACGCGCCCTCGACACCGACCCTGCCGGCATGGCCCGCGATCGACCGCGCGCTCTATGAGACGGTGACGACGGTCGAGGCGCTCGACCGCTGGATCGCATGGGCGAAGGCCGCCCATGTCGTCGCGGTCGATACCGAAACCGCGACGCTCGACAGCGTCACCGGCGACCTCGTCGGGGTCAGCCTTTCCATCGGCCCGGGCAAGGCCTGCTACATCCCGCTCGGCCATGGCGGCACCGACATGTTCGCCGAAAAGCCCGACCAGATTCCGTTCGCCGCAGTAATCGACCGACTGCGCACCCTCCTCGCCGACGAGGCCGTGCTCAAGGTCGGGCACAACCTCAAATATGATATCGGCGTGCTCGCGCAGCATGGGCTGACCATCGCGCCCTATGACGACACGCTGGTGATGAGCTTCGCGCTCGACGCGGGCAAGCATCAGCACGGGATGGACGAACTCGCGAGAATCCACCTCGACCATGCCTGCCTGTCGTTCAAGGACGTGTGCGGCACCGGCAAGTCGCAGATCAGCTTCGCCGAGGTACAGTTGCCGCGGGCGACCGAATATGCGGCCGAGGACGCGGAAGTCACCTGGCGCCTGTGGAAGCTGCTCAAACTCCGCCTGCCGCTCGAAGGCGGCACGCGCGTCTACGAGATGGTCGACCGCCCCCTCGCCGCTATCGTCGAGACGATGGAGCGCGCGGGCATCACCGTCGACCGCGACTATCTCGCGCGACTGTCGGGCGAGTTCGCGACCGAGATGCTGCGCATCGAGGGCGAGATTCACTCCCTCGCGGGCCAGCCCTTCGCGATCGGCAGCCCCAAGCAGCTCGGCGAAATCCTGTTCGACAAGCTCGGCCTGAAAGGCGGGCGCAAGGGCAAGTCGGGCGACTGGTCGACCGACCAGAGCGAGCTCGAACGGCTCGAACGCGACGGCGTGCCGATCGCGCGCAAGATCCTCGAATGGCGCCAATTGTCGAAGCTCAAATCGACCTATACCGACGCGCTGCAACAACAGATCAATGCCAAGACCGGCCGCGTCCACACCAGCTACAGCCTCGTCGGCGCGCAGACCGGGCGGCTGTCGTCGACCGACCCCAATCTCCAGAACATCCCGATCCGCACCGAGACCGGGCGCCAGATCCGCGACGCCTTCATCGCCGCGCCGGGCCATGTCCTGATCGCCGCCGACTATAGCCAGATCGAGCTGCGCCTCGCGGCGCACATGGCCGACGTCCCCGAATTGAAGGAAGCCTTTGCGCAGGGGCAGGACATCCACGCCGCGACCGCGATCGAGCTGTTCGGCGAGAGCAACCGCGACACGCGCGGCAAGGCGAAAACGGTCAATTTCTCGATCCTTTACGGCATCTCGCGCTGGGGTCTCGCGGGCCGATTGGAAGTCACCCCCGACGAGGCACAGGCGCTGATCGCGCGCTATTTCGAACGCTTCCCCGGCATCAGCGATTACATCGCCGACACGCTCGAAAGCGCGCGCGCCAAGGGCTATACCGAGACCTTGTTCGGCCGAAAGACCTGGTTCCCGCGCATCAAGGCGCCGAACCAGAACGAGCGTGCGGGCAGCGAGCGCGCCGCGATCAACGCCCCGATCCAGGGCACCAGCGCCGACCTGATCAAGCGCGCGATGGCGCGCATGCCCGCCGCGCTCGCCGAGGCGGGGCTGGCGGACGTCAGGATGCTGCTCCAGGTCCACGACGAACTCGTCTTCGAGGCGCCCGAGGACAAGGCCGAGGCCGCGGGCGATGTCATTCGCCGCGTGATGATGGGCGCCGCCGAACCTGCGCTGACCCTCTCGGTGCCTCTCGAAGTCGAGGTGGGGATCGGCAAGAGCTGGGGCGAAGCGCATTGACGATGTTCACGCTGGCGGCCGCGCTGCTGCTTCAGGACGGCACGGCGGTGGCACCGCCGCCCGTGGTCGCAACCGCGCCCGCGGTCGTTCCCGCGATCGCCGATGAAGATCTGCGCCTCTTCGCCGCGCTCAACGGGCGCAAGGTGGCGGGGCATCCGGTCGGCGGCCCCTATCCCACCGCCGACAAGGTCCTCGTCCTGTCGCGCGACCGGGGTGGTAATCCCCAGATCGCCGCCAGCCTCGCCATGCCGGTGCGCCAGTCGCTGCCCGCGCCGCCGGCGGGTACGCTGGCGATCGTCCGGCTGCACCAAAGGTCCGAAACCGTCGTGCCCGGCCCGACCGCCGACGACCTGGCCTTCGCCGCCGCCCACAAGATTCCGCTGTTCGTCATCGGCGAATGGGCGCGCCCCGCCCCGATGTGGGAGGTCGCGTGGCAGGGCGACGCGGTGCGTTACCGCGTGATCGGCGACGTCGGCGAAATCGGCCCCTGGCAGGATTGATCAGGCGGGCGGCGGCCCGAAGCGGTTATCCTCCGCCGTGCCTGCGCGCAGCAATTCGATCGCCAGCCACAGCATCGCGACCCCGGCGACGATCGCCGGCCAGTTCGGCCCGGGCATGGAGGCCTGCATCTTCAACGGAAACGCGAAAATATCGCCGGGTCCCTCGGGAACCCCGCTTTTGGCCATCTCCTCGATCAGCCGGGGCATTTGCGCCACCATCGCGTCCATCCGCCGCGCCTGGTCGAGCCCCGTCGCGATCACCGCCGCCGGCAGGATCAGCGACCACCAGCCGCTGCGCCCGCGGTCGTGCAGTCGGCGCGCGGTGGCCGTGAGCAACAGCAGCGCGGCGAGCGTCTGGAGCCCCAGCGCGACATAGGCAGCGGTCGCCATGCCCTCCTGCATCGCCTGGAACGCCGCCAGTTGCGCCGCCCGCGGATCGGCCGGCGCCGCGCCCGACAGGTCGATCGGCGGAAAGCTCAACCCCATCTGCGCGATCATCTGGACGAAGAAGAGCACCCCGAACACCAGCGCGAAGTGAATCCAGAACTGCATCCGGTCGTCGCGGCCGCGCGGGTCGAGCGTGCCCCCGAAACCGCGCCGGAAAATCCTTTCCATCGAAAATTCGGCCATGCCCGCTCCCCGCTGCCTGCCACACCACGATAGCCACCGCCGCGCCCCGCGCCAACAGCCAAAACCCCGTCCGACGCGCCCGACCGGGCCTGCACGGCGACCAAGCCGTATGCCCCGCCCTTCCCCTGCCGCCATATTGCGACTATGACGCTATCGTGACGTCTGACTGACGCAGATGTGACAGCCCCCGACGAAAGGCCGACATGAGCAGCAATCCGCAGCAGGCGGGGACCACCACGGTCCGCATCCAGCAGAATATCCTCGCGCGCGGCGAACGCCGTGTCCTCAACTGGATCTGCCCCCGCCTTCCCGCCTGGGTCACCCCCGACCAGCTCACCACCCTCGGCTTCCTCGGCGCGGTGATGGTCGCGATGGGCTATATGCTCAGCTGGCTCGGCCCCGCCTGGCTGTCGCTTTCGATCGCCGGCTATGTCGTCCACTGGTTCGGCGACTCGCTCGACGGCAGCCTCGCACGCTGGCGCCGGATCGAGCGCCCCTCCTATGGTTATTTCGTCGATCACAGCGTCGATGGCCTCGCGATCTTCCTGATGGTCGGCAGCATCGGTCTCAGCCCCTATCTGCGCTTCGACGTCGCGCTGATCGCGGTGATCGGTTACCTGCTGCTGGCGATCCACAGCTTCCTCGCCGCCAAGGTCGTCGGCGAATTCCGCCTCTCCTACATGGCGGGCGGCCCCACCGAGCTGCGGCTGATGCTGATGGCGATGACCGCGCTGATGCCGATCGTCGGCGGTGCCGATGTCTGGCGCACCAATTTCTCGCCCTTCGACCTGTTCGGGCTGGTGGTTTCGAGCATCCTCTTCACTTTGTTCGTGACGCAGAGCTTCGCCACCGCCCGCTCCCTCGCGCATCGCCGCGACTGACGGCTTCGCCCTTTTGCTTGACTGTGTTGGTCGATAATACAGTTGGGCAGACATCCTGCTGATCGGCTTTTCCGAGACCCGCCTGTCGAGTCCCGGCGGCGAGCGGCTGCGCGGCGACCTAAAGACCGCGCAATTCATCGCACTCGGCGAGGATCATGGTTTCGCAGGGTCGCCCGATCTCGGCGCGCGCCACCGCTTATGAAATCGCCGACGATGGCGTCGATGAACTCGGCCCCTGGCTGAAGGGCCGCCCCTGGGCCATGCCCTTCCTCTCGAACGTCGCAGATGCCACGCTCGCGGCCAGCTTCAGCCCGCGCTACCTCTGGGGGATCGATCAGGAATTCGTCGGCGCGCCGGCAATCCTGCTCGACCTGCTCGCCAAATGGAAGGCCATCGACAAGGCGGCGCTCGACGCGGGGCAGTTCGACAAGATCATGCTCCAGACCGCGAGGCCCGCCTATTTCGCCGACCTGCGGACGCGCTTCAAGGACAGCGTCGCGCTGACCGCGATCGGCGAGGCGATGCGCGACCTGCCCGTCTATGCGCGCTTCACCCTGCTCGGCTTCGACTATCTGGTGACGACGCGCGACGCCAAGCCGGCGACGCATTTCGAGGCGCGCTGATCAGCTCCGCGCGCGCGCCTGCCGATAGGTACCCAAAAGCCGCAGCGTCTTGGTCTGGAAATCCAGCTCCTCGAGCGCGCGGTCGATGCGTTCCTCGCCCGGCGCCCCGACGATGTCGGCGTAGAAGGTCGTTGCGGTAAAGCTGCCGCCGACCTGATAGCTTTCGAGCTTGGTCATGTTGACACCGTTGGTCGCGAAACCGCCGAGCGCCTTGTAGAGCGCGGCGGGAATATTGCGCACCTCGAAGATGAAGGTCGTCATCAGCGGCACGCCCTGCGGCAGTTCGGGCAGCGGTTCGCGCGCCAGCACGACGAAGCGCGTCATATTATGGTCGGCGTCCTCGATCCCCGTCTCGTGCAGCTTCAGCCCATAAAGGTCGGCGGCATGCGGCGGCGCCAGCGCGGCGAGCCCCACCTCGTCGCTGTCGGCGACCCACGCCGCGGCGCCCGCGGTGTCGCTGTGCGCGACGGGGTCGATGCCGTTGCCGCGCAGCCATTTTCGGCACTGCCCCAGCGCCTGCTCATGGCTCATCGCGCGCGTCACCGGGCCGAGACCGCGGCTCATCAGCCCGTAGCGGATGCGCAGGAAATGCTCGCCGACGATCGACAGCCCCGATTCGGGCAGCAGGAAGTGGATGTCGGCGACGCGCCCGTGCAGGCTGTTCTCGATCGGGATGATCGCGCGATCGACACGCCCGTCGCGCACCGCTTCGATCGCGTCCTCGAACGAATAGCAGGGCAAGGGCAAGGAATTGGGGTCATATTCGCGCGCGGCGAGATCGCTGTTAGCGCCGGGCGCACCCTGAAACGCCAGGCCGCGCGAAGGTTCGGCGAGCGCCGCCGCCTTCATCTCGTCGACCAATGCCTGTGCCGATGCCGAATAACTGCCCATAAATGCCTTCCCGCGTGGAGCGGCGCGCATAGCGGCGGCACGCTTTCGACGCAACCGGCGCCATCGCCGCTTCATCCCCTTGCGCCGCTGGGCGCGCGCCAGTAAGGGAGCGTCCAAATCAGATATGCGCGTCCATAACGGACGCCAGCGAACGGGGCTGCAAAGCATGGACAATCGCAACAATACCATCGCCGGCTGGGTGCTTTTTGCGGGCATCTGCGCGCTCGGCCTGACCATCGGGTCGGGCATGGTCTTCGCCGACCGTCACCCCGAAAAGGAAGGCTATCCGATCGAGGATTCCGAAGCCGGCGCCGGTGGCGGTGCCTCGGCGGTGCCGCTCCCCAATCTGCTCGCCGCGGCCGATGTCGCGAAGGGCGAGGCGGTGTTCGCGAAATGCGCCGCGTGCCACACGATCAATTCGGGCGGCGCCAACGGCATCGGCCCCAATCTCTATGGTACGATGGGTGAACCGATCGGCCAGGGCAAGGCAGGCTTCGCCTTCTCCGATGCGCTCAAGAATGTCGGCGGCACTTGGGACTTTGAAAATATGGACCAGTGGCTGACCAGCCCGCGCAAATTCGCCAATGGCACAAAAATGTCCTTCGCCGGCCTCGGCAGCGCCGAAGACCGCGCGAACCTGATCGTCTATCTGAACGCGCAGGGCTCGAACCTGCCGCTGCCCGCCGCCGAAGCCGCTCCGGCGGCTGACGCTGCCGCGGCCCCGGCCGAAGGCGCCGCTCCCGCCGACAAGGGCGCCGATGCGGCGGCTGCGGGCGACAAGGGTGGCAATGGCGCCCCCGCGGCGGCGGCCCCGGCCGAAGCCAAGAAGTAATGCGCCTCGCGCCCGTCCTGCTGGCGGGCGCGCTCGCACTTGCCGGCTGCGGAAAAAGCGACAAGCCGTCCGCCGACGCGCCGGACACCGCTGCCGCGCCCGAAGCAGTGATCGAACCGACCGCGGCGATGGGCGAACAGGTGTTCAAACGCTGCGTCGCGTGCCACACGGTCGACAAGGGCGGCGCGAACGGTATCGGCCCGAACCTGCACGGCATCGTCGGCCGCGCCGTCGCCTCGCACGAGGGCTTCAATTACTCGTCGGCGATGAAGGCCCATGGCGGCGTCTGGGACGACGCCGCGCTCGACGCCTATCTGACCTCGCCGGCCAAGGCGATCCCGGGCAACCGCATGACCTTCTTCGGCATCGCCGACCCCGCCGACCGCAAGGCGCTGATCCTGTATCTGGACGCGCAGAAGTGAGCCTCTCCCCTCCCTTCTAGGGAGGGGTCGGGGGCGGGTAGCCGCAGGCGCTCTTTCTTGATCGCCGACCCGCCCCGAGCTGCGACTGGCGAACAAGTTCGCAAGTCTCGCTACCCCTCCCTTCCATGGAGGGAACACAAGGCCTTTACTCCGCGACCTTCGCGTAGAAATCCTGGATGATCTTCCATGCCTCGTCGGCAGTTTCTACGAAGTGGAACAGTGACAGGTCGCGCGCGCTGATTACGCCTTCCTCGACCAGCGCGCCGAAATTGACGACGCGACTCCAGAATTCCTCGCTGAACAGCACGATCGGGATCGGCTTGATCTTGCCGGTCTGGATCAGGGTCAAGAGCTCGAACGTCTCGTCGAACGTTCCGAAGCCGCCCGGAAACACGCACACCGCGCGCGCGCGCAGCAGGAAATGCATCTTGCGCAGCGCAAAATAGTGGAACTGAAAGCTCAGCCCCGGGGTCACATAGCGGTTCGGCGCCTGCTCGTGCGGCAGCACGATATTGAGCCCGACCGATTCCTTGCCCTCGTCGTCGGCGCCGCGATTCGCGGCCTCCATGATCGACGGCCCGCCGCCCGAACAGACGACATAGTTGCGGCACCCGTTCTTGTCGGGCGGCACCTGGCTTGCGATCCGCGCCAGCTTGCGCGCCTCGTCATAATATTTGGCCTTGGCGGCGAGTCGCTCGGCGATGCGCTGTTCCTCGGGCGTGCGCGCGGCGTCGAGCACGCCCTGCGCCATGTCGGGCGACGGGATACGCGCCGAGCCATAGATGACCAGCATCGACTCGATCTTCGCCTCGTCGAGCAGCAATTCGGGCTTGAGCAGTTCGAGCTGGAAGCGCACCGGGCGCAGATCCTCGCGCAGCAGGAATTCCGTGTCCTGGAACGCCAGCCGATAAGCGGGGTCCTGCGTTTGCGGAGTGGAGACCGCCTGCTTGGCGAAATGCGCGTCGTCCTTGGCCTTGTGGAAACGCGAACGATGGGGTTGATTGTCTTTTGTCATTGGCGGACGGCTACTCCCTCCGCATGACTTTGCCAAGACGGACCGCCCTAGCGGCAGTATCCGTTGCCGCTCATGTCCATGTGAAAATGGTTATAATGGGCCGCGTTATAATCGGGGCTCAGCACCGTCCCGAAGCGCCGGCACGCCGACTTGTGCAGCGCGCGCAGGAAGTCCTGCGAAGCCTTGTCGCCCTTCCACCCGCCGTCGAGCATGATCCGGCGCCCGTCGGCGAGCACGAAGCCCGACACATCGATCGCGTTCGAATAGGCGTGCTGCGACAGCCGCCCCGATCGCCCGCCATAGATGTTGCGGCAGCTGTAGGTGCCGAAAGTCTCGATCTTCACGATCCGCTGCCCGAAATATTTCTGCGCCGCGGGTTTCACCGCATATTGCGCCCAAGCCGCAAAATTCCGCGCCAGCGGACAGGTCATCGCGCCCAGCCCCGACACCGGTGTGCCGATGTCGAGCAATTTCACCGAATCGATCGAACTGCACCCGCCGCCATGATCCTGATTCGGCAGCGGGGTGAATTTCACTCCCGCCTGTTTCAGGTCGACCGCGCATTGCTGCGCCTCGGGGCTGTTGAACGAGGGGGCGCCGGTCAGCTGCGGTCGCTTCGGCGTGCTCGCGACCGGCTTCTTGCCGCCGCCGCTCTTCATCACCTTGGGCGCGCCGAAACAACCCGAAAGCGACAGCGCGGCAACGGCGGCGATGACGATCCGGGGCTGAAGAAAGGGCGCGAAGGGCATGGCGTCAATTTACCGACAATGTGGTTAACAAGTCGCAAACCAGCCTCTGGACTCGTCCGAAATTTCGCCCGCGCGGCGCAATTTGTTTGACAGCCCGCGCCGGCTCCCTAAAGGCGGCGCCGGGCCACGCGGTCCCAACGCCGCGCGAGCTCTCTGCAAGGAGAGACTATGATGACTGACGTGCCGAAACCCGAATTGCGCCCTGCGCGCCCGCATTTTTCCTCCGGTCCCTGCGCCAAGCCGCCCGGATGGTCCCCCGAAAAACTGAACACCGAATCGCTGGGCCGCTCGCATCGCGCCAAGATCGGCAAGACGCGCCTGCAGCTGTGCATCGACCTGATGCGCGACGTGCTGCGCCTGCCCGACACCCATCGCATCGGCATCGTCCCCGGCTCCGACACCGGCGCGTTCGAGATGGCGATGTGGACGATGCTCGGCGCCCGCCCGGTCACCGCGCTCGCCTGGGAGAGCTTCGGCGAAGGCTGGGTCACCGATGCCGCCAAGCAGCTCAAGCTCGACCCCGCGGTGCTGCGCGCCGACTATGGCCAGCTGCCCGACCTGGCCCAGATCGACTGGTCGAACGACGTGCTCTTCACCTGGAACGGCACCACCAGCGGGGTGCGCGTCCCCGACGGCGACTGGATCCCGGCGGACCGCGAGGGGCTGACCTTCGCCGACGCGACCAGCGCGGTGTTCGCCTACGACCTGCCGTGGGACAAGATCGACGTCGCGACCTTCAGCTGGCAAAAAGTGCTCGGCGGCGAAGGCGGGCACGGCGTGCTGATCCTCGGCCCGCGCGCGGTCGAACGGCTCGAAACCCACACTCCGGCCTGGCCGCTGCCCAAGGTGTTCCGCCTGGTGGCGAAGGGCGCGCTTACCGAGGGCATATTCAAGGGCGAGACGATCAACACCCCGTCGATGCTCGCCGTCGAAGACGCGATCTTCGCGCTCGAATGGGCGAAATCGCTGGGCGGTCTCGATGGCCTCAAGGCGCGCAGCGACGCCAACGCCGCGGCGCTCGACAAGATCGTCGCCGAACGCGACTGGCTCAGCCATCTTGCCGCCGACCCCGCCAGCCGCTCGAAGACCTCGGTCTGCCTGTCGGTGGCCGGCGCCGACGAGGGTTTCATCAAGAAGTTCGCCGGCCTGCTCGAAGCCGAAGGCGCGGCGTACGACATCGCGGGCTACCGCGACGCCCCCCCGGGCCTGCGTATCTGGTGCGGCGCGACCGTCGACACCGCCGATATCGAGGCCCTCGGGCCGTGGCTCGACTGGGCCTACGCCTCGCTCAACGCCTAACGCCGTCCCAGCTAAAGCTGGGACCGCTATCGATCATCCCCATTCCTAACGATCCCAGCTTTCGCTGGGATAACGGAGAAAATGACATGACCGCACCCAAAGTCCTCATCAGCGACAAGATGGACCCCAAGGCCGCCGCGATCTTCAAGGAGCGCGGCATCGACATCGACGTCATCACCGGCAAGACCAAGGACGAGCTGATCGCGATGATCGGCGATTATGACGGCCTCGCGATCCGCTCGGCCACCAAGGTCACCGCCGACGTCCTCGCCGCCGCGACGAAGCTCAAGGTCGTCGGCCGCGCCGGCATCGGCGTCGACAATGTCGATATCCCATCGGCGTCGAAGCAGGGCGTCATCGTGATGAACACGCCCTTCGGCAACAGCATCACCACCGCCGAACATGCGATCGCGATGATGTTCGCGCTCGCCCGCCAGATCCCCGAAGCCAATGCCGGGACCCAGGCGGGCAAATGGCCGAAGAACGACTTCATGGGGGTCGAGCTGACCTCGAAGACGCTCGGCCTGATCGGCTGCGGCAACATCGGCAGCATCGTCGCCGAGCGCGCGCTCGGCCTGCGCATGAAGGTCGTCGCCTTCGACCCCTTCCTGACCCCCGAGCGTGCGATCGAACTCGGCGTCGAAAAGGCCGACCTCGACACGTTGCTCGCCAAGGCCGACTTCATCACGCTGCACACCCCGCTGACCGACCAGACGCGCAACATCCTGTCGAAGGATAATATAGCGAAAGCCAAAATGGGCGTGCGCATCATCAACTGCGCGCGCGGTGGACTGATCGACGAAGCCGCGCTGAAGGACGCGCTCGACAGCGGCCATGTCGCGGGCGCGGCGCTCGACGTGTTCCAGACCGAGCCGCCCGCCGCCGACCACCCACTGTTCGGCACGCCCAACTTCATCTGCACGCCGCACCTCGGCGCCTCGACCGACGAGGCGCAGGTCAATGTCGCCATTCAAGTGGCCGAGCAGATCAGCGATTATCTGCTCACCGGCGGCATCACTAACGCACTCAATGTCCCCAGCCTGTCGGCCGAGGAAGCGCCCAAACTGCGTCCCTATATGGACCTCGCAGAAAAACTCGGCAGCCTTGTCGGCCAGCTCGCGCACGACAATCTGACCAAGATTTCGGTCGAAGCCGAGGGCGCCGCCGCCGAACTCAACCTGAAACCGATCACCGCCGCGGTGCTCACAGGCCTGATGCGGCGCTATTCGGACAGCGTGAACATGGTCAACGCGCCGCACCTCGCGCGCGAACGCGGCCTCGACGTCCGCGAAGTGCGCCATGACCGCGACGGCGACTATCACACGCTGATCCGCGTCACCGTATCGACCAGCGACGGCGACCGCTCGGTCGCGGGCACTTTGTTCAGCAACGGCGATCCGCGCCTCGTCGAGATGTTCGGGATCAAAGTCGAGGCCGACCTCGATGGCCATATGCTCTACATCGTCAACGAGGACGCCCCGGGCTTCATCGGCCGCATCGGCACGACGCTCGGTGATGCAGGGCTCAACATCGGCACCTTCCACCTCGGCCGCCGCGCCGCAGGCGGCGAAGCGGTGCTGCTGCTCAGCCTCGACTCGCCGCTGCCCGAGCCGCTCTTGTGGCAGATCTGCCAACTGCCCGGCGTGAAGACGGTGAAGGGTCTGAAGTTCTAGGGCCGATCGACATTCAGAAGATGACGTGCCGAAAATGGTGGTTTTCCGCGACCCGGAGCGCAGCGTACTTAAAGTATGTGAGCACCGGAGCGCGGAAAGCCGCCATTTGCAGGCCGTCAGGGCTGAATGTCGATCGGCCCTAGTCGTCCCCCTCCCGCAGGCGGGAGGGGTTAGGGGTGGGCGCGAGCGTAGCGAACTTTGCGAAGCAGCGTCTGCCCACTCCGCTGCGACTAACGAACAAGTTCGTAAGTCTCGCTGCCCCTCCCGCTTGCGGGAGGGGGAGTTTTGTTGAAACACTGAACTCACCCGCCTAAGGCCCCACCATGCCTCGCACCCCCGCCCTGCTGCCCGAAGGCCTCCGCGACCGCCTGCCGCAACAGGCCGAGGCCGCGTCGCGCGTCACGCGCGCGCTCGTCGATGCGATGCGCGCGCACGGTTATGGCCGCGTTGCGCCCCCGCTCGCCGAGTTCCGCGAGACGCTCGGCACCGACGACGACCGCTCGGCCCGCGACCTGCTCCGCTTCACCGATCCGGTGTCGCAACGCACCCTCGCGCTCCGCCCCGACATCACGCGCCAGGTCGGCCGCATCGCCACCTCGCTCCTCGCCCATGCACCCCGCCCGCTGCGCCTCTGCTACGCCGGCCAGATCGTCAAATTGCGCGCCAGCCAGCTCCGCCCCGCGCGCGAGATGCTGCAGGTCGGCGCCGAGCTGATCGGCAGCGACGGCGTCGCTGCGGCGCGCGAGATCGTGACCGTCGCCATCGACGCGCTCGACGCCGCTGGCATCGGCCCCGTCACGATCGACTTCACTTTGCCCGACGCGGTCGACCTGCTCGCCGCGTCGCTGCCCGTTGCGGCCAGCCTCGAGACGCTGCGCGACGAGCTCGACGCCAAGGATGCCGGCGCGCTCGTCCGCATCGGCGCCGCCGCCTACCTCCCCTTGCTCCGCGCCACCGGCCCCTTCGACCAGGCGATCGCCGACCTGCGCGCCTTCGACGCCGGGGGTGTCCTGACGAGTCGCATCGATGCACTCGAGGCCATCGCCGCGCCGATCCGCGACCGCGTCTCGCTGACGCTCGACCCGACCGAACGCCATGGTTTCGCCTATCAAAGCTGGTTCGGTTTCCAGATATTCGTTCCCGGCCAGGGCGACGCGATCGGCCGCGGCGGCGGCTATGCGATCCCGGTCGGCGAGGATCGGGAGGAATCGGCGGTGGGCTTCTCGCTTTATCCCGACCCTCTGATCGACGACGGCCTCGGCGCCGAAGATGTCGCCGACCGCCGCATCTTCCTGCCCTTGGGCCATGACGTCGAGTTGGCTGCGAGCCTGCGCGCCGACGGCTGGCAGACGGTCGCGGCGCTGTCGGACGCCGACGAGGCGCGCGCGCTGGGCTGCGGCTACCGCCTTACGGCCGATGGGCCGGTCGCGGCCTAGAAATCCGCTTTCCCGAACCGCGGAATCCCCTGGTTCACCCCCGGCGGATCGAGTACGGTCACATCCAGCTGCACCGGCTCGCCGATCCAGTGCGCGAGCGTCGTATGATCGGCCAGATCGTCGTCGGTCAGCGGATGCACCAGTGCACGCAACCCCGTCGGCGTAATCGCCGCAACCACCGCATCGCGGTGCGACTGCAGGAAATGCACCTCATATTGCCCGATCGGGTGCGGCCCCACGCCATGGTCGACCATCGACCCGACGAACAGGATCGCCGGATCACGCCCGAAATCCTCGCGCAGCGCCGCCGCAGCGGGACGTTCGGCGGCGCCATAATAGATATGCGCGTGATAGGGGGCGGTGGGGTTCGTCATGGGGGCATCGCTTTCCGGGTCAGGTCACCCCGGACTTGATCAGGGGCCTGCCCCTCTTGAAGGGATAGGCGGGCGTCGGGTCAAGCCCGGGATTCGTCCCCGCCTGGCGATCATTCTGAACGCTTCGGCCAGCGTAGGCCCATGCAGCGGAACGATCATTGCGAACAAATGTTGTGGAAATACGGAAACCAAAAAGTGGAGGGTGGGTCACCCTCGTCGCCGGAGAGAGAAAATGAAAAAGCTTCTGAAAATTTTCGCAATCAGCGGCTCGATTTTGATACTGTCAGCTTGCAACACGGTCCAAGGCGCTGGAAAAGACGTTGAATCGGTGGGCGACTGTGCCGATGGCACGAAGGGCAACTGCTAGACAGCAGCGTGCGACGCTAGCGCGCAAACACCCGCTTCAGCCACGCATCGACCGCCGCCGTCGGCGCGTAACTCGGGTCGCCCAGCCGCCGGTTGATCTCGGCATGGCCTTGCAATCCCTGACCGGGGAAGCTGCCATGCTCGACCTTGCTCCCGCTCCCCTCAAGCGCGGCGCCGAGCGCCTTCGCCTGCCGCACCCCGTCGGGCCGCTGGACATGGAGCATCAGAAACGCCAGCGCATTGGGCGCCGCCGCGTGCCGCGTCGGCGACAATTTCGCCTACCGCGCCGGGTCGCTTCCGAAAGCCTGCGCATAGGTCTTCTGCATGATCGGCGGCCCGTCCTTCATCTGCGCGGGCACGTCATAGGCCGCACCGTCGATCGGGATCACCCCCGCGATATCGGCAAAGGACAGGCCCACGCTCTTCAGATAGCTCTCGTCGGTCCCGACCAACGCCACCAGATGCGCGCCCGCGCTATGCCCCATCAACATAAACGATCGCCTCGCTTCCGGGCGCCTTCGGTCCGTCGTCGGCACCCATGCGCTGCACGATCCGGTCGCGCAGCCGCTCGCGCGCTTCGGCGAAGGGCCCGGGCACTGCCACGCTCGCCGCGACAAACACCGCCAGCGTCGCCCATGTCGTCAACTGCTGTCTTCGCATCCCCAACAATCTCCGCTTTCCTAGGCGGCAACAAACATACCTCGATAATGTCGCAAACACGTCCCACCAAGCTTGCCTCTGCGGCCAAATCCGCTAAGGCCGCGCCGGGCCAAAAAGAGCCCGCTCAGCAGGACAGCATCATGGCAAATGTCACCGTCATCGGGTCGCAATGGGGCGACGAGGGCAAGGGCAAGATCGTCGACTGGCTCGCCAGCCGCGCCGACGCCGTGGTGCGTTTCCAGGGCGGCCACAATGCCGGCCATACGCTCGTCGTCGGGAACCAGACCTACAAGCTGTCGCTGCTTCCCTCGGGCATCGTAACCGGCACGCTCTCGATCATCGGCAACGGCGTCGTGCTCGACCCGTGGGCGCTGCGCGACGAGATCGCCAAGCTGCGGGGCCAGGGGGTCGAGATCAACGCGGAGAATTTCGCGATCGCCGACAATTGCGCGCTGATCCTGCCCTTCCACCGCGACCTCGACGCGCTGCGCGAGACCGCCGCGGGCGCGGGCAAGATCGGCACCACCGGGCGCGGTATCGGTCCCGCCTATGAGGACAAGGTCGGCCGCCGCGCGATCCGCGTCTGCGACTTGGCCCACCTCGACAAGCTCGAACCGCAGATCGACCGTCTGACCGCGCATCACGACGCGCTGCGCGCCGGTTTCGGCGAGCCCCCGATCGACCGCGACCGGCTCAAGGCCGACCTCGCCGAAATCGCCGACTATGTGCTCGAATATGCGCAGCCGGTGTGGAAGCGCCTCAAGAAGGTCCGCAAGGCCGGCGCGCGCATCCTGTTCGAGGGCGCGCAGGGCGTGCTGCTGGACATCGATCACGGCACCTATCCCTTCGTCACCAGTTCGAACACGGTCAGCGGCACCGCCGCAGCGGGCTCGGGCCTCGGCCCCGGCGCCGTCGGCTTCGTGCTCGGCATCGCCAAGGCCTATACGACGCGCGTCGGCAGCGGCCCCTTCCCCACCGAGCTCGAGGACGAGATCGGTCAGAGGCTCGGCGAGCGTGGGCATGAATTCGGTACCGTCACCGGGCGCAAGCGCCGCTGCGGCTGGTTCGACGCGGTGCTCGTGCGGCAGAGCTGCGCGGTATCGGGCGTGACCGGCATCGCACTCACGAAGCTCGACGTGCTCGACGGCTTCGACAAGGTGCGCATCTGCACCGGCTATCGGCTGCGCGGCAAGATCCTCGACTATTTCCCCGCCCACTCGGCCGATCAGGCCGAGGTCGAGCCGATCTACGAGGAAATGGACGGCTGGCAGGAAACCACCGCTGGCGCGCGCAGCTATGCCGACCTGCCCGCGCAGGCGATCAAATATATCCAGCGCGTGCAGGAACTGATCGAAACCCCGATCGCGCTGGTCTCGACCAGCCCCGAACGCGAAGACACGATCCTGATCCGCGACCCGTTCAGCGACTGAACCCCGACCGCGCCGGTTATCCCGCAATCGGGGCGGCTGGGCGCATGCAACGCCGCTGTCACCGAACTGACTCGCGCCGCGCCTAGTTGGCGTGGCGATGACGACGCGCGACACCACGCAGTTTCTGGCCCGGCCGGACCTTTACGACCCGCTGCCGCGCCCGTTGCGCGAGCGGCTCGACGTCATCGCCTTCGGCGCCATCCAATGGCCTTGGCTGCTCCGCTCCTTATGGGGCGGCCGCAAGGCGGAGAAGACCGCGCTGCTGCGCCGGCTCGACCTGCCCGGCGACGCATTGCCCAATCTCGGCAGTTGGAAGGCCGACACGCGCTTCCTGTTCCACATCGTCGATGCGATCGAAACGCTGCGCCCGGCGACAGTGGTCGAGCTCGGCTGCGGCGCGAGCAGCCTGGTGATCGCCCGGGCCTTGCAGAAATATGGCGGCGGGCGGCTGATCAGTTACGACCAGCATCAGGATTTCGTCGTCGAAACCGGCGCCTGGCTGGCGAGTCAGGGCGTCGCCGCCGACATCCGCCACGCGCCGCTCGGCCCACCGCCGGGCGACTGGCCGGGGCTGTGGTACCAGCTGACCGATCCGCCGACCGATATCGGCCTGCTGGTGATCGACGGGCCGCCCTGGGCGCTGCATCCACTGGTGCGCGGCGCAGCCGAATCGCTGTTCCCGCGCCTGACCGAAGACGCGTTGATCCTGCTCGACGACGCGGCGCGGATCGGCGAGCGGATCGTCGCGCGGCGCTGGCGGCGGCGCTGGCCCAGTATCGACTTCGTCTATGACCGCGCGGGCGCCAAGGGCACGCTCATCGGCGCCGTCCGGCGCCGCTAGGCCGCCCTTGTCCGCGTCGCGCAAAGGCGTACCACGGTGCGATGCGATTCCCGCTCGCCCCCTTGTTCGTGACTCTTGCCGCCTGCGGTTCGGCGGCGTCTCAGCCCGCGCCTCTGCCCAAGGAGGCCAAGGCCGACCGCCTGCTCGTCGACAAGAGCGACCGGCTGCTCATCGCCTATAGGGGCGAGCGCGAGATCGCACGCTACACGGGCATCCGCTTCGGCGACGCGCCCGAAGGCCATAAGCAATTCGAAGGCGATGAGCGCACCCCCGAAGGCCGTTATACGATCAGCGGCCGCAACCCGAAGAGCGCCTATCATCTGTCGCTGCGCATCTCCTACCCCGATGCCGCCGATCGCGCTTATGCCCGGGCGCAGGGGCGTTCGCCGGGCGGCGATATCTTCATCCACGGCCAGCCCAACCGCCGGCCCGGCCCGACGCTGGCGAGCGACTGGACCGACGGCTGCATCGCGCTGTCCGATGCCGAAATCGAACAATTGTGGGATATCGTCCCCGACGGCATCCCGATCACCATCCGTCCCTAGGAGTTCCCATGCCGCGCCATATCCTCGTCCTCTATGGAAGCTATCGCCGCGACCGCCAGGGCATCAAGCTCGCGCAATGGCTCGTCGAGGCGATCAAGGCGCGCGGCGACAGCGCCGAACTGGTTGATGCCAAAACCGTCGACCTCCCGATGCTCGACCGCATGTACAAGGAATATAAGAAGGGCGAGGCGCCGCCTGCGATGGCAGAATTGGCGGGCAAGATCGGCGCCGCCGACGGCTTCCTGTTCGTCACCGGCGAATATAATTGGGGGCCGCAACCCGGCCTCAAGAACCTCACCGATCATTATCTCGAGGAATGGTTCTGGCGCCCGGCAGCGATCGCCTGCTACTCGGCCGGTCCGTGGTCGGGGGTACGCGCGATGATGGGCTGGCGCGATATCCTCGGCGAAATGGGCATGGCGGTTACCAGCTCGATCCTGCCGGTCGGGCGGATCGGCGGCGCGTTCGATGCCGACGGCCAGCCGACGGGCGACGACGGCGCGCGGCTCGAGAAGGGCTTCCCGCGCTTTGCCGATGATCTCAACTGGTGGATCGACGCCGCCAAGGCGCAGCGTGCCAAACAGGATCCGCCCTATTAACCCGTCTTGAGTTCGGCCTTGAGCCGCAGGCTCGCTCGCCAGAAGAAAAAGGCCGGGATCAATCCGACCCACGCCGCGCCATAAAGCACCCAGCGCACGCTTTCGTCCCCGGCATAGGGTTTGAACAGGTCGGACAATATGCCGAAGGCCAGCGGTCCGAATCCCAAACCGATCAGATTCTGCCCGAACAGCATCAGCGACGCAGCGACCGCGCGCGCGCGCGGCTGGACCAGCCCCTGCACACAGGCATAGGCGGGGCCATAATAGGCCGCGTTCAGGATCGTCGGGACGACCAGCAACGCCACCGACACCCGCCAGTCGTCCATGATATAGCTGAGGAACAGGATTGGCGCAGCGATCGCCATGCCATAGGCGGGCAGGGTCAGGATGTGGCGCCGGTCGCGCGGGCCGAAAACATCCGCCACCTTGCCGCCGAGCCAGGTCCCGAAAACCCCGGCCAGACCCAGCGCCACCGCGAGCGACAGACCCGCCTCGGTTGTCGACAGGCCGTGCGACCGGATAAAATAGCTGATCGTCCAGAGCGCCTTGCCATAGCCGAGGAAGGCGGTGACCGACGCCGCAATGAGCAGATAGACGAAGGCCCGCGACGAAAGAGCCTCGCGCACAGCTTCCATGGCCGTCGGACCGCCCGACGCATTCTTGGTCGCTGCGCTGCTCTCGTTGTCGGTGCGGTCGCGCCGCGGATCGCGCAGTACCAGCAACAGCAACAGCGACAGCAACAGTCCGGGCGCGCCGACCAGCATCAACGCCGCCCGCCAGCCATAAAGATCGTTGACCACTCCGCCGAATATCAGTCCCAATAGCGAGCCGATCGGCACACCCAGGCCGTAAAAGGCGATCGCCGACGATCGCTTCGCCGCCGGCACGCTATCGGTGATCAGCGAATGGGCAGCGGGGGTGCACCCCGCCTCGCCGATCCCGACGCCTATTCTGGCCAATGTCATCTGGACGAAATTCTGCGCGAAGCCGGTGAGCACCGTCATCGCCGACCAGATAGCAAGCGCGAAGGAAATCAGCCCGACGCGATTGGTCGATGCCCGGTCGGCGTAACGCGCAAAAGGGATACCAAGCACCGCATAGAGAAAGGCAAACGCCAGACCGGTCAGCAGCCCCATCTGCCAGTCGTGGAGATGCATCTCGTTCTTGATCGGCTCCGCCAGGATATTGATGATCTGGCGATCGAGGAAATTGAAGATGTAGACGACCAGCAACACCCACATCATTTTGCGCGCGCTGCCGGAAATAGCGGGTGGCGCGGCGAAGGCTGCGTCGGCGGCGGCGGGTCTTTCAGTCATTTTCTTCTCCCGCGACCAAGGGAGCAGTCGCACTCCGGCAAGTCAATGCCGCCCCGGCGCCCCGAAAATCGCCGCTTGCAATTGCCGCTACGGCTGGCAGCTTTCGCGCCATGCAAAAATATTCGCTGATCGCCGCCGCCGCGCTTCTCGCCACCGCTCCGGCTGCGGCGCCGGCTGTCGCCATGCCGCCGCCGCTGCCCGAGGTCGAAGGCAAGGACGCCGCGACGCTGCGCGCCGAGATGGACGGCGGGCGGCTTTACGAAGGGCTGCTCGCCAGCGTCTATCAGGACCGCATCGCGCGGCTCGACGACCATGGGCCGCGGCTGAACGCGGTCATCGTGAGCCTGTCGCAGACCGAAGCCTATGCCGAGGGCCGGCGGCTCTATGAGGAGCGCAAGGCGGGCAAGCCGCGCGGGCCGCTCCATGGCATCCCGATCCTGCTCAAGGACAATATCGAGGTCGCGGGTCCCTGGGCCAACACCGCCGGGTCGCTGGCGCTGAAGGACAATGTCACGAACCGCGACGCACCGATCGTTGCCCGGCTGCGCGATGCCGGCGCGCTCATCTTCGGCAAGACCAACCTCAGCGAATGGGCAAATATCCGTTCGAACGGTTCGACGAGCGGGTGGAGCGCGGTCGGCGGCCTCACCAAGAACCCCCACGCGCTCGACCGCAACACATGCGGCTCGTCGTCGGGCAGCGCCGCGGCCGTTGCTGCCAGCCTTGCGCCGCTTGCCATCGGCACCGAGACCGACGGCTCGATCACCTGCCCCGCCGGGGTCAATGGCGTCGTCGGCTTCAAGCCGACGGTCGGCCTCGTCAGCCGTACCTTCATGGTGCCGATCAGCCACAGCCAGGACACCGCCGGTCCGATCACTCTCACCGTGCGCGATGCCGCCGACGTGATGACCGCCATCGCGGGCAGCGACCCCGCCGATCCCGCGACCGCCGAGGCCGATGCGCGCAAGACCGACTATGCCGCCGCGCTGTCACCGGACGCGCTGAAGGGCAAGCGCGTCGGCGTGCTGCGCGACCGCATCGGCACCCGCGCCGATATCGCCGCGCTGTTCGACGCGGCGCTGAAGCAGATGGAGAGCCTCGGCGCGACGATCGTCGAGATCGCGGACAGCCGCAAAGGGCTGGAGGACCTCGACGCCGCCGAATTCGAGGTGCTGATGACCGAATTCAAGGCCGACATGAACGCCTATCTCGCGGGCCTGCCCGGCGCCGATGGCCCGAAAGCGCTGGCCGACCTGATCGCCTTCAACGAGGCGCATCCCGAGGAACTCAAATGGTTCGACCAGTCGCTGTTCGAGCTCGCCGAGACCAAGGATGGGCTCGACAGCCCCGCCTATCTCGCCGCCAAGGCCAAGGCGGCACGGCTGGCGGGTCCCGAGGGGATCGACAAATTGCTGAAGGCCAACCAGGTCGATCTGCTCGTCGGCGTCACCAACGGCCCCGCCTGGACCAGCGACCTCGTCAACGGCGATCATTTCGGTGGCCCGAGCGTCAGCCAGCTTCCCGCCGTCGCAGGCTATCCGCATCTGACCGTCCCGATGGGTGCGATACAGGGACTGCCGGTGGGCCTGTCCTTCATCGGATCGAAATGGAGCGATGCCGATGTGCTGGCGGCGGGCTATGCCTATGAGCAGGCGAGCCGGAAGCGCGTGAAGCCGACCTATCGGACGAGCGTCACGCCCTAATCTCGCTCGAGCAACTCGGTGGGCACGTGAATGACCCGCACCGCGAGCCGTACCTCGATCAGGAACAGCGCCAGCGAGGTCATCAACAGCAGCATCGCGACGACGAACGCGACCGAAATCACCGCGCTCAGGCTGAACCCCGCGACCTGCTGGATGAACATGCAGGCGACGAGCAGACACACGATGACCCCGCTCGCGACTCCCGCAAAGATCGAATGATTGACGACGTCCATGCGCCGGTCGAGCACGCGCAATTCCTCGACGATGCGCTGGTGCTCGACGCCGACCGTCTCACCGTGCCGCATCGCCAGCGCGCGCGAACGGTCGAGCACGCGCGCCAGCCGCCCGGCAAACACCCCCAGCAGATTGCCGATGCCGACCAAGAGAAAGGCCGGCGCGACGACAAGCTGGATGGTCTGCGCGAGCAGCGGCGCGCTCGCCGGCATCAGCCCTCGCCACCCGCCGCGACCGAAGGCGTGTTGATGCCGTGCATCTGCAGGAATTTGCGCACGTTGCGCGCCGCCTGGCGGATGCGCTGCTCATTCTCGACCATCGCGATGCGGACATAGCCTTCGCCGTCCTCGCCATAACCGACCCCCGGAGCGACCGCGACCTTGGCGTGGGTCAGCAGCTGCTTCGAGAATTCCAAGCTGCCCATATCCTTGAGCGCGGGTGGCAGCGGCGCCCAGGCGAACATCGACGCCTTGGGGCTTGGGATATCCCAGCCGGCCCGGCCGAAGCTGTCGACCATCACATCGCGGCGCTTCTGATACAGTTCGCGGTTCTTGGCGACGATGTCTTGCGGCCCGTTGAGCGCCGCGCACGCTGCCGCCTGGATCGGCGTGAAGGCACCATAATCAAGGTACGACTTCACCCGCGTCATCGCTGCGATCAGGCGCTTGTTGCCGACCGCGAAACCCATGCGCCAGCCCGCCATCGAATAGGTTTTCGACATCGAGGTGAACTCGACCGCGACATCCTTTGCCCCCGAAATCTGCAGGATCGAAGGCGTCGGGTTGCCATCGTAATAGAGCTCCGAATAGGCAAGGTCGCTGAGCACCCAGACCTTATTCTCTTTCGCCCAGGCGACGAGCCGCTCGTAGAAGGCGAGGTCGACCGCCTCGGCGGTCGGGTTCGACGGATAGTTGACGACCAGGATCGACGGGCGCGGCACGGTGAAGGCCATCGCGCGGTCGAGCGCGCGCCAGTAATTTTCGTCGGGCGTCGTCGGCACGCTGCGGATCGTCGCGCCGGCGATGATGAAGCCGAACGTGTGGATCGGATAGCTGGGGTTCGGCGCCAGCACCACGTCGCCCGGCCCGGTGATCGCGGTGGCGAGGCTCGCGAGCCCCTCCTTCGACCCCATGGTCACCACGACCTCGGTCTCGGGATCGAGCGTGACGTTGAAACGGCGGGCGTAATAATTGGCCTGCGCGCGGCGCAGACCCGGAATGCCCTTCGACTGCGAATAGCCATGCGCGTCGGGCTTCATCGCCACTTCGCAGAGTTTCTCGATCACATGCGCGGGCGGCGGCAGGTCGGGGTTGCCCATCCCCAGGTCGATGATGTCTTCGCCCGAGGCGCGGGCGGCCGCACGCATCGCATTGACTTCGGCGATGACATAGGGCGGCAGGCGCTTGATGCGATAGAATTCATCTTCGGACATGGGAAACTAGAACAACTCCTTTGCGTAAACTTGGTGATTGACGCGAGCGGCAGCCTCGCCAGCCGCGCCGCGGCTTGTTATAGGCATATTGTCGGCACAAACCAGCAGGAACGAGCATGAGCGAAACGGGCAAAGACGGCATCGGCGAAACGCCAAATCCCTTCATGCCCGCGCCCGACGACCTGCAACATTGGACCAGCGTCATGGGCCGCGCGCAGCAGATGATGCTCGACTATGCGCTGGGACAGGCCGATGACGGCAAGACGAACGCCCCGGCGATGTTCGACCCCGCCGGCTGGATCAACAATCCCGCGACACAGATATGGGCCGAACAGTCGGCAAAGATGTGGGAACAGGGCGTCGCCTTCTGGACTTCGCTCGCGACGCTCGGCCCCTCCTTCACCCCCGTCACCGACGCGCCGAAAGACAAGCGCTTCGCCGACCCCGAATGGACCGCCAACCCGGTCTTCGCGCTGATCCGCCAGACCTATGGGCTGCTCTCCGACCAGCTCCTCGAAACGACGCGCCAGATGGCGGGGCTCGACGAGAATGCGCGCAAGAAAATGGAGTTCGCGGCGAAGAATATGGCCGAGGCCTTTTCGCCGTCGAACCTGGTGCTGACCAATCCCGAAGTCATCAAGCGCGCGGTCGAGACGCGCGGCGAGAGCCTGCTCAAGGGTCTCAAGCACATGCTCGCCGACCTGTCGCGCGGGCAGCTTTCCCACGTCGATCCCGACGCCTTCGAGGTCGGGGTCAATATCGCGACGACGCCGGGCAAGGTGATCCACGAGACCGACCTCTATCAGCTCATTCAGTACACACCGACGACCAAGGACGTCTTCACCGTCCCGCTCGTCATCTTCCCGCCATGGATCAACCGCTTCTACATCCTCGATCTGAACCCCGCCAAAAGCTTCGTCGCCTGGGCGGTCGAGCAGGGATTGTCGGTGTTCATGGTGTCGTGGAAGTCGGCCGACGCCTCGATGAAGGACGTGGTCTGGGACGACTATATCGCGGCGCAAGTCGATGCGATCGACACGGTGCGCGACCTGCTCGATGTCCCGGCGGTCCATACGATCGGCTATTGCGTCGCGGGTACTACCCTCGCCGCGACGCTCGCAATGTTGTCGGCCAAGGGCGAGGCCGACAGGGTCCAGTCGGTGACCTTCTTCACCGCGCAGATCGATTTCGAGTTCGCCGGCGACCTCAAGATGTTCGTCGATGACAGCTATCTGGCGCTGCTCGAACAGCTGTCGGCGCCGGGCTTCCTCGACGGCCGCTATATGGCCGCGACCTTCAACAGCTTGCGCGGGCGCGACCTGATCTGGAATTATGTCGTCAGCAATTACCTGCTCGGCAACGACTACCCGCCCTTCGACCTGCTCTACTGGAACGGCGACACCACCAACCTGCCCGCGAAATGGCATCGCCAATATCTGGTCGATCTCTATCGCGACAACCGCCTGGTCATACCGAACAGCCTGTCGGTCTGCGGCACCCCGATCGACCTCAAGAAGATCAAGACGCCCGCCTATATCCAGGCGGGGCGCGAGGATCACATCGCGCCGCTCGCCAGCGTGTGGCGGCTGATGGACCATTTATCGGGCGACAAGACCTTCCTGCTCGCCGGATCGGGGCATATTGCCGGCGTCGTCAACCCGCCCGCTGCGGGCAAATATCAATATTGGACCGGCGACAATGACGCGACGACGCTCGCCGAGTTCGAAGCGTCGGCCAACGAGACCAAGGGCAGCTGGTGGCCGCACTGGATCGGCTGGATTGCAGCACAGGATGGCGCAAAAATCCCCGCAAAGGGTTCGCGGATTCCCGGAAAAGGTGCTAAGAAGGCGATCGAGGATGCCCCCGGCCGCTATGTCAAGCAGCGCTAAAGCACGGGAATAAAAGGCCAACAAGGCCGCGAGCAACAATTTTTGTGCGCTGCACAAAAATATCCTTGAAATCGCCACGCCACTCCTATATTGTGCACTGCAACATAAAGGAGTTACCCCGATGGCTACCAAGATGGATAGTGCCGAAAAGGCTTTCGAAGCCGCGACGCTGGAAACCCCCGCCAAGCCGGCGGTGACTCCGGCCGCTCCGGTCGAAGCCGCTGCCCCGGCAGTGGCGAAGGCCGCTCCGGCGCCCGTGAAGACCCCGACGGTGAAGGCAAAAGCCACGCCGGTCGCGAAAAAGGCCGCCGCCCCCAAGGCGGTTGTCAAAAAGGCCGCCCCCAAGAAGGCCGCCGCAAAGACCATTGCCCCCAAGACCGTGAAAACCGCTCCCGTGAAGATCATCAAGGCCGAGCCGAAGCCGGTTGCCGCCGCCACCAAAGGATTCAAGACCATGAACGACACCGTCAAGAAGTTCGCCGACGAAGCGAAGACCCGCGCCGAAACCCTGACCGCCGATTTCCAGGCGAAGTCGAAGGAAGCGCTCGCCAAGACCAGCAAGCTCGCCGAAGAAGCCGTCGAGTTCAACAAGGCGAACCTCGAAGCGCTCGTCGAAGCCGGCAAGATCGCTGCGAAGAACGCCGAAGTCCTCGGCCAGGAAGGCGTGACCTTCGCCCGCAAGAGCTTTGAAGACACGACCGCCGCGCTGAAGGGCTACACCGCCGTCAAGTCGCCGACCGAATTCTTCAAGCTCTATGCCGAAAACAGCAAGAAGGCGTTCGACGCCGCTGTCGCGCAGACGTCGAAGACCAGCGAACTCGTCGTCAAGATGGCGAACGACAGCTTCGCGCCGATCTCGAACCGCGTGTCGGTCATCACTTCGAAGATGAAGGCCGCCTAAGGGCTTTCTCTTCCGCTGTCGGCGCGGGCCTCTCTCCCCTCCTCCCCGCCTGCGCCGACGCACCCAAGACCGCTCGCTTCCCCCGGGAAGCGGGCGGTTCTTGTTTTCGGGTCGTGCAGGAAAAGGGGGTTAATGATGCCCCGCCCTCTTGCGAATCCGCCTCGGCGTGCGATATTCCGGTGACAATGCTTCCAGTTCAGACCCCCCATTCCATCCGCGCCATGGCGGATTCGGATCATGTCCGCCTCATGGCGGACAAGGATTCGGATCATGTCCGCCTCATGGCGGACAAGGATTCGGATCATATCCGCCTCATGGCGGACAAGGACGACGGCACGCCCGGCACCCCGGGCGTCGGCATCGCGACGCGCACCCGCGCCAAGGCGAAAAAGCCCTCGATGTACAAGGTGCTGCTGCTCAACGACGATTACACCCCGATGGAATTCGTCGTGATGGTGCTCCAGCGTTTCTTCAACATGGACATCGAACAGGCGACGCAGGTGATGCTGCATGTCCACCAGCAGGGCGTCGGCGTGTGCGGCGTGTTCAGCTACGAGGTCGCCGAAACCAAGGTGAATCAGGTGATGGACGCCGCGCGCCAGAACCAGCACCCGCTGCAATGCACGCTGGAAAAGGCCTGAGCTAACCCGCGCGCCGCGCTTGTTCGGTCTTGAGCGCCGGCGACGGCTCTCCCTTCAGATCGCCATAGCCCAGCGCCGCGCCGCACCCCGGACACACCGTCGCCGTCCCGACATCGGTGCCGCACGCGCGGTGGATATAGCGCATCGCGGGCCCGTCGCCGGTCTCGCCGTCCTGATACGCCCACCGTTCGGCCCAACCGCGCATCGCATAGAGCACGCCGAACAGGTCCTTGCCCTTGTCGGTCAGCCGATAGTCGTGGCGTAGCGGCTTGTCCTGATAGGCATGGCGTTCGACCACGCCTTCGCTCTCGAGCCGTTTGAGCCGCGCCGACACCAGCTGCGGCCCCAGCCCGGTGTTCGCCGCGATCGCCTCGAACCGCCGCCGCCCGAAAAACAGGTCGCGCAGGATCAGCAGCACCGCGCGATCTCCGAGCAGCTCGGCCGAGCGCCCGACGGGGCAGACAGTATCGGACAGATCGGCGCGTTTGGGCACGCGGCAGCCTCCTCGAAGAAAATCCTTGTCACTATGATTATCATAGTTACGATGCGGCACCAAGAGGAGAGTCGCATGCCCAATCCCGCTGCCGTCATCATCGGAGCCGGCGACGCCACCGGCGGCGCGATCGCGCGTGCCTTTGCCGCCGAGGGCCTCACCGCCTGCGTCAACCGCCGCGCGCGCAACGCCGACCAGCTCGAAACGCTGGCGCAGTCGATCCGCGACGCGGGCCACCAGGCGCGCGCCTTCCCCGGCGACGCGCGCGAAGAAACCGACATGATCGCGCTGTTCGATCAGGTCGAGGCCGAGGTCGGCCCGGTCGAGGTCGCGGTGTTCAACATCGGCGCCAACGTCAATTTCCCCATCGGCGAGACGACGGTGCGGGTTTACACCAAGGTCTGGGAAATGGCCTGCCTCGGCGGCTTCCTGATGGGCCGCGAGGCGGCAAGGCGCATGGCGCCACGCGGCCGCGGCACGATCCTATTCACCGGCGCGACCGCGAGCCTGCGCGGCGGATCGGGCTTCTCCGCCTTTTCGGGCGCCAAGGGCGCCCTGCGCATGCTCGCCCAATCGATGGCGCGCGAACTGGGGCCGCAGGGCGTGCACGTCGCGCACACCATCATCGACGGCGCGATCGACACCGACTTCATCAAGGGCCGCCACCCCGATTTCGACAATGCCAAGGCCGCCGACCTGATCCTCAATCCGCAAGCCATCGCCGCCAATTATGTGATGCTCCACAAGCAGCCGAAAAGCGCCTGGACCCACGAACTCGACCTCCGCCCCTGGGGAGAAAAATGGTGACCCAAAACGCCGGAACAACCCTCGAACTCATCTTCGATTTCGGCAGCCCCAATGCCTATCTGACCTTGAAGGTCCTGCCCGAACTGCTCGACCGCACCGGCGCCGACCTGGTCATCACGCCGTGCCTGCTCGGCGGCATCTTCAAGGCCACCGGCAACAAGGCGCCGATGGTCCAATATGCCGAGGCGCCCGCGAAGCTCGCCTATGAGCATCTCGAAATGCAGCGCTTCATTGCCCGCCACGGCCTGACCAAATTCGGCCTCAACCCGCACTTCCCGATCAACACCTTGCTGATCATGCGCGGCGCGATCGTCGCGGCCGACGAGGGCGTGCTCGACGACTATGTCGACGCCGTGAACCGCGCGATGTGGGAGGAAGGCGTCAAGATGGACGATCCCGAGGTCGCTGCGGCCTTCCTCACTGCCAGCGGCTTCGACGGGCCCGCTTTGCTCGCGCGCACGCAGGAGCCCGAGATCAAGGCGAAGCTGGTCGCCAACACCGAAGCCGCCGTCGCGCGCGGGGTGTTCGGCATCCCGACCTTCTTCGTCGGCGACCAGATGTTCTTCGGCAAAGACCGTCTGGCACAAGTCGAGGAGGCGCTGGCCGCGAGCTAAGCTGCCCGGCCAAGCTCGAAATCGACGGCGATCGACATCCGCAGCCCCGGCGCATCATAGGGCGTCGTCCAATGCGTGTAATAGGACGGCATCAACACCAGCAGCCCCGCCTCTGGCCTGACCCGTCCTTGTGGCCATCCGGCTAGCGGCACGCCGCCCTCCGGAGCCCCCACCACCAGCGCGCCGCCTGCCTCGCCTGCGGGCACGCCCACGGGATAATAGACGCAGGTCACCCAGCCACGCTTGTGCGAATGGCGGTCGAGCCGCCCGGGGCCCTGCGAAATCAGCGCCCAGGCGTGGACGACGTGCCGATCGCTGACATGACGCGCGAACGGGTGATCGCTGCCAGCCCAGCTTGCAAGGTAGCGCCGTGCCTCGGCTTCGACCGCGTCGAGCAACGTCGCCACGGCGGGGCCGGGATCGTCCGTCAGCTTGCCCAGGCGCAGCATGTCCAGCGCGGGTCCGTTGGTCGCCGGCCTGGCGTGCGCCGCCGCCCGCGTCTTGATCTCGGTCGCGACGGCCTGCGCCAGCGGCTCATTCGCAACCGTCAGATCGTCCAGCATGACCGTTTGCAGCAGCCGAGAAGAATCGAAAATCCGTTCCGCTTCGTCGCCCCTCCCCAATTCGATCAGGCTCGCCGCATAACGCGCGATCATCCGCGCGTTGATCGCCCCGCGTTCGAACAACGCCTCATAGTCGCGGCAAGACTGAACAGGGGATTTGGCATTATGCGCGGCGGCGCTGACATCCTCCCCCGTGCGCAGCCCCAGCTCGGCCAGCGCCTGCGCGGCGCGCGAATGGCCCGCCGATTCGAGCATCGCGATATGGATGCCGATCGGCAGCCCCCCTTTCGACGCCCTCATGCTCGCGCGATAGCGCGCGATACCGCCCGCCATATCGCCCGCCAGCAGCAGGCGAACGGCGGCAAGCGCGCGATCGAGCGGCGCCCCGCCATCGGCTCCGGCTTGCTGGTGGGTCAGACGCGCGCTCCTATCCGCGCCCTCGATAATCGCAACGCCCGACCGGCGCCAGCCCGATGCCGCGCGCCGCCCAAGATCAGGACGCTAGCTGAAATCGAGCTGGATGATCTGGCTCGGCGTCGCGCGGCAATACATCTCCAGCGACCGCGCCCCGTCGGGATAGGTCGCGGTCATCGCGGCGCGGATGCGCCAGCCGCCATTGCCCTGCTCCAGGCTGACCAGCTTGTCATAGGACAATCGCGTGCCGCCGGTGACCCCGATCTGGCGCGCCGCATCGGTCATGCAATTCTGCACCGACGGCCGCGATGCGCTGGGCAGCGCCGACAGATTGGCGCTCAGCGTCGCCGGCGGCCCAGCGGGATAGGTCGGGATCGCCACCTCCTCGGTCGCGGTCGTCTCGCCCTCTTTTTTCTTCTTATTCTTGCTGGCGAGCAGCGCGATCAGCCCGCCCGCGACGACGATACCGCCGATGATCAGCCCGGTGCTCGGCCCCTTGTCCTTCTCGGGCTTCGGCCCCGGCAGCGGCACCAGATTATTGTAGCCATAACGGAATTCGGCGCGGCAGCCGTCGTTCACCCAGATATAATTGGCGTCATAGCCCCATTGCCGCCCGGCGTTGCACTTGCCGCCGATACGCCGCACCAACTCGACACGGTTGTTCGTCGGCACATTGCACTGCTCGTAACGATTGCCGCGCGATTCGCAGCGGATCGTCCCGGCGAAATCGTCGACCGGCTGGGGCAACGGCACCGGATAACCGCCGC
>JAEULK010000086.1 GCA_016793775.1 Sphingopyxis sp. | reverse complement strand
GGTGACGCAGTTCAAAAAACTGTTCATGAAGCGCTTCCCCAAAAAGGGCGACCAGTACGACTTGCTCGACGACTGAAAAGTTGGATCCGCCCGCATTTTGGGCGGATCCAACCTATGGGTCACACACGTATGTAGGCCCCTTCGGTCAAAGGGTCCCCGCTTCTCACCCTGATCGTGCATCGCACGGGCTGCTTCGCGTTGGCGGCGCGCTGCACGCAAGCATCGATAACCTCGCGGTTGCCGCGGTGCATTTCGGCGGCATCGGAGATCGCTCGCCAGGTCTCGGGGCTGCCGACTCGCATTAATCTTGCACCTCCTTCCCAAATGGAAGGCTCCCGAAGCACGCGGGTCGCGATCTTCTCGGGCATCTGCCAGCTGTCGGGTAACGCACGGGCGATAATGCCGGGCAGAATGGCCCATAGAAGGCATCCGAGGAAAATCCCGCCGCACAGCGTCCATAGCAGATATTCGCGCTGCTCGCGGACAGCCCGGATCGTCCCGATGATACCTCGCAGTTCATAGGCCGCCTTGTCATACCGCTGCTCCGCCGCGCGGGTGCGGGCCTGATCGGCCTCACCTGCGGTGGGCCTTTCGGCATCGTGGTCAGTGACCGTTACGGCTGCACTGGTCATCATCGCAGCCACAACTGCGCCAACATTCGAACTATCCGGCGCGAAGAGATCGAGCGCCGGGCGCTGGCGGGCATTGCCGAGCGGTTGGTATCCGCCGACAGAATCGAGGCGGCGGTTGCCGCCTATGCAGCGCATATCAATCAAGAGAACCGCGAGCGGCGTGTTCAAGCCGATGCTGACACGCGCGCACTGGCCCGGATCGACAAGGCGGTGGCGGGGATCATGGCGGCTATCGAGGACGGTCTTTACCGGCCGACGATGAAAGCGCGCATAGCCGAACTGGAACGCGAGCGGGCCGACGTCGAGGCACGGCTTGCTGAAGCTCCGCCGGTCATTCCCGACGTCCATCCCGGCATTGCGGAAATCTACAAGCGAAAGGTGGAACGGCTGACCGAGACGCTGAACGACCCCGCGACGCGGCTTGATGCTTCAAGCGATATCCGGTCGCTTGTCGGACGCATCGTCCTGCATCCCGGCGACAAGCGCGGTGAAGTCCATGCCACCTTACACGGCTCGCTCATGGGGATACTGGACTTTGTGAATGACAACCCGCAACCCGACGCCAGCCGAGTTATAATGTCGGTGGCCTCGGGTTCGCGGGGATGACGAACATGGGGCAGATAACCGCTCTCCACTCATCCTGCGGGTCGATGTTGCCGGCTCAAAGGCTGCCACCCCACAGCCCCAAAGGGGCTGGAAACCGGCGACCGAACCGCATAGCAGGCCAAACATGACCGCCGCCGTCGATCCCTTTTTCGCCATCTCGATCAGCCGCCTCGCGCACCAGATGAAGGCGGCGGGCGCGCCGGTGATCCATATGGAGTTCGGCCAGCCCTCGACCGGCGCCCCCGCCGCCGCGGTGGCGCGCGCGCAGCAAGTGCTCGCCGAGGACGGCATGGGCTATTGGGAAAGCCCGGCGCTCAAGGCGCGGATCGCGCGCTATTATAGGGAGACGCACGGTGTCGCGGTCGATGCCGAGCAGGTGATCCTGACCTGCGGCGCCTCGCCCGCCTTCGTGCTCGCGCTGACCTGCGCTTTCGCGCCCGGCGCGCGCGTGGCGCTCGCGCGGCCGGGCTATGTCGCCTATCGCAACACGCTCCGCGCGCTGCACATGGTGCCGGTCGAGATCGGGTGCGGCGAGGCCGAGCGTTTCCAGCTGACCGCGGCGGCCGTCGAAGCACTCGACCCCGCGCCCGAGGGACTGATCGTCGCCAGCCCCGCCAACCCGACCGGAACGGTGATCGAGGCGGCGGAGATGGCCGCGATTGCCGAGGTATGCCGGCGGCGGAACATCCGCATCATCTCCGACGAAATCTATCACGGCCTCTCCTATGTCGGGCCGGTGCCGTCGATGCTGGAGGAGGTGCCGGACGCCTTCATCGTCAACAGCTTCTCCAAATATTACAGCATGGCGGGCTGGCGGCTCGGCTGGCTGGTGGTGCCGCTGGACCAGATCGACGCGGCGCGGGCGCGGATGGGCAACCTGTTCCTGACGCCGCCGAGCCTTGCGCAGCATGCGGGGCTCGTCGCCTTCGACGAACGCGACGAACTGGAGGGGCATCTCGCCACCTATCGGCGCAACCGTGAACTGCTGCTCGACCGACTCCCGACCATGGGCGTGCGCCGCATCGCGCCGCCGGACGGCGCCTTCTACATCTATGCCGACATCGGGCATCTGACCGACGACAGCATCGCCTTCTGCCGGCAATTGCTGATCGACACCGCGGTCGCGACCGCGCCCGGGGTGGACTTCGATCCGCTCGACGGGTCGCGCTTCCTGCGATTGAGCTTCGCGGTGTCGACCCCCGAGGTCGAAGAGGCGTACCGCCGCATGGCGCCATGGTTCGAGAATTATACCCGCTTGCCCTAGCGGCATCGCCTCCCCAAGAATTTCTATTCCGCACCGACCCCGCCGCCGCTTGCCTCGCTTTCCCGCGCGTGCAAGGGAAGCCCTCGCATAAACCTATGCGGGAGAGATTTGGCGATGCACTTCGATGTGGTGATCGTGGGGGCGGGGCATGGCGGCGCGCAGGTTGCGGTCGCACTGCGCACGCAGAAATTCGAGGGCAGCATCGCGATCATCGGCGACGAGCCCGAACTCCCCTATGAACGTCCGCCCTTGTCGAAGGAATATTTCGCCGGCGAAAAGGAATTCGACCGCATCCAGATCCGCCCCGCCAAATATTGGGACGATCGCGCGGTCACGATGCTGCTGAACAAGCGCGTCGTTTCGGTCGATCCCGCCGCGCATAGTGTGACCACCGACGGCGGCGACGCCATCGAATATGGCAAGCTGGTCTGGGCGACCGGTGGCAGCCCACGGATGCTGCCGATCCCCGGCGGCGACCTGCCGGGCGTGCAGGGCGTGCGCACCCGCGCCGATGCCGACGCGATGAAGGCGGCGTCCGAAACCGCAGGGCAGATCGTCGTCATCGGCGGCGGCTATATCGGGCTCGAGGCGGCGGCGGTGCTGCGCAAGGCGGGCAAGCCGGTGGTGCTTCTCGAAGCGCTCGACCGAGTGCTGGCGCGCGTCGCGGGCGAAGATCTGTCGCGCTTCTATGAAAAGGAACATCGCGACCATGGCGTCGATCTCCGCCTCGGCGTGCAGGTCGCGGCGATCGAGGGCGAGGAGCGCGCGACCGGCGTGCGGCTCGGCACCGGCGAGGTCATTCCCGCCGACCTCGTCATCGTCGGCATCGGCATCGTGCCCGCCGTGGAGCCGCTGATCGCGGCTGGTGCGCAGGGCGGCAACGGCGTGCTCGTCGACCATCATTGCAAGACCAATCTCGCCGACATCTATGCGATCGGCGACTGCGCCGCGCACGAGAACGACTTTGCAGAGGGCGCGGTCATCCGACTCGAATCGGTCCAAAATGCCAACGACCAGGCCAATGTCGTCGCCAAGGGCATCTGCGGCGACGAGGCGCGCTACCACGCCATCCCCTGGTTCTGGTCGAACCAGTACGACCTCAAGCTGCAAACCGCGGGCCTGTCGACCGGGCACGACCAGACGGTGCTGCGCGGCAATGTCGCCGACCGCAGCTTTTCGGTGGTCTATCTGCGCGGCGGCAAGGTGATCGCGCTCGACTGCGTCAACGCGACCAAGGATTATGTCCAGGGGCGGATGCTCGTCACTGCGGGGCTCGCGGCCACGGAAGAACAGCTTGCGGACGTCGAGACGCCGCTGAAGAGCCTGCTGCCCGCCTGATCAGCCCGGCGGCGGTTCGGCCGCGGCAGTTTCGTCGCCCAGCGTGCGCTTCAGCGTCGCCTTTATAGTCCGCAGCAACCGCCGCAGCGCAATGATCACGATCACGGCGGCGACCAGCATCAGCACCGCAATGACGATCGCGACTGGCGGATAGGCGATCGCGAGCGCCAGCAGACCGCCGGTGGCGACATCCTCGCCCGCCGACACCGCCACATTGCTGAACGGTTCGGGGCTGACATTGACGACCGCGCGCGTCGTCGCCTTGGCGCCGTGGCTGATGAGGGCGCCTCCGCCGCCGAGCAGGAAGGCGATCACCTGCCATGCCGGGTCCGAACTGTCGACGAGCGCCAGCGCGAGCAGCGCGCCGCCGAGCGGGCGGATGAAGCTGTGCACCGCGTCCCACGCCGAATCGACCCAGGCGATCTTGTCGGCGAGGAATTCGGCGACCGTGCCGACCGCCGCGACGCCCAGCACCCACGGATTGGCAAGGATCTGGAGCGATTGCAGATGGTCGGGCAGCGGCAGCCAGCCGAAATGCATCGCGATGCCCGTGGCGAGGATGGTGAGGTAGAGCCGCCAGCCCGCGAGCAGGCTGAGGCTGCCCGCGACGCCCAATATCTCGACGATGCCCATCGCTCCGCTCCCGCCGCGCTTTTGCGATTGTCATCTTGCACCCGGCCCCCGGCATCGGCAATGCCGGATGACAAGCAGCGAGAGAGAGGATGATCGCCGATGGCCGCGAGCGACACGGAAAACCTGCCCGACGGCGCGATCCCCGCCGCGACCCTCGTCATCATGCGGCCCGCCGATGACGGCGGCCCGGTCGAAATCCTGATGGTCAAGCGCGCCGCCAACATGGCCTTCGCGGCGGGCGCAATGGTCTTTCCGGGCGGGCGGATCGACCCCGACGACTATCTGGTCGCGCACCGCCATGGTTATGCGGATAGGGACCCCGATGGCGCGGCGCGCGTCGCGGCGCTGCGCGAAACGCTCGAGGAGACCGGGCTCGCGGTGGGTTGGCCGGCGCTGGCCGACGCAGAGGTGCCTGCGGTGCGCCAGGCGCTGCTGTCCGAACGCCTGCTGTCCGATATCCTGACCGAACGCGGCGACCGGCTCGAACTTGACGCGTTGGTTCCTTTTGCGCGCTGGTGCCCCAATTTCAAGGAAGCGCGCACCTTCGACACACGCTTTTTCGCGGTCGAGGCGCCCGAGCACGGCCACGAGTTGACCATCGAGGAGGCCGAGCACAGCCACATCTTCTGGGCCAGCGCGCGCGAGACGCTGGCCATGGCCGACCGCGGCGAGGTGTCGATCATCTTTCCGACCCGCCGCAATCTCGAAAAGCTGGCGCAGGCCGATGATTTCGCCGCGTTTTCGGCGCATGCCACCGCACATCCGGTCGAATTGGTGACGCCCTGGATCGAAGACCGCGGCGGGGAGTCTTATCTATGCATCCCTGGCCATCTGGGATATCCCGTGACGAGCGAGGCGTTCGAGCGGATTAGGCGCGGTTAACGGAGGGGCTTGAAGGAACTTTCCCGAGATTTAGCAGAATCATAAGAAATGGTGCAGTACGGCAAAGCGCTTGCAATCTCTGGCCACCGTGCATAGAAGGAGCAGGCAGAAGCGGTTTGGGGGCGAGTCTCCCGGGGCGATTCGAGAAGATCAAAATTCCAGTGGATGGAGAAAAAGATGAACCTGCTCAAGAAAGCTGCGATCTCCCTCGCCGCGACATCGATGATTGCAGCACCGGTTGCGGCCTCGGCTGCGCCTGCCATGTCGGCGGTGTCGTTTGACGATGTGCGCGCCGTTTCGGCTGTCGACAGCCAAAGCGAACTCGACGGCAGCAGCTGGATCATCGCGCTGCTCGCTCTGCTTGCCATCATCGCCGGCATCGTTGTCGCTGCGGGCAACAACAGCGACACCCCGACCAGCCCGTAAGCGGCTCGTTCATAACCAGTTTCAAAAGGCTCCGGGTTTCGCTCGGGGCCTTTTGCGTGTCTGGGTGATAGGAGCGGCGGGTTCGGGCCGGGAGCTGCCGCTGAACCTCCCTCCCAAAAAGGGAGGGAAATGGCTAGGGTCTGTCCCAAGCCGCCGTGGGATCGAGGCTTGCTTCCGCAACCGCGCTCAGGGCTCCACGCCGCGATTCGCCCGCGACCTCGCCAGCGGGATCGACCGGCGCGCCTGCGCAGTGGCCGCCGCATCGACCGGTGCCACGACGAGCTGGCATCCTGGCGCATCATGCGCGTCGCCCGCGACCGATTCGCCGTGCAGTTCGCCCCACGGTCCCACGACGATGCTGTGGCCATAGGTTGCGCGCCCGTCCTGATGAGTGCCGACCTGCGCCGCGGCAAGGACATGGCAGCCGGTCTCGATCGCCCGCGCGCGGAGCAGGACATGCCAATGCGCCTCGCCGGTCGGCACGGTGAAGGCGGCGGGCACCGCGATCGATGTGGCGCCGCGCTCCACGAGCGCGCGATAGAGTTCGGGGAAACGCAGGTCATAACAGATGGTGAGGCCGAGCATGCCGACCGGCGTGTCGACCACGACCAAGGCGTCGCCGCCGGCATAAGCCGATGATTCGGTCCAGTTTTCGCCGGTCGGCAGCGACACGTCGAACATATGGATCTTGTCATAGCGCGCTGCGGTCCTGCCGTCGGCGTCGATCACATGGCTGCGGTTGACGCGCCGCTCGCCATCGTCCGAGAGGAAGGGCATCGAACCCGAATGGACCCACAGGCCATGGCGCCGCGCCATCGCCTGGAGCGCGGGCAGCCAGTCGCTGTCGGCCTCGCGGCGCATATGCGCCGCCGACCGGGCGCGGTCGCGGTCGAGCAGCACCGACATTTCGGGGAAAAAGGCCATCACGGCTCCTGCGTCCGCCGCCGCCGCGAGCGCCGCGTCCATCGTGCGCAGATTGGCGTCAGGATCGATCCCGCTCGTCATTTCGACGAGCGCGATCAGCGGAGGCGGGGCGTCGGCGGTCATATCCGATGGCTAGGCAGATGCGCCGAAGAGGGCAAGCCTTGCGACAGTTCAGTGGCGAGCAAGGTTCGGAAGCGTTAAGAAGAGGCAATGTCCCATCTCCCCGCGCCGGCCCCGGTCCGCATCGCCCGTCACTTCCTGTCCGCCTACGCCGCCGGCGCGTTGCTTTTCGCGCCGCCGCTCGCCTTGGCGCAAAGCGGCCCCCCTGCGGTTCAGGTCCAGCCCGACAACTGGCTCTATGAAGGCAGCGACATTCCGCGCGACACCGCGTGGCAATTCGGCACGCTGCCCAACGGCGTACGCTATGCGGTGCGCAAGAATGGCGTGCCGCCGGGGCAGGTGTCGATCCGGGTGCGCATGGATGTGGGGTCGATGTTCGAAACCGACGACGAGCGCGGCTTTGCCCATCTGCTCGAACATCTGACCTTCCGCGGCTCCGAACATATCCCCGACGGCGAGGCGAAGCGTATCTGGCAGCGGTTCGGCGTCAGTTTCGGCAGCGATTCGAACGCACAGACCACCCCGACGCAGACCTTCTACCAGCTCGACCTGCCGAGCGTGAACCCGACCTCGCTCGACGAGAGCATGAAATTGCTGGCGGGCATGGTACGCGAACCGGGCATTTCGGAAGCCGCAGTCGCCGCCGAACGCGGTGTGGTGATGTCCGAACTGCGGGAATCGGACGGACCGCAAAAACGCATCGCCGACGCATCGACCGCGCATTTCTTTGCAGGACAGCTGCTCGGCGACCATTCGCCGATCGGCACCAATGAATCGCTCGCCGCGGCGCGCGCCGACACGGTTGCGGCCTTTCATCGCCGCTGGTACCGGCCCGACCGCGCGGTCGTGGTGATCGTCGGCGATGGCGACCCCGCGGAATTCGCGCGGCTGATTGCCAAATATTATGGCGACTGGAAGGCTGACGGGCCGACGCCGCAGCAGCCCGATTTCGGCAAACCCGACCCCAAGGCGCCGCCGGCGCTGCAGATCGTCGAGCCGAACCAGCCGCCCCAGCTGACGCTGGCGATGGTTCGCCCGTGGATCAAGCGCATCGACACGGTCGAGAACACGCGGCGGCTCTACCTCGAATTCCTCGCGGTGGCGCTGGTCAACCGGCGGCTCGAAAATCGCGCGCGCTCGGGCGGCTCCTATCTCTTCGCGTCGGCCGAACAGCAATATATCAGCCGCAGCGCCGATGTGACCTTTGCGCAGGTCGTGCCGCTTGGCGACTGGCGGGCGGCGCTCGCCGACCTGCGCGGGGTGATCGCCGACGCGACCGAAACCCTGCCGTCGCAGGCCGACATCGACCGCGAGGCGAACCAGCTCCAGGCGCTGCTCGACAAGGACCTGCAGGCGGCGGTCAACGAACCCGGCGCGCGGCTCGCCGACGATCTGGTGCGCGCGGTCGATATCGGCGAGACGGTGACCAACCCGCAGGGCCAGGTCGATATGTTCGCCGCCATCCGTGCCTCGGCGACGCCCGAAGTGATGCTGGAGATCAGCAAGGCGATCTTCACCGCGCCGGTCACGCGCATCACGCTGACCACGCCGAACCCGATCGAGGGCGGCCAGGCGGCACTGCTCGCGGCGCTCCAGGCGCCGGTGACCAGCCGCGACGACCGGCTGGCCGCGGCGGACGTCAATTTCGCGCAATTGCCCGCGGTCGGCACTCCGACACCGGTCGTCACGGCGGCGCCGCTCGGCGGACTGCGCGCCGAACGGCTCGAATTCGCCAATGGGGTGACCGCGCTGATCGCCAACAACGACGTCGAGCCCGGCAAGATCCGCGTCAACGTCCGCTTCGGATCGGGCAATCGCAGCGTCGCCGCCGACAAGCCCAATCTGCTGTGGACCGGCGATTATGCGCTGATGGCCAGCGGCATCGGGCCGTGGGGGCAGAATGAGATCGATGCGCTGGTCAACGGGCGGCAGATCCAGCTCGATTTCTCGATCGACGACGATGCCTTTGAGCTAGCGGGTGAGACCCGGCCCGCCGACTTCGCCGACCAGATGAAGCTGATCGCGGGTAAGCTCGCCAAGCCGCGCTGGGACGCGGCGCCGGTCGACCGGCTGCGCATCAGCTATCTCACCGGCTACGACCTCAACGACGTGACCCCCAATGCCGTGTTCGAACGCAATTTGCGCGGCTGGCTGACCGCGGGCGACAGCCGCTGGGCGCCGCCAGACAAGGCGGCGATCGCGGCGCTGACGCCGAAATCGTTCCGCGCCTTCTGGGAACCGCGGCTCGCAAGCGGACCCATCGAGGTGCAGGTGTTCGGCGACCTGTCGACGGTCGATTATCGCAAGATATTGTCCGAGACGCTGGGCGCGCTGGCGCCGCGCAAGCCGATCCAGCCCGCGGGCGGCGAACGGGTCGCCTTTGCCAAACATGATGTGAAGCCCGAGCTCGCCTATCATCGCGGCGAAAAAGGGCAGGCGGCTGCCATGACCGCCTGGCCGACCGGCGGTGGGCTCGCGTCGCCGCGCGACGCGCGCGCCCTCGACGTGCTTGCGGCGATCTTCAACGACCGCCTGTTCGACCGGCTGCGTTCCGAACAGGGGGCGAGCTATGGCCCGATCGTCGACAGCCATTGGCCGACCGGGTTCGACAGCGGCGGTTATCTGCTCGTCGGCAGTCTGCTCGCGCCGAAAGATATCGAGCGTTTCTATACCATCGCGCGCGACATCGCCGCCGATCTGGTCGCCAATCCAGTGACCGCCGACGAACTCGCGCGCAACGCCGGGCCGATCCGCGAACAGGTGGCGCGCGCCTCGACGGGCAATCTATACTGGATGCTCCAGCTCGAAGGCGCGACGCGCGATCCGCGCGTGACCGCGGCGGCGCTGTCGATGGAACAGGATATCGCGGCGGTCAGCGCCGCCGATATCCAGCGACTGGCGCAGCTTTACCTCCAGAGCGACAAACAATGGTCGCTGGCGATCCTGCCAGCGGGCATGACGCTGGCCGAGGCGTCGGCGCTGAACCAGCCTGCGGCGTCGGCGGGCGGGAACTAGGCCTGGCCTGCTAGGTCGGCTCGCCGCCGGGGGTGCGCAATTTGCGGATACGCGGTTCCTGTTCGAGCGATCCCTTGGTCATGATCTCGCGCCGCATCTTGGCGCGGACGTCGTGGATCGAGGCGATCACCGGTCCCATCGCGACACCCAGGTCGATCAGCACCGCCTCGGCGAGTTGCAGCGAGCTTTCGAGCGTTTCGGGCACCGCGTCGGTCGCTCCGGCGCGATAGAGCGCGCCGGCATGGTCGGCGTCGCGGGCGCGGCTGATGATCGGCAGCTTCGGATATTTCTGCCGCATCTGCTTGGTCATGCGCAGTTGCTGGACCGGATCGTCCATCGTCAGCACGATCGCGTCGGCGTTTTCGATCCCCAGCTTGTCGAGACTGCCCGGACGCGCGACGTCGGCGAAGCGAACGATAAAACCGTCGCGCCGCGCCGCCGCGACCGTGTCGATATCGGCATCGACGGCGATATAGGGGCGCTGATGGTCGCGCAGCAGTTCGGCGACGGTGCGGCCGACGCGGCCGAAGCCGACGACGACGGTGCGGCCTTGGGGGGTTTCTTCGGCCTGGTTGTCGCCGCTGCGCATCTCGATGCGGCGCGAGATATCGTGGCCGACGCGCGCGAGCAGGGGGGTGATGGTCAGGCCGATCGCGGTGACGAGCTGCCAGAATTCGGCGGTGTCGCGGCTGATGATCTGCGCCTGGAGCGCGGTCGCGAGCACGATCAGGGTCGTTTCGGACGGACTCGACATCAGCAGGCCGACCTCGGTCGCGGTGCCGCGGCGCGCGACACCCGAAAAGCGCAGCAGCGCGGCGGTGACGATCGCCTTGATCGCGACGACGCCGACCACTGCGGCGACGAGCGCGGGCCATTGATCGGCGATCGTCTTGAGGTTGAGCCCCATGCCGACGCTGATCAGGAAGACCCCGAGCGCGAGGCCCTTGAACGGCGCGGTGATCGCCTCGACCTCGCCATGATATTCGGTCTCGGCGATCATCAGGCCGGCGAGCAACGCGCCGACGATCGGCGACAGGCCGACGGTCGCGGTGGCGAGCGCCGCGATGATGACGACGAGCAGGCTGGCGGCGAGGAACAGTTCGGGGTCCTTGGCGCGCGCCGCCTGGGCGAAGATGCGCGGCAGCAGGAACCAGCCGCCGAGCGCGAGCGCCGCCACGACGACCGCGCCCTGCCATAAAGTCGTCAGCAGCACTTCGGTGTTGTCGGCCGCGGCATTGGGGGCGAGGGCGCCGAGGATGAAGATGATCGGGACGATCGCCAGATCCTCGAACAGCAGCATCGAGAAGGACGCGCGTCCGACCGCCGATTTGGTGCCCGCGATCGGCAGCACCAGCGCGGTCGACGAGAGGGCGAGCGCGATGCCGAGCCCGAAGGCGGCGGGGGTCGAATAGCCGCCGATCAGCCATAGCGCGCCGCCGAGGATCAGCCCGCCGAGCAGCAATTCGGCGGCGCCGATGCCGAACACCAGCTTGCGCAATTGCCACAGGCGGCGGAACGACAGTTCGAGCCCGATCGAGAACAGCAGCAGGATGATGCCGAATTCGGCGAAAAGCGCGATGTCCTCGGTCGAGGCGATGGTGATATGTCTGAGCCAGGGATAATCCCCGGCCAGCGCCCCCAGCCCCGACGGCCCGACGAGCAACCCGACGAGGATGAAACCGATCACCGGCGGCAGGCGAAAGCGCGCGAAGGCGGGAATGACGATGCCCGCCGCGCCGAGAACCACCAGCGCATTGCCGATGGCCGATGTGTCCGTTTCCGTTACCATAGGGGCCGACCTTATGCAGGCCGGCCCCCCTTGGCTAGGCTCAGGACTCATTAATCCAGAAAAGGAAGATGCATGCGAAGGTGACGGCGGCGAGGAAGACGTCGGCGCATCGGTCGTATCGTGTGTGGATACGGCGCCAGTCCTTGAGCCGGGCGAAGAGGTTTTCGATCCTGT
>JAEULK010000042.1 GCA_016793775.1 Sphingopyxis sp. | reverse complement strand
CCCGACGGCAGCTATCTGACCCCCGAGGGCGATATCCTCACCGACGAGATCGCCAAATCGGGCTATCTTCGCACGGTCCAGGACTGGATCGTCAGCCCGCAATTGAAGTCGGTCGGCGGCGTCGCCGGCGTCGACTCGATTGGCGGCTATGCCAAGACCTTCGTGGTCGAGCCCGATCCGACCCGCCTCACCAGCTACGGCATTTCCTATAGCGAACTCGGCGAAGCGCTCGAACGCGCCAACCTTGCGGTCGGCGCCAACTATTACAACCGGGCAGGCGAGGCTTATCTCGTGCGCGTCGATGCACGCGTCCGCTCGGTCGACGAAATCCGCAATGCCGTCGTCGCGACGCGCGGCGGGGTCCCGGTGACCGTCGGCCAGCTCGCCAATGTGAAGATCGGTGGCGACCTTCGCACCGGTGCGGGCAGCATGAACGGCAAGGAGGCGGTGATCGGCACCGTGCTCATGCTGATCGGCCAGAACAGCCGCACTGTTGCCGAGGATGTCTCGGCGAAGATCGCGCAGGTGTCGAAGACCCTGCCGCCCGGTGTCGAAGTGAAGGTGGTGCTCGACCGCGCCAAGCTGGTGAACGCAACGGTCGGCACGGTCGAAAAGAACCTCACCGAAGGCGCTATCCTCGTGGCGGCCGCGCTCTTCTTACTGCTCGGCAATTGGCGCGCCGCGATTATCGCGGTGCTCGTCATCCCCTTCTCCTTCCTGATGATGGCGATGGGCATGAACGCGTTCCGGGTGCCCGGTAACCTGATGAGCCTCGGCGCGCTCGACTTCGGCCTCATTGTGGACGGGGCGGTGATCATCATCGAAAACTGCCTCGCCAGACTGGCGCACCGGCAGGAACATGAAGGGAGATTGCTCAACCTGCGCGAACGTCTCGAGGAGACGATGCGCGCCAGCCAGGAGATGATCAAACCGACCGTCTTCGGGCAGGCGATCATCCTGCTCGCCTTCGCGCCGCTGCTGATGTTCACGGGCGTCGAGGGCAAGACCTTCTCGCCGATGGCCATCACCATCATGCTCGCGCTCGTTGCGGCCTTCATTCTCGCGATCACGCTGGTTCCGGCGCTTGTCGCGCTGATGATCCGCGGCAAGGTTGCCGAGAAGGAAGTCTGGGCGATCCGCAAGTCGAAGGAGCGCTATCTGCCGCTGCTCGACAAGGCGATCGCCAAGCCCTGGGGTTTCATCGCCGGTGGATTCGCTTTCTTCCTCCTCGCCATCCCGGCGTTCGGACTGCTCGGCTCGGAATTCATTCCGCAGCTCGACGAGAAGAATATGGCGCTCGCCTCGACGCGCGTGCCTTCGGTGAGCCTCGAACAGTCGCTGGCGATGCAGCGCAACGTCGAGACGGCGATCTCGGCCTTGCCCGAAGTCGAACTGATGTTCTCGAAGACGGGTACGGCCGAGGTGGCGACCGACCCGATGCCGCCGAACGTCTCGGACGGCTTCGTCATCCTGAAGCCGCAGGATCAGTGGCCGGCGGGTGTCGATGGCAAGGCCGATGTCGTCGAGCGGATCGAGAAGGCCGCTGGCGGCCAGCTCGGCCAGCTTTACGAGGTCAGCCAGCCGATCCAGCTTCGCTTCAACGAACTGATCGCGGGTGTCCGCGGCGACGTGGCCATCAAACTCTACGGCGACGACCTCGACAAGATGTCGCTCGCGGCGAACGAGATGGTGAAGGTGCTCCAGGGCATTCCGGGTGCGGGCAGCGTCAAGGCCGACCAGGTCGGCGGCGCTCCGACGCTCGACGTGAAGCTCGATCGCAATGCGATCGCGCGCTACGGGCTCTCGGTTCAGGAGGTTGCCGACACGGTGTCGGCGGCGCTCGGCGGCCGCGAATCCGGCCTGCTTTATGAAGGCGACCGGCGCTTCGACATCACCGTGCGGGTGCCCGATGCGACCCGCGTCAATCTCGACGACATCCGCGCGCTTCCTGTCCTCCTTCCCTCGGAAGGCGGGAACCGCGGGCAGATACCGCTCGCCCAGGTGGCACAGATCCGGCTGACCGAAGGGCTCAACCAGATCAGCCGCGAAAATGGCAAGCGGCGCGTCGTCGTGCAGGTGAACCTCGAAGGCCGCGATGCGGGATCCTTCGTGGCCGAAGCGCAGGCGAAGATAGCCAATGTGAAGCTCCCGGCGGGCTATTATCTCGAATGGGGCGGGCAGTTCGAAAGCCTGCAGGCTGCGTCGAAGCGGCTCTCCATCGTGGTTCCGCTCTGCTTCGCGGGGATCTTCATCCTGCTCTACATGGCGCTCGGCACCTTCGGACGCGCGACCGCCGTGTTCCTTGCGGTGCCGCTGGGACTCGCGGGCGGGGTGTTCACCCTCGCGCTTACGGGCATCAACTTCTCGGTGTCTGCGGCGGTGGGCTTCATCTGCCTTGCCGGCGTCGCGGTGCTCAACGGTCTCGTCGTCATGACGGCGATCCGCGAGCGGCTCGAGAATGATGTTCCGCTCACGGAGGCAATCCGCGAGGGCATGACCGAGAAGATGCGTGCGGTGATCATGACCGGCTTCGTGCCCGCGATCGGCTTCGTGCCGATGGCGATCGCGACCGGCACGGGTGCCGAAGTGCAGAAGCCGCTCGCGACGACCGTCATCGGCGGCCTCATCGCGGCGACGATCCTGACGCTGCTTGTTCTCCCCGCGATCGCAAAGGTCGTTCTCGGGGCGGACTGGCAGCCGAAGTTTCTCAAGCGGAAAACGGAGCCGGCGGTCCAGCCGGTCGCTGAATAGGGAGAGAGTGTTATGACAAAAGCATCCAAGCTCTTGCGCATCTACACCGATGAATCCGCCTTCTTCGTCGATCAGCGGGTCTTCGAGTTCATTTCCGAACTCGCCCGCCAGCAAAAGCTGGCGGGGGTGACCGTTCTCGAAGCGGTCCTCGGCTTCGGACGCTCGGCGCATCTCCATCGCAAGCATGCGCTGGAGAATGACCGGGCGGTCGTGATCGAGATCATCGACGAGGAGCAGCGGCTCCGCGACTTTGCGGCGCAGCTGACCGAAATACCGGACGTCGGGCTAATCACG
>JAEULK010000075.1 GCA_016793775.1 Sphingopyxis sp. | reverse complement strand
TACATGCAGATCGAAGGCATGGCCGAACTCAACCAACCCATGATCGAGGAGGAAAATCAGCCCCTACACATCACCGCCAAAGCCGCCTGACGATGGCCCACGGCCACAGCCGAAATTACACCACCTTGACGGACGCGACCTATCGTGGGTGACGTGGTAACCGCTGTTGATACTGAAGTGCCGGACGATGCTGGCGCGCCGATCGTAATACTGTCGGACAACACTTGGAAGCTTCAAAGTGGCGACCGAGCGGAAGCTTACGAAGTCATGTATCGGCGATGCGCCAATTATCTGAGAGAAAATGGGATCACCAAGGTCGTGGTGAAAGCGAGCGCTCTGACCATGGGCTCGACGAAGCTTAGTCATATGACAAGCGCTGAATTGCGCGGTGTGATGATTGCATCAGCTGCCTCAGTCACCGTAGTTCGAACGATTTCAAAAGCTTTGATAAGCCGTACATACGGCGATCGGAATATGGACGAGTATCTTCAAGACGACGATTTCTGGAAAAGAAACACGATCGGAGGCTCATTGCGCAAGAACAGCCGCGAGGCAGCTATGATTGTGATCGCGGCGAGGAATAACTGATGCCGAATCTAATCTCGGGCCTTCAAGTCGATCACAAGCTGGGAGCTGGAGCATTCGGCGAAGTTTTGTTGGGTCAAGATGAAGCTCAGGGGCAGGTAGCGGTCAAAAGACTCATTCGGAAGGCCGATTGGGATGACGTAAAATGGAAGGCCTGGAAGGCTGCGTTTTTAGCTGAAGCGCAAAACCTGTCGCGTGCTGCTCATGATCACGTCGTTAAGGTTCATCACATTGTGGCTGCAGACGATGACGAGAGCGTACTAATCTGCATGGCATTCTGTCCTGGAGGCTCCTTACAAATCCCGTATGAGCGCGGCCCCCTAACGATCCCGGCCGTTCGCAAGATCGGTACTGACGTCCTTCTCGGTCTGTCAGCGCTCCACGCTCGCAAGCTGATACATAGGGATATTAAACCTGCGAATATCCTATTGGACGCTCGCGGTAACGCGCTCATAGGCGACTTTGGTCTTGTGACGGACGAAATTGCGTTCGGATACGCATCTGGTGCGGGCTACTACGACCATATTGCATATGAAATTTGGCAGGGAAAAGGCACGAGTGTGCGCTCAGACATCTGGGCGTTGGGGGCGACATTGTTCCGCCTTCTTCACGGTAAGCGGTGGTACGAGGAAATGCCCGAACCAAAGAACATCATTGCACATGGTGGCTTCGCTGATGGCTTGAAGTGGCTGCCGCATATCCCAAAACGATGGCGGCGTGTGCTGAGGCAAATGATGGAAGACGATACGTCGAAGCGATACCAATCTGCAGATCAGGCTATGGGCGCTATTGCGAGCCTTCCGGTCATCCCGGCTTGGCAAGCTGAAGTTGAACCGGACAAGGTCCGCTGGGAACTCGTATCCAACGGGCGATTGAACGTAGTTGAATGGAAGAGTGCGCCTCGCCAAAACGAATGGGTTGCTTGGAGCGAGCCTGCCAATGGAGCGCGAGGTCGAAAAAGAACGCTAGGAGGGTCAAATGGTGTAGTACCCTCTAAGCAGGCCATCTCTGAGCTTGAAAGGTATCTCGGTGCCTAGCCATCGCGTAGCGCGCGAGGCAACAAATAGGGACCACCCAAGCCTCCAACTGGAATAGGTACTAGCTCAAATCTATCCGTTGCCGCAGCGAGCCTTCGCTTCGAGCATTTTGAACAAAATCCCTGAGTGGCGACTACGCCCTTGGCTGGCCGCCAATGACGGCCACAGCTACCGCATTTAGGTAGGCTCAAAGTTAGATTAGGTGATTTGCCGTTCATATGTACCTCCGCCCCTTTTGAAGTACAAGATGTGAACAAAACGTGAATCATCCGCGAGCGAATGTCAAGTCTCACGAGGGCAAGCATGGGAATCGTTGACTCTAGGCCGTCGAGACGGTCGGCTGTTCGACGAACGCGGCGCTACTACCCCCGCAACACCGCCCCAACCTTCGCCGCAGCCGCCACCACCTTGTCCGCAATCGCCTTCAGCTCCGCCTCGGCGAAGCTCTTCTCGGCCGGTTGCAGCACGACTTCGATCGCCAGGCTCACCTGACCCTCGGGCACGCCCGCGCCCGCGAAGCGGTCGAACAGGCGCGCGTCCACGATCAACGTCTTATCGGCGCCCTTGACCGCGCGGACCAGGTCGCCCGCCGCCAGGGTGGCGGGCGCCAGGAAGGCGAAGTCGCGGCGGACGGGTTGCAGCGCGGGCGGGGTGAAGGCGCTGCGCGCGGGGCCGCTCGCGCGCTTCGCGGGGATCGCACCCAGGAAGATCTGCACCGCCATCACCGCGCCGTCGACGTCGTAATGGCGCGCGAGCGACGGATGCAGCGCGCCGAACTCGGCGAGCACCGCCTTGGGGCCGAGCCGCAGCGTCGCGGCCTGCCCGGGGTGCCAGATGCCGGCCTCGGCGACGGGCTCCATCACCTGCAGGCGGTCGGCGGGCGCGCCCGCGGCGTCGAGCAGCGCCAGCGCTACCGCCTTGGCGTCATAGGCGTCGAACGCCGCCGCCTTGCCCGCCTGCCAGCCGCGCTCGGCCTTGTTGCCCGCCATCACGATGCACAGGGTGGGATGCTCGGCATCGGCCAGGTAACGGCGCCCGATCTCGAACAGGCGGATGCTGTCCTGCCCACGTTTCTGGTTGCGCGCCGCCGCGGCGAGCAGTCCGGGCAGCAGCGACGGGCGCATGACCTTCAGATCCTCGCTGATCGGATTGGCGAGGCTCCACGCGCCGCCGCCGAAGGGCGCGGCCTCGCGGTCCGAAACGAAGCTCCACGTCACCGCCTCATGATAGCCCGCCGCCGCCGCGGCGCGGCGCAGCCGGCGTTCGAGCAATTGCTCCGCCGTCGCGGTCGGCTTGGCGACGCCATCCGAGCGGGGGAGTGCGACCGATTCGACCGCGTCGAAGCCGGTGATGCGGGTGACCTCCTCGACGATGTCGGGCGCGGCATCGACGTCGCGGCGCCAGCTCGGCACCGCGATCCGCCATGGGCTGCCCTCGGTGACGCCGAAACCCAGCGATTCGAGGATCGCGCGCTGCTTCGCGGGGTCGATGGCGATGCCGCCGAGGCTCGCCGACAGCGCCGGGTCGTACTCGACCGTCTTCGTCCCGGTGGGCGGCGTGCCCGCCTTGGTCATCACCGACGGGGTGCCGCCGCAGATATCGAGGATCAGCCGCGTCACGATTTCGGTCGCGTCGCCCAGGAACGCCGGATCGACCCCGCGCTCGAAACGGCTGCGCGCATCGCTGCTCAGCGCCAGCGCTTGGCCCGTCAACGCGAGGCGTTCGGGGGTGAAGTACGCAATCTCGACCAGCACATCGGTCGTCGTCTCGCTGCAACCCGAATGCCCGCCGCCCATGATTCCCGCGATATCGTGCACGCCGCTGTCGTCGGCGATCACGGTCATCGTGTCGGTGAGTATATAGTCCTTGCCGTTGAGCGCGGTGACACTCTCGCCCGGCGTCGCGCGCCGCGCGACGAGCGCGCCGGTCAGCCTGGCGCGGTCATAGATATGGCTCGGGCGGCCGAGGTCGAACATGACATAATTGCTGATGTCGACCAGCGCCGAGATCGAACGCTGGCCGATCGCCTCGAGCCGGCGGCGCATCCATGCGGGGGTGGCGACCCTGTTGTCGACGCCCGCGATGGTGCGGCCATAGAAGGCCGGGCAGGCTTCGGGATCGTCGGTGCGAATTTCGGTCGCCATCGCACCTTGCCCGTCGATCGCGGGGACGGCGAGCGGCTTCAGCGTGCCGAGCCCCGCGGCGGCGAGGTCGCGCGCGATCCCGCGCACGCCCATGCAATCCTGCCGGTTCGGGGTGATCGAAATGTCGATCACCGGATCGCCCGCGCCGCTGTAATCGGCGAAGGGGGTGCCGACAGGGGCATCGGCGGGCAATTCGATGATCCCGTCATGATCGTCGCCGAGTTCGAGCTCGCGCGTCGAACACATCATGCCGTTCGATTCGACCCCGCGCACCGCGGCGACCTTCAGCTCCATGCCGTTCGCGGGCACCACCGCGCCGGGCAGGCCGAGCACGCCGACCAGCCCGGCGCGCGCATTGGGCGCGCCGCACACGACGGTCAGCGGCGCCCCGGCGTTGATGTCTGGGCCGGCCTCGACGGTCAGCACCTGCAATTTGTCGGCCTGCGGATGTTTCTCGGCGGTCAGCACGCGCGCGACGCGGAACCCGGCGAGCTTCTCGGCCGGATTCTCGACGCCTTCGACCTCATGGCCGATGCGGTTCAATGTGGCGACGACATCGGCGACGGTGAAATCGCCGTCCAGATGCTCGCGAAGCCACGACAGGGTGAGTTTCATCGAATATCTCCCTGTCGTGCCCCGGACTGCGATCCGGGGCCCAGAATCATAAGGCGGGTGATCTTCATGCCGAAATCCCCCCGCTCAGCGTGGGCACGCTCAGCGCACCGAACCCGTAGTGCGACAGCCAGCGCAGGTCGCCGTCGAAGAAGGCGCGCAGATCGTCCATGCCATATTTGAGCATCGCGAGCCGGTCGACCCCGACCCCGAAGGCAAAGCCCTGCCACACGTCGGGATCGAGCCCGCAATTGGCGATCACGCGGCGGTTGACCATGCCGCTACCGAGCAATTCCATCCACGCATGGCCGTCGTCGTCGCCGTTACCGCCCACAATTCTGCGGCCCTTTTCCTGCCTGTAACCGACATCGACCTCGGCCGAGGGCTCGGTGAAGGGGAAATAGCTGGGCCGCAGCCGCAGGACGATATCGTCGGTCTCGAAATAGGCCTTGAGGAAGGTCTCGAGCGTCCACTTCAGGTGCCCCATATGGATGCCGCGGTCGATGACGAGACCTTCCACCTGGTGGAACATCGGCGTATGCGTCGCGTCGCTGTCGCTGCGATAGACGCGGCCGGGGGCTATGATCCTGATCGGAGGCGCTTTTTCCATCATCGTGCGAATCTGCACCGGCGACGTATGCGTCCGCAGCAACATATGCTGCGCGGCACCTTCGCCAACTTCCGGAAAATAGAAAGTATCATGCATCGCCCGCGCCGGATGCGTCTCGGGAATGTTGAGCGCGGTGAAATTATGCCAGTCGTCCTCGATCTCGGGACCCGTCGCGACCGCGAAACCCATGTCGGCGAAAATCTCGGCAAGCTCGTCCATCACCTGGCTGACCGGATGCACGCTGCCGCGTGGGGCCGCGGCGGCGGGGAGCGTCATGTCGAGCTTTTCATTCGCAAGCTTCGCTTCCAGCGCCGCGCCTTCGAGCGCCGCCTTGCGCGCCGCCAGCGCTGCCGTGACGCTCTCGCGCAATGCATGGATCTGCGGACCGACGCGCTGGCGCTCCTCGGGGCTCATGCCGCCCAATGTCTTGAGCAGCCCGGTGATGCTGCCCGCCTTGCCGAGCGCAGCGACGCGCAGCGCCTCGACCGCGTCGAGGTCGCTCGCGGCGGCGATCGCGCCGGTCAGCTCGGCCTGCATGGCCTGATAGTCGCTCATTGTCGGTCTTCCTGCGGCGGCGAAATGCCGGGCTTTATCGGGGCGCCGCTTGCACCGAAGCGGCGGCGCGGGTCAACCCCGAAGGGTCATTTCCCCGGCTGGTGCAGCCCCTGGACCGCCGCGCCCGCGGCGGCGGCACGCGCCAAGGCGGCGGCGCCGAGGATCGGCTTGGGCCGCGCGGCATAGGCGCGCGGACTCATCCCCATGAAACGCTGGAAATCGCGCGTGAACTGCGCCTGGTCGTAATAATGATAATCGAGCGTATCGATCCACGCCATCGACGGGTCGAGCATGAAGCGCGCGAGGCTGCGCAGGAAACGCTGGCGGCGCAGCAGCAATTTGGGCGCAAAGCCGAAGGCGCGGCGGCTGAGCCGCTCGACCGATCGCTCGGAAAGGCCGAGCTTGTCGGCGAGTTCGGCGACGCTGCCAAGGTCTGCATCGACGAGCGCGCTGTGCGCTGCGAGAATTGCGGGGTCGTCACGCGGCGCGCCGTCGAGCAGGCCGACAAAATGATCGTCGATCGCCTGCGCCGCCGCCTCGACCTCATTCGCCTGCCGCAATTTTTCGACCAGCGGGACGAGCGCCGCAAAGGCCGGGTGCGCGGCGCCGTCGACATAGCGGTCGGTCATGTCCTCGGCGGGAAGCGCGAAAAATTTCGCCCAGCCCATCGGCAGGATCCCGATTCCCCATGCGCGCATATTGCCCGCCGAGAAATAGGCCGCCTTGCTCGTCGGGCCGGTCGCGATGAAGGACGGCGCGGCCTCGGGGCGGGCGCCGCCGATCGTCACACGCATCGCCTCGCCCTCGACGAAGCGCATATTCGCCCATTCGGGGTGGAGATAATCGTGGATGCGCACACCCGGCGGGACGTCGACCTCGGTCAGATAGATGATGCTCGAATAGGCGCGCAGCGCCGCCGACACGGGGAAAAAGCGTGTCGCAACGCGTATATCGGTGTTTTTATCCGAATGGCTGGCCGCATCCGTCATGACGTCGCACCCTTCGCACCTATGCGTAAAAAAACAACAGCCTAAGCGACTCTTTTGTCGGGTTTTTACAATTTTTCTCTCATCGGCGACCGCATATGTCGCGGCAAGGGACATCTTCCACCGGCCGGCGGCTTTCTGCGACCCACGGCCATTCGGTACGGAGGGAGGGGGGCGATGCGTCGTTTACGATCATCGTCGGAACGGCGCGAGGGGCGACCCTCGCGTCGTTTCTGTTTCCGGGCGGACGGGTTCCCGTTGCGGCGGACATGAAAAAGGGCGGCCCCTCGCGGGACCGCCCTTCAATTCATACGGCGATGCCGGAAGGTGGCTCAGGCCGCCTTGGGCAGAGCTGCCTTCGCCTGCGCGATGACGGTCGCAAAGACGCCGCCTTCGTTCATCGCCAGATCGGCCATGACCTTGCGGTCGAGGTCGATCCCGGCGAGCTTCACACCGTGCATGAACTGCGAATAGGTCAAGCCTTCGGCGCGGACTGCGGCGTTGATGCGCTGGATCCACAGGGCGCGGAAGTTCCGCTTTTTGACCTTGCGGTCGCGATAGGCATATTGGCCGGCCTTTTCGACCGCCTGCTTGGCGATACGAATGGTGTTTTTGCGACGGCCGTAAAAGCCCTTCGCCTGTTCCAATACGCGTTTGTGCTTGGCGCGCGTGGTGACGCCGCGTTTGATGCGTGACATGTCTGGCGTTCCTTACTTGAGGCCATAGGGCGCCCAGAGGCGCACATGGGCCACATCCGAATCGCTCAGCACGCTGGTGCCGCGGTTGGTGCGGATATATTTGGCATTGTGGTTGATCAGGCGGTGGCGCTTGCCGGCAACGCCGTGCTTCACCTTGCCCGAGGCGGTGAATTTGAAGCGTTTCTTCACACCGCTCTTGGTCTTCAGCTTGGGCATTTTGGTCTCCTTTGAAGTCCGTTTGCGTATCGGCCTGGCAGCCCTTTCAGCCAGCCGACACAATCGGAAGGCGCGCGCTTAGCGGCGCGGGCCCGGAAAAGCAAGCGATTCGGCGCGAAAGGAACGATGTGGTGAAGCGCGGATTATGGTTCGATGGACATGCGTTCGGGTGACATGGCCCCGGCGGCCGCCTCGACTGCCGATCGCGGCGGTGCGGGGGACGATTCGCACTGGAGCGCGCGCCCCAAACGCTGGGCGCGTACCGCCTGGACCCCCGCATGGCTGGCGAAACGCCCGCGCCCACTGCGCATCGCGGTGCGCACGGTGGCGATCATCCTGCTCACCCTGTTCGCGATCTGGCTGATCCTGTTCATCACCAAGGGTCGTTTCCTCAAAGGCCCGTTCGAGCGTTTCGCCACGTCGCAGCTGGGGCGCGAAGTCGATGTCGGCGGCGATTTCCAGCTCTATTTCGCCCCGTTCAACGTCAAATTCTATGCCGAGAATATCCGCATCGCGAACCCCGCCTGGGCGCGCGAAAAACAGTTTTTCACCGCGAAGAAGGTCGATACGCGGCTCGCGACGCTGCCCCTGATCTACGGCGATCGCATCCTGCGTTTCGCCGGTCTCGACGGCGCGCGGGTCGCGCTCGAATGGGATGCCGGCAACAAGCGCAACAGCTGGACCTTCGGCGACCCCAATCGCCCGCCGCAGCCGCTCGAACTGCCGGTGATCCAGCGCGCCGCGATCACGACCAGCGGCCTCACCTATCGCGATCCGCTGCTCCGCCTGTTCGCCGATATCGATATCGATACGGTCCGAGCGCGCGGAACGCGGATCGACGATGCGATCCGTTTTTCGGGCCGCGGCACGATGCGCGCCCAGCCCTTCACGCTGTCGGGCGGGTTGAGTTCGCCGAACGAGACGATCGCCGGCGGCAAAAATGCGCTGACCCTCCACGCCGTGGGGCTCGGCAACACGCTGGACCTCGCGGGCACGCTGCCGGGGCCGACCGAGCTCGAAGGCGCCGACCTCAAATTACAGGCGCGCGGCGGCAATCTGTCGCGGCTGTTCGATTTCCTCGGCGTCGCCATCCCCGACACGCGCGCCTATCGCGTCAGCTCGGCGCTGACCTATGAGGATGAGGTCTGGAAACTCACCGGGATCAAGGGCGTGTTCGGCGACAGCGACCTCGCGGGGTCGCTCGCGGTCAGCCAGCCCAAGGGGCGCCTCTATATGAAGGCCGACCTCGTCACCCGCTCGCTCAACATCATCGATGCCGGGCCGTTCGTGGGTTACGACCCGCAGCGCCTCGACAAGATGGGGACCAGCGGGACGGTGCAGAATGTGAACGGCCGGCCGCGCGTGCTGCCCGAGGCGCCGCTGCGCGTCGAGGCGCTCAAGCGTTTCGACGCCGATGTCCGTTACCGCGTCACCAAGGTACGCGCCGAAAGCTTCCCGATCAGCAATGTCGACCTGACGCTCGGGCTGAAAAACGGGCTGATGGAGTTGAAGCCGTTCAACTTCATCGTCGCGGGCGGGCAGGTGAAGAGCGACATATCGATCGACACCCGCCCGGCGCGGGTGCGCACCGCATATGACATCCGCCTGTCGCCGACGCGGCTCGGCACTTTACTCGCGCGCTTCGGAACCGAGGAATCGGGGACGAAGGGTACGGTCAGCGGGCGCATCCAGATGGTCGGTTATGGCGACAGCGTGCGCCAGTCGCTCGCGACCTCGGACGGTCGCATCGCCTTTGTCCTGCCGCAGGGGACCTTCTGGACGCGCAATATCCAGCTCGCCGAACTCGACATCGGCACCTTCGTCCAGAAACTGTTCCAGGACAAATTGAAGAAGCCGGTCGAGATCAACTGCGGCGTCATCGCCTTCACCGTGCGCGGCGGGGTGGCGGCGGCCGATCCGATCCTGATCGACACGCAGAAGAATGTGATGCTCGGTCGCGGGGGCTTTTCCTTCCGTTCGGAAGCGATCGACATGGCGGTGCGCGCCGACGGCAAAACCTTCAGCCTGTTTTCGGGCCAGTCGCCGGTCGGCGTCGGCGGCTATTTTGCGGCGCCGACGATCGACCCGATCAGCGACGAACTTGCCGGACGCGCGGGCGTGGGCCTCGGTCTCGGCATCTTGGCCAGCCCCGCCGCGGCGATCATTCCCTTCATCGACCCAGGCGACGCCAAATCGGCCCAGTGCGGCCCCGTGCTGTCGGGCGCGACCGCCAAGGCGCAGCGTACGACGAAGGGCAGGCCGCGCGACGACGTCGGCAAGGGCACGACCGCCAAGTCGGAAGATGGCAAGCAGTCTGCCGAGGGCAAGAAGGAACAGCGCAAGAAGTTCCTGGGGATTTTCTAGCGCGATTCGGGCCGACGCGCGGTCAGTGGTGACACGCCAGTGCTTCGATCACATCCTCGAGCCGCGCTGAATCGCCAAGCGCAATAACATGGCCCGAACTGTCGGCGTTGAGCGGGTCGCCATTCCAATCGCACATCGTGCCGCCCGCGCCCTCGACGATCGGCACCAGCGCGGCGAAATCGTGGAGCTTCAGCCCCGCCTCGACCACCAGGTCGATGTGGCCGCTCGCCAGCAGACCGTAATTATAACAGTCGCCGCCGAAGAGCATGCGCTTGTGCGCGGTCTTGGCCGCGAGGCCCATGAAATGCTCGCCGTCATGATCGCTGAAATATTGCGGGCCGCTGGTTGCGAGCACCGCGTCGGCTAGCACGCGGCAGGTGCGCGTGCGCGCAGGATTGCCGTTGAACAAAGTCGGCTGGCCGAGTGCGCCGACCCAGCGTTCGCCGGCGACCGGCTGGTCGATGATGCCGAGGATCGGCCAGCCGTCCTGGAGCAGCGCGATCAGCGTACCGAAGATCGGGCGGCCGGCCATGAAGCTGACCGTGCCGTCGATCGGGTCGAGCACCCATTGCCGCGACGCCTCGGGCCGTTCGCTGCCAAATTCCTCGCCGATGATGCCGTCGCGCGGTGCTTCGGCGATCAGCAGGCTGCGCATCACGGCTTCGGCGCCGCGGTCGGCCTCGGTCACGGGCGAGGCGTCGGCCTTGGCTTCATGGGCGAAGGCGGCGCGGAACAAGGGGCGGATGGCGGCACCGGCAGCATCGGCGAGGCGATGGGCGAGCGCAAGATCGGAGGTCAGCGACATGGGGCGACCCTAGCCCAAGCGCGACGCGACCGCCAGATCGGGGCGTCGCCCCGCCGATATATAGATTTTACAATAATTATATTTCTTGTACAATTGAGCCGATGAGCGAGCGCATTTCCGCCGATTGCCTCTTGGCCGCGCTTGCGCGCTCGGGCTTCCGCAAGGCGTCGATGGAGGATCTGGCGCGCGCGACCGGGGTGTCGCGCCAGGCGCTGTACAATCGCTTCGGATCGAAGGAGGCGCTCGCCGACTGGGCGGTCAAGGCATCGATCGAGGCGAGTCTGGCGGCAGCGTTGCGACATCTGGCGAATCCGAAGCTCGCTCTGGTACCGCGCCTGATCGAAGCGCTCGACGCCTGGGCGGGGCGGCATATCGACCTGCTCCGCTCGTCGCCGCATGCGATCGAGGTGGTGCCGATGGTCGCCCGCGATCCGGGCGATGCCGCGCGCGCCGCCGAGCGCAAGCTGGTCGCGGCGATGGCGCAGGCGATCCGCATCTCGGGTCCCGGTGCCGCCGCGCCGCGCGCCGGCGGCATGGCGCAGGCGCTCGCCTGGACCGCGAAGGGACTGGTCCATGCGGTCCCCGATCATGCGGCCTTTCGGCGCGAGCTTGATCCGATCGTCGGTGCGATGCTCGGGCGCTGAGCGCCGCAGCGTCATCGGCGATAGTCCCACTGGCCGGCATTGGCGCCGACGCCCTCGCCGAAGGTGATATGGTTGCCGTCGGGGTCGCGGACCCAGAATTCGCGCTGGCCATAATGCTGGTCGCACGGGGCGCCCCAGCGATCGGCGGACAGGGCGCTCAACGCGGGTTCGAGTTCGGCGAACAGCGCATGGGCATCCCCGACGTCGATATAGGCATGCGCGCTGCCCGGCGGATGGCCGGCGCCATCCTCGCATTGCAGCAGGCGAAAGGCGATACGCTCGCGTTCGACATAGGCATAGCCGCCTTCGTCGACATGGACGGTGAAGCCGAGGATATCGCGGAAAAAGGCCAGCGCAGGCTCCATCGCAGCGACCCCGAGAAAGGGGGTCACCTGGATGAAAGGCGGATTGGCGCTCATCCTAGTCGAAGAGCGAGGAGACGCTCGTTTCGTCGGCGATGCGCTTGATCGCCTCGCCGAGCAGCGGCGCGACGGTCAGCGCGCGGACCTTGGCGCTGTCGTTGACCGCGTCGGTCGGCTGGATCGAATCGGTGATGACGAGTTCGGTGAGCTCGCTCGCCTCGACGCGCGCCACCGCACCGCCCGACAAAACGCCGTGGGTGCAATAAGCGACGACGCCCTCGGCGCCCGCAGCCTTCAAGGCGCCGGCGGCGTTGCACAGCGTGCCTGCCGAATCGACGATATCGTCGATCAGGATGCAGAAGCGCCCCTTCACGTCGCCGATGATGTTCATGACTTCGGATTCGCCGGCGCGTTCGCGGCGCTTGTCGACGATCGCCAGCGGCGCGTTGTCGAGCCTTTTGGCGAGCGCGCGCGCGCGCACCACGCCGCCGACGTCGGGCGACACGACCATCAGGTTCTTGCCGGCAAAGCGCGCCTGGATGTCGGCGCTCATCACCGGGGCGGCATAGAGATTGTCGGTCGGGATGTCGAAGAAACCCTGAATCTGCCCGGCGTGCAGGTCGATCGCGAGCACGCGGTCGGCGCCCGAGGTGGTGATGAGGTTGGCGACGAGCTTGGCCGAGATGGGCGTGCGCGGCCCGGGTTTGCGGTCCTGCCTGGCATAGCCGAAATAGGGGACGACCGCCGTGATGCGCTTCGCCGAGGCGCGGCGCAGCGCGTCGTTGATGATCAGCAACTCCATCAGATTGTCGTTCGCCGGAAAATTGGTCGGCTGGACGACGAATACATCCTGGCCGCGGACATTTTCATGGATTTCGACGAAGACCTCCTCGTCGGCGAAGCGGCGCACGCTGGTGTCGGTCAGCGGCAGTTCGAGATAATCGGCGATGGCGCGGGCCAGCGGCAGGTTGCTGTTGCCGGAGATCAGTTTCATGGGGTGCGACGCCCTTTCGCGCGGGATGGATGCGCGCCCCTTAGCCAGCGCGGGCGCGAAGGGGAAGGCCTGTTGTCGCGCGAACGGGGCGATCGTCGCCTCAATCGCCCGGATCGACGACCCGCCAGCGGCCCTTCTTGCGCTGCAATCGCACCGACGCGGCTTCCCAGACGCCGAAGTCGCTGTCGAAAAAGCCCTTGGTGCGCCGCTCGTAGCGGCAGGCATAGTCCCGGCCCCCAACGGGTTCGCAGACGGCGCCGCGCGTTTCGACCGAGGGGGCAAATTCGGCGTGGAGCCTGCCGTCGCGCGCCGGGCTGGCATAGGGGCCGATCACGCGGGTGACCTCCAGCGCCTGGATATCGCTCGCGCCGGGCGCTGCGACGGAGATCAGGGCGATCAGGATCGACATCGGTCGACCGTAGCATAAGTCGCGGCATTCGTGCGGCTCCTCTTTCCTTGTGGCCTCGTGGCTTTGTGCGAGGCCCCCGTCCGGCGACGGCGGTTTTGCGGCCTTGGTCGCAGTGGCATGCGGCGGGCGCCGGATTTGTTTCGCGCGAAGAGGGGGGAGGGCGGTTAAAGGCGGCTTTGCGCGGATAGCGGACGTTGCCGATCCTCTCCGGAACGGGGAGGGGGACCGCGCCCGAAGGGGGTGGTGGAGGGGGCTCTCGGCCTGACACCTCGCTCAAGGACGAAAGCCCCCTTCGTCAGCGCTTCGCGCTGCCACCTCCCAACAGATGGGGAGGATCGCCTTGTTTCCACCCCAAACCGCTGCGTCGTCGGCGCGCTTGCCGGTGGGTTGAAATCCGGGCGGTTGGTCCTAAACCCGCTGGCATGACCTCCCCCGCGCAGCAGTTCATCATCGTCCTTTCGCAGATGACGCAGGCGGTCGGCGACCTTGCCGCCAATGCCGATGCGATGCGCGGCGTTCGCGCGCGGCATCCTGCGGCCGACCTGATCCTCTATCCCGAACTCCAGCTGATCGGCTATCCGCCCGAAGATCTGGTGCTCAAGCCCGCTCTCGCCGAGCGTGCCGCGACGATCCTTGCGGAACTCGCCGCCGAGACCGACGACGGCGGCCCTGCGATGCTGGTCGGGTCGGTCGAATGGGAGGCGGGCAGCCTCTATAATATCGTCGCCTTGCTCGACGGCGGGCGGATCGTCGCGACGCGAAGGAAGCACGAGCTGCCCAATTACGGCACCTTCGACGAGAAGCGCGTCTTCGCGCCCGGGCCGTTGCCCGATGTCGTCGAGTGGCGCGGCGTGAAGCTGGGCCTACCGATCTGCGAGGATGGCTGGCTGCCCAAGGTGTCGGCGCATCTGGCGGGGCAGGGCGCCGAGCTGCTGATCTCGGTCAACGGCAGCCCGTATGAGATCGACAAGGACGACCGGCGGCTTGCCCAAGTGTTCGCGGGCCGCGTCGCCGAAACCGGGCTGCCGCTGATCTTCCTGAACCGCATCGGCGGACAGGACGAGCTGGTGTTCGACGGCTGTTCGTTCGTGCTGAATGGCGACGGTAGGGCGGCGCACCGCCTGACCGACTGGGAGGCCGAGGAGCGCGTCACCCTATGGACAAAGGGCGCGGATGGCTGGACGTGCGATGCAGGCGCGATCGCCGACTGGGAGGCGCATCCTGCCGACATCTACAGCGCGATGGTCCTGAGCCTGCGCGACTATGTCGAACGCAACCGTTTCCCCGGCGTCGTGCTCGGGCTGTCGGGCGGGATCGATTCGGCGATCTGCGCCGCGATCGCCGCCGACGCGCTCGGCCCCGACAAAGTGTGGTGCGTGATGCTGCCCAGCCGCTTCACCAGCCAGGCCAGCCTCGACGATGCGGCGGGCTGCGCGACGATGATCGGCTGCAAGCTCGACACGATTTCGATCGTGCCCGCGGTTGAGGCGTTCGACGCGATGCTCAGCGACAGTTTCGCCGACACGGCGGTCGACACCACCGAGGAAAATGTCCAGTCGCGCATCCGCGGCGTGACCCTGATGGCGCTCAGCAACAAATTCGGCCCGATGCTGCTCACGACGGGCAACAAGAGCGAGATGAGCGTCGGCTATGCGACCATCTATGGCGATATGGCGGGCGGTTATAACCCGCTCAAGGACGCCTACAAGATGACGGTCTTCGCCGCGGCGAAGTGGCGCAACGCCAATGTGCCGCGGCTGTCGCGCAACCCCGTGACCCCGGTGATGCCCGATACGATCATCACCAAGCCGCCGAGCGCCGAGCTGCGCCCCGATCAGAAGGACGAAGACAGCCTGCCCGCTTATCCCGACCTCGACCGGATGCTGCATATGCTGGTCGAGGAGGAGGCGAGCGTCGACGATGTCGTGGTGCGTTACGGTTTCGATCGCGACGCGGTGGCGCGGATCGAGCGGCTGCTGGCGATCGCCGAGTACAAGCGTCGTCAGGCGCCCCCGGGGGTGAAGCTGTCGACGCGCAATTTCGGGCGCGACCGGCGCTATCCAATCACCCATGGGTTCCGCACGGGGTGAGGCTCGACGCGCTTTGGACATATCGCGGACAGCTCGAAATTCCGCCCGGGATGGACGATCTGGCGGTCCTGGGTGCCATCACGTCCGAACTTCGTCGGCAGCAAATGGTGAAAATTTTTCACGTCGCCGATGGCGCCGGGTTCAAGGACAACCCCTTTATGACTTTCAAGGGCAATTGGCATAGCCTGATCGCCTTTGATGATGGCCTGTTTCATATCGAACGAACCGGCGACGCGCGGCACCTGCATTGGCGGCTCGCCGCCGACATCGGATTTCGGGTTGTGGTCGGCATGGCAGGAGTGCTCTTTGTTTTGCTGATCGTCCTGACCGGCGATGCCGGTGCCAGTGCACGGACGGCAGGGCTGGCTTTCGCGTGGCTATATGGGGGAAATCTGCTGAATGTCGCGTTCCGGGTCCCACGTTTGATTCGGACTTTCGTCACCAAGCCTGATCCCATGGCTGAGCAGGACCCGGCATCATAGACTATCGAAAGGGGAGAGGAGTTGGCCTTTCCTGGAGAGGGCGTAGCGCCCGCGCGCGCCGCGACGGCGCTGGAGGTACTGCGCGTGACCGCCGCGCTGCTGATCCGGGTCCACTGCGTCCATCGGCTGACGATGGGGCTGGTGGCGCCGTTCGGCACCTGGCTCGACAGCCTCGGTTTTCCCATGGCTATGGCTGGGCGATGGCGGTGACGCTTTACGAGCTGGTCGGGCCGGCATTGATGCTGGTACGGCGCTGGACCAGCCTTGCAGCGCTCGGCCATGCCGCGATCCTGTCGCTCGGGCTGGTCTTGGTGCATCCGCCGGCGGGCTGGTTCGTCGGCGCGGGGCGTAACGGGGTGGAATATAGCGTGCTGCTTATCGCCGCGCTGCTCGTGCTCGCCTGGGCCTGGTGGCCGCGGCGAGCGGCGCCGGCGGGCTGACCGCCGCGGTATCGGCGCCCTCGCGGCGCGGCTTGGCGGCGTAGAGCGCGGCGTCGGCGCTGCGCATCAGGTCGAGCAGGCTCGAGCCGTCGCCGGGCGCAGAGGCGAGGCCGGCGCTGGCGCCGATGCGGATCGGGCGGCCGTCGATCGGGAAGGGCGCGGCGAGCGCCGCGAGCAGCGCGCTGGCGCGCACATCGAGCGTCTCGGCGTCGCAATCGGGCAGCAATATCGCAAATTCGTCGCCGCCGATGCGCGCGACCGCCGCCGCCTCGCCCGCCTGCGCGCGTAGCCGCCCCCCGATCGCGATGAGCAGCAGGTCGCCTGCGGCATGGCCGTGGCGGTCGTTCACCGGCTTGAAGCCGTCGAGGTCGATCAGCACCAGCGCGGGGCGGGCGCCGGGCGCGGCGAAATGCTCTTCGGCGGCCAGATGCAGCGCGCGGCGGTTGGCGAGCCCGGTCAGCGGATCGGTCATCGCCTGGCGCTGGAGTCGGCGGCGCAGCATCAGCATCTCGACCTGTTGGCCATGCTGGTCGAGTACCAGCCGGGTCAGGAAGGCGGCGGCGAGCAGGGTGATCGCGACCGCGATCAGGTCCATCCAATTGCCCGCGATCAGCAGCGCCGCGACCACCGGCAGCAGCCCCGCGGCGAGCACCGCGAGCGTCGCGCCGCGCACCGAGGCGAGGCAGAAAGCCGTGGTCAGCGTGCCCATCGCCATGAACATCGGATAATAGCTGCGCTCGCCGGGGACCGAGAGCCACCAGCTCGACGCGGTCCAGAGACTGCACAGCGCCGCGATCGGCGCCGCGAGCAGGAACATGCGGTCGATCTGGCGCCGCGCCGTGGCGGCGTCGATCGCGGTGCCGCGACGGCGCAGCCAATGGATGAGCCTGAGCACCGCGATACCGATGGCGGCGAGCGGCATGCCGAAGCGGATCAGCCATGGTGCGTCGCCGCCGGCCGCGATCGATGGCGCATCGCCGGTCGTGGCGATCATGGCAGTGAATACCACAGCGATCAGGGTGAGATACAGAATCGGAACGGCGACTTGGAGCCGCGCGACGCGCGCGAGCGCGAGGTCGTCGGCAATCGCTGCCGGCACGCGCGGCCACAGCCGCGACCGCCATCCTGATGCTCCGCCCGCCATGGCGCCTTGCTACGCCGAAAAGCGCAAAGAAGCGGTTAAGCGATGCCGTGAAGGCAAGGCAATTCATGGTCGCCATGGAGCAACGAAGGCGGCTATAGGCGCGCGCATGAGTGTCACCACCCGCTTTGCCCCTTCGCCGACCGGCCTGCTCCATGTCGGCAATGTCCGCACCGCGCTCCACAATTGGATGTGGGCGCGCAAGAACGGCGGGCGCTTCCTGCTGCGCATTGACGACACCGACCGCGAGCGGTCGAAGGAGGAATATGTCGCCGACATCCGCGCCGATCTCGCCTGGCTCGGGCTCGATGTCGACGGGGAGGAGCGGCAGTCGGCGCGCTTTGCGCTATACGAAGCCGAGTTCGACAAGCTAAAGGCGGCGGGGCGGGTCTATGCCTGTTACGAAAGTCCCGAAGAGCTCGACATCCGGCGCAAGATCCTGCTGTCGCGCGGATTGCCCCCGGTGTACGAGCGCAAGCCCGCCGATGCGCCGGTTCCCGCGGGTGTGGCACCGCACTGGCGCTTTCGGCTCGATCAGGACGCGCCGATCACTTGGACGGATATGGTTCGCGGTGATCAGAATTTTGACCCGAAATCCATGTCCGACCCGGTGGTCCGCCGCGCCGACGGCAGCTGGCTCTATCTGCTGCCGAGCGTGATCGACGATATCGCCATGGGCATCAGCCATGTCGTGCGCGGCGAGGACCATGTGTCGAACACCGCGGCGCAGATCCAGATGTTCGATGCGCTCGGCGCGAAACCGCCCGAATTCGCGCATGAGGCGTTGCTGGTCGGCACCGAGGGCAAATTGTCGAAGCGGCTGGGCTCGCTCGGTATGGAGAGCCTGCGCGAGCAGGGCATCGAGCCCGCGGCGCTGATATCCTTGCTCGCGCGGCTGGGCACCAGCGACCCGGTCGAGCCGGTCGCCGACCCCGCGCCGCTGGTGGCGACGATCGACTTCGCGCATTTCGGCCGCGCCCCGGCGCGCTTCGACGAGGCCGAACTGGCGCTGGTCAACCAGAAGATCGTCCATCAACTGGGGCATGACGCGGTCGCGGGGCGGCTACCCGCGGCGATCGACGCGGCGCGCTGGCACGCGATTCGCCCGAACCTGATGACCGTCGCCGAGGCGGCCGATTGGGCCCAGGTGTTCGACGGGCCGCTGGCGCCGCCGCCGGTGGACGAAGCCGACCGTACGGTGCTGGCCGCCGCCGCTGCTGCCGCGCCCCGCATCGACTGGAGCGCCGACCCTTGGCACGCGCTGACCGGCGCGGTGAAGACGGCGACCGGCGCCAAGGGCCGCGCGCTGTTCCTGCCGCTGCGCCGCGCGCTGACCGGGCGCGACCATGGCCCCGACATGGCCGAGCTGTTGCCGCTGATCCTCAAGGACGAGGCTGTGGCGCGGCTTTCGGTTTAGGGGCCACGGTTTAACGAACGTCCGCTTCACCCCCTTGCCGACCTTTGCGCTTGACAATCGCAGTTATGTTATAATATATCATTATGACGACTGGGCCGGATAGCAGCCAAGCGCGGGCGGCCCGGGTCGGGAAAGGCAAGGAGAGAGGCCATGACCCTGATACCCCTGATTTCATCCGCCCTGTCGTCGCGCCGTGCCGCGCGCGTTCCGGCAGGCGGCGAATCGCTGCTGGTACGCGGCAGCTACGACCCCGGCGCCGGACACCGCCCGCTCGCCGCGGCGTTCGCGATCGGCCTGCCTGCGGCGCTCGTCGTCACGGTGGCGCTGTCGCCGATGATTTCGGTGATCAAGGACAAGCTCGACCCGACGATCGTCAAAACGGTGCCGCTACCCACGGTGCCCGATCCCCCGGCCGATCCCAAGCCGCAGGCACAGCCGCAAACGCAAGATCCGCCGGTCACCGTGACCAAATCGCCGCTGCCGCCGATCACCGACCAGGCGCCGGCCTTCGAGCCCAAGCCCGAATATATCCCGCTGCCGGGCACGGGCACCGGGCCGACCATCGCCGAGCCGCCGCCGCTGCCCGCGCCGCCGCCCAAGCTGGTGCTGGCGCAGCTCGACCAGCGTTACATGGCGAGTTTCCAGCCCGATTATCCGCCGCGCGAGCAGGGCGGCGGGATCGAGGGCGTTGCGCGGGTCCGCGTACTGATCGGCACCGACGGCCGGGTCAAGCAGGTCGAACTGGTCAGCACCGACAGCCCTGGCTTCTACGACGCGACCAAGCGCCGCGCGCTGGCGAAATGGCGCTTCAAGCCCGCGACGCGCGGCGGGGTGGCCGAGGAAAGCTGGAAGGAGATGGTCGTGCGGTTCGAGATCAAGAACGCCTGACCCCTCCCCCGGGCGGGCGGCGGCCGCGCACCCGACACCGGCCGTCGTTCGTTCGTTTCGCTTGACATAAGCGCCGAATCCGGTCAAAGGCGCGCGCTTGAAGGGGGCGGTGTGCTTGCGCGCCGCCCTGTTGTTTTTCACATCATCCGCCGGGGCTCAGCCCCGCCGTATCGACCGGTCGCCGGTCGCTGCGCCAAAATTTCGAGGAACAGGGCCATGGCCAAGCCGACGACCGTCAAGATCAAGCTCGTGAGCACCGCCGACACCGGCTTCTTCTATGTCACCAAGAAGAACCCGCGCACGATGACCGAGAAGATGGCGCAGCGCAAATATGACCCCGTCGTGCGCAAGCATGTCGAGTTCAAGGAAGCCAAGATCAAGTGATGGGTTTCCCCGAGCGTTGAAGCGCGCGGGTCGGAAATGCGTCATCCCGGCGAAGGCCGGGATCGAGGGGCGGCCGTTTGCGCCGCCCTTTTTCGTGCGCTGCCGCCGCCTGCCTAGCTGCCTAGCGAGCGGCCATTAGCGCGTCGATGAAGGTTTGCGGCGGCGCATAATGATGTCGCTCGACATAGTGGACGATCAACGCCGGTGCGACATAAGTCAGCCCGTCGCGCCCCTCGACCCGGATTTCGCCATTGCCCCGGGTTTCCCTGGGCGCGTCCAGCATCGGAATACCGCCCGGCGATAGGATGGTGGGCGGTCGGGGGCAGAAGTCGCACAGATGGCTGCCGCGATAGAGGTTGATGGGATCGGCCGCGATCGTCGCCAGCGCCGCGACGAACGCCGCGTCCGGCACCGCCGTCGCGATCGCGTGATCCGAACAGAGCCAGCCGATATTGAGAATCGCGGGGTCGGGTTCGGCGCCGCCATAAACGAAAGGGGTCAGGTCGGGATAATAGGCCATGCGCTGTCCTAGGAGGAAAGCCGATGGCGCGCCGCGCTTTTTTGTGCGTGTGCGAATGGCGTTTCTGGGGAGACTATTTCGCGTGGACGGAGGCGGCGGCTTGCCCATAACGCTTCGTCGAAGACCGACAGGCCGGGGTTTTTGGTTTCGCGCAAAGACGCAAAGACACGAAGATGTCGCGATGACCGCGAAGCGGCTCCATTCCCCTCACGCTGCGCCAGACGCGGCGAAGATGGACAGGCGACCGTGCGGCCGCAAACTAACATCTTTGCGTCTTCGCGCGAAAAAATCTTACCGACATCCGCGCCACGGCAATCCGCTCCTGCTGGCGCGCCGCGTCTCCTCCTCACCCCTCGCGCAAAGGTCGCCGCGCGACCTCATTCTCGATGATGTTGCGGATCGCGATCATCGTCGTGAACGAATGTACCCCCTTGTCCTCGCTCAGCGCGCGGCGGGTGAAGCGGTCGTAATCCTCCATCGTCCCGACCTGGACCTTCAGCAGGAAATCATCGTCGCCGGTGACGTCCCAGGCCCCGGTGATTTCGGGGTGACGGACGATCTCGCGCGCGAACTGGTCCATCGTCTGCGGCCCCGCCTGCTGCATCTGGACGAGCACATGCATGGTCAGCGCCGATCCGGTCAGCGCCGGATTGATCACCGCGATATCGGCGACGATGACCTTCTCGTCGCGCAGCCGGCGGAGGCGGCGCAGCACCGCCGAGAGCGACAGCCCGGCCTTGTCGGCGAGCACGCGCGCGGGCTGCTGATTGTCCTCGCGCACCAGCGCGAGCAGGCGGCGGTCGAAATCGTCGAGATCGGTCATTTTTCGCATGAATCGTCATATAGCGCAAAAATTAGTCACCAATATGGTCAATTTCGGCGCCAATCGCCGGGCGCGCGAGGGTAAAAATGGTGCCCGGTCCGCTCTCCCCAACCTTGCCGGTCCGGGCACAGGAGATATGTCATGACCCATGTTCGTAAGGAAAAGACCTGGATCGGCCGGATTTATGCCGCGCTGATCGAAAGCTCCGCAGCCGCGGTGGCGCTGCATTATGATGCCCCGTGGAGCCGGTCACAGGGGAAGCGTAGTGACGAAAGTGCAGCCTGGGCTACCTGACCGTCAAGGCGGGGGCATGCCCCCGCCAATAGTCACTCAGTGACCCTCCCGTGATTCCGCGCGAAAAGGGAAGGCCGCGCCGGCAATGGCGACCTTCGCGCTGAGATGCTTCGGGATCGCCTGCCCCAAGGCAAAAAGTTGATCGTCCGGAACGGAAGGAAGGATCAAGGCCGAGAGGCCGTCCTCGTCGCGCTCGACCCTTAGGGGCGGATAGCCTCGCTCCGTAAGATGGGCTATCGCCCGCTCTTGGTTCTCGGACAGCACGCAAAATCGCACCGATGTCGGCTTGGCCATCGTGGCGCCCCTATCAAGCAAAGGCCCCGACGCTCTCGATGAACTTGATCACCGAAATCGGTTTCGAGACATAGGCCTCGGCACCCGCGGCGCGGATCTGGTCCTCGTCGCCTTTGCCGGCATAGGCGGTGACCGCCATGATCGGTACCTCGCGCAGCATCAGGTCGGCCTTCATCTGGCCGATCAGCTCGAGCCCGCTGACATGCGGCAACTGGATGTCCATGATGATCAGGTCGGGGGTCAGCTCGCGCGCCTTGGCCAGCGCATCGCGCCCGTCGCGCACCGGATGGGCGCTATAGCCATGGGCATTGAGCAGGTCGCAGAACAGGCGCAGGTTGAGTTCATTATCCTCGACCACCAATATGGTCTTGCCCATGATTAATCGCTTCCCCACCTTGCGTCCGGCGCCGGTTTAGGCGAATCGGCCGCGCGACACAATTGCCTCCCGCGAAAGGGAAAATCGACTTGCACGATGCCGACGAAGCGCTGGCGCTGAACGCGCTGGGCTGGATATTGACCGACGAGCCGCGCGCCGAACGGCTGCTCGCGCTCACCGGGCTCGGCCCCGACGCCTTGCGCGAATCGCTAGGCGAGCGGACGACGCTTGCCGCTATCCTGTCCTTCCTGACCGCGCATGAGGCTGACCTCGTCGCTTGCGCGGTCGGTCTCGACGTCAAGCCCGAAGCCATCGCCGCCGCCGCCCACCGCCTGTCGGGTGACGAAAGGATCGAGACATGAGCCGCCCGCTCGTCATCACCGATTGCGACGAGGTGCTGATGCACATGGTCGTTCCCTTCGCGCAGTGGGTCGACCAGGAACATGGCGTGCTCTTCCGCATCGAGGACGCGAGCTTCGCCGGCGCGCTCAAGCGCAAGGAATGCGGCACGCCGCTTGAAGCGGCCGAGGTCTGGCCCTTGCTCGACAGCTTTTTCACCACCGAAATGACGCGCCAATATCCGATCCCCGGCGCGCTCGCCGCGATGGCGGAGATTGCGCGGCACGCCGACATCGTCGTGCTCACCAATGTCGGCCCCGAACATCAGCAGCGCCGGATCGATCAGCTCGCCGAGCATGACTTCCACGCGCCGGTGATCGGCAGCCGCGGTGGCAAGGGCGAACCGGTGCGCCGCCTGATCGAGGAATATCGGCCGTCGGTCGCGATCTTCATCGACGACCTCGCGGGCCACCACGGCTCGGTCGCCAAGGAAGCCCCCGAGGTCTGGCGGCTCCATCTGGTCGGCGAACCCGCGATTGCCCACAAGATCGCGCCGTCGCAGCACGCCCATGCCCGCATCGACGACTGGGCCGCGGCGCAGGACTGGATATTGGCGCGCCTCGCCGAAAATATTCCCGCCCCCGGGCCCGTTCCGGCTTAAGAAGGACTCATCATGGATATCGCCGCGAAACTCGCCGACCTCGGCCTCGAACTGCCCAAGGCCGCCGCGCCGGTCGCCGCTTACGTCCCCGTCGTCGAGCAGGGGGGCCTGCTCTATGTCAGCGGCCAGTTGCCCTTCGACGATGGCAAGGTCGTTACCGGCCGCCTCGGCGCCGATGTCGATGTCGCGGGCGGCTATGACGCCGCGCGGCGCTGCGCGCTGATGCTGCTCGCGCAGATCGGCAATGCCCTGAACGGCGACTGGTCGCGGGTCGAAAAAATCGTGAAGCTCGGCGTGTTCGTCAACAGCACCCCCGATTTCACCGACCAGGCGAAGGTCGCCAACGGGGCGTCGGAACTGTTCGAATCGCTGTTCGGCGATGCGGGGCGCCACGCCCGCGCCGCGGTCGGCGTCGCGGTGCTGCCGCTCGGCGCCGCGGTCGAGGCCGACGCGATCGTCGCGGTGCGGTCGGCCTAGGACGCGGGTGGCCGAAGCCGACCCGCCCGCGCGCAGCATCTCGCTCGGCACCGGCGTCGATGCGATCGACGCCGCAGCTTGGGACGCGCTGCACGACGGCGGCAATCCCTTTGTGTCGCACCGTTTTCTGTCTTTGCTCGAACGCTCGGGCAGCGTCGGGCCGGGGACCGGCTGGCAGACGGCGCCCTTGCTCGTCGAGGATGGCGCGGGGGCGCTCGTCGCCGCGGCGCCCGCTTATCTCAAATCGCACAGCCAGGGCGAATATGTCTTCGACCATGCCTGGGCCGATGCCTGGGCGCGCACCGGGGGCGATTATTATCCCAAGTTGCAGATCGCCGCGCCCTTCACGCCGGTGCCGGGACCGCGGCTGCTGGCGAACAGCGCCGACGATGCGCTGCTGCTGCTGCGCGGCGCCGAGGCCGTGGTGCGGCAGAACGGCCTCTCGTCGGCGCATGCGACCTTCGTCGCGCCTGAGCAGATGGCGCTGTTCGAGGAGGCGGGCTGGCTCGTCCGCCGCGACATCCAGTTCCATTTTGCGAATAGCGGCTATGGCAGCTTCGACGACTTCCTCGCCACTTTGACCTCGATGAAACGCAAGCAATTGCGCAAGGAACGTGCGCGGGCGGTCGAGGGGTTACGGATCGCGGAACTCAGCGGGGACGCGATCAAGCCCGAGCATTGGGACGCGATGTGGCTTTTCTATCAGGACACCGGCGCGCGCAAATGGGGCCAGCCTTACCTCACGCGCGAGGCGTTCGACCTGATGGGGCAGATGATGGCGGAGGATATCATCCTTGTGCTCGCCTTCGACGGCGATGCGCGTGCGGTCGCGGGCGCGATGCATTTTGTCGGCGCCGACACGCTCTACGGGCGCTACTGGGGCTGCCTGGCCGACATCCCCTATCTGCATTTCGAACTCTGCTATTACCGCGCGATCGACATCGCGATCGAACGCGGGCTCGCGCGCGTCGAGGCGGGCGCGCAGGGCGGGCACAAGCTCGCGCGCGGCTATGGCCCGGTCGCCACCTGGTCGGCGCATTTCATCGCCGATCCGGGGTTCCGGCGCGCGGTCGCCGACTATCTGGAAACCGAACGCCGCGCCGAGGAAGCCGAAATGGACTGGCTCGAAGGGCATATGCCCTTTCGGCGGAGGGATTAAGCCGCCCTCGGATCTCCGTTTGTGTCGAGCGAAGTCGAGACACGCGGACGACCGGGATTCCCCCTGGGTGTCTCGACTACGCTCGGCACAAACGGGAAAGGGAGGACGGTCTCAGGCGGCGAAGCGGCGCGCGGCCGGGCGGCGCGCGGTTTCGTCGAGCCAGGCGCGCGCCTGGCGCTGCGCTTCGGCGATTTCGTCGCGCGTCATTTCGTCGGACAGGTCGGCGCGGCATTGCTGGCCTTCCTTGTTGCCGCCGAGCGCCGCGAGATTGAACCATTTATGCGCCTGGATCAGGTCGACATCGACCCCGCCGCTTCCGGTCGAAAAGGCGATGCCCAGATCGAAATAGGCGTTGGCGTCGCCGCGCGCGGCGTCGAGCAACCGGCTTTCGATCAGATATTGCGCAGACTTCAGACTGTTGGCCATAAGAACCCCCTGTCGCTTCCCCCACCGAGAAGCTTCGAGGGCGAACCTTGCGGATCATGGTCAACAAAGCGTTAACGATGAGGTGCTTTTTTCGGGGATAAGTGACGGAAACGGCTGATTTCGAGGAGTTTCAGCGTCAATCAGCCGACCGGATAATTGTCGATCAGCCGTGTTCTGCCGATTCGCGCCGCCGCGAGCAGCCGCGCGGGAGTATGAAATTCGGCGAGGCGTTCGAGGCTGTCGGCGTCGGCGAGCGCGACATAATCGACGCTGTCGAAGCCCCCCGCGACGATCGCCCTTTCGGCGGCGGTGAGGGTTTGGGCGACGTCGGCGCCGCCCGCGATCGCCGCGACCGCGTCTTTCAGCGCATCGGGAAAGGCGGTCGCCGACGCGCGCTGCTTCTCGCTGAGATAGGCGTTCCGCGACGACAGCGCGAGGCCGTCGGCGTCGCGCGCGATCGGCGCGCCCAATATGTCGAGCTTGAAATCGAGGTCGCGCGCCATGCGGCGGATGATCGCGAGCTGCTGCCAGTCCTTCTCGCCGAAGATCGCCACGTCGGCGCGCACCTGGTTGAACAATTTGGCGACGACGGTCGCGACCCCGTCGAAATGGCCGGGACGCGCGGCGCCGCAATAATCGCTGCCGAGTTCGGCGACCTCGATATGCGTGCTGTGTCCGGCGGGATACATTGTCGTCACATCGGGCGACCACAGCAAGGCGACGCCTTCGTCGGCGAGCAGCGCGGCGTCACGCGCCTCGTCGCGCGGATAAGCCTCGAAATCCTCGTTCGGGCCGAACTGCGTCGGATTGACGAAGATCGACACGACGACATGGTCGGCGACGCGTTTGGCCATCCGCACCAGCGACAGATGCCCGTCGTGCAGCGCCCCCATCGTGGGGACCAGCGCGACGCTCTTGCCGCCCTGCTGCAGTGCCGAAACGGCACGGCGGAGCGTCGTGATGTCACGGATGATTTGCACGGCTGCCCCGCCTCCGATAATGGCGGCTGATACGCCACCCACGCGGCCCCCATGCGCCGCCGACAGGAAATTCGCAACGCTCATGACGACCCCCGCGCCGCACCATATCATCTTTGCCAATGAAAAGGGCGGGACCGGCAAATCGACCTGCGCCGTGCATTTCGCGGTGGCGCTGGCGAGCCAGGGCTGGAAGGTCGCGGGGCTCGACCTCGACCCGCGCCAGCGCACCTTCCACCGCTATCTGGAGAATCGCATCCAGACCGAAAAGCGCCGCGACATCGCGCTTCCGACCCCCGATTTCGAGGTGTTCACCGGCTCGACGATCGCCGAGCTCGACGAACAGGTCGCGCGCCTGTCCGAGGGCGCCGATTATTTCGTCGCCGACACGCCGGGCCGCGACGATATGTTCGCGCGCCACCTCGCGACCGGCGCCGACACGCTGATCACCCCGATCAACGACAGCTTCATCGATTTCGACCTGATCGGGCAGGTCGATCCCGAAAACTTCCAGGTCACGCGGCCCAGCTTCTATTCCGAGCTGATCTGGGACGCGCGCAAGGCGCGCGCCAAATCGGACGGGCGCACGATCGACTGGATCATCCTGCGCAACCGCCTCCAGCATGTCGATGCGCATAATATGCGCCGCGTCGGCGACGCGTTGACCCAATTGTCGCGCCGCGTCGGTTTCCGGGTGATCCCGGGGCTCGGCGAGCGCGTCATCTACCGCGAGCTTTTTCCCGCCGGACTGACTCTGCTCGACAAGGCGCATCTCGGCGGCATGGGCATCGGCCATGTCGTCGCGCGGCAGGAATTGCGCGAGGCGATGGCGGGGCTGAACCTGCCGGCGCGCGAGCGGCTGCACCCCGACGGCGACCTGTTCGCCGCCGCCTGACCTTCTTCTCTCCCCAAGAGGATCGACGATGACCCATGATTTCCACCCGACGATGCTGCGCGAATATGACATCCGCGGCGTCGTCGGCGACACGCTGTCGATCGCCGACGCCTATGCGATCGGGCGCAGCTTCGCGACGCTGATCGCCCGCGCCGGCGGCCGGTCGGTCGCGGTCGGTTACGACGGGCGGCTGTCGTCGCCGATGCTGGCGGACGCGCTGATCGAGGGGATCAATGCGGCGGGCATCGACGCGCTCAACGTCGGGCTCGGCCCCACCCCGATGCTCTATTATGCGGCCTCAACCGAAAAGGTCGATGGCGGCATACAGATAACCGGCAGCCACAATCCCCCCGATTATAACGGCTTCAAGATGGTGTTTCAGGGGCGCCCCTTTTACGGCGCCGACATCGCGGGCATCGGCACCATGGCCGCGGCGGGCGACTGGGAGAGCGGAGAGGGATCGACGCAGAGCATCGACATCGTCGATGCCTATGTCGACCGGCTGGTCGAGGGGTTCGCCGGCGGCGCGTATCGCATCGGCTGGGATGCGGGCAACGGCGCCGCGGGTACCGTCATCGAGAAATTGACCGCGCGCCTGCCCGGCGAGCATTTCCTGCTGTTTACCGATATCGACGGCCATTTCCCGAACCACCATCCTGACCCGACCGAGGAAAAGAATCTGGCCGATCTTCGGAAACTTGTCGCCGAAAGGAGCCTCGATTTCGGCGTCGCTTTCGATGGAGATGGCGACCGCATCGGCGCGATCGACGGCCAGGGCCGGGTGATATGGGGCGACCAGTTGCTGCAAATCTATGCCGCGGCGGTGCTGCAGGACCGGCCCGGCGCGACGGTGATCGCCGACGTCAAGGCCAGCCAGGCTCTGTTCGACCGCGTCGCCGAACTCGGCGGCCAGCCGATGATGTGGAAGACCGGCCACAGCCTGATCAAGGCGAAGATGAAGGAAACCGGCAGTCCGCTCGCGGGCGAGATGAGCGGCCATATCTTTTTTGCCGACCGCTATTATGGTTATGACGACGCGCCTTATGCCGCGATCCGGCTGATCGAGGCGGCGACCAAGCTCGGGCAGAGCGTCACCGACCTGCGCGGCGGTATGGCGCCGATGGTCAACACCCCCGAACTGCGCTTCCAGGTCGACGAGGTCCGCAAATTCGCCATTGTGGACGAGGTTCTCGCGCGGCTGACGGCGGCGGGTGCGACGGTGGACCGCACCGACGGCGCGCGGGTGCTGACCGGCGACGGCTGGTGGCTACTCCGCGCGTCGAACACGCAGGATGTGCTTGTCGCGCGTGCCGAGGCGAAGGACGAGGGGGCACTCGCGCGGCTGATGGCGGCGATCGACGAACAGCTCGCGCTGTCGGGCGTCGTGCGCGGACCGCAAGCCGCGCACTGATTGTCGCGGCTCGATTTCCGCCGTTCCTTGCAATAATCTTGCCAGATTGACCTCGCCGCCGCCGTTGGGGTAGTGCCGGGTCCTGATTTGAAGGCGATGACCGCGATATGACCGACGACACTTCTCTCGCGAGCCCGCCTTCTGGCGGCGACCATGGCGTTTCCGACCATGTCGCGCATGTCCAGGAGGAAGCGGCGGCGGGCAACGGGCTCGCGGTCGTGTCGATCGCCAAAAGCTATGACAAGCGCGTCGTGCTGTCCGACGTGTCGCTGTCGGTGGCGAAGGGCGAGGTGCTCGGGCTGCTCGGCCCCAATGGCGCGGGCAAGACGACCTGCTTCTATTCGATCATGGGGCTGGTGAAACCCGACGCGGGGCGCATCATGCTCGACGGCTCCGACATCACCGCGCTGCCGATGTACCGCCGCGCGATCCTCGGCCTCGGCTATCTGCCGCAGGAAACCTCGATCTTTCGCGGCATGACCGTCGAACAGAATATCAGCGCGGTACTCGAACTCAGCGAACCCGACCGGGTGGCGCGTGAGCGCCGGCTCGAGGAGCTGCTCGACGAATTCGGCCTCACCCGGCTGCGCAGCGCGGCCGCGATGGCGCTGTCGGGCGGCGAACGGCGCCGCGCCGAAATCGCCCGCGCGCTTGCCGCCAACCCGTCGATCATGCTGCTCGACGAACCCTTCGCGGGCATCGATCCCTTGTCGATTTCGGATATTCGCGACCTCGTCGCCGATTTGAAGACGCGCGGCATCGGGGTGCTGATCACCGACCATAATGTCCGCGAGACGCTCGACCTCGTCGATCGCGCCTGCATCATCTATGACGGCAAGGTGCTGCTCGCGGGATCCCCCGCCGAACTCGTCGCCGACCCCGAGGTGCGCCGCCTCTACCTCGGCGAGGGTTTCTCCCTGTAATGGCATGAGCCGCTGATGGCGTTGGGTCCGCGCCTCGATCTCCGCCAGTCGCAATCGCTGGTGATGACGCCGCAGCTGCAGCAGGCGATCAAGCTGCTCGCGCTGTCGAACCTCGAACTCGACGCCTATCTGGCCGAGGCGCTCGAGGGCAATCCGCTGCTCGACACCGCTGCACCCGACAGCGAAGGCGCGGGCGATGAGTCGCCGGAGGGCGACGCGGTGCCGGTCGAGGCCGCAAGCCTCGGCGTCGATGAGGCGCTCGCCCCCGACAGCGGCGCGAGCGACGATCTCGACGTCGATCTCGGCGCCGAAAGCTTCCACCACGACAGCGCGAGCGACAGCGTCGGCCTGTCGGGCGACGGCGAGGGCATCGATTTCGACAGCTTCGCTGAAGAGGCCGACAGCCTCTACGAACATTTGCTCGCACAGGTTGGCGAGCGTTTTTCGGGCTTGGAGGCGCTGATTGCCGAGCAGCTGGTCGCGATGATCGACGAGGCGGGGTACCTGCGCGCCGACCTGTCCGAACTCGCGCAGCGGCTCGGCGTTCCCCTCGCGCTGGTCGAGGAGGTGCTCGCGGGGGTGCAATGTTTCGACCCCTCGGGGGTCGGCGGGCGCGACCTCGCCGAATGCATCGCGATCCAGGCGCGCGAGGCCGACCGCTACGACCCCGCGATGGCGACGATGATCGCGCATCTCGACCTGGTGGCCAAGGGCGCCTTTCCGCAGCTGAAGCGCATCTGCGGGGTCGACGACGAGGATCTCGCCGACATGATTCGCGAACTGCGCGGTTACGATCCCAAGCCGGGGCTGCGTTTTGGCGGCAGTCCGACGCGGGCGGTGGTGCCCGACCTCTATGTGCGCCGGACCGCCAAGGGCTGGGCGGTCGAGATCAATGGCGGCACGCTGCCGCGGCTGCTCGTCAACCGCCGCTATTATACCGAACTCGCCACCGGCGCGGCGGCGAAGAGCAAGGCGTGGCTGTCGGAGCAGCTTGCCGGGGCCAATTGGCTGGTGCGCGCGCTTGACCAGCGCCAGCGCACGATCGTCAAGGTCGCGAGCGCGATCGTCAAGCAGCAGGAAGGTTTCTTCCTCCACGGCGTCGCGCATATGCGCCCGCTGACACTGCGCCAGGTCGCCGAGGAAATCGGCATGCACGAATCGACCGTCAGCCGCGTGACGAGCAACAAATATCTCAGCTGCGCGCGCGGGCTGTTCGAACTCAAATATTTCTTCTCGAGCGGCATCTCCGCGACCGAGGGTGATGGTGCGGTGTCGTCCGAATCGATCAAGAGCCGGATCAAGGCGATGATCGAGAGCGAAGACGGCAAGGCGATCCTCTCCGACGAGACGATCGCGCAGAAGCTCTCGGCCGAGGGCCACGACATCGCGCGGCGCACCGTGGTGAAGTACCGCGAGGCGATGGGTTATGGCTCGTCGGTGCAGCGGCGGCGGCAGAAGGCGCTCGCGGGTTAGACCAAGCTTGGCGCTAACCATATCCTAACCATGTCGCGGCTAGCGTTTCGGCCAAAGGAGCCGACCGCGTGACCGCACAGCCGTATCCCTTCACTATCCTCGTCACCGGCGGCGCCGGCTATATCGGCAGCCATGCGGTGCTCGCGCTGCTCGATGCGGGCTGGCGTGTCGCAGTGCTCGACAATCTCGTCACCGGCTTTCGCTGGGCGGTGCCCAAGGGCGCGGCCTTCTATGAGGGCGATGTCGCCGACGCAGCCCTCGTCACGCGGATCGTCGCCGAACAGGATGTCGGCGCGATCATGCATTTCGCGGGTTCGGTGGTGGTTCCCGAATCGATGACCAACCCGCTCAAATATTATGACAACAACAGCGCGCGCAGCCGCACTTTGATCGACACCGCGGTCCATGCCGGGGTACGGCACTTCATCTTTTCCTCGACCGCCGCGACCTACGGGATTCCGGATGTCATCCCGGTGCGCGAGGATGCGCCGCAGCGGCCGATCAACCCCTATGGCATGTCGAAACTGATGACCGAGGCGATGCTCGCCGACGTCGCCGCCGCGCACGACTTCAACTATTGCGCGCTGCGCTATTTCAACGTCGCGGGCGCCGACCCCAAGGCGCGCAGCGGCCAGTCGACCGCCGGCGCGACGCATCTGATCAAGGTCGCGGTCGAGGCCGCGCTCGGGCGCCGCGACCATGTCGACGTGTTCGGCACCGACTTCGATACCGCCGATGGTACCGGGGTGCGCGACTACATCCATGTCAGCGACCTTGCCGCCGCGCATCTGCTCGCGCTGGACGCGCTGATCGCGCAGCCCGACGTCAGTCACCGTTTGAACGCTGGCTATGGCCGCGGCTTTTCGGTGCTCGAAGTGCTCGATGCGGTCGACCGCGCCACGAATCGCAAGATCGACCGCCATATGGGCGACCGGCGCGCGGGCGATCCCGACGCGCTGATCGCTGACAATGAAGCGATTCGCAGCATCCTCGGCTGGGAGCCGCAGCACGCCGACCTCGACACGATCGTCGCCCACGCGCTCGCATGGGAACGCGCGCTGGAAGAACGCCGCCTCGCAGCGTAATCGTCGCCCCCGCGAAGGCGGGGGCCGCTGTCGTTTTACGCATCCACATAGGACAAGACTGCC
>JAEULK010000047.1 GCA_016793775.1 Sphingopyxis sp. | reverse complement strand
GCTTTCGCCTATCGCTGGTCGACGCGCGCGATCATGCTCGACAAGACCGACGCGACGAAGCTGCTGACCAAAATCCGGCGGCAATGGTTCGCCAAGCGCAAATCGGTCGCCGCGATCCTCAAGGAAGTGATGACCAACGAGACGTCGGTGCTCATGGACTCGGACGCCTCGAACAAGGCTGCCGACGCGGACATGGCATTGCAGGAACTCGGCGCCGACCATGCGGGCATCGCCTAGGTGACCGCGACGCTGACCGTGTGGGATCTGGATCCCGCCATCGCGGCCGAAAAGCTGCGGCTCGCCGAGAAGGCCATCCAGGGCCGCGATTTCACCTGCACGGTCGAGGGCATGAACGGGGTCGACGCCTGGCTGGGGAGTCTCCCCGGTCATGTCTATGCCAATGTCCGCCAACCCCCCATTTCGACGCTCAATCTCGCCCACCTCATACCCTTATCAGCGGTGTGGGCGGGGGCGGAACGGGACGAGCATTTCGGTGATGCCCCCTTGCTCTATGGCAAGACCGAAGGCTCGACCCCGTTCCGCCTCACTCTTCATGTCGGCGACGTCGGCCACAGCCTCGTCGTCGGCCCGACGGGCGCCGGCAAGTCGGTGCTCCTCGCACTGATGGCGCTGCAGTTCCGGCGCTATGAGGGCAGCCAGATTTTCGCCTTCGATTTCGGCGGCTCGATCCGCGCCGCGACGCTCGCCATGGGGGGCGACTGGCAGGATCTGGGCCGCGCCTTGCAGGATGACGGCGGCGGCGTCGCGCTGCAGCCGCTCGCGCGCATCGACGAGGCGGGCGAACGGGCATGGGCGGCCGAATGGCTGGCCGCGCTCCTCGCGGGCGAAGGCGTCGCGGTCGATCCGGCCGCGAAGGAACATCTCTGGTCGGCGCTGACGTCGCTGGCCACCGCGCCGGTCGCGGAGCGGACGCTGACCGGGCTCGCGGTCCTGCTGCAATCGCAGGAATTGAAGCAGGCGCTGGCGCCCTATCTGGTCGGCGGACCCTGGGGACGCCTCCTCGACGCCGAGGTCGAACGCCTCGGCAGCGCACGGGTGCAGGCGCTCGAGACCGAGGGCCTCGTTGGCGCCGCCTCGGCCCCCGCCGTGCTCGCCTATCTCTTTCACCGCATCGGGCAGCGCCTAGATGGCTCGCCGACCCTGATCATCATCGACGAGGGCTGGCTTATCCTCGACAGTCCGGCCTTCGCCGCGCAGCTGCGCGAATGGCTGAAAACGCTACGCAAGAAGAATGCGAGCGTCATCTTCGCGACGCAGAGCCTCGCCGACATCGAGAGTTCGAGCATTGCGCCCGCGATCATCGAAAGCTGCCCGACGCGCATCTTCCTTCCCAATGAGCGCGCCGCCGAGCCGCAGATCGCGCGGGTCTATGAGCGCTTCGGCCTCAACGACCGGCAGATCGAGATATTGAGCCGGTCGACCCCGAAGCGCGATTATTATTGCCAGTCGCGCCGCGGGAACCGGCTGTTCGAGCTGGGCCTCGGCGAGATCGCGCTCGCCTTCACCGCCGCGTCTTCCAAGACCGATCAGATCCGCATCGGCGAACTCGTCGCCGAACATGGGAGCGACGGCTTTGCCGCCGCCTGGCTGCGTGAGCGCCGCCTCGACTGGGCGGCCGATCTTCTCGCCAATCTCGAATTTTCCACCCTGAAGGAGTGAATGACCATGAAGACCCCGATTTTCCATTGCGCGGCCGCGCTGCTCGTCGCCGGGTGCGGCATCGCGGCTGCGGCCGTGCCCGCCCCGGCCGCGGCCCAAGTGGGCGGGATCGTCCACGATCCCCGCAATTACGCGCAGAATATCCTGACCGCCGCGCGCACGCTCGAGCAGATCAACAACCAGATCAAGCAGCTGCAGAATCAGGCGACATCGCTCGCGAACGAGGCCCGCAACCTGTCGGGCCTGCCGGTCTCGACGCTCCAAGAGCTGCAAGGGCAGGTCGACCGGACCCGCACCCTGCTCGGCGAAGCGCAGCGGGTCGCTTTTGATGTCGGCGACATCCAGAAGGCGTTCGACGCGCGCTACAAGGGCGGCGCACTGACGGGCACGCAGGCGGAAATGGTCACCAATGCCGAGGCGCGCTGGACCGACAGCGTCGGCGCCTTCCAGGATGCGATGAAGGTCCAGGCGGGCGTCGTCGGCAATATGGGCGATGCGCGCCGCTCGATCACGACGCTGGTGACCGCGAGCCAGTCGGCGGCCGGCGCCCTTCAGGCGGCACAGGCGGGCAACCAGCTGCTTGCGCTCCAGTCGCAGCAACTTGGTGATCTTGCCGCTGCGATCGCCGCGCAGGGGCGGGCACAGATGCTCGATGCCGCCCGCGCGGCTGCTGCCGAAGCCGAAGGACGCGAGCGCTTCCGCCGCTTCCTCAAAGGCAATTGAGATGGGTCGGGCGTCCAGGATCGCAGGCTCGGCAGTGGTGGGCGTTATCTCGAAGACGATCGGGGTCGTCGCCGCGACGTGGCCGCCCGCGCCCCGTGCGTCCGTCCCCCAGGTCTCCGGGGCGGACGCACACCCGGCGCCGGACGATAGGCTTCGCCGCTGCCGGACCGTCACGACGGTCGACCCAGATTGCGAAGCGGCATGGGAAGCGAAGCGTCGCCGGTTTTTCGGTGAGCGGAGGAACGAGCGATGAACGACACGGGCGTGATCGACCAATTTCTGTCGGTCTTTTCGACCTATATCGACAGCGGCTTCGGGCTGCTCGGCGGCGAAGTCGGTTTTCTGTCGACTACGCTCATCGTCATCGACGTGACGATCGCCGCGCTGTTCTGGGCGTGGGGAGCCGACGAGGATGTCCTTCAGCGCCTCGTCAAGAAGACGCTTTATATTGGCGTCTTCGCGTTCATCATCGGTAATTTCCAGAGCCTGGCGACAATCATGCTCGAAAGCTTTGCCGGTCTCGGGCTGAAGGCAAGCGGCGGCGCCATGGCGATCGGCGACTTCATGCGCCCGGGCGTCGTCGCGGCGACGGGCCTCGATGCCGCGGAGCCGCTTCTCGATGCGAGCAAGGACCTCCTGGGGCCTATCGGGCTCTTCACCAACTTCGTACAGATCTTGATCCTGCTGATCGCCTGGGTGATCGTCGTCCTCGCCTTCTTCATCCTCGCGGTGCAGGTCTTCGTGACGATCCTCGAGTTCAAGCTTGTCACGCTCGCGGGCTTCGTTCTGATCCCCTTCGCCTTTTTCGGCCGCACCGCGTTCATGGCGGAGCGCGTCCTTGGCCATATCGTCTCCTCCGGCATCAAGGTGCTGGTGCTCGCCGTCATCACCGGGATCGGCACGACCCTCTTCGACCGCTTCATGGGTGCCCAGATTGGCGCCGAGCCGGACATCGAGCAGGTTATGGCGATCGCGCTTGGCGCGCTCACATTGCTGGGTCTCGGTATCTTCGGTCCTTCGATCGCCAATGGCATCGTCGCGGGCGGCCCCCAGCTCGGCGCAGGCGCTGCGGCCGGCACGGCCGTCGCCGCCGGCGCCACGCTCGCCGCGGGCGCGGCGGGTGCGACGCTGGCTACCGGTGCCGCCGCCAGCTTTGCGCGCGGCGCTGCGGCTGGCGCTACCCGCACTGCGGGCAGCGCATCGGCCTCCTACGCCGCAGGCGCGGCCGGGAAGAGCGGGGCGCAAGCGGTCGGTGCGGGTCTCGCCAATGTCGCGCGCTCGGCGGCGAGCGCTGCGGCGTCCCCGCTTCGGCGTGCCGCCGAGCGGACCCGCGAGCAGTTTGCGGCCGGCCGCGCGGGTCAGGCGGCGAAGGCGGGACCGGCACCTGCTGCCGGTACGCCGCCGGCTTGGGCGACCGCGATGCGGCATCGGCAGTCGGTCGCGCAGGGCGCGATGGTCGGCGCGCAGACCCTGAAGGGCGGCGATAGCCACGGCGGCGGCTCCGCACCCGACATCAGCGAAAGGGATTGATATGATTTTCCGCATGCCGAGATAGATGAGCACCGCCTCGGCGATCGTCCAGAAGCTGACGTCGATGACGCTGCCTTCGAGGCCGAAGAGCGGCGGCAGGACCGTGAGGAAAAACCAGGCATAGACGCTGAAGAAGAGGATCTGAAAGATCGAATTGAACGCGACGAGCGCAGCGACATATTGATTGTCGCCCTTTGCGAGCTGGTTCCACACGATCACCATTGCGATGCAGCGCGCGAGACCGATCAGGATCAGGCCAGTCATATATTCAGGCTTGTCCGCGAGGAAGACGACCGCGAGCGCGAACATCAGCACCGGCCCGATGATCCAGTTCTGGATCAGCGAGATGGCTAGGACGCGCTTGTCTTCGAACACGCGCGGCAGCTCGTCATAGCGCACGCGTGCAAGCGGCGGATACATCATCAAAATGAGCCCGATGGCGATCGGGATATTCGTCGTTCCGATCGACATCGCGTCGATCGCAGCGGGGAGGTCCTTGAAAAGCGATCCCAAGAGGACGCCGAGCGCCATTGCAAGGAAGATCCAGAGTGTCAGATAGCGATCGAGGAAGGACAGGCGTTCACGCTTTGCGGCAATCATGATGATCCCCTCAGGCATGGACGCGGTTGCCGCCGGCATCGACCACCTGTTCACCGTCTTCCTTGGCGAAGGCGCCAAGCTGGCGGGCAGGGATGATGTCGAGCACCGCTTCGGACGGGCGGCAGAGCTTCACCCCGAGCGATGTGACGACGAGCGGGCGATTGATGAGGACCGGATGCGCCATCATTGCATCAATGAGTGCGCCATCGGTGAGATCGGGGTTGCCTAGGCCGAGTTCCGCATAGGGCGTGCCTTTTTCGCGGAGGAGCTCGCGCGGCGTGATACCGGCGCGCTCGATCAGCCGCTCGAGCAGGGCTCGCGACGGCGGTGTCTTCAGATATTCGACGACATGCGGTTCGATGCCGGCGTTGCGAATGAGCGCGAGCGTGTTGCGCGACGTCCCGCACTCGGGATTGTGATAGATAATGATGTCGGCGGTCATGCGCCTGTCTCCCGCTCGCCAGTCGCGCCCTCGATGCCGCCGATTTCCTTCAACCTGCGCGCCATTGCCATCTCGTCGATGCTTTCGTGCGGGAGCGCGAGGAAGAGCGAAATCCGGTTCGAGAGATAGTGCAGCGCACGTTCGAAAGCTTCGCGCTGGCCCGGGCCTTCGACCGCGGCGGGATCTTCGATCCCCCAGTGCGCGGTCATCGGCTTGCCGGGCCAGACCGGACAGGTCTCGCCGGCGGCATTGTCGCAGACGGTGAAGATGAAATCGAGTTTGGGCGCGTCCGGGCCCGAGAATTCGTCCCAGCTTTTCGAGCGCAGACCCTCGGTCTCGAACCCGAGCTCATCGAGAAGCGCGAGCGCCTGTGCATGGACCTTGCCTTTGGGAAAGCTCCCGGCGCTATAGGCACGGAACCGCCCCTGGCCCATGCGGTTCAGCAGAGCTTCGGCTAGAATCGAGCGGGCGCTGTTGCCGGTACAAAGGAACAGCACATTATAAATCTTGTCGGTCATCGACTTCTCCCTCAAGCGCTGAATGGGCCGATCAGCAGCAGGCAAGTTCGGCGAGCAGCGGCTCACACAGTTCAGCGCGTCCTTGGCAGCAGTCTTTTGCGAGGAAGAGCATCAGGCCGCGAAGTGCGTCGATATCCGCTCGTTGGATGATCTGCCGGCCGCGCTTTTCCGGTATCACCAAGCCCGCCTTCACCAGAACCGCGAGGTGCGTCGAAAAACTACTCTGATTGAGCCCCGACGCTTCGACGAGCTGTCCCGTCGATAGCCCTTCGGGCTCATTCTGGACGATCAAGCGAAAGGCATCGAGGCGGGTGGGATGCGCCAGAGCGGCGAGGGCGGACAAGGCGGCATCAATTTGCATGCATCGGGATTATCCGATATGTTCATGTCTGTCAATTTGTATCGGGAATATGCGATGGGTCGGTTCGGCGAGGCCCACAATCGGCCTATGACGCGGATGTGGGCGGGTTGGCAACCGGTCGGGTGTCGCAATTCTACGCAGACTGATTGCCGGCTTTGGCAGGCCGCCCGGCTTCGATGGCCCGGCGATTATACCAGAAGCCAAGGATTATGATGACCAGCGCGGCGGCTTGCATGAGGATGACCTGCAGCGTCGGATAGATACCCAGGAGCGTTACTCGAGGCCAGCCGCTCACGGGCGTTACCGAGAGCATGCCTGCCTCCTGCAGCGCCGCCGTTCCCTTGCCCGCCAGTACGGCGGCGAGCACCGCCATGAGGGCAGAGCTATACGAAAAGAATTTGCCGATTGGCAGCCGCTGACTGTAGCGGAGCATCGCCCAGGCGATGACGGCCAGCAGGACAAGGCCGGTCACGAAGCCGCCGAAGACAGCCCCGCCACTGCCCTGCGATGCCAGCGCCGCATAAAACAGGATGGTCTCGAACACCTCGCGATAGACGGCCAGGAAGGCGAGCCCGAACAGGAACCAGGACGAGCGTTTCGAGAGCGCCGCGCTCAGCTTTGCGTGAATATAGCGCTGCCATTGGTCGGCCTGAGACTTTCCGTGCATCCAGATGCCGACCGACAGGAGAATGACAGCCGCGAGCAAGGATCCGAAGCCCTCGGTCAATTCGCGGCTCGCCCCGCTGACTCCGATGGCATAGGTCGCGAGCGCCCAAGTCAGGCCCCCTGCGGCAAGGGCCGCAACCCAGCCGGCATGCACATAACGCAGCGCCTCCGGGCGCTCGGCCTTTCGCAGGAAGGCGACGATCGCGATGACGACGAGGAGTGCCTCCAGGCCCTCACGCAGCAAGATCGTCAGGGCGCCGACAAAGGCCGACGTGCTGCTCGCCTGTTCGGGGGCGAGCACCTGCTCGGCATCGGTGAAGAGCGTGTCGAGCGCCGAAATCTCGTGGCGTACCTCGGCGACGGGCGCGCCCTTCTGGATGGCCGCGCGCACTGCCCCCATCGCCGTCTCGATCCGCGCCATCAGGGCGCCATCACGCGACGCGAGGAGCGGTTCCAGGGGTTCGAACCCGTCGAGATAAGCGGACAACGCAAGTTCTCCGGCTTGCTGCCTCTTCCCCGCAGCATATGCAGCGAAGCTCTGCTCGAGCCGTTCCCGCGCCAGCGCCAGCGACCCAGCCCCCGACCCCGTGACGGCCTGCGGATTAGCCCTGAGATAGGCCATCACGGCGTCGGCCTCCGGTTGTCCGATCTTCGCACCGAGCGCCGCCGGCGTCATTGCCGTCAGCGTAGGCATGTCAGGCACCAGGCGGCGCACACCAGCGTCGGATTGCCAGATCCGCTCGCCCTGCGTCGTATCACGGAAAGCGAAGCGGCCGCTGTAGAAGGCGAGGGCCCAGCGATCGGCGGCAGGAAGGTCGGCGAAACTTTGCATTGCCGTGCCGTCGAGGCCTTGCTCGATCACTTGGTAAAGCCCGAAGACGCTGCGTTCGCGAGCGCGCGCAGCATCGGAAAAGGCGATCGGCGGTGGATCGAGCCTGGCTGCATCGGGGCCGCGGCCATCGCCCGACATGCCGTGGCACGATGCGCAATTCTGCCCATAGAGAGTAGCGCCCCTCGCAAGATCTGGGCTGCGCGCCGGCGCAAGTGGCACCGGATAGGCGTTGAGCAACGCCGCTGCGACCGAACGGGCCTGCCGTGCGACTTCTCGTGGGCTTTCCTTGGCGACAACGGCTGCCTTCAGCCGCTTCGCGTCAGCCACCAATTGCGCACGTGCGCCTTTGGGTGGCAGCGCTGCAATATTCGCGGCGGCCGAATCGGTGAACTCGAGCATTTCGGCATATTCTGCCTGGCTGATGACCCGGCCGTCATGTACCGCACCGCCATAGTCCACCGCGACATAATCGAGCAGGCGCCAGGTAGTCTGCACCGACGTCGTGTCGGCGCGTGCCACGGCCGGAAGCAGCACCAGCATGGCAAGCAAGATTGCCGCAGCGCGCCGAAGCGTGGAATATGCCCTCATTTTGCTATGCCTGCGAAGGGCGCAGCTCGGCGCGTGCATTGCGCACGATCTCCGTGGCCGAATGCAGGAAGAGAAGGGCGATGACGCCCGCCACCAGAAGATCGGGCCAGGCGCTGCCCGTCCAGCCGACCAATATGGCCGCGACGATGACGGCGATATTCGCGATCGCATCGTTTCGGCTGAACAGCCAGATGGCCCGCACATTGGCATCGCCGTCCCGAAATCGCGAGAGAACCAGCGCCGCGGTCACGTTCACGGCCAAGGCGACTATGCCGATGACGCCCATGAGTTCGGCTTCGGGTGGCTCGGCATTTAAGGCCCGCGCCACGGCAAAGGCAATCACTCCCAGCCCGAGCGCACCGAGGAACAGTCCCTGGGTTAGCGCGATCCGTGCACGGCTTGCAGCAGACCATCCCAGCGCCAGTAATCCCACCAAAGTGATCGAACCGTCGCCGATGAAGTCGAGCGAATCCGCTTTGAGGGCCTGACTGTTGGCGATGAAGCCGCCGATGATTTCGCACACACCGAAACCGAGGTTGAGTATCACCACGATCCAGAGCGCCCGTCGATAGGCGGGATCACGCTCGGCACGCACGGTATCGCCCGTACAGCCACAGTTACTGTCGTTGCTTTCGCTCATCGCATTGTCCTACATTCTCCAGTAGCTGTAGAAGCAAGGCATTTCTGAGGTGCATATGGGCCGTGAGGTAGGACTTCCCATCGGAGCGCTGGCGAGCCGGACGGGTACGAAGGTCAATACAATCCGCTTCTACGAGGACATCGGGCTTCTACCACCGGCGGCGCGCACCGCCTCCGGACGTCGCAGCTATGGTCCCGAGGATGTCAGGCGCCTGGCGTTTATCCGGAGTGCGAGGGGGCTGGGATTTTCGATCGACGAAATTCGTTCACTGAAAGCCCTCGCGGCAGGACCCGAGCAGGACTGCGCCGAGGTTCGCGCTCTGGCGGCGCGACATTTGCTCGACGTCGACGAGCGTCTGGAACGCATGGTGCGCCTTCGCGCAGAACTCGCCCGGATCGTCCAGCTCTGTGAGGGCGGCCGCATAGCCGATTGCCGGGTGATTGAGGCGATCGAGGCGACGCTGCCGTCCGCGGTCTAGCGGTGGTTTCCTCGCACTCATCATTCGGTCTTCACCTTGTTATTTCTCAAATTCAGGGGTCGTCGCTTGCGGCGCCGCGAGTCTCCTTTCGGGCATCGCGCAGAATTTCGATGCCGCCCTTGATGGCAATCAGCGCAGTGGCGAACCCGACGAGCAAGTCGGGCCAGTTCGTGCCGAGCCACCAGACGAGGACGCCGGCGATCAGGATGCCGCCGTTCGAAACGAAGTCGTTGAAGCTGAAGGTCGTTGCCGCACGAAGGTTGACGTCGGGATTCTGAATGCGCTGAAGCAGCTTCAGGCAGGCATAGTTCACCACCGCCGCGACCGCCGACATGATCATCATCGTAGCGCCGATCGGTTCGCTACCCTGAAAGTAGCGCCGCCCGACATCGAACAGGACGCCGGCCGCGAAGATCAATAGCATAACGCCCGACGCTGTAGCCGCGCGGGTCTTCCATTTGATGCCATGGCTTAGTGCGACAAGGCTCAGGGCATAGACCGCCGCGTCCGATAAATTGTCGAGGCCATTCGCGATGAGGGCGCTCGAATCTCCCAGCGCGCCGGTTATGAGAAAGGCGATGGCGATCGCCGCGTTCAGGAAAAGAACGATCTGGAGGGTCTGCTTTTCGCGGTCGGTGCTGCCTGTCTTGTCTATCATTTCACGCTCCTCATACCAAGCATCCCTAAAAGGAGGCGGAACCCCTCAGGGTTCCGCCCCTGTTCGCGGCCGGCCGCTTGCGCCCAAGCGCTGCAGCAAACCGTGAGGGCCTGGCTTCAGGTCGCAAGGCCGGGCTCACGCCGCGGCCCGGCGACTTCCTCTTCTTCGATCTTCGCGCTGCGACTGTGGACCATGAGGTACAGCGCGGGCAGGACGAGCAGCGTCAGGATCGTCGATGAGATGATCCCGCCGATGACCACGGTCGCCAGCGGCCGTTGCACCTCGGATCCTGCCCCGACATTGAGCGCCATCGGTACGAAGCCGAGCGACGCAACCAGCGCGGTCATCATCACCGGCCTGAGGCGGGTCAGCGCGCCCTCGCGGATTGCATCGACGAGCGCCTTTCCGCGTTCGCGAAGATCCTTGATGAAGGATAGCATCACCACGCCGTTGAGCACCGCGACCCCGGAGAGTGCGATGAACCCGACGCCCGCCGAGATGGAGAGCGGAATGTCGCGAAGCGCCAGCGCCGCGACCCCTCCCGTCAGCGCCAGCGGCACGCCCGAGAAGACGATGGCCGCATCGCGAACCGACCCGAACAGCATGAACAAGAGGCCGAAGATCAGCAGCAGAACGAGCGGCACCACGATCTGGAGGCGCTCGGTCGCCGACTGGAGCTGCTCGAACGTCCCGCCATATTCTATATAATAACCGTCGGGCAGCACGACATCGGCTTCGACCTTCTGGGTCAGTTCGTCGATGAACGAGCCGAGATCGCGACCACGGACATTCGCCGTGATCACCGCGCGGCGTTTGCCATTCTCGCGGCTGATCTGGTTCGGCCCCGCCGCGAGCGATATCTCCGCAAGCTCCGAAAGCGGCACGAAGCCGCCGGCCGGAAGCGCAACGGGGAGATTGCCGAGCGACGCGAGGTCGGTGCGAATGGCCTCGGGAAGCCGGACGACGACGTCGAAACGCCGGTCGCCCTCGAAGAGCTCGCCCGCCTGCCGCCCGCCAGTCGCGGTCGAAACCGCATCCTGGACCGTCTCCATGCTCACGCCATAGCGCGCAAGCTTGTCGCGATCGGGCGTGACCGAAAGCATCGGCAGGCCGGTGACCTGTTCGAGCTTCACGTCCTGCGCGCCCGCGATCCCGCCGGCCACCTCCTCGATCGCCCGCCCCGATTCGAGCAGTTGATCGAGATCGTCGCCGAACAGCTTGATCGCGACGTCGGCGCGAACGCCGGCGATCAGTTCATTCATCCGCATCTTCACCGGCTGGGTGAACTCGTAATTGTTCCCCGGCACTTCGTTTACCGCCTTGTTGAGCTCGGCGACGAGCTGGTCGCGCGGCTTTCTGGGCTCGGGCCACTCCTTCCGATCCTTGAGCATGATGAAATTGTCGGCGACCGACGGTGGCATCGGATCGGTCGCGACCTCGGGCGTGCCGATCTTCGCGAACACCCGCTCGACTTCGGGGAACTGCCTGATCCTCTTCTCCAGCGCCTCCTGCATCGCGATCGACTGGGTCAGGCTCGTTCCCGGAATGCGCATCGCGTGCATCGCGATATCGCCTTCGTCGAGGTCCGGGATGAACTCGGACCCGAGACTCGTCGCCGCCACGCCGCTGAGCGCGACGAGCAGCAGCGCACCCGAAAGCGCCGCCTTCGGCCAATTCAGGACGCGGTCGAGCATCGGACGATAGCCCTTGCCGAGACCGCGCATCAGCCAATTCTCCTTCTCCTCGACCTTGCCGGTAACGAAGAGCGCCACCGCGGCCGGAACCAGGGTGAGCGACAGGAGAAGAGCAGCGGTCAGCGCGAGGACGACCGTGATCGCCATCGGGTGGAAGGTCTTTCCTTCGACGCCTTCGAGCGCGAAGATCGGCAGATAGACCGCGGTGATGATGATGATGCCGAAGATGCTCGGCTTGATCACTTCGGCGCTCGCCGAGGCAACGAGGCCGAAGCGTTCGTCGCGATCGAGCAGCCGTCCGAGCCTGTGCTGTGCCTCGCCAAGCCTGCGAAGACAATTTTCGACGATGATGACGGCCCCGTCGACGATGAGGCCGAAGTCGAGCGCGCCGAGGCTCATGAGGTTCGCCGATGTCCGCGTCTGGAGCATGCCCGTCAGCGTCATCAGCATGGCAACGGGAATAACCGCCGCCGTGATCAGCGCCGCCCGGAAATTGCCGAGCAGCAGGAAGAGGATCACGATGACGAGCAGCGCGCCCTCGGCGAGATTCTTCTGCACCGTCGAAATCGTCCGTTCGACGAGCGCGGTGCGATCATAGAGCGGCTTCGCGACAACACCCTTCGGCAAAGCACGCGACGCTTCGACGAGGCGTTCGGCCGAGGCCTGCGCCACCACGCGCGGATTTTGTCCGATCAGCATCGAGACCGTTGCGAGGACGACCTCCTTGCCATTCTCAGTCGCCGCGCCCGTGCGAAGGCCCGAACCGATCGCGACATCGGCGACGTCGGCGATCCGGATCGGAACGCCGCCGCGGGTGGCGACGATGATCTGCGACAGGTCGCGCTCATTGTTCGCCTGCCCCGGCACCCGGATCAATATCTGTTCGCCGCTGCGCTCGACATAGCCGGCGCCGCGATTTGCATTATTGGCCTCCAGCGCGGTGACGACATCGTTGAGCGAGAGATTGAGCGAAGCGAGCGAGGCCGGATAGGGGGTCACATGATATTGGCGGGCATAGCCGCCGATCGTGTTGATCTCGGCGACCCCCGGGATCGTGCGCATCTGCGGCCGGATGACCCAGTCGGACATCGTTCGGAGGTCTTCCGCCGTGTAGGGCGTGCCATCCGGCTTTCGTGCGCCCGGTTCGGCTTCGATCGAGAACATGAAGATCTCGCCGAGGCCGGTGGAAATCGGCCCCATTTCGGGCGCCATACCGGGCGGCAGCTGCCCCTTTGCGGCCTGGAGCCGCTCGTTGACCTGCTGGCGCGCGAAATAGATGTCGGTCCCGTCCTCGAAAACGACCGTGACCTGACTCAGGCCGTAGCGCGAGATCGACCTGGTATAGTTGAGGTTGGGGATGCCCGCGATCGCGGTCTCAATCGGGTAGGTGATCCGCTGCTCGGCTTCGAGCGGCGAATAGCCTTCAGCCTTGGTATTGATCTGGACCTGGACGTTGGTGATGTCGGGAACGGCGTCGATGGGCAATTTGGTCGCGCTCCACGCGCCGATCGCGCACAGGAGCGCGACGACCGCGAGGACGAGCCATCGTTGCCGGATCGAAAAGCCTATGGTTCTGGCTAGCATATTATCCTGCTCCCCGATCAATGGTCGTGGCCCGCGCCGGACTTTTCGATGTCGGCGCGAACGAGGAAACTGCCCTTGGTGACATAGGCGGTGCCGGGCTTGATGCCCGACAGGACCTCGGTCCATTCGGGCGACGAACGGC
>JAEULK010000043.1 GCA_016793775.1 Sphingopyxis sp. | reverse complement strand
CGCTTGGGGTGCGTGTCGAGCGATGTCGAGACACGGTTGGGGAGCGAATGCCTTCGCGTGTCGCGACTTCGCTCGACACGAACGGGATTTATAGGTCTGTTCAATCGCAACCGCCCGAGATCGGATCCGCAATCCCCTTGCCTTTCCCACCCCGCCTTGCTTCGCTGCCAATCATGACGCTCAAACCGACTCATCTCGACGAAACCGGCGCCGCGCATATGGTCGATGTCGGAACCAAGCCCGCGACCCAGCGCCGCGCCGTCGCCACCGGGCGCATCACCATGTCGATGGAGGCGCTCGAAGCCATCCGCAGCGGCAACGCCCCCAAGGGCGACGTGCTATCGACCGCGCGTATCGCCGGCATCATGGCCGCGAAGCGCACGTCGGACCTCATCCCGCTCTGCCACCCGCTCGCGCTGACCAAGGTCGGTGTCGATTTCGCGTGGGAATACAGTGGTATCGCGGTCACCGCTACCGCCGCGACGACCGGCCCCACCGGGGTCGAAATGGAGGCACTCACCGCCGCCTCGGTCGCGCTGCTGACGCTCTACGACATGGCCAAAGCGCTCGATCGCGCGATGATCCTCGGCGATATTCGCCTGCTCGAAAAGAGCGGCGGCCGCTCGGGCGACTGGCGCGCCGAATGAGCAAGCTGCTCCCGGTCGAGGACGCCCAGGCACGGCTGTTCGCGCTCCGCGCCCCGCTTGCGCCCGAAAATATCGCCTTTTCCGAATCGCTTGGCCGCTTTCTTTCGCAAGATGTCGTCGCGATGCGCGACCAGCCCGCCGCGCCGCTGTCGGCGATGGATGGCTATGCGATCCGCTTCGCCGATATTCCCGGCCCCTGGGCCATCGCGGGGGAGGTAGCGGCTGGCGCGGCGCCCGGGGTGGCGCTCGGGACGGCGCAGGCGATCCGTATCTTCACCGGCGCCATGCTCCCCGACGGCGCCGACACGGTCATCCTTCAGGAAGATGTCACCGCCGATGGCAATATATTGACCCTCACCGGCGAAGCGCCCAACGTCCCCGGCGCCCATATCCGCACCCGCGCCAGCGATTTCGCGACCGGCGCCACACTCGTTCCCGCCGGCACCCGCCTCAACCCCGGCGCGATCGCGGCGGCGATCATGGGCGGCGCGGCACAGCTTTCGGTCGGCCGACGCCCCCGCATCGCGATCCTCACCACCGGCGACGAACTCGTCCAGCCGGGCCGCGCCCTCGCTACCGGCCAGATACCCGACAGCAACGGCACGATGCTCGCCGCGATGCTGGCGCCCGAACCCGCCGTCACCAGCATCCCGCTTCATATCCGCGACGACCGCGAAATTTTGGCGAAGGTTCTCAAGGATCTGGCGCGACGTCACGACGTCATCGTCACCGTTGGCGGCGCCTCGGTCGGCGATCACGACCATGTCCGCGGCGCGCTCGACGATGCCGGGGGCGCCCTCGATTTCTGGAAAATCGCGATGCGCCCCGGCAAACCGCTGATCGCCGGGACGATCGACGATGCCTTGCTGCTGGGCCTGCCCGGCAACCCGTCGTCGGCCTTCGTCACCGCGACTTTGTTCCTGATTCCGATCGTCCGTCACCTCGCCGGCGCGCGCGATCCGCTTCCCGCGATCCGCCAGGCACCGCTTGCCGCCCCGCTTGGCGCCGGCGGCAAGCGCCGCGACTATCTGCGCGCCCGGCTCGATGGCGGTACGCTCGCCCCCTTCGACGGACAGGACAGCGGCCGCGCCTCGCCGCTCGCCGCGGCCAATGCGCTCGTCCTGCGCGAGATCGGTGCCCCGCCGCGCGCCGCGGGCGACATGGCGGACTATATCGACATCGCTTGACAAGTTCGCATCTGTTCCATTATCGTTCCCCTTATGTCCGAAACCGGCATCATGGAGAACGCCCGATGTTGACCGCCAAGCAGCATGAACTGCTCCACTTCATCCAGCAAAAGCTCGACGCGAGCGGTATCTCGCCCTCGTTCGAGGAGATGAAGGAGGCGCTGGGCCTCAAGTCCAAGTCGGGCATCCACCGCCTGATCAGCGCGCTCGAGGAACGCGGCTTCCTCCGCCGCCTGCCCAACCGCGCCCGCGCGCTCGAAGTCGTTAAGCTGCCCGAGGGCGGCAAGGCCGCGCCGCGACCCGACAATGTCGTGCCGCTGCGCAAGCCCGCGCCGCAATTGAAGCCGATCGCCGCCAACGACATCGTCGAGGTGCCGCTGCACGGCAAGATCGCCGCCGGTGTGCCGATCGAGGCGTTCGAGGATTACAACAACCTCGCGGTCCCCGCCGCCTTGCTCGGCGCCGGCGAACATTATGCGCTCGAAGTATCGGGCGACTCGATGGTCGAGGCCGGCATCTTCGACGGCGACTATGCGCTGATCCAGAAGGTCAGCACCGCGCGCGAGGGCGATATCGTCGTTGCGCTCGTCGACGGACAGGATGCGACGCTCAAATATTTCCGCCGCGAGGGCAAGATGATCCGCCTCGACCCCGCGAACAGCGCCTATGAGCCGCAGCGCTACGAAGCCGAGCGCGTCATGGTGCAGGGGAAATTGTCGGGATTGCTTCGTCGTTACCACTGACCTGCGGCGGGCGGCGCCAGACATGGTCGTCGCCCGCGCGTAACGCCGCCACCGCGCGCGGCTTTTCGTCCAGATAGAGCGCAAGTCCGCCGGTCTGCGGCAGCGTATCGCGATCGATCGTCAGCCAGCGCGCCACGCATTCGCGCGGCAACCAGCGTTCGCTGATCACCACGTCCGCAGCCGCGCAGGCCGCCGCCATCTCGGCCCCCTCGATCCGGTCGCGCCCGCGCGCCGCGAGGATGATACGCCCGCCCTGCGCCCAGCGGCAGAAGTCGCGGTTGCATAGGACATGGTCGAGGTCGGTCAGCGCCCCGAGCGGCGCGTCGATGCCTGCCGCCTCGGCCATCGAATCGCGCACATAATCGCCCGCCCGGTCGCGGAGCAGCGCATAGCTGCCATCGGGCAGCGCCGCGGCGATATGCTTGCCGTCGCCCGTGATCAGCAGGTCAGGGCGCGGCTGGATGAGCAACACGATCATCCCGGCAACCAGCGGCACCGCCCCCGCCCAGCGCCAGCGCGTCCGCCACAACAACAGCCAGAGCCCGCCAAAGACCGCGAGACCGAACGCCCAGCCCGGAAACACCGGCAGCGTCGCAACCGCGCCCGGCGCATCGGCAACGCTGTGCGCGAGCCAGATCAGTCCGTTCAGCGCCTGCTCGGCGACCCACCAGAAGGGCGCGCCCAGCCCGACGCTGTCGAACAGCAAAGCCAGCGCCTCGGCGGGCATGATGACGAAGGTCGTCAGCGGGATCGCGATCACATTGGCGAGCGCGCCGTACAGCCCCGCCTTGTGGAAATGGAACAGCGCGATCGGCGCCAGGGCGACCTCGACCACCAGGCCGGTCACCACCAGCCCAGCGACCCCGCGCGCCAGCCGAAACGCCCATGGCTCCTCGCGCCGCGCCAGGAAGCGTTGCATCGCCCGGCTTTCGTGGAGCGCGACGATCGCGGTGATCGCCGCGAAACTCAGCTGGAAACTCGGCCCGGCGAGCGACTCGGGCCGCCAGATCAGCACGATGAGCGCCCCGGCCGCGACCAGCCGCAGCGTCAGCGCCTCGCGTCCCATCAGGAAAGCCACCAGCACCAGCAGCGCGGCGATGAACGAGCGCAAGGTCGGCACCTCCGCCCCCGCGAGCAAGGTATAGCCTCCGCCGGCCAGCGCCGCGACCGCCGCCGCCAGCGGCAGCACATAACCGCCGAGCGCCAGCCGCCGGCTCAGCGCCAGCAGGCTCATCGCGAGCAGCATCGCGAAACCCACCACCGCGGTGACATGCAGCCCGCTGATCGACAGCAGATGCGCCAGCCCACTCCGCCGCATCGCCTCCTCGTCTTCCTCGCTGATCGCACCGCGATCGCCCGCGACCAAGGCCGCGGCGATGCCCCCCGCCGACCCGTCGATCTGCGCGTGGATATGCGCGCTCAGCCGCGCGCGCAGCGTCTGTTCGCCCTCCCCCGCCCCCGGCGCCCGCTCGATGTCGCCCAGCACCGTGCCCACCGCGCCGATCCGGTCGAACCAGGCGCGCTGCGCGAAGTCATAGCCGCCGGGCAGGCTCGCGGTCGGCGGCGGCATCAGCCGCGCGCGCAGCCCGATCGCCTCGCCCGGCGCGATCCCCGCGCCCGCTTCGCCGCTCGCGGTCACCCGCACCCGCGGCGGCAGGTCGGGGCGCGCCAGCGGCTGGACGATCAGCCGCACCTGGTCTTTTGCGGGCAAAGGCTCGACGCTTTCGACCCGCGCCGAAAATTCGGTTACCACCGGCTGCCCCAGCACCGGCGCCGCCACCCACAGCGCCCTCCCCCAGATCAGCAGCAGCCCCAGCGCCATCACCCCGCAGCCGACGACGACCGCGCGCCCGAAGCGCGTCCGCCACCCCGCCAGAAAGCCCGCCAGCGCCCCCGCGCCGAGGACGCACAACATGCCGATCCAGTGCCCCCGGGTCGGCAGCGCGAACCAGGCCGCGATCCCGGCGCCCAGCGCCACGGGCAGCCACAGCCCGATCCTTTCGCGCTCGGCATCGAGCCGCGCCTCGACCCGCGCGGGCGCCCGCCGCAGCCAGGCCGCCGCGCGCGGACCAATGGGCGTTTGAAGCGGCCTTGTCGCCATGCTAGGGGCACCCCCGATCCCCGTCCCCGCGGTTCGCGGGGCCAGCAAAATTGAGTGAAAGAGGCCGTGGTGGCAACCGAAAATCAAGCACAGGCCGGCGAAGCGACCGGCGCCGATGTGGTGACGCGTTTCGCGCCGTCGCCCACGGGTTTCCTCCACATCGGCGGCGCGCGCACCGCGCTGTTCAACTGGCTGTTCGCGCGCCACCATGGCGGCAAGTTCCTGCTGCGCATCGAGGATACCGACCGCGCGCGCTCGACCGACGCCGCGATCGACGCAATTTTGGACGGGATGCAGTGGCTCGATCTCGACTGGGACGGCGAGACGATATTCCAGTTCGCGCGCGCCGACCGCCATGCCGAAGTCGCCGCCGAACTGCTCGCCCAGGGCGAAGCCTATCGCTGCTACCTCACCCAGGATGAACTCGCCGCGATGCGCGCCGAGGCGCAGGAAAAGCGCCTGCCCTTCCGCGTCCGCAGCCCCTGGCGCGACCGCAGCGACGGCGACCCCGCCGTCCCCCACGTCGTCCGCCTGCGCGCGCCGCAGGACGGCGAAGTCACGATCCCCGACAAGGTGCAGGGCCCGGTCACCGTCCAGAACGCCGAACTCGACGACTTCGTGCTGCTGCGCAGCGACGGCACCCCGACCTATATGCTCAGCGTCGTCATCGACGACAACGACATGGGCGTGACGCACGTCATCCGCGGCGACGACCATCTCAACAACGCCTTTCGCCAGCTCGCCCTCATCCGCGCGATGGGCTGGCGCGAGCCGGTTTACGCCCACGTCCCGCTGATCCACGGTGCCGACGGCGCGAAATTGTCGAAGCGCCACGGCGCGCTCGGCGTCGATGCCTATCGCGACGAAATGGGCTATCTGCCCGAAGCGGTGAACAATTATCTGCTCCGCCTCGGCTGGGGCCATGGCGACGACGAGATCATCAGCCGGCAGCAGGCCACCGAATGGTTCGACTTGGGCCATGTCGGCCGCTCGCCCTCGCGCTTCGACTTCAAGAAGCTCGAGAATCTCAACGCCCATTATCTGCGCGAAGCCGACGACGCCCGCCTCGCCGCGCTCGTCGCGCCGATGACGGGCAAGCTGCTCGGCCGCGACCTGACCGCCGCCGAACAGGCCTTGCTGGCGCAGGCGATGCCCGCCTTGAAACCGCGCGCCAAGACGCTGCACGAGATCGCCGACGCCGCGACCTTCCTCTTCGCGCCCGAACCGCTGGCGATGGACGAGAAGGCGGCAGCGGTGCTACACGACACGCCGGAGGGGATGCTCGCCGCGGTCGCCGACCGGCTGCGGGCGCTGCCGACATGGTCGCAAGAAATGGTGGAGGCCGCAATTCGCGAAGAGAGCGAAGCGGCCGGCGTCGGGCTGGGAAAACTGGCCCAGCCGCTGCGGGCGGCCCTCACCGGGCGCACCGTATCGCCGGGCATATTCGACGTGCTGCTGCTGCTGGGCCGCGATGCCAGCCTGGCACGACTTGACGCGGTGCAACATTATCCGGCAGGGGCGTAGCCACAACGACTCCCGCCGCCAGAACAGGGGAAGACCATGACCGATACCGCAAAAATCACCCTGGGCGACGTCAGCGTCGACAGCCCCGTCCTCAAGGGCAGCGTCGGCCCCGACGTCATCGACATCCGCAAGCTGTACGCGCAGACCGGCGCCTTCACCTACGACCCCGGCTTCACCTCGACCGCGAGCTGCGAATCGGAAATCACCTATATCGACGGCGACGAGGGCGTGCTGCTCCACCGCGGCTATGCGATCGGCGACCTCGCCGAACAGTCGAGCTTTATGGAGGTCTGCTACCTCCTGCTCAACGGCGAACTGCCGAGCGGCGACGAACTCGCCGATTTCGACAATACGATCACCCGCCACACGATGCTGCACGAACAGCTGGCGACCTTCTACCGCGGGTTCCGCCGCGACGCGCATCCGATGGCGATCATGTGCGGCGTCGTCGGCGCCCTCAGCGCCTTCTACCATGATTCGACCGAGATCCACGATCCGCGCCAGCGCATGATCGCCAGCCACCGGCTGATCGCGAAGATGCCGACGATCGCGGCGATGGCGTATAAATATTCGGTCGGCCAGCCCTTCGTCTATCCGCGCAACGATTTGAGCTACACTGGCAATTTCTTGCGCATGACCTTCGGCGTGCCGGCCGAGGAATATGTCGTGAACCCGGTCGTCGAGCGCGCGCTCGACCGCATCTTCATCCTCCACGCCGATCACGAGCAGAATGCGTCGACCTCGACCGTCCGCCTTGCGGGTTCGTCGGGGGCCAATCCCTTCGCGTGCATCGCGGCGGGCATCGCCTGCCTGTGGGGTCCGGCGCATGGCGGCGCGAACGAAGCCGCGCTCAACATGCTGCGCGAAATTGGCCGCCCCGAACGCATCCCCGAATATATCGCGCGCGCCAAGGACAAGGACGATCCGTTCCGCCTGATGGGCTTTGGCCACCGCGTGTATAAAAACTACGACCCGCGCGCGACCGTGATGCAGAAGACGGTGCGCGAGGTGTTCGACGCGCTCAAGGTCAACGACCCGGTGTTCGAAGTCGCGCTCCAGCTCGAGGAAATGGCGCTCAACGACCCCTATTTCGTCGAGAAGAAGCTGTTCCCGAACGTCGATTTCTATTCGGGCGTCATCCTGTCGGCGATCGGTTTCCCGACGACGATGTTCACCGCGCTCTTCGCGCTCGCCCGCACCGTCGGCTGGGTCGCGCAGTGGAACGAAATGATCTCCGACCCCGCGCAGAAGATCGGCCGCCCGCGCCAGCTCTACACCGGACCGACCCAGCGCGCTTATGTGCCGGTCGACAAGCGCTGATACGGCGACAGACGAAAACGAAAAAGGGGCCGGTTTCGGCCCCTTTTTTGTGGGTGATGGCGACGGCCGGTAACGACCGAGAGCCGACCTCTATAGTTTCGTCACCCCGGACTTGATCCGGGGCCTGCCTCCTTGAAGAAATAGGCAGGTCCCGGGTAACGCCCGGGATGACGGAGGTCCGGAAACGACCGAAAAGAGCCGTACCCCGGCGAAGGCCGGGGCCCAGGGCGTTGGAGAGCAGGCGTTTGCTGGTTACGCTCTGGACCCCGGCCTTCGCCGGGGAACAGGAGTTACGGCCAATGTCCGCTCACCACCCCAAAGCGGTCAGTTCGCCGCAAGGTCTAAACCTCAATCCCGCGCCGGCAGACTCAGCGTGAACCGCGCCCCCTGCCCCGGCGCGCTGTCGACGGTCAGTTCGCCGTCCATCGCCCGCGCCAGCCGCCGCGCGATATAGAGGCCCAGCCCCGATCCGCCGCTGTCGGTGCGGCCCAGTCGCTCGAACTTCTCGAACACCACCGCCTGCTGCCCGGCGTCGATCCCCTGCCCCTGGTCGGCGACGGTCACCATCGCGCGGTCGCCCTGGCGGTCGAGGCGGATCCAGATCAGCGAATCGGCCGGCGAATAGCGGATCGCATTGCCGAGCAGGTTGAGCAGCACCTGCAAAACGCGGCGGAACTCGCCGGTCGCGGGCATGGCCTCGTCGGTCGGCGGCGCATCGATGCGAATACCCTTTTCCTCGGCCTTCATGCCGAGCAGGCCGACCGCGCGCCGCGCCAGATCGCCCAGGTCGATCTCGTCGCGCGCCGCCTTGAACCCCGGGCGCTCGATATTCTGGAGGTCGGCGAGGTCGTCTACCAGCCCCAGCAGATGGCGCCCGGCATGGGCGATATCGCCGGCATAACGCGCATAATCGGCGCGGATCGGCCCGTCGAACTGGCCCGAAATCGTTTCGGCGGTCGCGATGATGCGCGCCAGCGGCCCGCGCAGCGCCCCGTCGATCCGCCGCCCGAAGGCGGGGTCGGACAGCGGCAATGACCCGAAGGCCGGATCGGTGATCGCCGCCGGGACGGGCGCGGGCGCCTCGGCCTCGCGCAGCGCGGTGCCGCGAAATCCGGTGAAGCGCCCCGTCGCATCGAACTGCGGCGCCGCGGCCAGCACCATCGCCATCCGCCCCTCGGGCCCGTCGGCGCGCACCCGCTGCCCGTCGAACCCGGTCTGCCGCGCCAGTGACTGGAGCACCGCGAAATGGCCATTGTCGTCGGGCTGCAACTCGAACAATTCGGACAGCGACCGACCCTCCCAGCCCGCCGTCACCGGCGGCGCCTCGGCCCCGCGGCGCAGCGCGACCAGCCGCAGCTGCCCGTCGCATTCCCACGACCAGCCCTGCGGCGACACCGCCGCCGCCTCGGTCACCGGCGGAATCTGCGGCTGCGCGATCGGGCGGGTGCGCCAGTCGCTGATCTCGATCGCCGCACCCTCGGCGTCGGGCACGATGCGCACCAGCGCATGGATATCGCTATGGTCGTCGGCGGCGATCAAAGGCCGGCTGATCTCGCGCTGCAACCGCTGCGCCAGCGCCGCCAGCCGTGCCAGACCGGGCAGCGCCAGCGGCTTGTCGATCCCGCTGCCCGCGCGCTGTTGCAGGCGCAATAGCGCCGCGTCGCCGCGCACCAGCCTGCCCGCCCGGTCGATCCGGCCCCGCACGATGCGCTCGCTCATCACGACGCACCTTCCGGACCATCGCCGAGCGTCGCGGCGCGCGCCTGGAGCGCCGCGGCATAATCGTCGGAGGCCGCGCTCGCCACCGCGCGGTTGCCCAGCATCGCCAGCGATCCTTCGAGCGGCGCCAAAGCGGCGTGGTCGCGCAGCAACGGCGCCAGCAAGGGCGCGAGCTGCGCCGGTTCGGCGGTGATCAGCGCCAGCGCCATGTCGTCATAGCGATATTTCTGCGCCGCCGCGGCCAGCGCGATCAATGCCGGCCAGTCGTGCCGCGCGATCGCGACCGCCGCGCTGTCGGCCTGCACCCCGATCGCCGCGAGCGCCGCATGATAAGCCGCACCGGCCTGGTCGATCCCGCGCGCCGGGTCGTGCCGCGCCAGCGCCCCGCGCACCGCTTCGCCCAGCCGCGCCGCGACCGCCGGGTCCTTGCCCGACCGGACGAGCGCCCAGGCCGCGATATCGAGCAGCAACGAGCGGAAAAAATCCAGGTCGAGATCGTCGATCGCCACCTCGGGATGGCCGAGCGCGTCAAAACGCCGCCGATCGGCGATGCGCAGCACCAGATAGGCGCGATCGATCGCGGCGAGCGGATCGTCGGCCAGGGCGGCGGCTGTCGTCGGCACCGCGACCGGCGCGATCGGCTCGACGCCATGCGGCGCCGCGTCGCTTGCATGCCGGACCGATTGCTCGCGCCAGCGATGCTCCTCGGCACGGGCAAAGCACAGCCCCGCCATCTGCGTCGCGCCGGGCAGGCCCTGCGTCCCCCAATCGGCCCACAGCGCCGCGGCATCGACCGCCCCGTCCAGCCGATCGGCAGCGTCGCCGACCAGCCGCCGCGCGATGCCGAGCGCCAGCGCGCGCTGCTCCTCGGACAAGCGCGTCGCGCCCGGCGCGGCCAGATGGGCCGAGGTTTCGCGCAGGCATGCCAGCAGCGCCGGATTCACCGACGCCAGCTGGGAAAAGAGAGAGGCTTGCACCATGTCAGCTCGCGGATAGCAGCTTGGCGTTAATGCGCGCTAAACCTTGATCGATTTGTGGCAGTCAGGCTTCGGGACGCCGCGCGAGCCGCATCCAGAGCAGGATCTGGAACAGGGCGAGCAGCGGCAGGATCGCGAACATCAGCGGCGCGATGCCGAAAATCAGCGCCGGGGCGAGCATCATCCACGCCTGGTCGGCGTCGGGCAGCAACCAGTGGAAACGCCGCCTCTCGCCCGCATCCTCGTACAGCCAGCGCGCGAGCAGGATCGTGGCGGCAAGGCAGGGCGCGAGCGCAGCTTCCGAAAAAGGCGGCATTTTATGGCCCTCGCCGGCGAGCGACAGCAGCCAGGGAAAGAGCGCGAGGAGCAGCCAGGCAAAGGTCCGGATCACCCCGCGCACCCGGTCCTGCGCGGCGCTTTCGGCGCGGAACGCCGCCAGGAAGCGCATCGCCGCCAGGCCCAGCCCGCCGACCACAGCGACCAGCGCCCCCGCCGCCGCCAGCCCGCTCGCCGCCAGCAGCGCGACGACGACCCACAGCAGGCCGGTGACATAGGGCAGATAGCGCGCGGTTACGGGCGATTTGACGAGCAAGGGCCCGAACAACCGTATGATCGGCATCATGATCGCCGACCGGCCCAGCCCCATGCCCCCATATTCGATGCGTTGCAGGCTCGACTGTTCGAGCAGCGCGGCGGTCGGCCGGTCGGTGACGATCGCGATGTCGCCCTGCTCGAACAGCGCGGGTTCGCAATAGAGCCGTCGCGCGCCCGCCTGTACCGCCATGCGCAGCAGCGTCAGGATCATGTCCCATTCGCCCGGCATTTCGGCGAGTTCGCGCACCATATGGTCCGAAATGCTGGCCAGCCCGCCCCAGCGCCGCGTCGCGTCGATCCGCTCGAAACTCTGCGTCAGCGGCGTGTCGCCGGTGACCAGGATTGCCGGCGATCCGGGCTTGGCGATCGCCGCATAATGCATGCCCCCCGCCTGCAACCCGTCGGCGACCAGGATGATCCGGTCGTCGCCCTCGACCAGCACGAGCAGGTCGGCGGCGGCACGCACCGGTGTGACCTTGATGCCGCGGCGGCGGATGCGGTCGCACACCGCCAGCAACTCGGCCGGCACCGCCGCGACCGCGACCGCGATATGCGTCACCCCGACGTCGGCGAGACGCGCCGCCTGCCGCTCGATCGACGTTTCGCCCGCCACGGTGACGAGCGCGCGCAGCCCGCCGTCGGGCAATGTCTCGCTGGCGCCGATCAGCGCGATCAGGGCCATCGGCGGCCGACGGAAAACAGGCGGGTCACCGCCCGACCTTTAGGGGCGGGCGGGCGATTGGCAAGCCCCGCGTGCGCGGCGGCATGACGGCGTTTCAGGCGCCGGATGCACCCATTTCGGCGATGAAATATATCTGTCAGAATCGCCCGAATCGCTGGCCTTTCGCGCCGCCCTCGGCTAGATGAAACCCACCTCCCGAAAAGCAGAAAAAAGGCCGGGTCTTGACCGAAGAAAATACGCCTACGCCGACGCCCAGCGACGGCATTTCGCCGATCAACATCGTCGACGAAATGAAGACCTCCTACCTCGATTACGCGATGAGCGTGATCGTCAGCCGCGCGCTGCCCGACGTGCGCGACGGCCTGAAACCCGTGCACCGCCGCATCCTCTTCGCGGCGCAGGAGGGCGGCTTCGTCCCCGGTCGGCCGTACAAGAAATCGGCGAAGATCGTCGGCGACGTCATGGGCAATTATCACCCGCATGGCGACAGCGCGATCTACGACGCGCTCGCGCGCATGACGCAGGACTGGTCGATGCGCGTGCCGCTGATCGACGGCCAGGGCAATTTCGGCTCGATGGACCCCGACCCGCCGGCGTCGATGCGCTATACCGAGGCGCGGCTGGCCAAGGCGGCGATGGTGCTGCTCGGCGATCTCGACAAGGACACCGTCGACTTCCAGCCCAACTATGACGCCAGCCGCGACGAACCGACCGTTCTGCCCGCGCGCTACCCCAATCTGCTCGTCAACGGTGCCGGCGGCATCGCGGTCGGCATGGCGACCAACATCCCGCCGCACAATCTGGGCGAAGTCATCGACGCGACCCTCGCGACGATGGCCAACCCGCTGATAACGCTCGAAGAGCTGATGGAAATCGTGCCCGCGCCCGACTTCCCGACCGGCGCGATGATCCTCGGCCAGGGCGGCGCGCGCAGCGCCTATGCCACCGGCCGCGGCTCGATCATGATGCGCTCGACGCATGTGATCGAGGAAGGGCGAGGCGATCGCCAGTCGATCGTGCTCACCGCCATCCCCTTCCAGGTCGGCAAATCGGGCCTCGTCGAAAAAATCGCCGAAGCGGCGCGCGACAAGCGCATCGAGGGCGTCGCCGACATCCGCGACGAATCGAACCGCGAGGGCGTGCGCGTCGTCATCGAGCTGAAGCGCGACGCGACGGCCGAGGTCGTGCTCAACCAGCTGTGGCGCCACACCCCGGCGCAGTCGAGCTTCCCCGCGAACATGCTCGCGATCCGCGGCGGCCGCCCCGAAATGATGGGGCTGAAACCGATCCTCGAAGCCTTCATCACCTTCCGCGAGGAGGTGATCACCCGCCGCTGCAAATATGAACTCGCCAAGGCGCGCGACCGCGCGCACATCTTGCTCGGCCTCGTCGTCGCGGTCAGCAACCTCGACGAAGTCGTGCGCATCATTCGCGGCTCGAACTCGCCCGCCGCCGCGCGCGAAGCCCTGCTCGCCCGCGAATGGCCGATCGGCGAAATCGCCCCCTACATCCGTCTCGTCGAAGCGATCGAGGGCGAGATGGAGGAAGCCGCCACCTATCGCCTCTCCGAAGCGCAGGTAAAGGCGATCCTCGACCTCCGTCTCCACCGCCTGACCGCGCTCGGTCGCGACGAAATCGGCAAGGAACTCGGGGAGTTGGCGGCCGAGATTGAGGAACTGCTTTCGATCCTCGCCGACCGCGTCAAACTCTATGCGGTGATGCGCGAGGAGCTGGAGGCGGTGCGCGACGAATTCGCCACCCCGCGCCGCACCCTCGTCGCCCCCGCCGCCGACGGCATCGACGACGAGGATCTGATCGAGCGCGAGGAGATGGTCGTCACCGTCACCCTCGACGGCTATATCAAGCGCACCCCGCTCGACACCTTCCGCGCCCAGCGCCGCGGCGGCAAGGGCCGCGCCGGCATGGCGACGAAGGACGAGGACGTCGTCACCGAACTGTTCGTCACCTCGACCCACACCCCCGTGCTGTTCTTCTCGACCGCGGGCAAGGTCTATCGCATGAAAGTGTGGCGCCTGCCCGAGGGCGGGCCCGCGACGCGCGGCCGCCCGATGATCAACCTGCTGCCGCTGGCGCAGGGCGAAACCATCTCGACCGTGCTGCCGCTGCCCGAGGACGAGGGCGAATGGGGCAAGCTGCACGTCATGTTTGCAACCGCAAAGGGCAATGTGCGTCGTAACAGCATGGACGCCTTCACCAACATCCCCTCGAACGGCAAGATCGCGATGAAGTTCGAGGGCGAGGACGAGGACGACCGCCTGATCGGCGTCGCCCTGCTCGACGAAAGCGACGATGTGCTGCTCGCCACGCGCCAGGGCAAGGCGATCCGCTTCGCCGGCGACGACGTCCGCGAGTTCCAGAGCCGCAATTCCACCGGCGTCCGCGGCATGCGCCTCGCCGACGGCGACGAGGTGATCTCGCTCTCGATCCTGCACAAGGTCGGCACCAGCAGCAAGGAACGCGAGGCCTATCTGCGCGCCGCGTCGTGGAAGGATAATGAGAACGAGCCGACGCTGCCCGAGGGCCGCATGGCGGAGCTGGCGGAGCGCGAGGAGTTCATCCTCACCGTCTGCGCCAACGGCTATGGCAAGCTTTCCTCTGCTTACGAATATCGCCGCACCGGCCGCGGCGGTCAGGGCATCACCAACATCGACAATATCGCGCGCAACGGCCTCGTCGTCGCGAGCTTCCCCGCCACCAAGGTGCATCAGCTGATGCTGGTCACCGACCAGGCCAAGCTCATTCGCATGGGCCTCGATTCGATGCGCGTCATCGGCCGCGGCTCGGCGGGCGTGCGGCTGTTCGACGTCGCCAACGACGAGCATGTCGTCTCGGCGGCGCTGATCGAGGACAGCGACGAGGAAGAGGGCGACGCCGCCGAAGGCGAAGCCGCCACCCCAGAGACCGAGGCGCCCTCCGAATGACCGCGCCCACGGCCTTCAAGGTGCTGACCCAGCAGCAATGGGCCGATTTCGAGCGCGAACGCGTGTTCCGCGGCGCGCCGGTCGATATCGCCGACGGCTATATCCACCTGTCGACTGCCGAGCAGCTCGACGAAACGATCGCCAAATATTTCGCGGGCGAAACCGGGCTGATGATCGCCGAGGTGAACCTGGTCCAGCTCGGCGAAGCGGTCCGCTGGGAACCCGCGCGCGGCGGCGCGCTGTTCCCGCATATCTATGCCGAGCTGCCGATCCATGCGGTGGTCAGCCTGCAAAAGCGCGACCAATAGCCGTCGCCCCCGCAAAGGCGGGGGCCGCTAGCAGCGTAGCACAAACCTCCAGCGGCCGTGTCTGGAGGCACGTGACTCCCGGCACCCTGCGCGGGGGCGACGGATTCTGTTGAACGAACATTTCCGGCCTTTGGTCGTATCTTGCTTCGCGCGTCCAAATGGCCCACCCACCGTGATGCTTTGCGACTGGGGAGATAGACGATGCGCCTGCTTTTGATTGCCGCCCTGCTGGCCTCCGCCGCGCCCATCGGCGCGCATGCCCATGAAGCGGCCCCCGCCCCCGCCGCGCCGTCGAAACCGGTGCCCAAGGAGGAATTGCTCAAGCCGCCCGCCGACGCGGTCCATTATGTCGTCGTCTCCGAAGCCGGCAAGCACGGCGACCAATGGCGCTGGCAGTTGCCCGACGGCCGCACCGCCTATCGCTGGTCGCAGGAATTGCGCGGCTGGATCACCGAGATGGACCAGATCGACAGCGTCGCGCCCGACGGCACGATCGCCGCGACCACCGTCCGCGGCGTCACCCTCGCGGGCGACGCCGCCGAGGAGTTTCGCGTCGCGAACGGCCGCGCGACCTGGAAAACCGCGACCGACGCGGGCGAAGGCCCGGCGGGCGGCTGGTATATCCCCGCGGGCGGCGTCGGCATCGCGGGCGCCCCGCTGATCGACGCGCTCGCGGCGGCGGGCGATAGCGGACTCTCCTTTTTGCCCAGCGGCAAGGGCCGCATGACCCTCGCCGGGACGCAGGTCATTCAAGGCCCCGCCGGCCCCAAGACCGTCCAGCTCGGCTTCGTCAGCGGCATCCTCTCCTCGCCCTACCCGGTGTGGCTCGACGACAAGAAACGCTGGTTCGCCAACATCGGCTTCATCTCGACGATCCCGGCAGGATATGAAGGCGCGCTCAAGCAACTCCGCGACGCGCAGGATGCCGCCACGGCGGAGGCGGTCGCAGGCATCGCCAAACGCTTCCTCGCCCCCGCCGCCCGGGCGCCCGTCCTGTTCGACAATGTTCAGATGTTCGACGCCGACAAGGGCAGCTTCCTGCCCGCCCGCGCGGTGCTCGCGCAGGACGGCAAGATCGCCGCGATCGGTGCCGCCGGTTCGCTGAAAGCCCCTGCGGGCGCGAAGATCATCGACGGCAAGGGCAAGACGCTCGTCCCCGGCATATGGGACAGCCACCTCCATATCGGCGACGATTGGGATGTGCTGTCGAACATGGCGAACGGCATCACCAGCTTCCGCAGCCCGGGCACCAACATCGACCGCGCCGCCGACGCGACGAAACGCCGCGCCGACCGCAGCCTGCTGATGGGTGAACCCTTCATCTCGGTCATCATCGACAAAAAGGATCCGCTCGCCGCGCAGGGCGCCGAAGTCGTCAGCAGCGCCGACGAAGCGATCGCCGCGGTGCGCAAGGTCAAGGCCGCCGGCCTCTGGGGCGTCAAATTCTATACCTCGATGAACCCCGCGTGGATCGCCCCCGCCGCGGCCGAGGCGCACAAGCTCGGCCTCCATGTCCACGGCCATGTCCCCGCGGGCATGAAGCCCAGCGAGGCGGTCGCCGCGGGCTATGACGAGCTCACCCACCTCAATTTCGTCGTGATGGAGGCGATGCCGCGCGAGGTGATCGACAAGGCGAACACGCGGATGCGGATGGAAGGACCCGCGCGCTTCTTCAAGGACGTCGATCTCGACGCCCCGCCGATGAAGGGCTTCGTCGCCGACCTCGCCGCGAAAAAGACCATCGTCGACCCGACGATCGTCATCTTCGAGGGCATGTTGACGCAGGACGGCGGCACGCCCCAGCCCGCTTATGCCCCCTATATGGGGATCATCTCGCCGGTGATCGAACGCTCGGTCTTCACCTCGGCGGGTTATCCGCTGGTCGAGGGGCTGACGCGCGACGATTATCGCAAAAGCTATGCCAAGATGGTCCAACTGGTCGGGCGGCTGCACAAGGCCGGCGTGCCGATCGTCGCGGGCACCGACGGCTGGGGCATCGAACTGATCCGCGAGCTCGAAATCTACCGCCAGGCGGGCTTCACCCCCGCCGAGGCGCTGCAAAGCGCGACCATCCTCCCCGCCCGCGTCGTCGGCGCCGACCAGCGCACCGGCTCGATCGCGGTGGGCAAGGAGGCCGACATGGTGCTCGTCGACGGCGACGCGTCGAGCGACCTCGGCGCGCTGCGGCGGGTGGTGACGGTGGTGAGCGACGGCTATGTGATGGACGCCGATGAACTGCGCCAGGCGGCGGGCTATAGCGGGCGGCCTAAATAGGAGGCGGCGGGGAACCGCCGTTGCTCTCCCCTCCCGCAGGCGGGAGGGGTTGGGGGTGGGCGCGAGCGTAGCGAGCAAGCAGCGTCGCTTTTGCCCACCCCGCTGCGACTAACGAGCAAGCTCGTAAGTCTCGCTGCCCCTCCCGCTTGCGGGAGGGGAAATCTGTTCCTTCGGGAAATGCTCCTCCGCGCCCTACCCAAAATCCATCACATCCGCCGGATGCAACGCCACAAAGCGCCGCGGCTCGATCCCGCACCGCGCCAGTTCCGCGGCAAGGCGAACTTCCGGCTCGTCCCGCGCCTCGTCGGTCAGCTTGAACGTGCCCCAATGCATGCCCACCGCCGCCTTGGCGCCGACATGCTCGAAAATCCGCACCGCCTCTTCGGGGTCGCAATGCTGCGCCGCCATGAACCAGCGCGGATCATAGGCGCCGATCGGCAGCAGCGCGAGATCGATGGGGCCGAAACGCGCCCCGATCGCGCGAAAGATATCGCCGGTGCCATAGCCGGTATCGCCCGCAAAATAGACGCTTTTCCCGGCGGCCTCGACCACGAAGCCGCCCCACAAGGCCATGCGCCGGTCGCTCAGGCTGCGCGACGACCAGTGCAGCGCGGGCACGATATGCGCCGCCGCGCCGGGCGCGATGTCGATCCGGTCGCCCCAATCGCCGACGACCATCCGCGCCTTGGGAATCTTGCGGTGGACGATGGTATCGTTGCCCAGCGGCGTGACGATCAACGGATCATGCGCCGCGCGGAGGGCGCGCAGGGCGGTCATGTCCATATGGTCGTAATGGCTGTGCGACAGCAGGACGATGTCGATCGGCGGCAGCGCGTCCAGCGCGACCCCGGGCGCGGTGACGCGCCGCGGCCCGGCAAAGGCGACCGGGCTGGCACGATCCGACCAGACCGGGTCGGTCAGCATATTCAGGCCGGCGAACTGGATCAGCAGCGTCGCATGGCCCACCATCGTGATGCGAAGCCCCTCGACCCGCGCCTCGGGTACGACGGGCGCCACATCGACCGTGGCGGGCCAGGGGTTATCGACCGAATGGCGGCGCCAGCGCAGCACCTCGCCCAGCGATCGGCGGTCTCGGGCTCCCCTGCGGGATTGCGAAAGCGCGTCCCGTCGAAATGATCCGAAACCGGCCCCTTATAATAGGGATTGCGCGTGGCCATCGCAGCCGCGCCGCGTCAGCGCCGCGCCTTCCACGCCCGCACCGCCGCCATCGTCTTTTCGACATGCGCCCGCGGCTTGCTGTCGGTGTAGGCGAGCAGGATCGTGCCGTTGGGGGCGATCACATAGGATGTGCGGTTCGACAGCGGCGCCCCGTCGGGCCCGACCATCGTCGAATCATATCGCGCCGCGACCTTGGCGCCCGGATCGGCCGCCACCGCGAATTTGTCGCGGCATTCGGAGCGCGAGAATTCGGCGACGCGGTGGATATTCCCTGCGGTCACCCCGATCACGCGCGCGCCGAGCTGGTTGAACTTGCTATTCGCCTCGGCGAACAGATGCGCCTCGACCGTGCAGCCCGGCGTGAAGGCGGCGGGGAAAAAATAGAGCACGACCGGGCCATTGCGCAGCGTCGCCTTCAGCGACAGGTCGAACTCCTTGCCGCCCTGCGCCGCCTTCAGCGTGAAGTCGGGCGCCTTGACGCCCTGCTGGAGCGCCGCGATGCCCTGCATCGGCAGGACGGCGAGCGACACGCCGAGGCTCAGCGGCAAGGCGATCTTGATCAGGGCTTTCATGCGGCGACCTCCACGAACGGCGGCGGACGCCGCGACGCCCAGCTTAGCCGATTTTCGCGGATACGCCGCAAGAAAATGTCGCGGGGCGGCGGCGCCCTATCCCAAGATCGCCGCCGCCCGCACGGTATCAGCAGCGGCGACCGCCGCGGTCGACCTCACGGCCGATCAGCGCGCCTGCGGCGCCGCCGATGATCGTGCCGGGGACACGGTCGCCATAACGATCGACCTCGCGGCCGAGCAGCGCGCCGGCGGCACCGCCGATGATCAGCCCGGTCGTGCCGCTGCCACGGCGGCAATTGTAACGCCGTTCGCGATAGTCGTTGCGCCGGTAATCGCGCCGATAGTCGGGGCGGTAATCGCTGTAACGATCATGGTCGCGCGAATAGCCATGGCGTTGATGCCGGTCGCGCGCGTCGGCTTCGGCGGGCAGCGCGGCAACCGCACTCGCGCCGATCAGCGCGGTGAGCGCCAGTTTTTTGAGCAGGAACATCGATAGTCTCCATCCGTCCGAACCCCTCCGACCGAAAATTAGGCTCGCCAACATGGCGCCCCGCTGAATTGCCGCCGCCGCCAAGGCCGCGGCGCATCGGCTCGGCCAGCTTTCGGGGCGGCCCGCCGCACCCGATTGACCGCACGCGGCAATCGGCGCAGCATCGCGGCATGACTCTCGCTATCACCCCCAGCGGCCAGGCCTGCGGCGCCCGTATCACCGGCGTCGACTTGACGCAGCCGCTCGATGCCACCACCGTCGCCGACATCCGCGCCGCGTGGCTCGACCATCATGTCCTCGCCTTTCCGGATCAGAAGATGGGCGCGCAGGACCTCGAACGCTTCACCCAATATTTCGGCGCTTTCGGCGACGATCCCTTCATCCGTCCGATCCCCGGCCACGATCATATCATCGCGGTGAAGCGCCGCGCCGACGAGACCGCGCCGCTCTTCGCCGAAAATTGGCACAGCGACTGGAGTTTCCAGGCGCGTCCGCCCGCGGGCACCTGCCTGTTCGGCATCGCCATCCCGCCCGTCGGCGGCAACACCGAATTTGCCAACCAGCACGCCGCGCTCGACGCGATGCCCGCCGACCTCCGCGCGCGCGTCGAGGGCCTGAACGCGATCCACAGCGCCCGCGCCGGCTATGCGCCGCAGGGCATGTACGGCGCGAAGGACCCAAAAGGACTTGGTGGTCGCAGCATGGACATCCGCTCGGGCGAGGAGGCGCTGGAGACCCAGCTCCACCCCTTCGTCCGCGCCCATCCCGAAACGGGGCGCCTCGGCCTGTTCGGCTGCGCGGGCTATATCATCGGCTTCGACGGCCTCGACGATGCCGAGGGCCTGCCTTTGCTCTACGAACTGATCCAGTGGCAGGGGCGCGAGGAGTTCCGCTATTCGCATCACTGGGAGTCCGACATGCTCATCATGTGGGACAACCGCTCGCTGCTCCACCGCGCGACCGGCGGCTACGACGGCCACGACCGCCTTTTGCACCGCACGACGATCGCGGCGTGGGACGGAGCATGAGCGGCGGATGACGGCTTTGGGGTGGAGAGCGGACGGTGCCGATCCTCCCCCAAAGGGGGAGGACCGCCTTGGTCCGCTAACGCCCGAAAGCGGCCTTTCCCCGGACCAACCGCCCCGTCCGCCCGACACCCCGCCGAAACCTCGCGCCGCGTCTGCGCGTTTCCTCTTCAAACCGAAGGAGAAACATCCATGCCCCTCGCCCATGACACCCTCGTCCTCGTCGCCGACGGCCGCAAGGCGCTGTTCCTGCGCAACGAAGGCGACAAGCAGCAGATCGACCTGCGCGCCGCGTCGCACGAGGAACGCGAGGATCGCAAGAACAGCGACATCAAGACCGCCCCCTCGGGCCAGTCCTATGCCCCCGCGGGCACCGGCCTGTCGGGCGGCACGATGGGCGAGGCCGACTTCCACCAGCTCGAAGAGGATCGCTTCGCCAAGGATCTGACCGCCAAGGTCAACGCCATGGCGCTCGCGGGTGAATTCGACGACCTCGTCGTCGTCGCCCCGGCGCGCACCATGGGCGAACTGCGCCAGCACTGGCACAAGGAAACCCAGCGCCGCATCGCCAGCGAGCATGTCAAGGAAATGACCGCCCGCCCGATCGGCGATATTGAGGCTTTGCTGATCGGCGAAGCCTAGAGCCGATCGACATTCAGAAGATGACGTGCCGAAAATGGTGGTTTTCCGTGACCCGGAGCGCAGCGTACCTAAAGTACGTGAGCACCGGAAGCGCGGAAAGCCGCCATTTGCAGGCCGTCGGGGCCGAATGTCGATCGGCCCTAGGCGGCGGCTTGCGCGCCCCGCGCTGTCACGGACAGGCTGCCGACCACACCCCACGCAATCAGCGCCTGGCCCGCGAAATAGAGCGGCCAGATCAGCCACATCGTGACGTCGCGTGACAAGCTTCCGCCCTCGCCCGCAAAGATGAACAGGTCGCTCGCGAGAAACATCATCGCGCCGATGCCGACGCGATAACGCGAAAACTGGCTTCCCCAAGCACTCGCTGCCATCGCCGAGACGAACAAGGTGTAGGTCGCTATTCCGATGCGTTCGGACGCGGGCATCAGCGAGCAGGCAATGAGCACGCTCGCCGGAACGGTCAGCGCGACGAGCAGCCGCTGGCTGATGCTGCTCTTCGGTCGATAGTGGCGCAGATAGATGAAGATCGCGACGACATGCCCCGCAAGAAACGCCACAGCCCCCGGAATCATGCCCGATGTTTCCAGCAGCACGTCACCCAGAGCGCCTAGCGCAAGGACCAACGTGATCAGCCAGCCGTAAAGACCCCGCGCATTCGCCGCCGCCCAAAGCGCCAGCAACGTCACGCCCGATCCCTTCCACGCAATGATCGCCGGCCCCTCCCAATGCTGAAACACCGCGACGAAAAAGCTGATCCCGCCCGCCAGCGCCAGCCACCACAGCCACCGCGCCCGATCCCAGCTCCGCTCACCCATCGCCCGCCCCTTTGCATCTTTTGTCCAACGCGCCTACTGCGCGGCGGACCAACGGCAAGTCAATGATTAGGGTAAAAGTGGCGCACGACATTCACATCATCGGCGGCGGCCTCGCCGGTTCCGAAGCCGCCTGGCAGCTCGCCGAGGCGGGTTACCGCGTCCGCCTGTCCGAAATGCGCGGCGGCGGCGATGGGACGCCCGCGCACCAGGGCGACACGCTCGCCGAGATGGTCTGCTCGAACAGCTTCCGCAGCGACGATGGCGACAGCAACGCCGTCGGCCTGCTCCACCGCGAGATGCGCAGCCTCGGCTCGATCATCATGCGCGAGGCCGATGTCCACAAGGTGCCTGCGGGCTCGGCGCTCGCGGTCGACCGCGACCTTTTCTCGGGCGGCGTGACGCGGGCGCTGTCGCAGCACCCCAACATCACGATCGTCCGCGAACGCGTCGACACCCTGCCGAGCACCGGCCTCACCATCGTCGCCACCGGCCCGCTCACCGCCCCCGGCCTCGCCGACAGTATCGGCGCCGCCACCGGCAAGGACGCGCTCGCCTTCTTCGATGCCATCGCCCCCATCGTCCACCGCGACAGCGTCGACATGGATATCGCCTGGATGGCCAGCCGCTGGGACAAGGTCGGCCCGATCGGCGACGGCAAGGATTATATCAACTGCCCGATGGACAAGGAGCAGTACCACGCCTTCGTCCAGGGCCTCGTCGACGGCGACAAGACCGAGTTCAAGGACTGGGAGACCGACACCCCCTATTTCGAGGGCTGCATGCCCATCGAGGTCATGGCCGGGCGCGGTCCCGAAACCCTGCGCTTCGGCCCGATGAAAGGCGTCGGGCTCGACAATCCGCGCACCGGGCGCTGGCCCTATGCGGTCGTCCAGCTGCGCCAGGACAATGCGCTCGGCACGCTGTGGAACATGGTCGGCTTTCAGACCAAGCTCAAACACGCCGCCCAGGTCGAGCTGTTCCGCACCATCCCCGGGCTCGAAAAGGCCGAGTTCGCGCGTTTGGGCGGACTCCACCGCAACAGCTTCATCCGCTCGCCCGAACTGCTCGACGCGCAGCTTCGCCTGAAATCCGCGCCGCATATCCGCTTCGCGGGGCAGATCACCGGCTGCGAGGGCTATGTCGAAAGCGCCGCGATCGGCCTCGTCGCCGCGCGCTTCGCCGCGGCGGAACTCGGCGGCCGCATCCTGCCCCCGCCGCCCCCCGAAACCGCGCTCGGCGCGCTGCTCGGCCATATCACCGGCGGGGCGGATGCTGCGAGCTACCAGCCGATGAACGTCAATTTCGGGCTTTTCCCCCCGCTCGCCGAGGATGTGCGCAAGAAGGACCGCAAACTGGGTTATACGCAGCGTGCAGGGACGAAGCTCGCCGAGTGGATGAAACTAGCGGAAGGGGTTGCGGCATGATCGTCGCCCCCGCGAAGGCGGGGGCCGCAATCGGTTTACGCGGCATCGCCCGATAAGGCCGCCAGCGGCCCCCGCCTTCGCGGGGGCGACGGCATTTCTAGCATTTGCACTTCGCCACCGCCGCCCTTTTCGGCGCCGTCGTCGCGAACTCGGCGCGGCTCAGCCCGCCCGACTTGTCCCTGTCCGCCCCCGCAAAGCGCTCGCCCGTCGCCCCCGCCCATTCCTCGAAGGTCAGCAGGTTGTTGCCGTCCTTGTCGAGCTTGCGGAACGCCGCGGTGCGCGTCGACATCATCTCGATCCGGCTCACCACCTCGTTGCGGTCGCGGTCGTAGCGATTGAAGCGCCGCTCCTCGCGCGAGGCCTCCTTCGCCGCGGGCAAGGCGGGCGGCGCGGGTCCGCGCTTCGGCGCGCCCGCCGCGGCGACCGGGATCGGACCCGGGTCGGGCGGCGCGTCGGGGATGACCTCTTCCTCGGTCAGCTGCGTCTGCCCCTTCCACAGGAACACCCCGCCGGTGAGCAGCAGCACCCCGGCAACACCCCCGATCAGGAACCGCGAAACCGCCATCGCCACGCCCTCCGCCCGAATTGCGCAGGGCTATCATGGACATGGCCTGCCCCGCAACCGGATGCAGCGCAGATCGGACGCATCATATAATCGAATGACTTGTTCAAATCCGCACTGACGATTGCTATATCCGATCAATGCAGAACTACCTCCCCTCGCTCAAACAGATGCAATATCTCGTCGCGCTCCACGAGCATGGCCATTTCGGCCGCGCCGCCGATGCCTGCAACGTGACGCAATCGACGCTGTCGGCGGGCATCCGCGAACTCGAAACCCTGCTCGGCCAGACGCTTGTCGAACGGACGCGCCGCGTCGTGCGCTTCACCACCCTCGGCAATGCGATCGTCGCCAAGGCGCACCGCGTCCTGCGCGAGGCCGAGGAACTCGCCGACATGGCCGCCGCCGCCGCCGCGCCGCTCGTCGGCGAACTCCGGATGAGCGTGATCCCGACGATCGCCCCCTTCCTGCTCCCGGGCATGTTGCGGCTGCTGCGCAAGACGCGCCCCGCGCTCAAGCTGTTCCTGCGCGAGGAACCGAGCGCGCAGGCCTGCGAGTCGCTCCACCATGGCGCGGTCGACTGCGTGCTCCTCGCCCTCCCCTACGCCTGCGGCGACGTCGAGGCCGAAAATCTGTTCGACGACGCGCTGTTCGTCGCCTTCCCCGGCGACCAGAGCGAGGATCTTCCCGCGATGGTCAGCGCCGACCAGATCGACCCGGCGCAGATGCTGATGCTCGAGGACGGCCATTGTCTGAAGGACCACGCCCTCGCCGCGTGCAACCGCCCCGAACTGCGCGCCGGGGCGCGGATGATGGGCACCTCGCTCCACACGCTGGTGCAGATGGTCGACAACGGCCTTGGCATCACCATGCTGCCGCAAATGGCGATCGAGGCCGGCATCCTCGACCACACCGACATCGACACCCGCCCGCTCGATTCGGACCATGACTGGCGCACCATCGCGCTCGTCTGGCGCAAGGGCAGCCCGCGCGCCGAGGAGTTTCAGATGCTCGCCGACATCTTCCGCCAGCACAAGGCGGGGTGATAACGGCGGGGCGCCAATAAATAGGGACAGTCCCTATTTAATTGCATAATAAATAGGGACAGTCCCTATTTAATTGCATTGCCAGCACTGGGATCAATCAACGGCTCTGATTAAATGGGGACTGTCCCTATTTATTGGCCAGGGACCCACCGCTCCGCCCGCTCATGATCCCCGTCGCGCTGCTCCACCCAGCCGACCCGGCCATCGCCAAACGTCTCGCGCTTCCACAGCATCACATCGGTCTTCAGCCGGTCGATCAGAAATTCGACCGCCGCCAGCGCCTCGCCGCGATGCGCGCTGCTCGCCAGCACCAGTACGATCGTCTCGCCCGGCGCCATGCCCCCGACGCGGTGGATCAGGGTCAGCGCCGCGAGCGTCCACCGCGCGGCCGCCGTCGCCGCCAATTCCTCCAGCCCCGCCAGCGTCAGCACCGGATGATGTTCGAGGAACAATTCGCTCAGCCCGTCGTCGCCGCGCACCCGCCCGACGAAGCTCGCGCTCGCGCCATGCCCGCCCGCGTCATGCGCGGCATATTCCGCCGCGACGTCGATCGCCCCGGGGCCGACCGAAACGCGGATCATCCGCCGGTCACCGGCGGGAACAGCGCGACCTCGCCGCCCTGCGGCAGCGGCGCATCGGCACCGACCATCTGCCCGTCCACCGCCGCGCGTATCCGCTGCGGCTCGGCGAAGGCCAGCGCCCCGCGCTCGTCGCGCGCGCCGAGCCAGTCGATCAGCTCGCCGACGGTCGCCACATCGTCGGGCGGCGCCACCGCCTCCTCGGCGACCCCCATCCGCTCGCGCACCCAGGCAAAATAGCTGATTTTCAGCGCCATGCGCTCAATCCATATGCTTCAGGCCGACGCGCAGATAATCCCAGCCGGTGATCAGCGTCAGCACCGCCGCGCCCCACAAGGCCGCCAGCCCGACCGTCTTGATCCACAGCATCGCGGGCAGCGCCCCCGCCAGGATCAGCGCGCCGAACGATACGAGCTGGAACGTCGTTTTCCATTTGGCGAGCTGCGTCACCGGCATCGACACCTGCAGCGTCGCGAGGAATTCGCGCAGCCCCGACACGATGATCTCGCGCAGCAAAATCATCAGCGCGGCGATCACATGATAACCCGCGATATCGCGCGTGAAGACCAGGAGCAGGATCACCGCCGCGATCATGATCTTGTCGGCGATCGGATCGAGAAAGGCGCCCAGCCGCGACACGATCCCGCGCGAGCGTGCAACATAGCCGTCAAAATAATCGGTAATGCCCATCAGGCAGTAGAGGACAAAGGCGAGCGCATAGTCGAGCGCCAGCGGCTGGTGGGTGCCCTCGCGCACCCCCGGCCACAACAGGAAGAGCAGGATGGGAACCGCCAATATGCGCGACAGCGTCAGGATATTCGGAAGGCTGAGCATGACCCCTGTTTCCCGCTCGCGCGGCCTTTTGGCTTTGACCCTGTGGTCCCTAGCCGATAAGCCCGCCCAGCGACAACCATATTGCCCGGGGGGCGCTCGGTGATCGTGCGATTTTTAACGGGATGGGACCACGCATGACCGGCTCTTTTGCGCTGTTGAAGCAACGCCGGTTCCTGCCCCTTTTCGTCACCCAGCTACTCGGCGCGTTCAACGACAATCTGTTCAAGAACGCGATGGTGCTGTTCGTCGTTTACGGCGTCTATAACGACGAAACGCAGGAAACGCTGTTCAGCGCGGTCGCGACCGCGGTCTTCATCCTGCCCTTTTTCCTGCTTTCGGCGCTCGCTGGGCAACTCGCCGACACGCGCGACAAGGCGCGGATCATCCGCATCGTCAAATTCTGCGAGATCATCATCATGCTCGTCGGCGGCACCGGGCTGGTGCTCGCCTGGATGGGCTGGGGCATCGAACTGCTGGCCATCCCGCTGATGATGCTCGCGTTATTCGCCATGGGGGTCCACTCGACCTTCTTCGGCCCGATCAAATATGCGATCCTGCCGCAGCACCTCAAAAGCGACGAGGTGCTGGGCGGCACCGGGCTGGTCGAGGCGGGTACCTATATCGCCATCCTCGCGGGCACGATCCTCGCCGGCGTGATCGAGGTCGAATGGGCCGCGCTCGGCGTCGTGATCGTGGCGCTGATCGGCTATATGACCTCGCGCGAAGTCCCGCCGGCACCGCCCGAGCATGAGGAAACGGGCATCGACTGGCACATCATCCGCTCGTCGCGGACGCTGGTGAGCGGTACGATGCACATCCCGCGCCTCTATCTCGCGATCCTGTCGATCAGCTTCTTCTGGACCATCGGCGCGGTGCTGTTCATCCAGTTCCCGCCGCTGGTGAAGAATATCCTCCACGCCGACAAAAGCGTCGCCAGCCTGTTCCTCGCGGTCTTCTCGATCGGCATCGCGATCGGCTCGGTCGCGGTCAACCGGCTGCTCAAGGGCCAGGTATCCGCGCGCTACAGCCCCGCCAGCGTCATCGTGATGGGCGGCTTCGTGCTCGCTTTCTATTGGGTGTGCCGCAACTGGGAACAGGACCCGTCGGGCACGATGTACGGCGTCGCGGGCCTGCTCGCGCACAACGACGTCGTCCCGCTCCTCGGCGCGCTGCTCGGCATCGCGATCAGCGGCGGCATGTTCGTCGTGCCGCTCTACGCTTTCCTCACCACCACCGTCCCCAAGGACCAGACCGCGCGCACCGTCGCCGCGAACAATATCGTCAATTCGGGCGCGATGGTCGCCGGCTCGCTGCTCGCGATCGGCCTGGGTTTCCTCGGCGTGGGGGTCGTCGACCAGCTGCTGATGAGCGCGGTGATGTGCCTGATTTCGGCCTGGCTGGCGGTGAAATTGCACCGGGCGTGTGATTGAGGGCGGATTGCCGAAGTCGGTTCTGGAGCGGGAAACTAACTCTATTTTGTCGTCATCCCGGGCTTGACCCGGGACCCGCCTTCCTTCTTTCACCGTCGGATCAAAATCAAGGCAGGCCCCGGGTCAAGCCCGGGGTGACGGAATAGGAAATGTCCCCTCCGCCCAAATCCTCAAATCAAAAACATCATCGTCGCGGTAAAGAAAATCGCGAAACTCTGCAAAAACAGCTTCAGGTCGGTCGCGCCGAAAATCGGCTGCGGTCGGCGGTGCTGCGCCAGTTCCCGACGCAGCGCGCCTTCCCAATCGGCGGGCGCGCGCATCCGCGCGATGACCAGTTGCCGGCGGCCATGCGCGCGCAAACGGTCGCGGATGTCGATGCGAAGGTCGGGGTCGATGTGGTTCATGCCCCCAGGCTAGTGGGGCGTTAACGAGTCGATAAGGTTAAAAAAGCGTTAACGCGCCGCTGTCCCGCGCCGGGACGCCCCGCTATCCGGGCGTTAACGCGGCATCGGCCGCACCTTTACCGCGCGGCTGTCGTTCAGCCCCTTCTGGAACGGCTGGCACCGCTGCGGCTTCATGCGCGGGCCAAGGCAATATCGCACCTCGGACAGCCAGCCGCCCCTGTCGGTCGACACCGCCAGCATCTCGGGCCGGATGCCGCGATTGCGCGCCACGAACGCCCGCCGGATCGACCCCGCCGTCTGCGGTTTCGCCGCCAGCGCCGCCATGTCGGGAAAACGCACGGTGCGGAATAAAATCTCGGCGGCACGGAAATAAGAGGCCGGATCGGGGCTCATGCACGTCCCATGCTTCGCCCATTCATGCTGGAGCAGCTGCGCCGAGGGCGTCATGCACATATGCTGTTTCAGCACCGGCTGCGGCACGATCTTCGCCGGGCGGCACCATTGCGGATAACCGGGATTGGCCGCCTCGGGCCACAGCCCGTGCAGCACCCAGCCGAAACGCCCATTCTCGCCCGAACATTGAAAACGGTCGCGCGCATCCTTCGCGTTGCGCACCCCCGCGCAATGCTGCGGCGACCAGCTGAGGCTCAGAAGATAGCCGGCGATCGGCGGATTGCGCACCGGCTCGCCGCGCTTCGGCTGTTCGAGCCGCGGGATCGGCGTGCGGCCGGGGGCAACGCAGGATGACGCCTGTGCCAAGGCGGCGGCGGGCGCGAGCGCCAGCAGCGTCGCGGCGGCGGCGCTATGCCAGCGCAAAATCGAGCCCGATATCGGCGGCCGGTGCCGACTGGGTCAGCCGCCCGACCGAGACATAGGTCACCCCCGTCGCGCCGATGGCGCCGATGGTGTCGAGCCGCACCCCGCCCGACGCCTCGGTCGGTACCCGCCCCGCGACGATTCCCACCGCTTCGCGCAGCGTCGCGAGGTCCATATTGTCGAGCAGCAGGTGGGTCGCGCCCGCCCTTAGCGCGGGTTCGACTTGGTCGATGCGGTCGACCTCGACGATGATGTTTTCGATTCCCGCCGCGACCGCGCGGCGCACCGCCTCCTCGACCGACCCGGCGACCGCGACATGATTATCCTTGATCATCGCCGCGTCCCACAGGCCTATGCGATGGTTCTTCGCGCCGCCCATCCGCGTCGCATATTTCTCCAGTACGCGCAGGCCCGGGATCGTCTTGCGCGTGTCGAGCAGCGTCGCGCCGCCCGCCAGCGCATCGACATAGTGGCGCGTCAGCGTCGCGATGCCCGACAGATGCTGGACGGTATTCAGCGCCGAGCGTTCGGCGGTCAGCATCGCGCGGGCGTTGCCGCTGAGCCGCATCAGGTCGGTCCCGGCGGGCACTTTTTCGCCCTCGGCAACCAGGATTTCGATCGCCATGGCAGGATCGAGCGCGCGAAAGAAGCTTTCGGCGATCGGCAGACCCGCGACGATGATCGGATCGCGGCTGTCCATCACCCCTTGGAAGCGCGCGTCGGCGGGGATCACCGCCATCGACGTGACATCGCCCCCCGCGCCCAGATCCTCGGCAAAAGTGCCGCGAACAAAGGCGTCCAGGTCGAAACCGCTCAGGGAAAAATCGCTCATGCCGCCCGCGATAATGGGCTGCCCACGCAAATCAACTTGACGTTTACGTAAACTAACGCTGACATGACGCTCCGCGGCAACTTAGCCAACATCCGGAGAGGTCCATGCTGTCCCCCATTTGCGCGATGCTCGGCATCGAATTCCCCCTGCTCGCCTTTTCGCACTGCCGCGACGTCGTCGTCGCGGTCTCGAAAGCCGGCGGCATGGGCGTCTTCGGCGCCGCCGGAATTCCCCCCGAGCGGCTCGAGGAAGAACTGGCGTGGATCGACGACCATATCGGCGGCAAACCCTATGGCGTCGACCTGATCGTCCCCAACAGCTTTGCCGGCAAGGGCGAGGAAAAATCCGCGCGCCCCGCGATCCCCGACGAGCATAAGGCCTTCGTTGCCGATCTCCTCGAAAAGCATGGCGTCGACGCGGGCAGCGTCGGCGGCGCCAGCAGCAGCCTCGGCGACAATATGAGCGACGCCGGCGCCGCCGCGCTGCTCGAAGTCGCCTTCCGCCATCCGATCGGCCTGATCGCCAACGCGCTCGGCGTGCCGCCGCCGCTGATGCTCGAACTCGGCAAGCGCAACAACGTCCCCGTCGCCGCGCTCGTCGGCACCCGCGACCATGCGCTCGCGCAGGTCCGCGCCGGGGTCGATATCCTCGTCGTCGCGGGCGGCGAGGCGGGCGGCCATTGCGGCGAAGTCGCGACGATGGTGCTCGTCCCCGAAGTCGCCGCCGCAGTCGAAGCCGTGGGCGCCAACACGCCGATCCTCGCCGCGGGCGGCATCGTCACCGGGCGCCAGATGGCCGCCGCGATGGCGATGGGCGCCCACGGCGCCTGGACCGGGTCGGTCTGGCTGACCACCGCCGAGGCCGAGACCAATCCGGTGGTGAAGGAAAAGATGCTCGCCGCCTCGTCGCGCGACACCGTCCGGTCGAAGAGCCGCACCGGCAAACCCTCGCGCCAACTGCGGTCGCCCTGGACCGACGCCTGGGAAGCCGACGGCGCGCCCAAGCCCCTGCCGATGCCGCTCCAGTCGCTGGTCAGCGAACCCGCGCTCCGCAAGGTCGATAAACTGGCCGAAGGCGGCCATGAAGGTGCGAAGGCGCTCGCGACCTATTGGGTCGGCCAGGGCGTCGGCCTTATGAACGAGGCGATGGGCGCCGGTCAGGTCGTGCAGGAATTCAAGACCGACTGGATCGCCGCCTGCGAACGGCTGAACGGCTTTATCGGCGACTGAAAAAATCCCCGCCGAAGCGGGGATTTTCTTCTATTCGCTGACGGTCGCCTTGACGATCTGGCCGGGTTCGCGCGGCGGCTCGCCCTTGGGCAGCGCGTCGACATTTTCCATGCCTTCGATCACTTCGCCCCACACGGTGTACTGCTTGTCGAGGAAGCGCGCGTCGTCGAAGCAGATGAAGAACTGGCTGTTCGCGCTGTTCGGATTCTGCGAGCGCGCCATCGAGCACACGCCGCGGACATGCGGTTCGGCGTTGAATTCCTGCGGCAGGTCGGGAAGCTTGCTCCCGCCCATGCCGGTGCCCGTCGGATCGCCGCCCTGCGCCATGAAGCCGGGGATCACGCGGTGGAACACCACGCCATCATAGAAACCTTCTTTGGCCAGCGTCGTGATGCGCTCGACGTGCAGCGGCGCGAGGTCGGGGCGCAAGCGTATGACGACGTCGCCGGTCGACAGCGACAGGGTGAGGGTCTGCTCGGTCATGAAAAACTCCTGGAAAAGGGATTGGCGGTCCCATAGCCGCGCGGCGCCTTAATGCCACGCAGAAATTGCGCCGCCCGCCCGCCTGCCGTTGCCTTATCGCAGGCGCGGGCTTAGGGGGAGGCAGAGACACCGCACAGCCAGGGAGGACCGCGCGATGGACAACCGCGAAGATTCCCTGCCGCCCGGCGACGTGCTGGTCGAAGCCCCCGAAACCGAACTCGACGAGGACGACCGGCTGAAGCCCGAATTCGTTCGCGACGTCATTGATCTTGCCGAATCGGGCGAGGCCGAAGCCGCGCGCGAACGCATCGGCCGCCTGCACCCCGCGGACATCGCCGACCTGTTCGAACTCGCACGCGCCGACGAGCGTCCGATGCTCGCTGCGGTCATTGGCGACCTGCTTTCCGCCGATGTGCTCGCGGAAATGAACGATTATGTGCGCGAGGAACTGATCGATCTGCTCGCCCCCGAGCAAGTCGCCGAACTCGCTGCCGAACTCGATACCGACGATGCCGTCGCGATTATCGAGGACATGGAGGAGGACGAGCAGCAAGCGGTGCTCGAGGCGATGGAGCCCGAGGATCGCGCCGCGATCGAGGACGCGCTCTCCTTTCCTGAGGAAACCGCCGGCCGCCTGATGCAGCGCGAGTTCGTCGCAGTGCCCGAACATGTCACCGTCGGCGACGTCATCGACCGGCTGCGCGAGGACACCGACCTGACAAGCGATTTCTGGGAAATCTTCGTCGTCGACCCGAAGCACCGGCCCGTTGGCACCTGCCAATTGAGCTGGATCCTGCGTACGCCTCGCGACATCGCGATCGGCGACGTAATGAAGCGCGAACAGACGCTGATTCCGGTCGATATGGACCAGGAAGAGGTCGCGCTGCGTTTTCAGAAATATGCGCTGATTTCGGCCGCGGTGGTCGATCGCGCGGGGCGGCTGGTCGGGATGATCACGGTCGATGACGTCGTCCATATCATCCAGGAAGAGGCGGGCGAGGATATCCTGCGCCTGTCGGGCGCCGGCGACGGCGACATCAACGAACCGATCCGCGAAACCTATAACGCCCGCGTCCGCTGGCTGGTCGCAAACCTCGGCACCGCGCTCGTCGCCTCGTCGATCGTCGGTTTTTTCGGCGGTGCGATCGAGCAGATGGTCGCGCTCGCCGCACTGATGCCGATCGTCGCGGGGGTCGGCGGCAATGCGGGAACGCAGACGCTGGCGGTGACGGTCCGCGCGCTGGCGATGAACCAGCTCACCGATTCGAACAGCTGGCGTGCGGTGTTCCGCGAAATGAAGATCGCGCTTCTCAACGGCGGCACCATTGCGCTGATCGCGGGGACCGCAACGGCGCTGTGGTTCGGCAACCCCGAGCTCGGCGGGGTCATCGCCGCGGCGATGATCGTCAACATCTTCGTCGCCGGTGTCGCGGGGGTTGCCATCCCGCTGCTGCTCGACCGGCTCGATCAGGATCCGGCGGTCGCAAGTTCGGTTTTCGTCACGATGACGACCGATTCCATGGGCTTCCTGGCTTTTCTGGGCCTCGCCGTGCTCAGCGGGCTCACGACATTGGGCTGACAAGGCGCTGGAATCGCAAGTGATTCAAATGAATCGAAAAAAATTTCATCTCCTGCATTTTTTTCGGGAACTTCTTTTCAGATTGGTACGTTTCCTATTCGAGCAGCGGTCATCGCCCCCCCGCAGCGCTGCTCAGCAACATTGGCCCGGCGCGTATTCCCTCCCCCCCCTCGAAGCGTGCCGGGCCATTGTGCATCCCCCCAAAAAAAGGTGAGAGACATGACGAGTTTTCGCGCAATCATTCTGGCGTTGATGGCAAGCTTTCTGGTCGCTGGCTGCAATACCGTCAAAGGTGCTGGCCGCGATATCGAATCGGTCGGGAAAGCTGGCGAGGACGCCATCGACTGACCTGGGACTCCCCCGCTTACCCTAAACCTCTTCGAGAGGTTCGACAGGCGCCGTTTCGGCGCCTGTCTTGCGTCGGCGCTGGGTAAACCAGATCGCGAAGATAGAGATTTCGTAAAGCAGGATCAGCGGTACCGCGAGCAGGAACTGACTGAGGATGTCGGGCGGCGTCGCGACCGCGGCGATCGCAAACGCCGCGACGATCATATAGCGCCGCGCCGACACCAGCTGCTGACGAGTGACGATGCCCGACCGTTCGAGCAGCATCAGCAAGATCGGCAGCAGGAAAGCGATGCCAAACGCCATCACGAACTGCATAATGAAACTCAGGTAATTGCCGACCGAAGGCAACGCCTCCTGCGTCACCCCGCCGACATTCCCCTGGAAGCCGAGCAGGAATTTGAGCGCCAGCGGAATAGTGATGAAATAGGCGAAACAGGCGCCGACCGCGAACAGGACGGGGGTCGCGAAGAGGAACGGCAACAGTGCGCGCTTTTCCTGGCGATAGAGGCCCGGCGCGACGAATTTCCACAGCTGGTTCGCGATGACCGGAAAAGCGATCATCATCGCCGCAAACAGCGCCACCTTCACCTCGACGAAAAACGCCTCGAAAAGCTGCGTATAAACAAGCTTGCCTTGCCCCGCGCGTACCAGCGGCTGGACGAGGACCGCGAAGATCGGCCGCGCGAAATAGAGGCAGACACCAAAGGCGATGCCGATCGCGAGGAGCGACTTGAGCAACCGCGTGCGCAATTCGACCAGATGGTCGAGCAACGGCATCTTGCCGCCGGCGCCTTCCTCGTCTGCCGTCACCGGTCCTTCGACGCTCATGGCAACGGCCCATCCTTGGGCGGCACGACATGAGTTTCAGGCGTCGCCGGCGCCGTAGCGGCTGCCTGCTGGTCGGCCTCCCCGGCCGATGGCTCGGGCGGCACGCTCGTCGCGGGGATCATCGGCGGCGCGTCAGCGCCGTCGGCGCGTGGAAATTCGCGCATGATCGCCTCATTCTGCTCACGCCATTTTTTCTCGAGCTCCTCAAGTTCGGCCTCTCGCATCATCGTGTCGAGCCCCGAACGAAAATGCCGCGCCATCCCGCGCGCCTTGCCGACCCATTTGCCGACAAAACGCATCGCCTTGGGCAAGTCCTTGGGGCCGATGACCACAAGGGCCACCACCACGACGAGCATCAACTCGGTGGGTGCGACGTCGAACATGAATTTAGCGCCCCCTCCGCCGCCGTGCGGCGATCAGAGCTTGTCCTGCTCGTTGGTCGGCGTCGCCATCGGCGTCGGATCGGGCGCGCGCTGGCCTTCAAGATGCTTCACGGGGGGCAGCGCGTCGTCGTCGGCCATGCCCTTCTTGAAGCTTTTCAGCCCCTTGGCGACGTCGCCCATCATGTCCGAGAAACGGCCCTTGCCGAAAAGCAGCAGGACGACGACGCCCAGGATGAGCCAGTGAACCAGGCTGAAACCGCCCATGAGAATTCTCCTTTGGCCCCGAGAGGCGTTTGTTCCGTGTCTAATTAGGCGTCTTCGCCGTCTTTTACTAGGTCCAGCTCACCCATCGCTTCTTCGAAAGCGAGATCGACCGGATCGAGCAGGCCCGCGGCACGCAGATCCTCGATACCCGGCAAATTCTTGCGGCTGCCAAGTCCAAAATGCTGCAAAAATGCGTCAGTGGTCTTGTAGATCAGCGGACGTCCCGGAACCTCGCGCCGGCCGGCGGGTGCGATCCATTCGGCCTCCATCAGCACGTCGAGCGTGCCCTTCGATGTCTGTACGCCGCGGATCGCCTCGATCTCGGCGCGGCTGACGGGTTCGTGATAAGCGACGATCGCCAGCACTTCGGACGCGGCGCGCGACAATTTGCGCGGATCGTCACGTTCGCGGCGCAGCAGATGCGCCAAGTCGGCGGGGGTCTGGAAATGCCAGTGGCCGCCGCGTTCGACGAGTTCGATGCCGCTGCCCGCGTGGCGCGCGGCGATCGCCTGAATGATCGCCTTGATCTCGGCGACCGGAACTTCCTCTGCAAAGCGCGCCGCGACCTGGCGTGCGTCGAGCGGCTCGTCGCTGGCGAACAGCATCGCCTCTATCGCGCGTTCGCGGTCGTCGATCATGCCCCTTGCTGTCCCATATGTGCGGCCCTCAGATACAGCGGTTCGAAAGCGCCGTCCTGCTTCAGGTCGACGCGGCCTTGTCGCGCCAGTTCGAGCGCGGCGACAAAACTGGACGCGATCGCCGAGCGGCGCAAGGGGCCGTCATAGTCGGAAGGCAGGAAATCGGCGAGTTCGGCCCAGTCGAGCCTGATCCCGATCAGCCGTTCGAGATGGTGAAGCGCCGCGTCGAGCGTGATCACGGGACGCCGCGAGACCATATGGACAACGGGTTCGGTGCGCAGCTTCACCTGGCCATAGGCGGCGAGCAGGTCATAGAGGCTGGCATCCCAGCGCCGCAGCCGCACGTCGTGCAGGCCCTCGGGCCTGGCGCGCAGGAAAACGTCGCGGCCGACCCGGTCGCGCGCCAGCAACCGCGCCGCGGCTTCGCGCATCGCGGCGAGCCGCTGGAGCCGCAGTTGCAGGCGGAGCGCCAACTCGTCGGGCGATGGGTCCTCGAGTGGATTCTTGGGCAGCAGCAGCGCCGATTTGAGGTAGGCGAGCCACGCCGCCATCACCAGATAATCGGCCGCGACCTCAAGCTTCGCGCGCATTTCGCTGATGAAGGTCAGATATTGCTCGACCAGTTGGAGGATCGAAATCTGCCGCAGATCGACCTTCTGCCCGCGCGCGAGCGTCAGCAACAGGTCGAGCGGCCCTTCCCAGCTGTCGAGCGACAGCTGGAGCGCATCCTCGCGCTCCGCCGCCGCAGGCGCCACGTCGAAATCGAGCGGCAATTCCTCCATCGGCGGATCAGGCCCCCGTCACGCCAGCGCCAGCAGCGCGTCGCGCTGATCGACGAGCATCGCGAACTGGCGTTCGTCGTGCGTTCCCTCGATCCGGTCCATCGCGCCTTCAAGCCGTGCGCGCGAGACGATACTGATCGGGTCGAGGCCGTTGGCGATACCGATCATGTCGTCCATCTTGCCCCAGCAGTTGAGCGCTATGTCGCAGCCAGCCCCGATCGCCGCGACGGCGCGCGAAGGAACGTCGCCCGACAAGGCCTCCATATCAAGGTCGTCGCTCATCAACAGGCCATGAAATCCGATGCGCTGGCGGATCACGCTGTCGATGATCAGCGGCGACATCGTCGCGGGCCGATCTGGGTCCCAGGCGGTGAATACGACGTGACAGGTCATCGCCATCGCCGCGTCGCGCAGCGCTGCAAAGGGCGCCAAGTCGCTCTGCAAATCGCGATCAAGCGCGGTGACGACGGGCAATTCCTTGTGCGAATCGAGCAGGGCACGGCCATGGCCGGGGATATGTTTGACGATGCCGACGACGCCGCCGTCCTGCAGCCCGCTGAGGATTGCGCGACCGAGCGCCGCCACGCGCATCGGCTCGCTGCCGAGCGCGCGGTCGCCGATGACGTCGCTGGCACCGGGCTGGCGGACGTCGAGCAGCGGCAGGCAATCGACAGTGATGCCGACTTCGGACAGCATCGACGCGAGTGCCATCGCGTTCAATCGAGCCGCCTCGATCGCGCTGGCCGGCGCGCGTTCGTACAGCGCGTCGAATGCCGCGCCGCTGGGGAAGTCGGGCCACTCCGGGGATTTCATACGTGCAACCCGGCCGCCCTCCTGGTCGATCAGGATCGGCAGGTTCGCGCGCCCGTCGAGATCGCGCAGTTCATCGGTAAGCCGCCGCAATTGCTCGCGATTCTCGATATTGCGACCGAACAAGATATAGCCCGCTGGATCGCTGTCGCGAAAGAAGGCGCGCTCGTCGTCAGTCAGCCTGCGGCCCGACAGGCCAAAGATCGCGGGTATCATCGTGCGTCAACCTCCATCGGTCGGCACCCCCTCATGCCCGTGCATGACACAGCATAGGTAAACAACCAAAGTCTGCTGCGGCCAAACGGGCCGAATCAGCGAACGACGACGCAATTTTCACCCGCGACGCGCAATTTTCCGCAAAGGCTCCGCGCATTGGCCGCCGTGCCCGCGACCGCCCGCAGGCGATAGACCTTGCCGCTATCGACCGTCGCCGGCGACACCGATTTGGTCAGCGCCGACAGATAGGCGAAGCGCTTGGTCAGGTTGGTCCACGCTTTCGCGGCAGCATCCTCGCTGCTGAACGCACCGAGCTGGATCATCGCCGATCCAGATGGTGCCGGGACGGGTTTGGCGGGTTCGGCGGTCTTGACCGAGGTGGCGGCGGGTTTGCCGTTGCCCTTGTCGGCGGCGAGGCGCGCGGCTTCGGCCTTCACCGCGGCGGCCTTGTCGGCTTCGGCCTTTTTCGCGGCCTTGGCGGCGGCTTCGCGCTCGGCGGGAGTGGCGGCGGGTTCCTCGGGCATACGCGACGCATCGACCTTGCCCGACGGTTCGGCGCCCTCGCTGGCGGCGAAGCTGGCATCGCCTTCGCCGTCGAAGGTCTTGGCGGCGTCATTCTTGGGCGCGACCTTGTAGTCGCCCTTCTGCGCGACGATCAGTTCGCCCTGCCCGCGCGCACCGCCATTCTGGATCCACCACAGGCCGCCCAGCACCGCGCCGATCAGCACCAGTCCGCCGAGTACCATGACGAGCAGCCGGGTCGGCGACACCTCTCCGTCATCCTCATAATCGTCGGCGGCCTCGAGCCAGGGCAGCCGATCTTCGTCGTCGAGTCCCAGTCCCACATCCTTCTCGTCGGCCATCACAGCATCTCCTCGAGCGCATCCACCCCCATAAGGTGCAACCCGTTGCGGATAACCTGCCCGATTCCGTCAGCCAAATAAAGGCGAGTCGCGGTCAATTCGGGATCGTTGTCGAGAACGATGCGCGAGGCCGGGTCGTCGTTGCCCAGATTATACCAGGCGTGAAAAGCAGCAGCGACGTCGGCGAGGTAGAAAGCGATGCGGTGCGGCTCGCGCGACGCGGCCGCCCCTTCCACGATCCGCGGGAATTGCGCGAGCAATTTGACCAGGCCGAGTTCATGGGCGTTGAGCCGCGCCGGTGCCGGTGCGGGCAGCACTATGCCGGCATCCGCAGCCTTCTTCCGGAGCCGCGAGATTCGCGCATTGGCATATTGCAGATACCACACCGGATTGTCGCGCGACGCCTCGACCACCTTGGCGAAGTCGAAATCCATCTGCGCATCGGCCTTTCGCGTCAGCATCGTGAAGCGCACCGCATCCTTGCCGACCTCGTCGACGATGTCGGCGAGCGTGACGAAATTGCCCGCGCGCTTCGACATCTTGAACGGCTCGCCGTTCTTCAGCAGCCGGACCATCTGGACGAGCTTGACGTCGAACTTCTTCTGGCCCTCAGTCATCGCGGCGACCGCGGCCTTGATCCGCTTGACGGTGCCCGCATGGTCGGCGCCCCAGATGTCGATCAGTTCGTCGGCGCTTTCGGCTTTCTGGAAATGATAGGCGAGGTCGGCGCCGAAATAGGTCCAACTGCCATCCGATTTCTTGATGGGCCGGTCCTGGTCGTCGCCGAAGCGGGTCGAGCGGAACAGTGGCAGCTCGACCGGCTCCCAATCCTCTGGGGTCTCGCCCTTCGGGGCTTCGAGTACGCCATCATAGACGAGGTCGTGGTCGCGCAGCCATTTTTCGGCAACGTCGGGCTTGCCGGCGGCCTGGAGTTCGGCCTCCGACGAAAAGAGATTGTGGTGGATGCCAAGCTTGGAAAGGTCGGCGCGGATCATGTTCATCATCGCGCTGACCGCTTCGGCGCGGAACAGGCCGAGCCAGGCACTTTCGGGGGCGCCGACGAAGCGGTCGCCATATTCGGTCGCCAGCTTCTGGGCGACCGGGATCAGATAGTCGCCCGGGTACAGCCCGTCGGGTACCGCGCCGACGTCTTCGCCCAGCGCCTCGCGGTAGCGCAGATGCACCGAGCGCGCGAGCACGTCGACCTGCGCGCCGGCGTCGTTGACATAATATTCACGGATCACGCCGTGCCCGACAAATTCGAGCAGCGCCGCGAGCGCATCGCCGACGACCGCGCCGCGGCAATGGCCGACGTGCATGGGGCCGGTAGGGTTGGCCGATACATATTCGACGTTGACGATGCGGCCCTGCCCCATCGCGGAACGGCCGTAATCGCCGGCCTCGCTATGGATCAGCGCCAGTTCGCTGCGCCAACTGTCGTCGACGAGGCGCAGGTTGATGAAGCCCGGACCGGCGACGCTCGCCGCGGTCACATCGTCGAGCGCGCCGAGTTCAGTCACGAGCAGGTCGGCGAGTACGCGCGGGTTCAGGCCCGCGGGTTTCGACAGCACCATCGCCGCGTTGGTCGCGACATCGCCGTGCGACGGATCGCGCGGCGGCTCGACGCTGATCGACCTGCGGTCGAGACCGGCAGGAAGCGCGCCTTTGGCAGCAAGCGTGTCGAGGGCGGCGCCGATATGGTCGGTAAAACGGGCGAACAGGGTCACGGGCGAGGCCTATCTTTGATCAAAGTCGTGGCGCGCGCCCTATAGCAGCTTGGGCAACGCGAAAAGCCCTGCGTCGCCGGGCGGCGACGCAGGGCGAAGCGAAGCGAACGGCGCGGTGTACGCCGCCGCAAAGCCTATCGTCGGACGTTATATTCGAGCTGATCCTGCGTCAGCTGAAAGCCGACGAGCAATTCGAAGCTCGCGCGCTGCACGGCGGTGCGCACTTCGGGGATGCTGAGCGGGTCGATCGCCGCATCCTGATCGCCCGCCTTGCGCTTGCGGTTGATCCGCTCGGTGATGTCGGCGGGCAGCGTCGCCGCCGCACGATCGACATAGGCCGATGCCTGGCCGCGACCGCTGCCGCGGGTCTGGCCGTCGGCAAAGCTGATCGTGACATTGCCCAGCCGCTTGGCGACGACGGCGGTACCGCCCTGCACGACGGTCGAGAAATAGGGGATGGTGACCGAGCGCGCCGGCCCGGCGTCGCGGCGCGTTGCGACGACATCGAAACTCGCCTGCTGATAGACTTTTTCGCCGGTGTCGTTGCACTGCGGAGTCAGGTTGGTGATCGTAGCGACGACATCGATCGCCGCCGCATCACGGCTGGTCGCCGGGTCGAACAAGGTGACGTCACCGGTGTGAAGCGGCACCGCCACGGCAGGGCAAACCGAGCGCGTCGCAGTAATGCCGACGCCGCCCGCGACATCGATCTCATTGTCTTTCGCGCAGCCCGCGACCGTAAAAATGGCGGCGGTGCCGCACAGCACGGCCATAATCTTACGCTGCGGGGACGAAATGGGCATCATGATGGTCAGGGCTTTCCACTTGGCTGGAGCGACGAGGGCGAGTGATCCCTGCTCCATGCGCGCCGCTTCTTATCGGGGCGATGAACGGCGCGCAACACGGACAAGCCGCTTTACCGATATGGTCGGGCTGCGCTAGAGCCGCCGCATCATGAACGCGCCCGCCATCATCGCCCAGACCGGCAATCCCGAAACCGCAGAACTCAAGGTTTTGATCGCGGCGCCGCGCGGTTTCTGCGCCGGCGTCGATCGCGCGATCCGCATCGTCGAACTCGCGCTGGAGCGTTATGGCGCGCCCGTCTATGTCCGGCACGAGATCGTCCACAACCGCTATGTCGTCGATACGCTGAAGGCCCAGGGCGCGATCTTCGTCGAATCGCTCGAACAAGTGCCCGATGGCGTGCCGGTCGTGTTCAGCGCGCATGGCGTGCCCAAGGCGGTGCCGGCAAAGGCCGAAGCGCGCGGGCTCGATTATATCGACGCGACCTGCCCACTGGTGTCGAAGGTCCACCGCCAGGCCGAGCGCGCCCACGAAAACGGCCGCCATATCGTCTTTGTCGGCCACGCCGGCCATCCCGAAGTGATCGGGACGCTGGGCCAGCTGCCCCACGGAGCGATGACCTTGATCGAATCGGTCGACGACGTCGCCTCACTCTGCCCGCCGGACCCCGACAAATTGTCATTCCTGACGCAGACGACGCTGTCGGTGGACGATACGCGCGACATCATCGCGGCGCTCCAGCATCGTTTCCCGGCGATCAGTGGCCCGCGCGGTGAGGATATCTGCTACGCGACATCGAACCGCCAGGAAGCGGTGAAGGCGATCGCCGGCCGCTGCGACCGGATGATCGTCATCGGCGCGCCGAACAGCTCGAACAGCCTGCGCCTCGTCGAAGTCGCCGAGCGCATGGGCGTGCCCGCGCATCTGGTTCAGCGCGGTACCGACGTCGATCCCGCGTGGCTGACCGATATCGGCACGCTGGGCATCACTGCCGGCGCCAGCGCGCCCGAGGCTCTGGTGCGCGAAGTCATCGATGCCGTCGCGGCGCATCGCCCGATCACCGAGGATGTCGTGGTGACCGCCGAGGAGAATATGGTCTTTAAGCTGCCGCGCGGGCTCGATCCGGCGGCAGCCTGATGGCGGTCTATACCGGGGTTGATCCCGACGATCTCGCCGCGCTGGTCGCCCGCTACGATATCGGCACTGTGCGGTCGTGCAAAGGCATTGCCGAGGGCGTCGAAAACAGCAATTTTCTGCTCGAAACCACGTCGGGACGCTTCATCCTGACGCTTTATGAAAAGCGGGTGAAGGTCGATGACCTGCCCTTCTTCGTCGATCTGCTGGCGCATCTGGCGGCGAGCGGCTGCGCGGTGCCGCCGATGATCCGCGACCGGCACGGCGTGGCGGTCCAGCAGATTTCGGACCGGGCCGCATGCATTATCCAGTTCCTGCCCGGCATTTCGCTGACCAAGCCGACGGCGGCGCAGTGCCAGTCGGCTGGCGCTGCGCTCGGAGCGATGCACGGCGCGCTCGCACATTATACCAACGGGCGCGAGAACAGCATGGGCCATGCGCATTGGCGTGGGGTTGCGGAGGCGACTGGCGATCTCGATGCCGTGCGGCCGGGGCTTGCCGCGATCGTCGCCGCCGAACTCGACTATCTCGATGCGCATTGGCCGACCGACCTGCCGGCGCATGTCATCCACGCCGACCTGTTTCCCGACAATGTCTTGATGCTCGGCGACACGGTGACCGGCCTGATCGACTTTTATTTCGCCGCGACCGATTTTCGCGCCTATGACGTCGCGGTCACCCATGCAAGCTGGACTTTTTCCGCCGACGGCAGCCGCTGCGATGCAGCGCGCGCCAGGGCGCTGATGGCGGGTTATGCCAGCGAAATTGCGCTGACCGACGCCGAACAGGCGGCCTTGCCGCTGCTGGCACGCGGCGCCTCGCTGCGCTTCCTGCTGACGCGCGCGCATGACTGGGTTCATACGCCCGCCGACGCGCTCGTGACGCGCAAGGATCCCTCGCCCTTCCTTGAGAGGCTTCGCCGCTATCAGGGCTCTGACGCCGCCAGCCTGTTCGCCGCCGCATGACGGACAAACCGGGCAAGACGGTGATCGTCGCGACCGACGGCGCGTGCAAAGGCAACCCCGGCCCGGGCGGCTGGGGCGCGGTGCTGCGGTGGGGCGATGTCGTGAAAAGCTTGTCCGGCGGCGAGCCCGACACGACGAACAATCGCATGGAGATGATGGCGGCGATCGAGGCGCTGGCGGCGCTCAAGCGGCGCTGCAAGGTCGCACTGTCGACCGACAGCGTCTATGTCCGCGACGGGATCACCAAATGGGTGTTCGGCTGGCAGAAGAATGGCTGGAAAACCGCCGCAAAGAAGCCGGTCGCCAACGCCGACCTGTGGCAGCGGCTGGTCGCCGAGGCGGCGCGCCACGACATCGAGTGGCTGTGGGTCAAGGGCCATGCCGGCCATCCCGACAATGAAATGGCCGACAAGCTGGCCAGCGATGCCGCGCTGGAAGTCATGCGAAAGGCGCGGGCGCGCTGAACGCCCGCGCGGGTTCGCTTATTCGGCTTCTTTGGTCTCGGCGCCTGGACCATTTTTCTTGATCGATTCGATGGCGTTCACTGCGGACGCCTTGCTCGAATAACCCTCGGTCCAGAACATCGTTTCGCTGTTGTATTTGAAATAGGCGACATATTCGCCGGCCTTGTTCTGCTTGATCTCGAAATAATGCGCCATGGATATCCTCCAAACATTGAGCCACCGGTCCGTGCGGCTAACCCATGTTAGACCCGCCAGCGTTCGGCGCAAGCTGGACGATGGCTGGCGTCAGGCAAAGCGCGATGGCGCATAGGCGAGCGGATCTATCGCTCCGATGGCGCCGTCCGGCACGGGCCCGCCAAGCTGTGCCGCCGCCAAGGCCGCGATCGCGGGCGCGGTCTGGATACCGAAACCGCCCTGCCCGGCGCACCAGAAAAAATCGGGGATCGCAGGGTCGAAGCCAAAAACCGGCAGCCGGTCGGGCGTGAAGCTGCGCAGCCCCGCCCATTTGCGCTCCACCGCTGCGATGGACCAGTCGACCACCGATTGCAGCCGGTCGATCGCCATCGCGACGTCGATCTCCTCGGGCGCGGCGTCGCAGGGATCGCTGGGGGCTTCGTCGTGCGGGCTCAGCCAGATGCGCCCCTCACCCTCGCCCTTGAAATAGAAATCACCGCCGATGTGGCCGATCAGCGGCAGCGCGGCGGGCGTCGGGACGCCGAGCCGGACCTGCACCAGCGTCCGGCGATAGGGCTGGATACCGACTGGCGCCGAGCCGCAGGCGAGCGCGATCCGGTCGGCCCAGGCGCCGGCGGCGTTGATGATCACCGCGGCGCGGATTGCCCCCTGCCCCGTTTCCACCATCCAGCCGCCGCCGCCGCGGCGCGCCGAAAGCAGCGGTGTGCGCACCGCCAGGGAAGCGCCGCCGCGTTTCGCCGCGCGCAGATAGGCGGCATGCAGCGCCGCGACGTCGATATCGCGGCACGAGGGCTCGAACGCCGCTTCGCTCCAGGCGGGGTCGAGGCCGGGGATTTGATCGGCGAGCGCGCCCGGCGACAGGCGCGCCACCTCGACGCCTTGAGCGGTAAATTCGGCGACGAAACCGTCGATCGCTGCCGCTTCGTTTCGGCGCCCGAGCATCACCGCCGTGCGCGGGGACAGGAATGCGCGGTCAGAAAAGGCGGGATCGGGCTTCGCCAGCGTGTCGAACGAGGCGGCGGTCAGCGGTTGTACCCCAGTGCCGCCATAGCTTTCCTGCCAGAAGGCGGCCGAGCGGCCGGTCGCATGATAGCCGGGCCCATCCTCGGCCTCGATCATCAGTACCCGGCGAAACGGCGCGATCGATGCGGCGAGCGACGCGCCCGCAATGCCGGCGCCCACGATGAGTATATCGGTTTCGGACGGGAGGGGTGCGGCCATTGCCGTCGCATATCGGCTGATGGGCGGAAAGCAAGCAAGCCGCGCCCCAACATGGTTACCATTTGGTAAGTCATGATCTCTAGGGACGGTTTCATGATCGGCCCAATCTTCCAGCTTGTCCTGATGACGCTCGCGGCGATCCTGATGATCTGCTCGGCGATCAGCGACTTGCGCTGGCGCGAGATCTCGAACGGGCTCAACGGGCTGATCGCCACGGCCGCCATTCCCTTCTGGTATGCCGCCGGCTGGTCGCTGTGGCCCGATGTCGCGGTGGTGACGGGGGTCGCGCTCGCGACCTTCGGCTTTTTCCTGCTGCTCTACATGCTGAACGCAATGGGCGGTGGTGACGTGAAGAATGTCTTTGCGGTGTTTTTGTGGGTGCCGACGTCGATCGCGACACAGGCGCTGATGGTGATGGCGCTGGCCGGCGCCGCAGTGTCGGCGGCGATGCTGGTGCACCAGATCATTAGGCGTCCGGTGGCTAAGCCGGAGGTGCCCTATGGGGTCGCCATCGCGGCTGCGGGCCTCTGGGCGCTTCACCAACAATATCTTAACCAATTTCAGGCTATCGGGTCGAGTTGAGGGCAAACACCGCCGCGTCTGGCGAGTGTTAGGAGGCGAAAAATCGTCATGGATACGCGAAAGATAATGCTGATCGTCGGCGCGCTGGTCATTGCGATCGGCGCCGCATTCGGGGTCAACCAGATGATGCGCGGCGCATCGACACCGCAGGCACGCGCTGCCGCGGCACCCGATCTTCAGGGTCCGATGATCTTGGTTGCAACGCGCCAGCTGCCGGTCGGGACGATCATCGGCCCCGACAGCTTCCGCTTTCAGCCCTGGCCGAAGGAACTGGTCGAGAAGGCCTATTTCCTGAAGGAGAAGACCGACGTGAACAATCTGGTCGGAACGGTCGTGCGCTATCCGATCACCGCGGGCCAGCCGCTGACGCAGGGCGCGCTCGTCCATCCCGACGATCGCGGCTTCCTCGCCGCAGCGCTCGGCCCGGGTATGCGGGCCGTGACCGTCAAGGTCAGCCAGGAACAGGGCGTCGCCGGCTTTGTCTTCCCGGGCGACCGCGTCGACGTGGTCCTCGCGCAGGAAATCAAGATCAAGGAGGGCAGCGCCTATCCCGACGAGCAGTTGTTCACCGCCGAGACGATCGTCAACAACGTCCGCGTGCTCGCCACCGACCAGCGCTACGACGCCGAGGATGAAACGGGCAAGACCCCGGTTCGCACCTTCGGCTCGGTGACGCTCGAAGCGACGCCGGAAATCGCCGAAAAGATTGCTGTCGCGCAGAATATGGGCCGCCTCTCGCTCGCACTGCGCCCGCTGGCCGAAAGCGCCGGCGAACTCGACGCCGCGATCGCTTCGGGCGACGTCAGCGTGCCGACCAAAGGCGGCACCGCTGCCGAAAAGAAGATGATGGCCGAAGCCGCCGCTCGCCCGACCTCGGGCCGCGGATCGGCGACTACCGGCGGCGACGTGTCGCGTTTCTGGATCCCGGTCAGCGGTCGGGTCTCGGCACCGCGCCCGCAGCCGACGAACAATTACGGTGGCGGCCAGCCCGCCAGCTACGGAGGCGCTCCGGCAGCGCCGCGTGGTCCGGTCGTCCGCGTGACGCGCGGCGAAAAGACCACCGAAGTGCCGGTTGGGGGTAAGTAACATGAACAGCAAAGCCAATTTCAAGGCGGTGGCGCTCGCCCGCACCCTAGCCATCGGCCTGGTCGCAGCAACGCTGGTCGCGGCTCCCGCCCACCAGGCGCTGGCCCAGGCGGTGCAGAACGCCAGCAGCAGCGTTGACCTGTCGGTCGGTCGCGGCCGTCTGGTCAGCCTGCCCGCCGCGATGACCGACGTCTTTGTCGCCAACGACGAAGTCGCCGACGTCCAGGTCCGGTCGAGCCGCCAGCTCTATATCTTCGGCAAGAAACCGGGCGAGACGAGCATCTACGCGACCGATGCCAGCGGCCGGATCGTCTATTCGACCGTCGCCCGCGTCGGCAACAATATCGAGACCATCGACCAGATGCTCTCGCTGGCGATGCCCGACGCGGCGATCAACGCCAACACGATGAACGGCTTCGTGCTGCTCACCGGGACGGTCCAGTCGCCCGACGATGCCGCCGAGGCCGAACGGCTGGTGCAGGCCTTCGTCGGCGAGGAAACCAAGGTGCTGTCGCGTCTCCGCACCGCCACCCCGCTACAGGTCAATTTGCAGGTTCGGATCGCTGAGGTGAACCGTTCGCTGATCAAGGAAATCAGCGGCAATCTTCTGACCCGCGACACCGACGGCCCGTTGGGCAACGGTTTCCTGGGCGGCGTGTTCGGTGGCCGCACAGCCGGTACGATTACGACCAGCAACGGCACGACTTCGTATAACTTTACAACGCCGTCGGGTACGCGCAGCCTCGCCGGCGCGGGTCGGCTGTTCGGGCTCGACCTGATGGCCTCGCTCGACATGGGCGAGCGTTCGGGCCTGGTCGCAACGCTCGCGCAGCCCAATCTGACCGCGATCTCGGGTGAAACCGCCGACTTCCTCGCCGGCGGCGAATTCCCGATTCCGATCCCCGGAAACTTCGCGGGTACGACGATCGAATATCGCCGTTATGGTGTCAGTTTGGCCTATACGCCGACGGTGTTGTCGAACGGCCGCATCAGCCTGCGCGTGCGACCCGAAGTGTCCGAACTGTCGACCGAAGGCGCGATCGTGATGGGAGGATTCCAGATCCCCGCGTTGACGATCCGCCGCGCCGAAACGACGGTCGAGCTGGGTTCGGGCGAAAGTTTCATGATCGCTGGCCTGCTCAATAACCGCTCGATCGGCGCGATCGACAAGATGCCCGGCCTCGGCGACGTGCCGCTGCTCGGCATGCTTTTCAAGTCCGACAGCTTCCGCCGCGGCGAAACCGAACTGGTGATCGTCGTGACGCCCTATCTGGTCCAGCCGGTGTCGGCGAACGAGATCAAGATGCCGACCGATGGCTATCAGGACGCCAATGACATCTCGCGGCTGCTGCTCGGTCAGACCACCAACGGCGTGACCGGCGGCGATCGTCCCAAGCCGCGGCTCGACACCTCGCCGAGCGATGCCGATCGCCTGCGTGGCGGGTCAGACGTTTCGCCGGGTTTCAGCATCAAGTGACGCGCTGGTTTTCAGGAGCAAGGGTATGAAGAAGATCGCAACTTGGACCGTCCTGGCGCTGGCGACGACGGTCGCTGGATGTACCGGCAGCGCCCACACCAACACAAGCCTCGAATCGGTGCATCAGCCGCTGGTACGCAACTCGATCTATCAATTCGACGTCGCCACCGTCGGCGGCGAGTTGCCACCCAGCGAACAGGGCCGCCTACAGGGCTGGCTGGACGCAATGGGTGTGCGCTATGGCGACCGCATCGCGGTCGAGGATCCGTCGCCCTATACAACGGGCAGCGCGCATGCGGCGATCCGCTCGATAGTCGAACGCCAGGGGCTGCTGATGAGTGATGCGGTTCCGGTCACCACGGGCGCCGTGCCGCAGGGCAGCGTCCGGCTGGTCGTGACGCGCGCTTCGGCGTATGTCCCGGGGTGTCCCGACTGGCGCACCAAATCGTCGATCAACCTCGCCAATGCGACCTCGTCCAATTACGGCTGCGCAACGAACAGCAACCTCGCCGCGATGGTTGCCGACCCCAACGACCTGATCAAGGGCGCGTCGGCGAAGGGCAACGATCCCACTGCAGCGACGCGTCCGATCAACACCTATCGCGAGAAACCGCAGACGGGCGCGGGCGAATTGAACGGCGTATCGACCACGACGAAGAAAGGGGCAAGCCAGTAATGAACGCGCCATTCAAAGCAGCCGGGCTGCGTGAACCCTTCAACGCCTTTGTGTGCGACGACGATACGCTGGAGCTGATCCGCGCCGCCGCCAACGACATGGGCTGGCCGATCGAGAAGTGCAACAAGGGCGGGTTGCGCAACGCTGTCCAGTCGCTGTCGGTCTCGGCGAGCCCGAACATCCTGTTCGTCGATATGTCCGAATCGGGCGATCCGATCAACGACATCAACGCGCTGGCCGAAGTCTGCGAACCCGGGACGGTGGTGATCGCCGCCGGCCAGGTCAACGACGTCCGCCTGTACCGCGACCTGCTCTCGAGCGGGATCCAGGACTATCTACTCAAGCCGCTGTCGCTCGACCAGGTCCGCGAATCGCTGACCATGGCACAGGCGATGTTGTCGGCGCCGAAACATGCCGACATGGTCGACGACAAACCGCACCACATGATGGCGGTGGTCGGCGTACGCGGCGGCGTGGGCGCCTCGCTGGTGTCGACCTCGCTCGCCTGGGCGATGAGCGAACAGGCGGGTCGCCAGACCGCGCTGCTCGACCTCGACGTGCATTTCGGGACCGGCGCGCTGACGCTCGACCTCGAACCCGGCCGCGGCCTGATCGACGCGATCGACAACCCCAGCCGCATCGACGGCCTGTTCATCGAACGCGCGATGGTGCGGGCGTCGGACAAGCTGAGCCTGCTGTCGGCCGAGGCGCCGATCCACCAGCCGGTGATGACCGACGGATCGGCCTTCTTCCAGCTCGAGGAAGAGCTGCGGGGGGCCTTCGAGATGACGATCGTCGACATCCCGCGCCATGTTCTGATCCCCTTCCCGCACCTGGTGTCGGAAGCCGGAACGATCCTGCTGATCAGCGACGTGACGCTCGCCTCGGCGCGCGACACGATCCGTATCCTGTCGTGGTTCAAGCAGAATGTGCCGGGTGCCCGGGTGATCCTGGTCGCCAACAAGTTCCAGAACGCGATCGGCGAATTGTCGCGCAAGGAGTTCGAATCGTCGATCGAACGCCAGATCGACGTCGTCATCCCCTTCGATCCCAAGCTGGTCAGCCAGTCGGCGAAGCTCGGCAAATCCTACGCCGAGATTTGCAAGGGCACCAAGGCCAGCGCGGTCTGGAACGGCCTGATGCGCGCGATCCTCGACGGTGCCGACACCGAGGAGGAAAGCCCGGCCCCGGCCGCGAAAGCCAAGTCGGGCGCCTCCTTGCTCGGCAAGCTGGGCGGCATCGGCGGCATGATGGCGAAAAAGGGCGCCAAGTAAGGGGAGCCGCGGCCGGCTGAGCCGACTGCGATACCCATAGCGAGAGAAGCGGACGAAAGCCGACCATGGACCTGTCAGTCATCCTCATCATCGGGACCGCCTTCCTGGCCTTCACCGTGCTCGTAATCCTGCTCGGCGGACCGTCGATCGGCAAATCGAAGACGCGGCGGCTGGCAATGGTCAAGGACCGGCACGCCGCCTCGACCGAGGCGGTCGTCGCGGCGCAGATGCGCAAGACGATCCAGGCCTCTAGCGGAAAGGGCGGGTCGACCCTGTCGAGTCTGATGCCGCGCCGCGAGGAAATGGAAAAGCGGCTGCGCCGCACCGGCAAGGCCTGGACCGTCAGCCAATATATGATGGCATCGATGGCGACGTTCGTCGGGGTGACCGGCGTGCTGCTTCTCATCCGCAGCCCGTTCCTGCTCGCGGGCCTCGTCGGCCTCGTCGCCGCACTCGGCCTGCCCTATATGATCGTCGGTCGCCTGATCAAACAGCGCGTCACCAAATTCAATGCCCGCTTTCCCGACGCGATCGACCTGCTCGTCCGCGGCCTCAAGTCGGGCCTGCCCGTCACCGAAACCTTCCAGGTCGTCAGCCAGGAACTGCCCGGCCCGGTCGGCGAGGAATTCAAGGGCGTGATCGAGCGCATCCGCATCGGCAACACGATGGAAGCGGCGCTGCAGGAATCGGCCGAGATGCTGGGCACGCCGGAATTCCAGTTCTTTTGCATCACCATCGCTATCCAGCGTGAGACGGGCGGCAACCTCGCGGAAACGCTGGGCAACTTGTCCGACGTGCTACGCAAGCGCGCCCAGATGAAGTTGAAGATCCGCGCCATGTCGTCGGAAGCCAAGGCGTCGGCCTATATCGTCGGCGCGCTGCCCTTCTTCGTCTTCGGCATCGTCTATTCGATGAACCCCGAATATCTGGCGGGCTTCTTCTTCGAGGAGCGGCTGATCATCACCGGTCTGGGCGGGCTTGGTTGGATGAGCATCGGCGTCTTCATCATGTCGCGCATGATCAGCTTCGAAATTTGAGGGGCGGGACCACATGAACAGCAACCTGCTCCTTGCATCCTTCACCGCGGCGTCCAGCGGCCCGACGATCATGGGCGTCGACGTCATCTGGGTCGCCACCACGCTCGCCGCGCTCGGCGTCGGCGCGGTGCTCGTCGCCATCTATGGCGCGCTGACCGTTCGCGATCCGATGGCAAAGCGCGTCAAGGCGCTGAACGACCGCCGCGAACAGCTGAAAGCCGGCATCACCGCCTCGACCGCGAAGCGCCGCGCCAAGCTGGTCCGCAAGAACCAGACCGCCGACAAGATGCGGACGTTCCTGGGCAAGCTACAGGTGCTGCAGGAAGACCAGATCAAGGACGTCCAGCAAAAGCTGGCGCAGGCCGGTATCCGGTCGAAGGACCTGGCGGTCGCGGTTATTTTCGGCCGCCTGATTCTGCCGATCGTGCTCGGCGGCCTCGCCGCCTTCCTGATCTATGGCCTCGACATGTGGCCCGACCTGACGCCGTTCAAGCGTTCGGGTGCGACGATGGCGGCGCTGATCCTGGGTTACAAGGCGCCCGACCTGTTCGTGCAGAACAAGAGGACGAAGCGGACCGACGCAATTCGCAAGGGCCTGCCCGACGCGCTCGATCTTCTTGTGATTTGCGCCGAAGCCGGCCTGACCGTCGATTCGGCTTTCAGCCGCGTCGCCAAGGAACTGGGGCGCGCCTATCCCGAGCTCGGCGAGGAATTCGCACTGACCTCGATCGAGCTTGGCTTTTTGACCGAGCGGCGCCAAGCTTTCGAGAATCTGTCCTATCGCGTCAATCTCGAATCGGTGAAGGGCGTCGTCACGACGATGATCCAGACCGAGAAATATGGTACGCCGCTCGCCAGCGCGCTGCGCGTCCTGTCGGCCGAATTCCGCAACGAGCGCATGATGCGCGCCGAGGAAAAGGCCGCGCGCCTGCCCGCGATCATGACCGTGCCGCTGATCCTGTTCATCCTGCCGTGCCTGTTCATCGTGATTTTGGGCCCGGCCGCCTGTTCGCTGAGCGATGCGATGTCAGGCGGAGCCATGGGCGGCGGCGGCGGCGGCTAAGCCAGCTGCGAGCAAAGTCAAAGGGGGCGGCAACAATCCCGCCCCCTTTTGTTCAACCGACCTGCTGTTCGATCGCCCCGAAGATGCTGTGGTGGCGGTCGTCGTCCATCCAGATGCGTACCGTATCGCCCTTGCGCATGAAGGGTGTCTTCGCCTCGCCCGCCAATATGGTCTCGACCGTGCGCACTTCGGCAAGGCAGCTGTAGCCGAGACCGCCCTCGGCGATCGGCTTGCCCGGCCCGCCGCCGGCATCGCGGTTCGACACCGTGCCCGACCCGATGATCGTTCCCGCTCCCAGGTCGCGCGTCTTCGCCGCATGGGCGATCAGCGCGCCGAAATCGAAGGTCATATCGACACCCGCATCGGCGCGGCCGAGCGGCTGACCGTTCAGATCGACGCTCAACGTCCCGTGCAACTTGCCGTCCCGCCAGCGGTCGCCGAGCGCGTCGGGGGTGACGAAAACCGGCGACATCGCGCTCGACGGCTTCGACTGGAAAAAGCCGAAACCCTTGGCCAGCTCGCTTGGGATCAGCCCGCGCAGCGACACATCGTTGGTCAGCCCGACGAGCAGGATCAGGCCGCGCGCGGTCTCGGCATCGGTGCCCGCCGGAACGTCGCCGGTGACGACCACCACCTCGGCCTCCATGTCGCAACCCCAGGCCGGATCGCCGAGCGGGATCGGGTCGCGCGGACCGAGGAAGGCGTCGCTGCCGCCTTGGTACATCAAGGGATCGTGCCAGAAACTGTCGGGCATCTCGGCGCCGCGCGCCTGCCGCACCAGCGCGACATGGTTCACATAGGCGCTGCCGTCGGCCCATTGATAGGCGCGCGGCAGCGGCGAGGCCGAATCGCGCTCGTGGAACCGATCCTTGGGGATCGCATCATGGTTCAGGTCTTCGGCCAGCGCGGCGAGGCGCGGCGCGGCATAGGCCCAATTGTCGAGCGCCGCCTGCATCGTCGGCACGATCTGGCCGGCATCGGCGTACCAGGCGAGATCGTCCGACACGACGACGAGCCGCCCATCGCGACCCTGCTTCAGCGAGGCTAGTTTCAAGGGATTGTCCTTTGTCTGGCGATGCGGGGAAAAGGCCGCCACCGCCGACGAAGGGGCGATGATCAGCGCTGCATCGTGATCGATGCGAAACAGGTAAAGCCGCTCTGCCCCGCCTGCAAGCGCCGGATATATTGGAGGTAGGCTTGGGACTGATTATAGGTCGTACCGGGCAGCGTCTGACCACGGAAAGCGCGCTTCACTTCCTCGCCGGTGAACGGCCGCGGCGCGCCCGGAAAGGCGTCCTTGGTGCCCGCGGCGACCAGATTGCCCCGCGCGTCGATATATTTGCCCGCGCCCGATATGTCCGGCACGGGAATCTGGCAGTTCATCACCGACACGGCGGTCTGGGCAAAGGCGGGGCGGATGGTCAGCGCCGCCGACACGCCGACCGCGCCGAGCGCGAGCATCCGCCGGCGCGAAGGCACCGCCTCGATCGCTTCGTCGGATGGGGGCGCCCCCGCGCCGCTCGGCTGATCCTGTTCGTCCATGATCGGCGCATAAACCAAGGGAGGCGCTGGGAAAAGCAAAAGACCGCGCCGTGCCCGGCGCTTCCCGTTTCGGGACATTCGCCGGCAAAGCGTTAATTGCCGCGAACGCCCTTGCCCGCCCGCGCGCTTCGTGCGAGGCGAGGCCCCGATGTTCGACCGCCTCTCCAGCCTTGTCGTCGCGCTGACGCTGGTCGCCGTCGCTACGATCTTTGCCGCGCTGGCCGACGGCGATGCACTGACCATCGTCCTGCTGGCCGCGGCGGGAACCGCCGCCGCCGCGCTCGTCTATTCGGCGCTGCCGGGTGCTGCCCCCGCCGACCACCGCGCCGACGCGGCCCCGCCCGCGCCCGTGCCGCCGGTCTCGTTGCTCCGCCATCCCGATTTCGCACTCTGGGCCGATCAGGAAAAGGAGCCGCTGCTCGGCTGCGACGGGAATATCGTCACCCTCGCCAACGACGCCGCCGTCCGCCTGCTCGGCCGCCATATCGTCGGCGCCGACGTGCGCACCGCGATCCGCCACCCCGCCGCGACCGAATGGCTGGCGGGGATAGATGCGCCCGCGACGCTCGAGCCGCTCAACCTGGTCGACTTCCCGCGCCCCGGCCAGCGCTGGACGATGCGCATCGCCGCACTGTCGGGAGGCCAGAAGATCCTCTTCCTCTCCGACCGGTCGGCGATCGACGCTGCCGACCGGATGCGGTCGGACTTCGTCGCCAACGCCAGCCACGAACTGCGCACGCCGCTTGCCGCCATCCTCGGCTATGTCGAAACGCTGCAGGACATGAACGGCGAAGCCGACAGCGCGACGCGCCACCGTTTCCTGTCGATCATCGACCGCGAGGCGCGGCGGATGCAGCAACTCGTCATCGACCTGCTCTCGATCTCGCGCGTCGAGGCCGACCGTTTCCGCCGCCCGACTGCATCGGTCGATCTGGCCGCGATCGCGCGCGCGACCATCGCGCAGCTCAAGGACAGCGAAAATCCGCGCGCCAGGGATATCGTCGTCGCCTTCGACGACAGCCCGATGCCGATGCTCGGCGACGAAGCGCAGCTGGGGCAGCTGGCGCATAATATCATTTTCAACGCGATGAAATATGGCCGTCCCGACACGCCGGTGACCGTCGAACTGCACCGCGATGGCCGGCGCGCCCGGCTGGCGGTGCGCGACGAGGGCGAAGGCATCGCGCCCGACCATCTCCCGCGTCTGACCGAGCGTTTCTATCGCGTCGATGAGGCGCGCAGCCGCTCGGTCGGCGGCACCGGCCTCGGCCTCGCGATCGTCAAGCATATCAGCGAGCGCCACCAGGGGCAGCTCGATATCGAGAGCGAGGTCGGCAAGGGCACGCGCGTGTCGGTCACCTTTCCGCTGGCCGGCTAGGTCAGGCGATCACCTCGACCAGATCGGCGATTTTGCCGAACATCGCGTCGATCTGCGCCTTCTCGACGATCAGCGGCGGCGACAGCGCGATGATGTCGCCGGTCGCGCGGACGAGCAGGCCGTTGTCGAAACAGGCGTGGAACAGCTCGGTCGCCCGCACCGTGGGGTGGCCGGGGCGCGGTTCGAGTTCGATCCCTGCCACGAGGCCGATGGTGCGGATATCGACGATATGGCGGTGCCCCTTCAGGCTGTGCGCGGCGTCGTCCCAATAGGCGGCGAGATCGGCGGCGCGGTCGAACAGGCCTTCGCGTTCGTAGAGGTCGAGCGTCGCGAGTCCCGCGGCGCTGGCGAGCGGGTGGCCCGAATAGGTATAGCCGTGGAACAGTTCGATGCCCGACGGCACGCTGTCGACCACCGCGTCGTGCAATTCGCGCTTCACCGCCACCGCGCCCATCGGCACGGCGGCGTTGGTGAGGCCCTTGGCGAGCGTAATGATGTCGGGGGTGACGCCCCATGCCTCGGCGGCGGTGGCGGCTCCGACGCGGCCGAAGGCGGTGATCACCTCGTCGAAGATCAGCAATATGCCGTGGCGGTCGCAAATCTCGCGCAGCCGCTGGAGATAGCCGGTCGGCGGGATCAGTACCCCGGTCGATCCCGCCATCGGTTCGACGATCACCGCCGCGATCGTTTCGGCGCCGTGGAGATCGACGAGGCGCTGGAGATCGTCGGCGAGTTCGGCTCCGTGCGGCGGGAAGCCGTGCGCGAAGGCGTTGCCGGGCAGGCCGTGCGTGTGGCGGATATGATCGACGCCGGGCAGCCCTGGGCCGAAGGCGCGGCGGTTGTTGCCGATGCCGCCGACGCTGATCCCGCCGAAGCCGGTGCCATGATAGCCGCGCTCGCGCCCGATCAGCCGCGTCCGGCTCCCCTGCCCGCGCGCGCGTTGCACCGCGAGCGCGATTTTCAGCGCACTATCAACCGATTCGCTGCCGCTGTTGGTAAAGAATATCCGGTCGAGTCCGTCGGGCATGAACGCCGCGACGCGGCTCGCGAGCTCGAAAACCAGCGGGTGGCCGAGCTGGAAGGTCGGCGCAAAATCGAGCGTGCGCGCGGCCTCGGCGATCGCCTCGGCGATCGCGGGTCGGCAGTGCCCCGCGTTGCAGCACCACAGCCCCGCGGTCCCGTCGAGGATCTCGCGCCCGTCAGCGCTGCGATAATACATGCCGCTTGCCGACACGAGCTGGCGCGGGTTGGATTTGTAAGCCTTATTCGCGGTGAAGGGCATCCAAAAGGCCGCCAGCGGATCATTCTCGCCCTGCATGTCGGCCTCCTCTTGCTCGCCTCAGTGCGCCGCCTTCTTGCCCGGCAGCAGGTGCAGCGCCCCGACGATCACCCCCCCGAGCAGCAGCCCGAAGATGCCCGCGCCGCCCGCGTTGATCAGCCATTCCCAGACTCCCGCGCCCGGCAGGCCGCCCGTCACAGCATGCCCGAATTTTTGGAGGCCATAGCCGAGCCCGCCGATTTCATATTCGTCGAGGCCGTGCAGCACGATCTGCCCGCCGACCCACAGCATCGCCGCCGTGCCGATGAAGGCCAGCGCGGCAAGCAATTTGGGCATCAACGCCACCAGCCCGCGCCCGATCGCGCGGCCTGCGGCGGCCTTGCCCTTGCTCATCGCGAGCCCGATGTCGTCCATCTTCACGATCAGACCCACGACGCCATAGACCGCGACGGTGATCGCCAGCGCGACGACGGCGAGCGTCGCGGCGCGCATGCCGAGCGGCTCGTCGAGCACTTCGTTGAGCGCGATCACCATGATTTCCGCCGACAGGATGAAGTCGGTGCGGATCGCGCCCTTCACCATCGCCCCTTCATGGTCCTTGTCGGCGACGACGGCGACGTCTTCCTCGAGGCTGGTCTTGTCCTTCTGCAGCGAGTGCAGCACCTTCTCGGCACCCTCGAAACAAAGATAGGCGCCGCCGACCATGAGCAACGGCGTGATCGCCCATTGCGCGAGCGCAGAGAGCAGCAGCAGCACGGGCAGGATCAGCACGATCTTGTTGAAGATCGACCCCTTGGTGATGCGCCAGATGATCGGCAGTTCGCGATCAGGAGTAAAGCCGGTCAGGTAGCGCGGGGTCACGGCGGTATCGTCGACCACGACGCCGGCCGCCTTCACCCCCGCCTTCGACGCCGCCGCACCGACATCGTCGATGCTTGCCGCGGCCACCTTGGCGATGGTCGCCACATCGTCGAGCAGCGCGAAAAGTCCTGAAGGCATGTGTGTTTAATCCCCGTTGCGGTTTGCCCTGCTCTATCGAGCGAAGCGGCGGCGCGAAAGAGGATGTTGCGGTGCGTCAGACATATTGGCGCGCGAACGCCGCCGCGGCGCCGAACAGGCCGGGCTGCGGATGGGTGATCAGCTTGACCGGCAAGTCCGCCATGAACGCCTCGAACCTCCCCTTTTCGACGAAACGCTCAGGAAAGCCCGATCTGACCAAGCTGTCCTTGATCCGAAGGCCAAGGCCCCCCGCGATGACCACGCCGCTCGCCCCCTGCGCCAGCGCCAGATCGCCCGCGACGCCGCCGAGCGAGAGGCAGAAACGGTCGATCGCCGCAGCGGCGAGGCTGTCGGCCCCGCTGGTGCCGTTGGTCCAGATCGTGCGATCGTCGAGCGGGGTCACCGCGCGCCCCTCCATCGCGGCGAGCGTTTCATAAATGTCGACGATTCCCGGCCCCGACACGATGCGCTCGATCGACACGCGGCGATGTCGCTTGCGCAGGCGCGCGAGGATCGCATCCTCGATGCTGTCGTGCGGCGCGAAGTCGATATGCCCGCCCTCGGTCGCCTGGACGCGATAGTCGCACCCATCGCGCCAGATATGCGCGACGCCCAAACCGGTGCCGGGGCCGATGACGCTGATCGTGCCGGTTTCGGGCAACGCGATGTCGGGACCGCACAAGGTCTCGAAATAGCTGGCGTCGGCCTGCGCCACCGCATGCCCCACCGCCTCGAAATCATTGACCAGCACCCAGCGATCGACGCCGAGCTTCTCGCCGACCAGCGCCGGGCGGATGATCCAGGGATTGTTGGTGAAGCGGATGATCTCACCGCGCGTCGGCCCGGCGATCGCGATCGCGACACCGCGCGGCAGGCTGCCGCCCTGCTGCTCCGCAAAATCCTCCCAGGCGGTCTGGAAGCTCGCATGATCCTTGGTGTGCAGCGTCACCGCCTCGCCGAGCGACAGCACGCGCCCGCCCGCAACCTCGGCGATCGCGAACCGCGCATGGGTGCCGCCGATATCGACCGTGACGATAGGCTCGCTCATATCTCTCCCTCGACGCCGCCGCGCATTGTTCGACACCAAGATTGTCGCATGGCCCCGCGGCTTGCAACAGGGCATAGCTATGCGCGGCCTTGCCGAGCGCTTCGATTTCGCTTAGTTGCGATTGTTTCGCAATAAGGAGCAATGCCTATGGCGACCGTCCCACCACCCCCCCTCGCACCGATGGATCGGCGCCAGCGGCGACAATTGGGTGCTGCATCAGCAACGGCTCGACCCATGCTGCAAGCGGTCGGCGATGCCGCGACCGCCGCCGACGACATCCGCACGGGCGAGCATATCCTCGACATCGGCCGCGGCGCGGGCACGACCAGCTTTGCCCTTGCCGCGTGGACGGGCGCCGACGGGGAGATGCTCGGTGTCGATGCGTCGCCGCAACTGGTCGCGCGCGCGGAGGCCGCCCTTGGAACCGGGTGCATTTCGGCCTTCGCCGACCAGCCCGGCGAAACATCGATCCTGATCGATGGCGCGGCGCGGATCGTGACCGCAAATAAACGTTAACAAAAATGTCGCGCGGCACAATGACACCCCTGTCAGCAAAGCGCGAATCGCGCTATGATGGGCGCGATCACGGGAGCGACCACGGACGTCTGCCTGGGGGGTATATCAGGCCCCGCGATCACAACCGCGAGACGTTTCGGACGTATTGCCCGGGGTATTCATCCACTTGCATCGGGCCTCGTGGCCAACATCGGCAGCCCCGACGCGACCCCGTCACCGAGCGCGCGCGATCCGTCCGGGGCCGAAAACCGGCCTGATAACGGGGCGTTGAGGGAAATGGCGCACCCGGAACGATTCGAACGTCCGACCCCCAGATTCGTAGTCTGGTGCTCTATCCAGCTGAGCTACGGGTGCGTGGAGACGCGCCTTTAAGGGGGAGCGCGCGGGGGCGCAACCCCTATTTCTTATTTGTGACCGGGGCGCAGGACGACTGCCGCCGCGCCGCATCGAACCCCGCGATTTCCTTGGGATGCTTGAGCAGCAGGCGTATCAGCGCAATGCCGCGGTCGTGATCGGTGCGCACGACCTCGGCGCCCGCGGGCGCCGTCTGTCCCGCTCGCGCGACGATGATTCGATAGGGCTTGCCCTCCGCCTCGACATCGTTGCGCACGAAGATCACATCGGTTGCGGCATCGAAGATGCTGAGCGAACTGTAACGACCGGGAACCGGGGTCACGTCGATCGCGACCGGCCCCGCCGACAGGTCATAGGAGCAGCTCGAATAGGCGAGGTCGGGGCTGGGCCGCACCACCGGCTGGCGCTGCGGGCTCGCGAGATTGCCGTAAGACATTTTGTTGATGCCCCCCTGTCCCAGCCGATCCATCGCGACATTCATCAGCCCATAGGGGATATACAGCACCGCCGCCCAGGCGGTCGCTGCGGCGACGATCAGGCCGAACAGGAGCGGGCCGAGCCAGTGCCGCATCTCAGCAGCCCTCCTTCACAAGCCGCGGCAGCACGGCTTTCGCAGGATCGGCGCGGAAGGCCTTGCCGGGGTTGTACATGCGCAGCGTCAGCTGAAAGGGTTGGCCCTTTATCCCCGGCAGCCAGGCACCCATGGGCTTGTCGGGCGCTATGGTGACGCGCCACTCACCTTTCGCGTCGAGCGCGACATTGGCGCCGTTAACCGACCAGACGCGGCCCGGATTATCCACCAAATAGCCCTTGTCGTCATAGACGGTGACGCTCCACCAGCGCGCGTCGAGCGGCTTGCCAGTCAGGCTGTAGCGACAATTGCCGTCGAGCGGGGCGCCGGCCGCGTCGGTCTTGGCAAGCCAATAGACGGTTTCTTTCGCGGGCAGTGCGAGCAGCCCGGAGCGCGCGACCATGGCGCGGGTCAGCGGGTCGGTCGCCTTGGTCCCGTAACCGAGCGAGGTCGTCCACGGGCCGTTCTTGATCCCGCCCGCGCCGAGCCCGCCATTGGTCAGCGCCCACGCCGCGCCGAGCCCCACCGCCAATCCGCCCACCAGGGTGATCGCATAGCGGTGCCAGCTCTTCATGACGCGCCTCCCCGTCGTCCCCGCGAAGGCGGGGACCGCTGGCAGCATTGCGCAAGGCCGATTGCGGCCCCCGCCTTCGCGAGGGCGACGATTATTTTGCCTTCAGCGCCGCCTGCGCTGCCGCCAGACGTGCGATAGGCACACGGTAAGGCGAGGCGCTGACATAGTCGAGGCCGGTTTTTTCGCAGAAATGAATGCTCGGCGCGTCGCCGCCATGCTCGCCGCAGATGCCGAGCTTGACGTTAGGGCGCGTCGCCCGGCCGCGGTCCGCCGCGATCTCGATCAGCTGCCCCACCCCCTCGACGTCGAGGCTGACGAACGGGTCGGTCAGGAAGATGCCCTTGTCGACATATTGCGTCAGGAAGCGCCCTGCATCGTCGCGGCTGATGCCGATCGTCGTCTGGGTGAGGTCGTTGGTGCCGAAGGAGAAGAACTCCGCGCTCTCGGCGATCTCGCCCGCCATCAGCGCGGCGCGCGGCAGTTCGATCATCGTGCCGACGAGGTATGCGATCTCGCGGCCCTTTTCGGCGAACACCGCCTTGGCCTGCGCATCGACCACGGCTTTCATCAGGTCGAACTCGCGGCGCGTCGCGACCAGCGGGACCATCACCTCGGGAATCGGCGCGGCGCCGGTTTCGGCGGCGACGTCGCACGCCGCCTCGAAGATCGCGCGCGCCTGCATCTCGTAGATTTCGGGATAGGTGACGCCGAGGCGGCAGCCGCGATGGCCGAGCATCGGGTTGAATTCATGCAGTTCGTTCGCACGCGCCTTCAGCGCCTCGATGCCCACCCCCGCCGCCGCGGCAACGTCGGCGAAATCCTCCTCGCGCGTCGGCAGAAATTCGTGCAGCGGCGGGTCGAGCAGGCGGATCGTCACAGGCAGCCCCGCCATCACGCCGAAGATCGCGGCAAAGTCGCCGCGCTGTTCGGGCAGCAGCTTGGCGAGCGCGGTGCGGCGGCCAGCCTCATTCTCCGCGAGGATCATCTCGCGCACCGCGGTGATGCGTGCGGCGTCGAAGAACATATGCTCGGTGCGGCAAAGCCCGATGCCCTCGGCGCCGAAATCGCGCGCGACCTGGGCGTCCTGGGGCGTTTCGGCGTTGGCGCGCACCTTCATGCGGCGCACCTTGTCGGCCCAGACCATCAGGGTGCCGAAATCGCCGACCAATTCGGGGAGCAGGGTCGGAACCTCGCCCGCCATCACTTCGCCGGTCGAGCCGTCGAGGGTCAGGATATCGCCTTCGCGCAGCTCGCGCCCGCCGACGCGCAGCACGCGGGCATTGCCGTCGATCGAAAGCCCGCCCGCGCCTGAGACGCAGGGGCGGCCCATGCCGCGCGCGACGACCGCCGCATGGCTGGTCATCCCGCCGCGTGCCGTGAGGATGCCCTTGGCGGCGTGCATACCGTGGATGTCCTCGGGGCTGGTCTCGACGCGGACGAGGATCACCGCCTCACCCATGCCCGCAGCTTTTTCCGCGCTGTCGGCGGTAAACATGATCTTGCCCGATGCCGCGCCGGGGCTGGCGGGCAGCCCCTTGGTCAGCACGTCGCGCGGCGCCTTGGGATCGAGCGTCGGGTGCAAAAGCTGGTCGAGCGCGCCGGGGTCGACGCGGCCGACGGCTTCCTCTTCGCTGATCAGCCCCTCGGCGGCCATATCGACCGCAATCTTCAACGCCGCCTTCGCGGTGCGCTTGCCGCTGCGCGTCTGCAACATCCAGAGCGTCCCGCGCTCGACGGTGAACTCGATATCCTGCATGTCGCGATAATGGGTTTCGAGCGTGTCGAAGACGCGGCCGAGTTCCCCGAAGGTCTCGGGCATAGCCTCTTCCATCGACAGCGGCTTGGCGCCCGCCCGTTCGCGCGCAGCGAGGGTCAGATATTGCGGCGTGCGGATGCCCGCGACGACGTCTTCGCCCTGCGCGTTGATCAGCCATTCGCCGTACCAGGCGCGCTCGCCGGTCGCGGGGTCGCGCGTGAAGGCCACACCCGTCGCCGACGTGTCGCCCATATTGCCGAACACCATCGCCTGCACATTGACCGCGGTGCCCCATTCGGCGGGGATCGAGTTCAGACGGCGATAGACTTTCGCGCGGTCGCTTTCCCAGCTCGCGAAGACCGCGCCGACCGCGCCCCACAGCTGGTCGTTCGGTTCCTGCGGAAACGGCGCGCCGGTCTCGCGCTCGACGATCGCCTGATAGTCCTTGACCAGCGCCTGCCAATCCTCGGCCGACATCTCGGTGTCGAGGTAGAAGCCCTTGTCTTCCTTGGCGATTTCCAGCGCTTCCTCGAACTCGGCATGGTCGAGGCCCATGACCACGTCGGCGTACATCTGAACGAAGCGGCGATAGCTGTCCCACGCGAAGCGCGGATCGCCCGACGCTTCGGAGAGGCCGACGACGGTGCGGTCATTGAGCCCCAGGTTGAGCACGGTATCCATCATCCCCGGCATCGACACGCGCGCGCCCGAGCGGACCGAGACGAGCAGCGGATCGGCGGGATCGCCGAAGCGCTTGCCCGTGATGCCCTCGATATGCGCGATGCCTGCGGCGACATCCTCGACCAGCCCGGCCGGAAATTGTTCGCCATTGGTGTAATAAGCGGTGCAGACGTCGGTGGTGATCGTGAATCCCGGCGGAACCGGCAGGCCGATCGAGGCCATTTCGGCGAGGTTCGACCCCTTGCCGCCCAGCAATTCCTTCGAACGCTCGGTCGTGGTGGCCGCGCCGCCGAACAAATGCACCATGCTCGTCATTTCATGCTCCTGCTGCCCCGGGGAGGAGGTTGGCGGGGAATAGTGGCGCGACCGTCCCAGGTCGATTCAGTTTTACTTCGTCCGATTCAAGCGCCCGCCCCTTCCCCGCTTGTGTCGAGCGAAGTCAAGAGACGCTTCGTCTACGCTCGACTTCCGGGTGTCTCGACTTCGCTCGACACGAACGGGGTGGGAGGTGAGCTCTACCCCTCGATCTTCGAGAAATCGGCGACCCCATGCACCGCGCCGGTGAAGCGCGCGAGCAGGCCGAGCCGATAGGCGCGTACTTCCTCAACGGGATCGTTGACCATCACACCCTCGAAAAAGGCATCAATCGGCGCGCGCAAGCTGGCGAGCGCGGCCATGGCGTCCGTGAAGCGCTCGTCGGCGACCGCGGCCGCGGCGGCAGGTTCAGCGGTGTCGAGGGCGGCGAGCAAGGCTGCGTCATGCTCTGTCATGTTCCCCGGCGAAGGCCGGGGTCGAGTGCTATCATCCACAAAGGTCGGCCCTTCTCCGCTCTGGACCCCGGCCTTCGCCGGGGAACTGCCTTGGCCCGCCTGCTTCAGGATATTCGCCGCACGCTTGTAGCCCGCGAGCAGGTTCGTACCGTCTTCGGTTGCCATGAACGCCTGCAACGCCTTCACGCGCGCGAGCAACCGAACGAGGTCATCCTCGCCGCCAAGCGCGAACACCGCGTCGATTAGGTCGTGACGAACGCCGGCTTCGCGCTGCTGGACCTTGAGGCGATCGATCAGAAACTCAAACACACGGTCCGAAGAAATCTTCACTGCAGTGTTGCCCGGCATCCCGATAGAGTTCGGGAGCACCGAGAAAAATGGCAGTCGGACCTCGGTTGCAATGACCTGCGCAATTATTGCCAAACCAGCCCTTCGCAATGCGAATGGATCCTTTGAACCCGTGGGAGCCATATCGACGTGAAAGAACTGCCCGAGGCTGTCGAGTTTATCCGCCACGCTCACAGCCACCGTCACCGGTGCGGTCGGCACGTCATCGCCCTGCCCGACCGGCTTGTAATGGTCGCGGATCGCGTCGGCGACCGCGTCCGGCAAGCCCTCGGCGCGGGCGTAATAGCCGCCCATCAAGCCCTGCAATTCGGGGAACTCGCCGACCATTTCGGTGACGAGATCGGCCTTACACAGACGCGCAGCGAGTTCGGCTTGGTCGGCCAACTCATCCGTGTTCCCCGGCGTAGGCCGGGGCCCAGGGCTGCCTGATGCTGCCGTTTGCTCTGTGCCGCTCTGGGTCCCGGCCTTCGCCGGGGTACGGGCGGTGACGATGCCCTCTTCGACCAGCCAGCGCGCCAGCTTCGCGACGCGCTCGACCTTATCGGCAACCGTCCCCAGCCTTTCGTGGAAGGTGATGTTCGCAAGCTTTTCGGCATGCTGCGCGAGCGTCTTCTTCTGGTCCTGTTCCCAGAAGAAGCGAGCATCGGAAAGGCGCGCCGCGAGCACCTTGCGGTTGCCCGCGACGATCTCCGCGCCGCCGTCCTTCGCGTCGATGTTCGCGGTGCAGACGAAGCCGTTGGCCAGCTTGCCATCCGGCCCGTTCACGACGAAATATTTCTGGTTCACGCGCGCGGTGAGTTGGATGACCTCGGGCGGGACTTCGAGGAAGGCTTCATCGAAGCGGCCGAGCAAGGGCACCGGCCTTTCGGTGAGCCCGGCATTCTCGATCACCAGCCCCTCGTCCTCGACGAGCGTCAGGCCCGCGTCGGCCGCGGCTTTCGCGGCGCCGTCGCGAATGATCGCCTGCCGTTCTTCATGGTCGACAATGACGTGGCACGCGTGCAGCTTCTCGGCGTAATCCGACGCCGAACCGATCGTGATCTCGCCCGGGCAGTGGAAACGATGGCCTCGCGTCGCGAAACCGCTGACGATGCCGCCGATTTCGCACGGTACCAGTTCCTCGCCGAAGATCGCGACGATGCCCGACAGCGGGCGCACCCAGCGCAGGCTTTCGCTGCTCGCGCTGTCCTTGCCCCAGCGCATCGACTTGGGCCACGAAAAGCCGCGAACGATCGCGGGGATCGCCTCGGCGAGCACCTCGGCGGTCGCGCGGCCGGGCTTGTCGATCACCGCGAAATACACGCCATCGCGATCCTCTAGTTGATCCTGCGTCAGGCCGGTCTTGCGCAGGAAACCCTCGAGCGCCTGCGGCGGCGCGCTGCTGCGCGGACCCTTGAGTTCCTCGCTGACCGCAGCGGTCGCCTCCGGCAAGTCGCGCGCGCTCAGCACAAGGCGGCGCGGGGTCGACCAGATGGTGAGCTCGCCCGCTTCGAGCCCAGCAGCGCCCAGATGCGCGCGGAACAATTTTTCGAGCTCGGCGCGCGCGCCGCCCTGCATCCGCGCCGGGATTTCCTCGCTGCGCAGTTCGAGAAGAAAGTCGGTCACAGCGCATCCCTCAATAAATAGGGACAGTCCCTATTTAATCGCAAACTGTCGGCGCGGCGTACCGCGCGCGCGATAATTAAATAGGGACTGTCCCTATTTATTGCCCCCTCGGTCACAGCGTCCACCCCGGATAGTTTTGGGTCCAGCGCTCGGACTGGCTGTCGATCCACGCCTTGCAGCTGCCCTTCGCGAGGTCGCGCACGCGCGCCATATAGTTCGCGCGTTCCTGCACGCTGATCACGCCGCGCGCCTGGAGCAGGTTGAACAAATGGCTCGCCTCGATCGCCTGGTCATAGGCCGCGAGCGGTACGCCGGCCTCGATCGCGCGCTGGCACTCGGCCTCGGCCGCCTTGAACCCCGCGAACAGGCTGTCGGTGTCGGCAACCTCGAAATTCCATTTCGAGAACTGACGTTCATTCTCGAGGAATACGTCGCCATAGCTCACCGCGGCGACATCGCCGACCGCGTCCGAAAAGCGCAGGTCGTAGACATTGTCGACATTCTGGATATACATGGCGAGGCGTTCGAGCCCGTAGGTCAACTCGCCCGCGACGGGCTTGCAGTCGAAGCCGCCCATCTGCTGGAAATAAGTGAACTGGGTGACTTCCATCCCGTCGCACCAGACTTCCCAGCCCAGCCCCCACGCGCCGAGCGTCGGCGATTCCCAATCGTCCTCGACGAAGCGGATGTCGTGGAGCAGCGGATCGATGCCGATCGCGGCGAGGCTGCCCAGATATTGTTCCTGCAGGTCCGCCGGCGATGGCTTCAGGATGACCTGATACTGGTAATAATGCTGCAGCCGGTTCGGGTTCTCGCCATAGCGGCCGTCGGTCGGCCGGCGGCTCGGCTGGACATAGGCGACGTTCCACGGCTCGGGACCCAGGCTGCGCAGCGTCGTCGCGGGGTGAAATGTGCCAGCCCCCACGCGCATGTCGTAGGGTTGCAGGATCGCGCAGCCGCGCGCCGACCAATAGGCGTGCAGCGTCAGGATCATGTCCTGGAAACTCAGGGATTGCTTGGCGTCCGCCTCGGCCACGGCCGGTGTTCCTTCGCTGGTGCAAAAATCGCCGCCGCATTGGCCCAGCGGGGTGCCCCGGTCAAGGCGCCACTGTCAAGGCTCCGCGCCCCGCCCGGCGCGCCGAAATCCGGGGCCTTTGTCAGGTCTTCAAAACTTTTTGTAAGGTGTTGTTGACATAGTCAGCGAATCACGACATATAGTCAATAACACCTGACACAAAGACAGGTGGCCATGACCAACACCACCCAAGGAGATTACGCCATGATGACCCACACCCTGATCCTCGCCCTCTCGCTCGGCCTCACCCCCGCTCCCGCCATCGCCGCACCCGACAGCGACACGGTGAGCGTACAGGTCCGCACCGCCGATCTCGACCTGACCACCGCACGGGACCAGCAGCGGCTGGAACAGCGCGTGACCAACGCGGCGCGGCGCCTGTGCCGCGCCGGCGGCGCGCGCGGCGTCGCCGAAATGGCCGCGCAGGCGCCGTGCATCGAAGCCGCGCTGTCGAGCGCCCGGCCGCAGGCAGACCGCGCCATCGCGCAGGCGAACAACGGCACCCGGCTCGCGCTGCTGATGATCCGCAGCCCGCGGTGATGCTCGGGTGGCCGGTTTCCCGCTTTCGTTCGGGCCGATCCTCCCCGGTGTCGGCCGGCGACCTGAGCTGGAGCGCCACGCCCGGCGCGGGCGCTCCAGTCTCTTGGCTCGCGCGGCGGCGCTTTCCGTCGGCCGAAATCCGGCTATGAGCGAGCCGACAGACAGGCAGGCGAGGCGCCGATGAACAACAAACTCAAAGTGCTGCGCGCGATGCGCAACTGGAGCCAGGCCGAACTGGCCGACCGGCTCGATGTGTCGCGGCAGGCGGTGAATGCGATTGAAACGGGGAAATACGACCCGTCGCTGCCGCTCGCCTTCAAACTCGCGCGGCTGTTCGACATGAAGATCGAGGAAATTTTCGACGATGGAACCGAAGGACAGGGCAATGACTGACGCCGGAAATACCGAAAAAGCCCGGCGGCCGATGTCGCCGCGCCGCAAACGCTATTGGATCGCGCTCGGCCTTGCCGGCGTGCTCGGCGGCATACTCGGCGCGTGGATGCAGGCGACGCAGGACGACCCATCGACGATCGGGCTGGTGTTGATCAGCAATGCGCCGCTGACGCCGACCTTCGCGATCGGCGCGTCGGTCATCTGGATCGTCGGCATGATTGTCTCGCTCCTCCTCTATCACCGCGCGGTCGACGACCATGAGGAGCGCGCCTATCTGTGGGCCGGCACCGCCGCCTGGTACACGCTGACGCTATCGGCGCCGACCTGGTGGGTCTTGGCGCGCGCCGGTCTCGCGCCGCCCGCCGACGCGATGCTGCTCTTTCTCGGCGCGCTCGTCGTCAATGCGGTGGTGTGGTTGTGGCTGAAATATCGCTGACCCGGCCGCACCCCCTCGCGCTTTCCTTCTTCCTGCCCTAAACCTCCCATTTGAAAGGCTATTCCCCATGAAAAACTGGTTCAAGACGCTCGCCGCCACCTGCGCTGTCATTCCCTTCGCACAGTGCGCGATGATTCCCGGCGGCAATGTCGCCAGCGCCGCGGAACCCGCGCCCCAGACGACCCCGGCGCCCGCCCCTGCCCCGGTCGCGACGGTCGATGCCGATCCCGCGCTGTGGGTGGTCAAGGACGACGACACCACCATCTATCTGTTCGGCACCGTCCATGTGCTGAAGCCCGGCCTCGGCTGGTTCGACGAAGCGGTGAAGGACGCGTTCGACAAATCGGGCCAGTTGATGCTCGAACTGGTGATGCCCGAGGACCAGGCCGCAGTCGCGCAGACGATGATGCCGCTGGCGATGGACACGACCGGCAAGACCCTGCCCTCGCGCCTCAGCGCCGACGAGCTCAAGGCCTATCAGGCCGCGATGACCAGCATCGGGCTGCCCGCCAACGCCTTCGACAATTTCGAGCCCTGGTTTCCGGCGATGACGCTGTCGGTGCTGCCGCTCACCAAGCTCGGCTATGACCCCGAACAGGGCGCCGAAAAGCAGCTGACCAACGCGGCCAAGGCGGCCGGCAAACCGATCGCCGGGTTCGAGACGCTCGAGGAACAGCTCGGCTTTTTCGACAAATTGCCCGAGGCGTCGCAGGTCGCTTTCCTGAACGCCGTGGTGCGCGACATGAACGGCCTCGGCCCGATACTCGACAAGATGGTCGGCCAATGGGCAAAGGGGGATCCGGCGGCGCTCGCCGAAACGATGAACGAAAGCATGGAAGCGACCCCCGACCTCGCCAAGACGCTGCTATGGGACCGCAACCAGCGCTGGGCCGATACGATCAAGGCGCGGATGGACCAGCCGGGCACCGTCTTCGTCGCGGTCGGCGCGGGGCACCTCGCGGGCGAGAAGAGCGTGCAGGATTATCTGAAAGAGCGCGGCCTGACCGCCGAGCGGGTCGCATATTGACCGGGGCATCAAGCGCTTCCCGCCTATGGGGTCGCCGCCTTGCGGCGGCCCTGTTCGCGTGTCTGCTGACGGGATGCGGCGAACCGCAAGTCACGCTTGAAGCGCGCCCCGCCATGTGGCTCGTCGAGGACGCCGACACCCGCCTCTATCTGCTCGGGACGATGCACGCGCTGCCCGCAGACACCGCGTGGAACGGCGGCGCGGTACGCCAGACGATCGCTGCAGCCGACGAGTTGATACTCGAACTGTCGCCCGAACAGCTTGCGGCGGCGGGCGCCGAGTTCCAGCGGCTGGCACCGCGCGCGACGCCGCTGCCGATCGATCGGCGCCTGCCCGCCCCGGCGCTCGCCGCCTATCGCAAGCTCGAGGCGAGCGGGTCGGGGCAGAGTTTCGGCGGCGATGCGCTCGACGATTGGGCGGTGATGGTGATGATGGGCCAGCGCGCCGCGCAAAATGCCCGGCTGTCGCCCGCCAATGGCGTCGAGGCTCGGCTGACGGCGGCTTTTGGCGGTGCAGGCAAGCCGATCGCGGGCCTTGAAACGGCGCAGGAGCAATTGATGCTGTTCGAGACGCTCGATGCGGCCACACAGCGCAAGTTGCTGACCAATGCGGCCGCCGGCGCCGACAAGGCGGTGGCCAAAGTCGATGCCCTCACCGCCGCCTGGTCGCGCGGCGACGTGAAGGCGCTGGAGGCGATGATCAACGAGGATGTCGATGCGGTTCCCGACGCGCGCGCCGCGATCATCACCGAGCGCAACCGGCGCTGGAGCGCTTGGGCGAAAGCGCGGATGGACAAGCCCGGCGCCGTGCTGATCGCGGTCGGCACCGGGCATCTGGTCGGCGCCGACGGCGTGCCCGCGATGCTGGCGACCGAGGGGTTGAAGGTGACGCGGGTGCAATAGCGCCGCAGCACTTGCATTTCCGCCGCTTCCCCGCTAAGCGCCGCCGCTTCCGTCCATGGTCATCCCTGGAGGCGTGGCGGAACTGTGTAATCTGTTTCGGAGAAAAATGATGAGCGACCAGCTGGTGCTGTCGGCCGAGACGCGCGAACGCGGAGGCAAGGGAGCCTCGCGTGACCTGCGTCGTAATGGCCGCGTCCCCGCCGTTGTCTATGGCGGCAAAGAAGAACCCCTGATGATCCACGTCGAAGAGAAGCTGCTGATGAAGCAGCTGATGACGGGTCACTTCATGAACTCGGTCGTGATGATCGAGGTCGATGGCAAGCAGGTTCGCACCCTGCCGAAGGACGTCGCTTTCCACCCGGTCAAGGATCGCCCGATCCACGCCGACTTCCTGCGCATCAGCAAGGATGCCAAGGTCCATGTCGCGGTTCCGGTGATTTTCGCCAATGAAGAAGCCTCGCCGGGCCTGAAGCGCGGCGGTGTGCTGAACATCGTTCGTCACGAACTGGAACTGGTCTGCGACGCGGACAAGATCCCCGACGACATCTCGATCGACGTCACCGGCTTCGACGTCGGCGATTCGATCCACATCAGCCACGTGACCCTGCCCAAGGGCAGCGAGAGCGCGATCACCGACCGCGATTTCACCATCGCGACGATCGTCGCCCCGTCGGCGCTCAAGTCGAGCGGCGGCGACACGACCAAGGATGACGGCGAAACCGCCGAAGAAGCCTGACCCTGATCGGGCCGCCTTCGTACGCGAAGGCGGCCCCTTCCAGACCCCGAGAAAGGCAGCGCGATGCAACTCTGGGTCGGCCTCGGCAATCCCGGCCCCCAATATGCGATGCATCGCCACAATGTCGGCTTCATGGCCGCCGACGTCATCGCCGACGTCCATGGCTTTCCCGCGCCCGCCAAGAAGTTCCAGGGCTGGATCCAGGACGGACGCATCGGATCGCAGCGCATCCTGATCCTGAAACCCGGCACCTTCATGAATGAAAGCGGCCGCAGCGTGCGCGCCGCGCTCGATTTCTACAAGCTGACCCCGCAGGACGTCACCGTCTTCTACGACGAGCTCGACCTGGTGCCGATGAAGATCAAGGTCAAGCAGGGCGGCGGCGCGGCGGGGCATAACGGCATCCGCAGCATGATCCAGCATATCGGCGACGATTTCCGCCGCGTGCGCATCGGCATCGGTCATCCGGGGCACAAGGACCGCGTCACCGGCCATGTTCTCGGCAATTACCACAAGAGCGAAATGGAGCCGCTGGTCGACCTGCTCGGCGCGATCGCGGCCGAGGCGGCATGGCTCGTCGACGGCGACGATGCGCGTTTCGTCAGCGACGTGGCGCTGCGGTTGCAAGCCTGATCTCCCCTCCCGCAGGCGGGAGGGGTTGGGGGTGGGCGCGAGCATAGCGAACTTAGCAACGTCGCCATGCCCACCCCGCTGCGACTGACGAGCAAGCTCGCAAGTCTCGCTGCCCCGCCCGCTTGCGGGAGAGGATGATCGCAAATTTGGCGCTTGCGCCGCTTTCAGGCATGATGGCTCCCAAAGGAGCTTCCCCCATGCCCCACGCTTCGCCCAATCGCCGCCAATTGCTCGCGGGCGCCGCCGCGCTGACCGCCGCCGCCCCTGCCCTGCTCCGCGCCGCCGAACCGCTCGCGCCCGACGCGCTCAAGGGCCGCACCGTCCTGATCACAGGTGCGTCGAGCGGCTTCGGGCGCGTCGGCGCCTTGCTCTATGCGAAGCATGGCGCAAAGGTGATCGCGACGATGCGCAATATCCCGCGCCCCGAGGCCGAAACGCTGGCCTCCAACGCCGCGAAGGACAAGCTCGACCTGCATATCGTCGAGATCGACGTCACCGACGACGCCGCGGTCGCCAAGGGAGCCGCCGAGGCGCTGAAGATCGCGGGCGGCCGCATCGACACGTTGGTCAATAATGCCGGCATCGGCATCACGGGGCCGGTCGAGGTGCAGGACATGGAAGCGACGCGCCTGATCTTCGAGACCAACGTCTTCGGCATCCAGCGCATGCTTCACGCGCTGCTGCCGCATATGCGCGCCGCCAAATCGGGGCAGATCTTCAACATCTCCTCCCAATTGGGCCGCGTCATCGTCCCCGGCGGCGGCCATTATTCGGCAACCAAATTTGCGGTCGAGGCCCTGTCCGAGCAGCTCGCTTACGAACTGGTGCCGCACGGCATCGACGTGACGGTCATCCAGCCGGGCGGCTATCCGACGAGGGTATGGGTCAACCGCAACGCCTATACCGGCGCGCTCAAGGCGCGCAGCGATGCCGCGCTGCTCGCGGTCTATGAGCCCTTCACGCGCGGCATGGGCAGCGAGGACGGCAGCGGACGCAGCGCCGACCCCGCCGACGTGCCGCGCGCAATCGCCGAGATCATGGCGATGCCGGCGGGCAAGCGCCCGCTGCGCCGCGCGGTACATCCAGGGGCCAAGCCGCAGGAGGCGATCAACAAGGTCGCCGCCGACATCCAGATCGCCTGGCTCGGCGGCTCGGCGCTCGGCCCGCTCATCAAGGCGGTGCACGACTGACGTTTTGCCTCCGCGTCCCGCGGAAATCTGTCAAAACTCTGTAATATAACTCCTTTCTTTGTGACACCGGTAAGCCACGACGACACGACCCCGGGCTGCATCTATAAATTCATCCCCAACCGCGCCTTCAATCCGACCAACCGTTTCGCCGACACCGACATGCTCGACTATGGCACGCTGTATGTCGCGCGCTTCGACGGCGACGGCGACGGCCAGTGGCGCGCGCTGACCGTCGGGCAGAACGGCCTCGTCGCGGGCGCGTCGGACCCCGGCAACACCAGCCAGAGCACCACGCCGCCGGCGCCGACGATCTTCAATTTCAACAACCAGGCCGATGTCCTGCTCAATTGCCAGCGCGCGGCGCGCGTCGCGGGCGGCACCATCATGGATCGCCCCGAATGGATCACGGTGGCGCCGAACAACCAGGCAATCTTCGTCACGCTGACCAACAACAGCGGTCGCCGCGTGACCGACGCCGCCAACCCGCGCGTCACCAATTTGCACGGCCATATCGTCAAGATGCGCGAAGTCGGCGACAGCCCCCTGGCAACGACCTTCATCTGGGAAATCTTCCTGCAGGCGGGCGACCCGTCGCTATCGTCGGACGGCGCCAACCTGGTCGGCACCATCAACGGCGACACCTTCTCCAGCCCCGATGGGCTTCGCATCGACCCGCAGGGCCGCACGTGGGTGCAGACCGACCATAGCGTCCCGGGCAATTCGGGCGTTGCAGGCAAGACCATCGACGCGGCCTTCGGCCATAATGCGATGTTCTATATCGACCAGGGCAGCAAGCAGTCGAAACGCTTCCTGGTCGGCCCGCTGGGCTGCGAGATCACCGGCCTTGCCTATACGCCGGACCTGACAATCTTCTTCGTCAACATCCAGCACCCGACGGGCAATTGGCCGGTCGCGGGGCAGCGGCCGCGCTCGTCGACGATCGTCGTACGCCGCACCGACAACCAGCCGGTCGGCAACTGATCGGCGCGCCGCCCGCTCTCCGTCGCAGGAGAGCGGGCGGCAGCGTCAGCGCGGTTTCGCGGCGGGCTTGCGAACCGGCGGCGGCGGCGGCGAGCCGTCGGCGGTCTGCGACATCATGATCACGCACATCGTGCGATGGATCTTGTGCGGGCCGCAGGCGACGCCGACATAGCGATGCTCCTGGCGCAGCAGGCTGTACCGGTGACCGCGATCGGGCACGCCGTCGTCGATCAGCAATTGCTGGATGACCGAGGCCGGGCTGTGATGGCCATAGGTGATGTCCTCGCTGACATAGGGACCGCCGCCCCGCGCCGTGGCGCGTTCGCCCGGACCGCGACCGTTGGCATAATGGCCGACCGCACCCGATCGCGACTGCGCCGCGACATGGTCGGCGGCGGCGCGCGCAAGCACCTCGCCCCATTGGAGCCGGGCCAGCGGCTTGGCGGGACGCAAGTCGCGGATCGCCTCATCGACTGCGGCGACGCCCTCGTTGGTCAGGATGTCGATCTCGTCGCCGCCTTCGCCGATCAGCAACTTGCCCTCGAAGCGCGGGCGATAGGCGGCCAGCACATCGGCATAGCCGGCGGGGTCGCCGCGAAAGCGATTGAGTTCGGCGAACACGCCGCTTTCGAACGGGCTCGCGGCCGCATGCGCCGTCGCGACGCCCAGCGCCGCGAGCGCGACAAAGGCCGTTCCCTGGATCGATCGTCTCATCGCTTCATCGATAAGCGCCGATGCCTTAACGTCGCGCAACCGCTTTCTGATCGGCGGCAAAGACTGGCGCCCGGCCCCACTTGGCGCTAGGGGCGCGTGCAACAGCGGCGTCCCCACCAGGCGCGCCGGCATCACGGAGTTTTTATGGGTTTCAAATGCGGCATCGTCGGGCTGCCCAATGTCGGCAAGTCCACCCTGTTCAACGCGCTGACCGAGACCGCAGCGGCCCAGGCGGCGAACTATCCCTTCTGCACGATCGAGCCGAACATCGGCAATGTCGCGGTGCCCGACGACCGGCTGGAGAAATTGGCGGCCATCGCGAGCAGCAAGAAGATCATCGCGACGCAGCTCGCCTTCGTCGACATCGCGGGCCTCGTGCGCGGCGCGTCGAAGGGCGAGGGCCTGGGCAACCAGTTCCTCGGCAACATCCGCGAGGTCGATGCGATCGTCCATGTGCTGCGCTGTTTCGAGGATGACGACATCCAGCATGTCGAAAACAAGGTCGATCCGGTCGCCGACGCCGAGACGGTCGAAACCGAATTGCTGCTCGCCGACCTGGAGAGCCTTGAAAAGCGCGTTCCCGCGCTGGCGAAGAAGGCCGCGCAGGGCGACAAGGAATCGAAGGTCGCCGCCAGCGTGCTCGGCCAGGCGCTCGACCTGCTGCGCGAAGGCAAGCCCGCGCGGCTGACCGACCCCAAGGACGACGACGAAGCCCGCGTGCTGCGCACCGCCCAGCTGCTGACCAGCAAGCCCGTGCTCTACGTCTGCAATGTGGACGAAGGCAGCGCGGCGGGCGGCAACGCCTTCTCGGAAAAGGTCTTCGCCAAGGCGGCCGCCGAGGGCGCGCAGGCCGTCGTCGTGTCGGCCGCGATCGAGAGCGAGCTGGTGACGATGGACATGGCCGACCGCATGGAATTCCTCGAGGAGATGGGCCTTCACGAAACCGGCCTCGCGCGCGTCATCCGCGCGGGGTACGAGTTGCTCCACCTGATCACCTTCTTCACCGTCGGGCCGCAGGAAGCGCGCGCCTGGACCGTCCACACCGGCGCCACCGCGCCCGAAGCCGCCGGCGAGATCCACAGCGATTTCCAGAAGGGCTTCATCCGCGCCGAGACGATCGCCTATGACGATTATGTCACGCTGGGCGGCGAAGCCAAGGCGCGCGAGGCGGGCAAGCTGCGCGCCGAAGGCAAGGCCTATGTGGTGCACGACGGCGACGTGATGCACTTCCTGCACAGCTAAAGCTTCTTAGTCATTGCGAGGAGCGAAGCGACGAAGCAATCTCCAGCGATGCATCTGGACGCTCAGCCCGCAGTCTACATCATGACCAACCGGAAAGGCGGGGTGCCCTACACCGTGTCACGTCGAACCTCATCGGTCGTGTCTGGGAGCATCGCCAAAAGCTGGGCGGTTTTTCGACGCGCTATCGCTGCGACAAGCCGGTCTGGTTCGAAATGCATAGCGACATGTATTGAGCAATCGCGCGCGAGAAACAGATCAAGGCCGGCTCGCGTGCGCGCAAAATGGCGCTGATCGAGGCCGCTAATCCCGAGTGGCGCGACCTGTTTGCCGAACTGACCGGCGGATAGGCCGACAGCTGGAGATTGCTTCGTCGCCTGTGGCTCCTCGCAATGACGGTCAGGGTTCGAACGCCGCCAAGATCGGGCACGGCCCCTTGTCGCTCGCGGCGCAAAGGTCGGCTAACCGCGCCAGCGCCGCCCGCGTTTCGGTCATTTGCGCGATCTTCGTATCGAGCGCCTCGATCCGCTGGCGCGCGAGGTGGCGGACCTGGACGCGGTCGTCGCCTGCCTCGAGCGCGAGCAGTTCGCCGATCTCGTCGAGTGTGAAGCCCGCGCCCTGCGCGGCGCGGATGAACCTCAGGCGGCGGAGGTCGTCTTCGTCATAGCGGCGGATGCCGCCGCCCCAGCCGTCGCCGCCGCTGCGCGCGGGGACCTCGAGCAGGCCGCGGCGCTGGTAATAGCGGATCGTCTCGACCCCCACCCCGCCCGCGACGGCCAGTTTTCCGATGGTGCGCTGCATCGCTTGACTCCGTACCATGGTACAGATGCGATATGGGGCGCATGACACAGGAAACAACCACCGCAGTCGGCCGCAAGACGGCCGTTCTACACCGCATGGTCATGCCGGGGCACACTTGCCCCTATGGCCTCAAGGCGCGGCACCTTCTGAAGCAGAAGGGCTATAAGGTCGACGACCGCTGGCTGACGACGCGCGAGGAGGCCGACGCCTTCAAGGCCGAACATGGCGTCAGGACCACGCCGCAGACCTTCATCGACGGTGTGCGGATCGGCGGCTACGACGATCTGCGCCGCCATTTCGGCCTGACCGTCCGCGATCTCGATGCGGTCAGCTATCGCCCGGTGATCGCGCTCTTCGCGATGACCGCGCTGATGGCGCTCGCGGCGAGCCACGCGGCGTTCGGTACCGCCCTGACGCTGCGCGCCGCCGAATGGTTCGTCTCGTTCAGCATGATCGTGCTCGCGATGCTCAAGCTGCAGGATATCGAGAGCTTCTCGACGATGTTCCTCAATTACGACCTGCTCGCGAAGCGCTGGGTCCCCTATGGCCGCGTCTATCCCTTTGCCGAGGGGCTGGCGGGCGTGCTGATGACCGCGCATGCCCTGCCCTGGCTGTCGATCCCGGCGTCGCTGTTCATCGGCACGATCGGCGCGGTGTCGGTGTTCAAGGCGGTCTATATCGAGCGGCGCGACCTCAAATGCGCCTGCGTCGGGGGCAGCAGCAAGGTGCCGCTTGGCTTCGTCTCGCTGACGGAGAATCTGGCGATGATCGGCATGGCGCTGTGGATGCTGGCAATGCTGGTCTGACGCCGTCCTGCGCAACCCGTTTGTCATGATCCGGGCACATGGGATTTCGTGTGCCGCTGGGCTATGTCCGGCGCAACGAATCATCAGACTATGGGAACTGCCATGTATAACCGCCGCTCGTTTCTGGCCGGGGCGACGCTCGCCGGGCTTGCCGCCCCCGCGATCGTCGGCGCGCAAGGGCTGCTCCGCGACTTCCCGTTCAAGCTGGGCGTCGCGGCGGGCGACCCCGCGAGCGACGGTTTCGTGATCTGGACGCGCCTCGCGCCCGAACCGATGGAGCGCCACGGCGGCATGCCGCTGACCAATGTGCCCGTCGACTGGGAGGTGGCGACCGACACGGGGTTCCGCGACGTGGTGGCGAAGGGCACCGAACTGGCGCGCCCCGAACTCGGCCACAGCGTCCATGTCGAGGTCGCGGGGCTGCTGCCCGACCGCCCCTATCATTACCGCTTCACCGCCGCAGGCGAGCGCAGCCTGCGCGGCCGCGCACGCACGCTGCCCGCGCCCGGCGCCAAGGTCGACGCGCTGAAATTCGGCGTCGCGGGGTGCCAGCATTATGAATCGGGCTTTTACGGCGCCTATCGCCACATGGCGCGCGAGGATCTCGCCTTCGTCTATCACTACGGCGACTTCATCTATGAATATCGGCAGGACTATCTGTTCGACAGCGGCCTGCCGATCCGCCCGGTGCGCCAATATGCCCAGCGCGCGCTGGTCGACCTCGACGACTTCCGCTTCGCCTATGCGCAGACTTTGCTCGACATCGACCAGCAGGCGGTGCGTTCGGTCCACGCGCATCTGTCGAGCTTCGACGATCATGAGATCCGCAACGACTGGGTATCGGACATCGACAATTGGAAGATGGGGCTCGACGGCAACGACCCCGACGCCGCGCCGCCCGAGGTGTTCATGCTCAAGAAGCAGGCCGCGATGCAGGCGTGGTACGAGCATATGCCGGTACGCAAGGCGCTGCTGCCGCGCGGCGGCATGGTCGGCATGCACCGCGAGTTCCGCTATGGCGATTTGATGGCGATGCAATTGCTCGACACGCGCCAATATCGCAGCGACCAGCCGTGCGGCGACGGCTTCAAACCCGCCTGCCCCGAGGTTTATGCCAAGGACGCACAGGTGCTGGGCAAGGCGCAGGAGGAATGGCTCGCCCGCAATCTGGCGAAGGGCAGCGCGACGTGGAACGCCTTTGCGCAGCAGGTGACGATGATGTCGCTCGACCGCCGCCGCAAGGCCGACGAGCCCAAGAAGATCCTCAATCTCGACAGCTGGGCGGGTTATGAAGAACCGCGCGAGCGCATATTGTCGCGCATGGCGGGGCTCAAGAATTGCGTCGTGCTGACCGGCGACGAACATCAGAATTTCTGCGGCGACCTGGTGCGGAGGGACAAGGTGGTGGGCGCCGAATTCGTCGCGACCTCGATCAGCAGCAACGGCGACGGCAGCGACAAGCGCGCAGGCACCGACGATTGGCTGAAGCTCAACCCCGAGCTGAAATTCGCCAACGACCAGCGCGGCTATGTCGTGTGCGAGGTCGGCCGCGAGGCCTGGCAGACGCATTTCATGGTGGTCGACAAGGTGACGACGCCGGTCAACACGCTGTCGAAGCGTGCGACCGGCGTCGTCGAAAACGGCGTTGCCGGGATCAAGATGGCCTGAGACGCTTTACGCGTCGCAGCTCCAGTCGCCCTCGAAGCTGGTCGGTTTGCCGAACGGACGGCTCGCGGCCAGCTTGGCCTTGGCGCCGCTGGCCGACGGTTCGACGACCAGGCTGAGGCCCGGACCCGACAGGTCCATGCCCTTTTGCAGGTCGGCAAAGCCGCCGGGGCCGGCGACGCGCTGGACGCGGCTGCCGACCTTGACCGCACCCTGCGCGGTGGCATCGGCGTCGACATCGGTCTTGACCACGAGCGTCGGTGCGTCCTGACCATCGATGGTGAAACGGCACGCGCGCGCGCCCTTCAACGCGAGCAGTTCACCCTTGCCGATCGCGGCAAGCTCGATCGGCTTTTCGCCGCCGGTGTCGGGCAGTTCGGCCTTTTTCGCGACCGGAGTCGGCGCGGCCGTTTTTTCTTCCTTGGCACCACCCGAACAAGCGGCAAGGAAAAGCGCAACGCCGAGCGGCGCCGCAATCGTCAATTTCATCGATGAATACTCCATGGAGGGGGACTTGGCCCCTAGCCCCCATTCCGCTCCCAAGCCGAGCAAGAAATTCTATTTCCGCCCGAAAAGTCGTTCGACGTCATCCATCGCGAGCTTCACCCAGGTCGGGCGGCCGTGGTTGCACTGGCCCGAATGTGGCGTCACCTCCATCTGGCGAAGCAGCGCGTTCATTTCGGCGACACCCAGCGTGCGTCCCGCGCGCACCGAGCCGTGGCAGGCCATCGTCGCCGCAACCAGTTCGAGCTTTTCGTTGAGCCCGAGCGCCGCATCATAGCCCGCAAGGTCATCGGCGATGTCGGTCACCAGCTTCGCGCAGTCGATATTGCCGAGCATCGCAGGGGTCGCGCGCACCATCACCGCGGCGGGGCCGAAGCGTTCGAGTCCGACGCCGAGCGCGGCGAGCTCGCCCGCCGCCGCTTCCAGCCGGTCGCACGCGGGTTCGTCGAGCTCGACCACCTCGGGCAGCAGCAGGCCTTGCGAGGGCACCGCGCGCCCGGTCATGCCGCCGCGCAATTGTTCGAGCACCAGCCGTTCGTGCGCGGCATGCTGGTCGACGATGACCAGCCCGTCCTCGGCCTCGGCGACGATATAGGTCTTGGCGATCTGGCCGCGCGCGATGCCGAGCGGATGGACTTCGGCCCCAGGTACAGGCGCGGTCGCCACCTCGGCTCGGCCCGCGAGCGGCGCCGGCGACTGGGCGAAAGGTACCAACCGGTCGTAGACGCGGGCGACGTCGTCGGCGGGCGGCGCGATGTCGGCGCCGAACAGGTGCACCGCGGGCTCGGTACGCGGCGCCGCTCCGAAGAGGAAGCCCGTTGTCGGCGCCGGCGCGACCGGTTCCTGCTGCCACGCCGCCAGCGCCGCCTGGGCGGGGCGCTGGACGCTGCGGAAGCCATGTTCGTCGAGCGCGCGGCGAAGGCCGCCGACGATCAGCCCGCGCACCAGCTGCGGATCGCGGAAGCGCACCTCGGTCTTTGCGGGGTGGACGTTCACGTCGACCTCGCTCGCGGGGACGTCGAGGAACAGCGCGACGACGGGGTGGCGGTCGCGCGCGAGCAGGTCGGCATAGGCGCCGCGCAGCGCCCCGACGAGCAGCCGGTCCTTCACCGGACGGCCGTTGACGAACAGATATTGATGGTCGGACACGCCGCGATTGTAGGTCGGCAGGCTGATGACCCCGCCGAGATGCACGTCGCCGCGGTCGAGATCGACCCCGATGCTGTTCGCGGCAAGATCGCGGCTGGTTAGCGCCGCAACGCGCGCCAGCCGGTCTTGGCCGCCCTGCACATCGAGCACACGGCGCCCGTCATGCTCCATCGTGAAACCCACCTCGGGGTTGGCCATTGCGAGCCGTTTCACCACGTCGAGACAGGCGGCATATTCGCTGCGCCCACTGCGCAGGAACTTGCGCCGGGCCGGCACGCGCGCGAACAGTTCCTCGACGAGGACGCGGGTACCCTTGGCCAGCGCCGCCGGCCCTTCGGCGACGAGCGCGCCATTGTTGACCACGCGTTTCCAGCCATCGGCGTGCGCCATCCGGCTTTCGAGCGTCAGCCGTGCGACGCTGGCGATCGAGGGCAGCGCCTCGCCGCGAAAACCGAGCGTCGTGACCGCCTCGATCGCCTCGTCGGGAAGCTTCGACGTCGCGTGGCGTTCGAGCGCCAATACCATGTCGGCGGGGGTCATTCCCGAGCCGTCGTCCTCTACCTCGATTCGCGCGATCCCACCGTCGGCGATTCGCACCGAAATCCGGCTCGAACCCGCGTCTATGGCGTTTTCAACCAGTTCTTTGAGCGCCGCAGCCGGTCTTTCGACCACTTCACCGGCTGCGATCCGATTTACGAGGGTTTCCGGCAGGCGGCGTATTGACATAAACGCTCTCCTAGCGCAGTCGGACGCAAATCGCGACCCACCCGCACAGCCCGATCGTCTTGTCCAGCCCGCCGCCCCCGGCAGAGCCGGAATCTCCCCCAGATTTGGTCCTGTTCGTGGACGGGAAAGCGCCAATCATCCGGCGACGGGGCGGTCCGTTCGCACGCAGTACAGAAAGACCATCGATGTCCTTTTTCTCGCGTTGGCTTAAGTTCAATTCCCAAGACATGGCGATCGACCTCGGCACCGCCAACACGGTGGTCTATGTACGCGGCAAGGGCATCGTGCTGAACGAGCCTTCGGTGGTGGCGGTCGAGACGATCAATGGGGTGAAGCGGGTCAAGGCGGTCGGCGACGACGCCAAGCTGATGATGGGCAAGACCCCCGACAGCATCGAGGCGATCCGCCCGCTGCGCGACGGCGTCATCGCCGATATCGACGTCGCCGAACAGATGATCAAGCACTTCATCACCAAGGTGCATGGCGGCAAGCCCAATGCGTTCCGCAGCCCGGAAATCGTGATCTGCGTGCCCTCGGGTTCGACCAGCGTCGAGCGCCGCGCGATCCGCGACGCCGCGTCGAACGCCGGCGCCAGCGAAGTGTGGCTGATCGAGGAACCGATGGCCGCCGCGATCGGCGCCGACATGCCGGTGACCGAACCGATCGGGTCGATGGTCGTCGATATCGGCGGCGGCACGACCGAAGTCGCGGTGCTGTCGCTCCGCGGTCTCGCCTATACCACTTCGGTCCGCGCCGGCGGCGACAAGATGGACGAGGCGATCGTCTCTTACGTCCGCCGCCACCACAATCTGCTGATCGGTGAAGCCACGGCCGAGCGGATCAAGAAGGATTTCGGCATCGCGCGCGTGCCCGCCGACGGTGTCGGACTGACGATCCACATCAAGGGCCGCGACCTCGTCAACGGCGTGCCCAAGGAAATTTCCATCAACCAGGCGCAGATCGCCGAGGCCCTGTCCGAACCGATCGGCACGATCGTCGAGGGCGTGCGTATCGCGCTCGAGAATACCGCGCCCGAACTCGCGGCCGACATCGTCGATCAGGGCATCGTGCTGACCGGCGGCGGCGCTCTGATCGCCGAGCTCGACGAGCTGCTCAAGGACGCGACCGGCCTGCCGGTTACGGTGGCCGAGGATCCGCTGACCTGCGTCGCGATCGGCACGGGTCGCGCGATGGAGGACCCCGCGTTCCGCGGGGTGCTCCAGCAAGCCTGATCGAAGGATAAAGATCCCCGATGGTCCGCCCGGCAGCTAGGCGTCCGGGGCAATCCCGCAAGGCCCAGACGAGCCTGTTCGTCGCCTATGTCATCGCGGTGACCGGGGCGGTGGCGGGGCTGTTGCTGGCGATCCTGTCGGTTGCCGATCCAGTGGGTTTCGCGGCGCTGCGCGTCGCGAGCCATGAGGTGACCGCGCCCGTGGCGCGCGGCACGCGCTCGGTGATCGGCTCGATCTCGGGCATCGACGATTGGGTGTCGGCCTATGTCGGCGCCGGATCGCAGAACCGCCGACTGCGCAAGGAACTCGCCGAAACGCGGCGGCAGCTGGTCGCGACGAGCGCGCTGCAGGAAGAGAACCGCCAGCTCAAGGTGCTGCTCAAGCTGCAGGACAACGACAAGGCGGCGGTCGCCAACGGCTATCTGCTCACATCTACCTCGACGAGCAGCAAGCGCATCGCGCTGCTCAGCATCGGACGCAATGTGGGCGTCGCATCGGGCCAGCCGGTGCGCGGCGCCGACGGGCTGATCGGCCGCGTGCTGTCAAGCGGACCCTCGGTGTCACAGGTGCTGTTGCTCACCGACATCGACAATATCGTGCCGATCCGCCGCGCCCGCGATGGCCTGCCCGCGCTTGCCAACGGCCGCGGCAACGGCGACCTCGACATCCGCACGCTGAACATCGCCAACAACCCGTTCAAGCCCGGCGACATCCTCGTCACCTCGGGCACCGGCGGCCTCTATCCGCCCAATATCCCGGTCGCGATCGTCGTGCGGCGTACCCCCGATGGCGCGCTCGCCCGCCCGCTCGCCGACCCGGCGCAGGTCGATGCGGTGTCGGTGCTGCGCGCCTATACCCCCGACAATATCGAGGCCCAGGCGGTGCCTGCCCCCCTTCCCGCCCCGGCGCCCCAGCCATGAACCGCGCCGACACGCGTCGGCTCGGCGAGCCCGCGTCGCTGTGGCGGATGCGGGTCGTGCCGGTCGCCAGCGTGATGCTCGCCTCGGCGTTGCCGCTGATGCTGCCCATGGTCGCGAGTTCGCCCGTGCTGCCGCCGCTCGGGCTGCTGTTCTTCCTGTGCTGGCAATTGCTGCGGATCGAGATGTGGCCCGTGTGGATCGGCCTGCCGCTCGGCCTGTGGGACGATCTGTTCAGCGGCGCCCCGATCGGTTCGGCGATCGCGCTGTGGACCTTTGCCAGCATCGCGATACAGTATTTCGCGCAGCGCATCTATTGGCGCGGTTTTTTCCACGACTGGGCGATCGCGGCGCTGCTCGTCGCGGCGATCCAGTCGTTTGCCGCGCTGATCGCGCATCCCGACGCGCATATGGGCAAGGTGCTGGGCCTCGTCGCGCCGCAAATCATCGTGTCGGCGCTGCTCGTTCCCCTGTTCATGCGTCTGACCGGCCTGTTTGACAATTTCCGCCTGAAACGCCGATAGATGGGGTCAGAACCAGTCTATTGTGCGTTCGAGGCGCCGAAATGGCGAAGATATCGCCTTCGCGTGGCCGCTGCGGATGGTGGTTCCATCAGCAAGGCCGCGCGGGGGCGAGATCGAAGCCATTTCGGCGTCCCTTCGGGATTTGATCGATTTTGTCCATGGCCGCGTCAGCAAGTCTTGGAATATCGACATATGCCATCGCCTTGCTTCCTCGCCCTGAACAAAATCGCTTCAAACCTTGAACGCACAATAGACTGGTTCTGACTCCGCATGCCGCGCAAGAAAAGTCCACCGATCACCGAAGCCTGGCGGGGAATGACCTTCACCCGCCGGGCCCTGCTGGTCGGCGGCGGCCAGATGGTCATCGGGGCGGCGCTCGCGACGCGCATGGCCTATATCTCGATCATCGACAACGACCGCTATGTGCTCGAATCCGAAAGCAACCGCGTCAACCTGACGCTGATCCCGCCGCGCCGCGGCTGGATCGTCGATAAAAACGGCAAGGCGCTCGCCAACAACCGCGTGTCCTTGCGCATCGACATCATTCCCGACCGGCTCCACAACAAGGAGTTTGTCCTTGGCCAGCTGCGCACGCTGCTGCGGCTCGACGGCGACGCGATGGAACGGATCAACCGCGACCTCAAGGCCGCCTCGGGATTTCAGCCGGTCGCGATCGCCGAGGATCTGTCCGAGGGCGATTATGCATCGATTCTTGTTCGCCTGCCCGAACTGCCCGGGGTCGCGCCGCAGCGCGGCTTTGCCCGCAACTATCCGACCGGCGCGGCGGTCGGTCATCTGATCGGCTATGTCGGCGCGCCCAATGCCGAGGAATATCAGAAGGACAAGGATCCGCTCTACATCACGCCGGGCTACAAGATCGGCAAAGACGGGCTCGAGAAATATTTCCAGCCGGTGCTGAAGGGCGAACCGGGAGCCAAGCGCGTCGAGGTGACCGCGCGCGGCAAGGTCGTCCGCGACCTGGAAACGAGCCCCGATGTCCAGGGCAAGACCGTCCACCTGACGATCGACGCCGACCTGCAGGACTATGTCGCGCGCCGGATGGGGCGCGAATCTGGCGCGGCGGTGGTGATCGACTGCACCAACGGCGATATCCTGTCCTTCGTCTCGATGCCCAGTTTCGACCCGAACAGCTTTTCGGACGGGATCAGCAACAGCGAATATGCCTGGCTGCGCGCCGACGATCATCAGCCTTTGATCAACAAGGCGACGCGCGGGCTTTATCCCCCGGGATCGACGCTGAAGCCGATGGCGGCGATCGCCGCGATCGAACATGGCATCGACCCGAGCGAACGTCACACCTGTATCGGGGGATACCGGCTCGGCAGCCGCTTTTTCCGATGCCTCGGCACGCATGGCAGCGTCGATATGGCGACCGCGATCATGAAGAGCTGCAACAGCTATTTCTATTGGGTCGCGCATCGCCTGGGTTACGACGCGATCGCGCCGACCGCGAAGCTGATGGGGCTGGGCGAGGAATTCCAGCTCGCGGGCAGCAACCAGCGCTTCGGTACCATCCCCGACAGCGCGTGGAAGATGCGCAAATATGACCAGCCCTGGTCGGCGTCGGACTCGCTGAACGCCGTCATCGGCCAGGGCTATGTCATCGTGAACCCGCTCCAGCTTGCGGTGATGGCGTCGCGGATCGCATCGGGCCGCCGCCTCTATCCGCGCCTGATCCGCCGCGAATTCAAGAATGAGGCCCTCCCCTTTTCGGCCGAGGCGCTCGCAACCGCGCGTCACGGCATGGACCTGGTGGTCAACGGCCCGGGCGGAACCGCAGGGCGCAGCAAATTGCCGCTCGACGGCATCGCGATGGCGGGCAAGACGGGAACGGCGCAGGTGCGCGGGCTGAACACCGGCAATGGCAAGGCCGGGGCCTGGAAATTCCGCGACCACGGCCTGTTCATCGGCTTCGCGCCGGTCGACAATCCGCGCTATGCCACCGCCGTGGTGATCGAACATGGCATGGGCGGCAGCCGCGCCGCGGCGCCGGTGGCCAAGGATTTCATGACCTTCCTCTTCGACCGGGAAAAGGCGATGGAGGCGCTCGAGACCTTCGAGACCGGCTGGGGCGGTACGATCAAGGAGCGCATGGACCGCGACTATGCGGCGTGGAAATCGGGCGCGTCGAGCGATCCCGACCCCGGGGTGCCGCAATGATCCCCGTCCCGCCCGCCGTCCAGCGCATCCCCTGGAAACTGATTGCCGTGCTCAGCGCGATCACCGGCTTCGGCCTGCTCGTCCTCTATTCGGCGGCGGGCGGCAGCTGGTCGCCCTGGGCATTGCAGCAGGGTGTGCGTTTCCTGGCCTTCCTGACCCTCGCGCTGATCATCGGACGCTTCCCGATCCGGATTTTCGAGGATTTCGCCTATCTGGGCTATATCGGCGTGCTGATATTGCTGATCGCGGTCGAACTGCTCGGTTTCGTCGGCGGCGGCAGCCAGCGCTGGCTCGACCTCGGCTTCATGAACCTCCAGCCCTCCGAACTGATGAAGGTCGCGATCGTGCTCGCACTCGCGCGCTTCTATGCCCAGCTCCCGCCAGGCAACACCCGCACCTGGACCGCGCTGTGGCCGGCGCTGGTGATGATCGGCTTCCCCGCTGCGCTGGTGATGCTGCAACCCGACCTCGGCACCGCGCTCGCCATCTGCATCGGCGGCGTGATCGTGATGTTCGTCGCCGGCCTGCCCTTCTGGTGGTTCGGCAGCGCCGCGGGCGCCGGTGCCGCGGCGCTGCCCGTTCTCTTTTCGATGCTCCACGATTATCAGCAGAAGCGCGTGCTGATCTTCCTCGATCCCGAGAGCGACCCCTTGGGCGCCGGTTATCATATCAGCCAGTCGAAGATCGCGATCGGGTCGGGCGGCGTCAGCGGCAAGGGTTTCCTGAACGGCTCGCAAAGCCACCTCGACTATCTGCCCGAGGGGCATACCGACTTCATCTTCGCGACGATGGCGGAGGAATGGGGGCTGCTCGGCGGCCTCGCCCTGCTCTTCGCCTTTTTCCTGCTGCTGCGCTGGTCGACGCGCGTCGCATTGAAGGCGCGCACGCGCTTCGGGCAGCTCACCGCCGCGGGCCTCACGATGACGATCTTCTTCTACATCGCAATCAACCTGATGATGGTGATGGGCCTTGCCCCCGTCGTCGGCATTCCGCTGCCGCTCTTTTCCTATGGCGGTTCGTCGATGCTGACGGTCATGACCTGCGTCGGCATCGTGCTGGCGATCGAGAATGACAGCAAGAAACAGGGCAGCCGCCTCAGCTGAGCAAGTTTGTCGATAAAAATGCGCTTGGGGCATTGCCATCCCCGCAAGGCCATGATAGCGGGCCGCTCGCTTCGCAGCAAAGGGCCCTGCCCGATGCTCCGAAAGCGCGCCGTAAATCGGCAGTGGACGCATAGCTCAGTTGGTAGAGCAGCTGACTCTTAATCAGCGGGTCCTAGGTTCGAGCCCTAGTGCGTCCACCATTTCCTTGAAATCATTGGGAAATGTTCTCGATCCAAAAACGGGGTCAGCGCCGATCTTGAATTGTGTCGGAAAATTCCGCGCTGCCCGCAAGCAGACGGACGACCGACATTGGACTCCATCGGGCGTCCCCCGATCAGGTGGCTGGCGAGGACGGAAAGGCAGCGAACGCGTTCCAATCCGCGGCCGCCGCGACGTTGCGGCGCAACAAGGCCATGAGAAGATCGTCCACCTCGAAAGAAAGCGGCAGCAAACCATAGGCCGCGATCGTCGTCATCAGTCCGCTCAGCAATTGCACCCGATAATCGGCCTCGATCAGATCGCGGCCATAACTCTCTTCATCGCCGAATATTCTCGCATAGAGATCGAGCAGCTCGCGTTCATGGGCGCGCCGGTCTTCCACCGACACGCTCCCGGACAGGAAATAGCCCACATCGTGCATGGGATTGCGCCATCCGGTGACTTGCCAGTCGATCAGGACGGCGCCATCCGCCGCGAACAGGATATTGTCCACCCGCGGATCGCCGTGCGTCAGCGTACCGCGAAGCATCGGCATATCATACCAGGCGCGAGCCCTCCGCTGCGCATCCGATATGATACCCATCTGCCACGCTTCCAGCCGGTCGGCGACATGGGTGCGGACGACCTCGATCCCGCGTTCGACCGCCGCCGCCCAATAGTCGGCCGTCCCGGCCATCGTCATGGCCCATGGCGGAGCCTCGGACTGCGCCATCGGATAGAAGGCGCGATGCAGCTTTGCGAGTTCGGCGACCACGCTGCGCGCATCGGCAATGTCGCACCCCGCGACCTGGTTGCCGGCGCGCGCCGTACCGCTGAGGTCTTCCATCACGAGATTGATGTTCTCGGCGTGCCCATCGACCCAATAGACATGCGGAATACGGCATACGTCGGTACGATGCATCAATGCGCGATAGCTTTCGAGTTCGCGCAGATAAGACCCGCTTCCGATGCCGTGGGCATGGGCCGCTGCGCCGCTGCAACGGAATTTGCAGATGAGAGACGCCGGAGCCGTCGTCGGCCGCGCATAGTCGAGCGTCACGCGAAACGTGTCGCTGACATTGCCTGCGCCGATCGGGTGCGATGCGAAGGAAGAAACCTCGGCGTCGCCATGCCCTGCGATGCTGAGGGCTTTTCCTAGCCACACAGTATCGACCTCTTCGCAACGATCGAGCAGTCGCGGGCTATCGCTATCCCTCAATGGCTTTCCTCTCCGTCCTTTTCTTTGATGCTGCCCCGCCCGGCGCGGCATCACAAATCGGGAATGGCGAGGGAAAGATCGGCGCTCGCGATGATTGATAGGAAAGGACGATAAAAGACGGCCCATATCCGATTGGCGGTCCAGGGCCGGCTTTGAGACAAGGAGGCATAATAGACGGGAAGAGGACGATATGACGCGATCTGCGCTCGAAATGGTGACGCTCTATAATCTGGAGATATGGAACAAGGGCCGGATCGACCTCGTCCCCGAACTGTGCGCCGAGCGGATGACGCGCTACGATGCGAACAGCGTCACGACCCTCGACCTCGACGAGCAGATCGCGCGTATCCGCCACAATTACGACGAACTGCGCCCGACCTTCGAGCCCATCGTGCTAGCCGGCGACGACGAATATGTCACGCTCGTCTGGAACGTCACCGGCCGCGATCCGAACTGGAAATGGTGCGGGATCGAGGTGTTTCGCGTCGTCGACGGCAAGATCGTCGAAGTCTGGAACGGTCCCTACGTCGATGGCCGCTGGATCCGCGGCGGAACGCTTGGCGCCGAGCTGGCCGGCGACGCCGGGCGGGCGCTGCCGGTGATGAGCGCCGACATCGAGGGCGATCGCGGCCAGCTCGTCGTTCCGCTCGACAGCAATGCGATCGCATTCTGGCTGGCGGCGACATTCGGGGCGCCCGACCGCGAAGGGGGCAGCATCCGCTTCCGGTGGCGCGACGAACGGCCGCGGCTCGACATCGCTTATGCACAGCACGGCGGGCCTGATCGGGGGTTGTCGGACGCCGCGGTCGAGCGCCTCGAAATCCGCTGGGCGCGGTCGGGACTGACCAATGTCACGATCGACCTTGCCGGGACTATCGGCGACGGGCCCGAAAGAGCGCCTGCTGAAGCAGGGAAAACCGTCCGTCTCGCCGAATGCGCCGGACAGTTCCGGCGCGCGGGACAGCCGGCGGGCAAGATCGTCGGCGCGTCGATTGCGCTGGACCCCACCGCCCGGTCGGCATCGGGCGAACTGACGATCCGCATCCCGGCGGGCGGCGATCCCGGCGATATATGCGGCGAAGGCGCGCTCGAATTCGGCTGGCAAGGGGGACGCAGCTCGCTCCGTTTCGAAGCCGCGGCCGCGCCGCTCGCCGAACCCGAGGGCGCTTTTATCGACGGTGACGAGACCGAAGCCCTGTTCCGCTGGGCGGCCAGCGACATCGTCGCGTCGCTGCTTTGCGACGAGGATGGCTGAGCAATGATCTCGCTGTCTTTCCAAGGAAGAAATGCGCTGGTGGTCGGCGGATCGAGCGGCATCGGCCGCGGTATCGCGCAGGCGCTTCGCGACGCAGGCGCCGCGACGACGGTCTGGGGTACGCGAGTTTCGGCGACAGACTATGAACAGCCCGACGAGCTTGCCCGCATCGCCTACCGGCAGGTCGACGCCGCCGACGACGCCGCGGTATCGCGCGCCACAGCCGCGCTCGACCGGCTCGATGTGCTGATCCTCTGCCAGGGGACCGTCCGTTACGATCGCCAGGAATTCGAGATCGAAACATTCCGCCAGGTGGTCGACGTCAATCTGAACGGCATGATGGCCTGCGCGGCCGCGGCCTTCCCCCTGCTGTCGCGCCAAGGCGGCGCGATCGTCACCGTCAGCAGCACCGCTGCTTATCACGCGACGCGCGGCAACCCCGCCTATAACGCCAGCAAATGCGGCGTCGTCGGGCTGACGCGGACGCTCGGCCAAGCTTGGGTGAAAAAGGGCGTGCGCGTGAACGGCATCGCACCGGGCTATGTTGCGACGAAGCTGACCAAGGTGACGACCGAGCATCCCGACCGGCTCGAAGCCGCGCTAGCGACCATCCCGCTCGGCCGCATGGGCGATCCTGCCGAAATGGCTGCGGCCGCCCTGTTCCTCGCCTCGCCTGCCGCGAGCTACATCGTCGGCCAGACGATCATCGTCGATGGCGGCATGACGCTGTGACGGACAGCCATGATTCGGATGCCTGGCGGGAGATCGTCGATCTCGATGCCCTGACGCGCTGGATGGACGGTCGCGGCCTCGGCTCGGGGCCGATCGATAACGCGGCGCCGATTGGCGGGGGGACGCAGAATATCCTGCTCCGTTTCGATCGCGGCGAGGAAGCCTTCGTTCTCCGCCGCCCGCCCCGCAACAAGCGCCCCGAAAGCGACAAGGTGATGCGCCGCGAGATGCGCGTCCTCGGCGCGCTCGCCGCCACCGACGTACCGCACCCGAAGCTTGTCGCCGGCGAAGAGGACCCCGAACCGCTCGGCGCCGCCTTCTATCTGATGCGTTCCGTCGAAGGGTTCAACGCCGCGGTCGCGATGCCCGAGCCGCACCGTAGTCGGCCCGAATGGCGACGCGCGATGGGCGAGGCGTTGGTCGACGGCATCGTCGCGCTGTCGCGCCTCGACCCGCAGGCCATCGGGCTCGGCGATCTCGGCCGCAGCGGAGGCTGGCTGGAACGGCAGGTCCCGCGATGGCGCGGCCAGCTCGACAGTTATACGGCGCTGGAGGGGTGGACCGGTCTCGACGCGTTGCCGCCCGTCGGCCGGATCTGCGACTGGCTCGAAGCGCATCGTCCTGCCGCTCTCCATCCCGGGCTCGTTCATGGCGACTATCATATCGCCAACGTCCTTTATCGGCCGGACGCGCCCGAGTTGGCGGCGATAGTCGACTGGGAACTCGCGAGCATCGGCGACCCGTTGCTCGACCTCGGCTGGCTGATGGCGACCTGGCCCGACGAGGGCGACGACGCGATCGTCGCGGTCGAGCCGTTGGACGGCTTTCCCTGGATCGCCGAACTCGTCGATCGCTACCTCGCCGCGACCGGGCGCAGCGCCGCCGACGCGCGCTGGTTCGGCGTGCTCGCGTGCCTCAAGCTCGGCGCGATCCTCGAGGGCAGTCACGCGCGCGCCTGCGCCGGTCTCGCGCCGCGCGCGATCGGCGACCGGCTCCACGCCCAGACCATCGCATTGTTCGAACGCGCGCTCCGCCGCATCCGATAGGGGAAGACAAATGGACTTCGATTACAACGACACCACCAACGGCCTGCTCGTGCGGGTCGAGGCGTTCATGGACGCGCATGTCTATCCCGCCGAGAGCGCCTATACCGAATGGATGGACGATCCCGCCAATCTGTGGACGCAGTGGCCGGGTCTGGAGAAGTTAAAGGCGCTTGCCCGCGCGGAAGGGCTCTGGAACCTGTTCCTGCCCCGCGAATATGGCCGCTTCTCGCCGGGCCTCACCAATCTCGAATATGCGCCGCTCGCCGAAGTTTTTGGCCGCGTCCCGTGGAGCAGCGAAATCTTCAACTGCTCGGCGCCAGATACCGGCAATATCGAGGTGCTCGCCAAATATGGCTCGCCCGCGCAGCAGGAACAGTGGCTGACGCCGCTGCTCGAAGGCGAAATCCGCTCGGCCTATGTCATGACCGAACCCCAGGTCGCCTCGTCCGACGCGACCAATATCGAGACCAGCATCGTCCGCGACGGCGACGATTATGTGATCAACGGCCGCAAATGGTGGATCTCGGGCGTCCGCAACCCGGCGTGCAAGCTGCTGATCCTGATGGGCAAGACCGACACCTCGGCGCCGCGCCACCAGCAGCATTCGACGATCATCATCCCGCGCGACGCACCCGGAGTGGAAATCGTCCGCGACCTCAAGCTGCTCGGCACGCTCAACCCGCCGGGCGGCGAGGTCGAGATGCGCTTCGACAATGTCCGCGTGCCCAAGGACAATCTGATCCTCGGCGAAGGCCGCGGGTTCGAGATCGCACAAGGGCGGCTCGGGCCGGGGCGCATCCATCATTGCATGCGCTCGATCGGTCAGGCGCAGCGCGCATTCGAGATCATGTGCGACCGCGTCGACAGCCGCGTCGCCTTCGGCAAGAAGCTCGCCGACCAGTCCTCGATCCGGCAGGATGTCGCCAAAAGCTTCTGCGAGATCGAGATGGCACGGTTGCTGACGCTGAAGGCCGCCGATGCGATGGACAAGTTCGGCAACAAGGCGGCCAAGGATCTGATCGCGGCGATCAAGGTCGTCGCGCCGACGATGGCGCAGCATGTCGTCGATCGCGCGATCCAGAGCCATGGCGCGATGGGCCTGAGCGCAGACACCCCGCTCGCCGATTTCCTGACGATCAACCGTTACGTCCGCATCGCCGACGGCCCCGACGAAGTGCATATGAGCCAGCTCGGCAAGCTTAAGATCGCGCAATATGCGGCAGCTGCCGCGGAGACCCCGACGGCGGTCGCCGCCGAATAGGTCAGGCGGCGATCGCGGCCCCGTCCCGACCGTCCTGCCATTTGCGCGCGAAGGCGAAAAACTGACCTGCCGCATGGTTGGCGCCGGGACCGATCACGGCCGCGAAGTCGAGATAGAGCTCCATCCCCTCGACCGGACGCGAAACCAGCGCCGGGGGCGGCGGGAACCAGTTGATGCCGATGCCGCAGATCTTGTGCTGCGCCGCGTAACGCTCGACCGCCATGGCATTGCCCTCGGCCGGTATAAGAAGCTCGGCGCCGCTTTCCTTGAAAAAAGCCTCGAGCGGGTCGGTCACCGCGGTGCCATGCTCATGGTTGAGCACCGCGACGGTCAGGCCGCGAAGCTGCGAGCGGGCGACCACCTGCTGCTCCGCCAGTTCGGAATCATACGGAACGAGCAGCCCCATCGGCTGGCGGCGGAGGACGACGCGGTCGAGCGTGTCGGGATATTGGGTTTCGTTGTAGATCGGGGTGACGTCTTCGCGCGCGTCCGCGACATAGGAAGCGGCGACGCCCAGAAACAGGCCGGCGTCGAGCCTGCCAGCCAACAGGTCGGGAATCAGCGCGCTCTGGAGCCGATTGTCGATCGTGAAGCCCATACCGGGATGGCGCTTGTGGAACGCATCGATCAGCGCCGCCTTCTCCGGAATGTCCAGCGTGTAGAGCGCCGCGCCGAGGCGGAACTGGGTACGCCCGGCATTCTGCATCGAATCAACCAGGCTGCGCAGCGCCTCGGCCTCGGCGATCACGCGCTGCGCCGCGGGAAGCAGCCGCTTGCCCGCGGGGCTGAGGCTGATGCTGCGCGTCGTGCGGTGGAACAGCACATGCTCGACCGCCTGCTCCAGTTCCTTGAGCTGTCCCGACACCGTCGGCTGGGTCAGATGCAGCAGTTCGGCGGCGCGCGTCACCGACCCCTCGGCCGCGACGGTTACGAAGCTCCGCAACAGGCGGAGATCCGGGTGAAACATGATCCTCTCCTATGCTCCCGGCCATGGCCGGGGTGGAGGCGGCCATAGCATGGCTGCGGTCGAAATCCACGCCGCGCGGTCGACGTGTCGATAAATCGGCAGAGTCGATAAATGCAGCGCCATTGCCGATTGGACGCTCGCGCCCCCTCCCCGCAATTGGGCTACGGAGAGGAGAAAGACGTGAGCGACACGCTTTCCGACGACATCGACGAAATCATCGTCGATCCCCGAACCTACGGGGACGAACATGCCTATCACCATGCGTTCGACCGGCTGCGCCGCGAAGATTCGTTGCATTGGGCCGCACCGAAACACTATCGCCCCTTCTGGGCCGTCACGCGCCACGCCGACATCATGGCGGTCGAGCTCAACGCGACGAATTTCCTCAACGATCCGCGGCAATTTCTCGTCACCCGCGCCGACGAGGACATGCTGCTCGAACAGACGGGCAGCCACAAATTCGCACATAATCTGGTCGCGATGGACGATCCCGAGCACCGCGCCTTTCGCGCGCTGACCTCGGCCTGGTTCGGCGCGAAGAGCGTCCGCGCGCTCGAGCACGAGATTGCCGCGCTCGCTTGCGAGACGGTCGACCGGATGGTCGAGATGGGCGGGACCTGCGACTTCGCGACCGAGATCGCGGCCTGGTTTCCGCTCCGCACGATCATGATCGTGCTCGGCGTCCCCCGCGAGGACGAGCCGCTGATGCTGCAGCTGTCGCAGAAGCTGTTCGGCAGCGTCGGCGGCGTCGACGGCATGGCGGGGATGGTCGAGGCGTTCGACGCCTTCAACGCCTATTTCGGCAAGATCACCGAGGAGCGCCGCCGCAATCCGCAGAGCGATGTCGCGACGATCCTCGCGACCGCCACGATCGATGGCGAGCCGATCGGCGAGGCCGAGCGCAACGCCTATTATCTGATCGTCGCGGCGGCGGGGCATGACACGACGAGTTCGTCGATCTCGGGCGGGCTGCTGGCGTTGATCCAGAACCCCGCCGAGATGGTGAAGCTGCGCGCCGACCCTTCGCTCATCGGAAACGCGGTCGACGAATTCATTCGCTGGACCAGCCCGGTGAAGCATTTTTTCCGCACCGCGGCGACCGACTGCGAAGTCGGCGGAAAAGCGATCCGCGCCGGCGACAATCTGATGATGTGCTATCCCTCGGGCAACCGCGACGCGAGCGTCTTCGCCGATCCTTATGCGTTCCGCGTCGACCGCGCCGATGCGCGCAAGCATCTCTCCTTCGGTTACGGTCCGCACCTCTGCCTCGGCAATGCGCTCGCCAAGCTCGAGATCCGCCTGCTCTTCACCGAAATGCTGCGGCGGATCGACGACTTCGAGCTCGCCGGTAGCCCTCAATGGGTGGAGGCGAGCTTCGTCTCGGGGCTGAAGCACCTGCCGATCCGCTACAATATCAGAGAGTGCGACGCATGACCCCCGCCCGCCAGCTTGCCGAGCTTTTCGGCGATCCCGACGCGATGCGCGCGCTCTATGCCCCCGACGTCAACTGGGACATATCGGCTTCGCTCGGGATGCCGCCGCTCGAAGGCATCGACGCCGTCGCCGCCTTCAACGAGCAGGTCTGGACCGAACATCACCGGCGCGATTGCAGCGTGACGATCCTCGACGAGGTCGGCGACGCATCGCTCAGCGCGGTACGCTTCGTCTACCGCGCCTGGTCGCTCTTCGCGGCCGACTGGTACGAGAATGACTACACGCTGTTCGTCCATGCCGGGCCGGCGGGAATTACCCGCATTTACGAGGCGTTCGATACGTCGGCGACGATCGACTTCCTCGCCGGGCGAGCGCCGGGCACCGGATGGGCCGCGATCGGCGGCGAGGTCGGCGACCGGGTCGGCGAACTCGGCCGGCACTAGAAATTCAGAGAACCGAAAGCGGCAAAGACCGCATATTCAGGAGAGGGAATAATGAAAACCATACGCTTGAGCCTGTTGCTCACCGCCACGACCGCGCTGTGTCCCGCGGTCGTCCATGCCAAGGACGCTGCACCCGCGCCCGCCGCCGAGTCCGACGACGCGGCGAACGGCGACATCATCGTGACCGCCAATCGCCGCGAACAATCTTTGCTATCGGTGCCGATCGCGATTTCGGCGGTCGCGGGCGACGCGCTGGCGTCGAAAGGCATCACCAATTCGGCGAACCTGCAGGACGCGGTTCCCAACCTCCAGATCAGCAGCCCCTATGGCAACACCCAGCCGAATTTCTCGCTGCGCGGCATCTCGGTCGCCAACGAATATAATTCGAACCAGGCCTCGCCGATCGGCGTCTATATCGACGACGTCTATATGGCGAGCCGCACCTCGCACGGCATGGGTCTCTTCGACCTCGACCGGGTCGAGGTGCTGCGCGGTCCGCAGGGAACCTTGTTCGGTCGCAACACCACCGGCGGCGCGATCAACTTCATCACGCGTGGCCCGTCGCTGTCGGGCAACAATGGCTATGCCGAAGCCGGCTATGGCAATTTCAACACGATCACCGGGCAGGCCGCGCTCGAGGCGACGCTGATCGAGGATCAGCTGGGCCTGCGCATCGCGGGCAATTATCTGAAGAGCGACGGGCTGATCGGCAATGTCTTCGCGGGCGGGCGCGATCCCAATCGCCAGAACACGTTGCAGGGCCGCGCGACGCTGCGCTTCAACCCCGGCGGCGGTCCGCTCGACATCAAGATCAAGGCCTATGGCGGCCGCGATCATGGCACGCAGGCGGCGATCCACGGCTTGCTCACCGCGCGCACCGGCCTCAAATTCTTCGAGGTTAACGAGAACCGGATCGGACTCAACCGCACCGACGCCTATGGCGTCGCCGCGACGATCTCCTACGAGCTGTCGCCGTCGCTGAGCGTCACCTCGATCACCTCGCGCGATGGCGGGTCGCAGTTGATCCAGCAGGCCGCCGACGGCGCGCCGATCGACATTCTCGATGTGTGGTGGAAATCGAAATATCAGCAATTCAGCCAGGAAGCGCGTTTCAACTATGGCGCGGACGGGCTCAACCTCGTCGGAGGGGTATTCTACGGCTGGGACCGTGTGGTCACCGATAATGATTTCGGCATCGGCAGCGTGTTCGGCCCCGGCGCCAATGGCGGCTTCTTCCAGCATTATCGGCAGAAACGCCGATCCTATGCGGTCTTCGCGCAGGGCGATTACGAGATCGCGCCGAGCCTGACGCTGACCCTCGGCGCGCGCTATACCTGGGACCGCCAGCAATATCGCGACGGCTATGCCTTCCTCTATGCGGGCTATGTCGACACGGCCAAGACGCCGCTCGCCACCACGGTGCCCTGCGCCGGCCAGCCCGGCACCTGCGCCTATGATCCGAACGCGGTGTTCGCGAGCAACGGCCGCAACAATGCGCTGACCGGGCGCGTCTCGCTCAGCTATCAGTTCGACCAGGGGCCGCTGGTCTATGCGAGCTATAACCGCGGCTATCGTTCAGGTGCGTTCAACGGCGGCAGCTATACCTCGTCGAGCGGCATCAACTATGTCGATCCCGAACGCGTCAACGCCTTCGAGCTCGGCGCGAAGGGCCGACTCGCCGACAATCGCCTGACCTATTCGGCCGCGGCCTTCTATTACGACTATACCAAGCAGCAGCTCCAGGATCTGCGTCCCGGCCCGGTCGGAATCCTCGTCAATGCGCCGAAGTCCGAAGTCTATGGCGCGGAGATCGAGACCAATTGGCGCGCCTCCGACGCGATCAAGCTGAACCTTGCGGTCGGCTACCTGCACGCCACCTACAAGGAGCTGGTGCTTCAGGGCGCCGACATCGCGGGCAACGACCTGCCCTTCGCGCCGCGTTGGACGATGCAGGCGGGGGCCGACATCAAATTCTTCGATAGCGGCGATTCCCGGCTGACCTTCTCGCCCAACGTCGCCTATTTCAGCCGCCAGTTCTTCTCGCCGCTGAACGAGGTGAACGCGCCCGGCACCGCGCAGCAGAATGCCGAACTGCAGCAAGGCTCCTATGCCAAGGTGAATGCGACGCTGGCGTGGGAAATCGGCCGCTTCACGATCAAGGGCTTCGTCAACAACGCCTTCAACCGCAAGACCTATGCCTATGGCCTCGACCTGCGCGGCGCGGGCTTCCCCTATCCCTTCCTGGTGCCGGCCGCGCCGCGCACATTCGGCGGATCGGTGCGTATCGCCTTCTGACGAACACGCCCGCCGCAGCGATGCGGCGGGCGTGTCGCCTCCTCCCATGCCCGGCGCCCTCGACAGGACGCCGGGCCCTTTTTACGCCGGCCAGTAGCGCGTACGCACGAGCCGTTTCAGCAGCTTGCCCGTCGGATGGCGCGGCAGATCGGGATCGAAATCGATCTGCCGCGGTTGCTTGATCCGTCCGATCCGGCCTTCGAGCGACGCCATGATCTCTGCGGCCAGCGCCGGCCCCGCGTCGGCCCAGTCGGTGGGCTGTACCACCGCGACAACCCGCTCGCCCATCTCGGCATCGGGCGCGCCGATCACCGCGACATCGGCGACCTTGGGATGGGTGATGATCGCATCCTCGATCTCCTGCGGATAGATATTCACGCCGCCCGAAATGATCATGAAGCTCTGGCGATCGGTAAGGTAGAGATAGCCCTCGGCATCGACATGGCCGACGTCGCCGAGCGTCGTCCAGCCATGGCGATTCTTGCTCGCCGCCGTCTTTTCGGGGTCGTTGTGATATTCGAACGCCGGCCCGTCGGCGAAATGGATCGCGCCGGTGTCTCCAACCGGCAGCGGCTCGCCGTCCTCGCCGCAAATCTCCAGCCTGCCCCAGATCGCACGCCCGACCGATCCCGGATGCGTCAGCCATTCGTCGGGGCCGATCGCGGTCAATCCGTTCGCCTCGGTCCCGGCATAGAATTCGTGAATGATCGGGCCGAACCAGTCCATCATGTGCTGCTTGACCTCGACCGGACAGGGCGCCGCGGCATGGTAGACGACGCGCAGCGACGACAGGTCATGCAGGCGGCGGACCTCCTCGGGCAGTTTCAGCATGCGGATGAAATGCGTCGGCACGAACTGGGCATGCGTCACGCGATATCGGTCGATTAGCGCAAGCACCGCCTCGGCATCGAACTTCTCCATCACGATGACGGTCCCGCCAAGCTTCTGCACCGCCATGCACCAGCGCAGCGGCGCAGAATGATAGAGAGGCGCCGGCGACAGGAAAATCGTGTCGGCATCCATGCCATAATTCGACCGTCCGAATTCGGTGAGCGCGTTGGTCTGATCGAGGCCGCCCTCGGGAAGCGCGGGCCGGATTCCCTTGGGGCGCCCGGTCGTGCCCGACGAATAGAGCATGTCGATCCCGGGCGCTTCGTCCGCGATCGGGGTCTCCGGGAAGCGCGAGCGTTCGGCGACGAAATCGCGCTGCGCAGGCGCAAAGACTTTCAGGGCCGGCGTCGCCAGCACTGAAGAAACCGGGGATGAGGCGATCAGGACGCGCGATCCCGAATCCGCGATGATGAAGGCGATCTCCGGCACCGCAAGCCGCGTCGATATGCAGGTGTAGTAAAGCCCCGCCCGCTGCGCCGCCCAGACGATTTCGAAGAAACGCGCGTGATTCTCGAGCATGAGCGCGATGCCATCGCCGCGCCGCAATCCCAGCGACCGCAACAGATGCGCGCCCTGGTTGGAGCGGGCGTCGAGTTCGGCGTAAGTGACGGTCTCGCCCGTCCCCGCCATGATGTAAGCAGGTTTGCCGGGCGTGATGCGCGCCTGTGATGACGGATGCATCAGTCTTGCACCGTCGAAGCCGGACGCTGCCCGCGTCCTACAATCCAGAAAAGTTCAATGCCCATTCCCGCATCTCCCAGTCACCGAACGGGGCAAAGGGGCCCCGGTTTCACGGCAGTTGCGAGGTTTTTCGTCACGCAGAGGCGATAGGTCCAATCACCGTTCGCCGCGCTTCAATAGGCTGTGCCGATCAATGGGCGGCATGGCGCTTTGCCAATCGTCAGGCTGGGATCAGATTCTTGTGGATCACCCCGTCCTTGACGATGAGCAGCAGATTTCGGTCATGATCTTCCAGCAGGCGAAGATCGTCGAGCGGATTGCCGCGGACGAGCAGCATGTCGGCCCAGGCGCCCTCGCGGATCACCCCGAGCGCCGCTTGGCGATAGGGGTTGCGGCGGCCGCTGCGCGCGAAGAGCTCGCAATTGCCGGAGGTCGCGATACGCAGCACCTCGGCGTTCGAATAGATTTGTCCGAAGCGCGGCAGCATAGCATTTTCGGTGCGCGACGTCGGGCTTCGCCAGAAAAGGTCGGTGCCGAACGCAACCTTGACCCCATGTTTCTTCGCCAACCGCACGGCGGCCTGCCATCCCTCGCCGCCCAGCGATTCCTTCGCCTTAACCTGCTGTTCTTCGGTCAGAATATTGTCGCCATCCTCGAACGGCTGGATCGAGAGCCAGGCGCCTTTCTCGGCGATCAGTGCCGCCGTGCGGTCGTCGATGGCATGGCCATGTTCGATCGACAGAACGCCGGCCTCGAGGCAGCGGCGCACGCCCGCGGGTGTATAGGCGTGGGCGCAGGCATAGGTGTCCCAGTCTGTCACCGCCCCGACGATCGCGCGCATTTCCTCCAGCGTATATTGCACCGTGTCGATCGGGTCGTGCTCCGACGTCACGCCGCCCCCCGCCATGATCTTGATCTGCGACGCGCCGCGCTTGAGCTGTTCGCGGGTCGCGGCGAGTACCTCGGGCACGCCGTTCGCGACCGCGGTCATGCCCCTTTGCTGGCGAATGGTCGGACGGCCGCCGAGCGCGGTCGGCAGCTCGCCGACCGGTTCGGGATCGCCATGGCCCGAGGTCTGCGAAATCGCCGCGCCGCTGGGGTAGCAGCGCGGCCCCGGCATGATGCCCTTGTCGATCGCATTCTTGATTCCGAAGATCGCGCCGGCGGTATCGCGCACCGTCGTGAAGCCACGCATCAGCTGAAACTCGGCATCCTTGAAGATCATCGCGATATGCGTCGCGTCGTCGGAGCCCATCCATGGCACGCCGCGAACCGCGGCCATATGCCAATGCGCGTCGGAGAGGCCGGGCATCAGCGTCTGCCCTGCGCCGTCGATCACCGTGGTACCCGGCGGGACGGGAATGTCGCCCGCCGATACCGCGTCGATGCGGTTTCCAGTGACGCGGACGTTGCGCGGCTGGCGCGCGCTGCCGCTGCCGTCGAAGAGCATGACGCCGCGGATCAGGAGGGTCGCGGGCGGCGCATCGACCGCCGACGCCGCGGCCAGCGGGGCCAGGCCGATGCCCGCCAGCACGGCGCGGCGCGTGGGGTGAAAGCTCATAGGATCTCCGTCATCGCCCCAGCGTGCGGCCGGGCTGCCACCGCCGCAACCGCCAGCTTCGCCCTGCCGGAAGGGACCAGCTATTGGCCCGCCGTCTTCACCGCGCGCTCGCTCTCTATCTGTGCGACCCATTTGGCGGCGGTCAGCGGCCCCGTGGCCTCGAAATGGATATGGTCGGCCATTTTTTCGCGGATATCGACGAAGTAGAGCAGCCCGGACGGCAGGCCCGTTTCCTTTGCCTTGGCCGCCATCGCCGCTTCCTGTTCGGGGGTCGGTTTGGGGCGCGCGGGTTTGTAGAGCAGCACGTCCCAGCCCTCGCCGCCGGCATGCAGGAACAGCTGCGTCGCCGGCTGGCCGCCGGCGGCGCTGACCTGATCCCATTTTTCCATGTCGCGGATAAATTCTTCGGTCTTGCCGGGGACGAGCCGGAACATTTCGAAGACCGGCGTGGTCATCTCGACGGCCGAGGGATCGGCGGCTTCCTTTGCCGCGACCGGCGCGGTCATACCAAGCGCGAACAGGGCGAAAATCAGGCTGCGCAGCATCGGATCGCTCCTCCCATGGTGAAGCCGTCAGCGTGCCTGGCACCTGTCGGACCGGCAAGGGACGATGCGGGTAACGGTCCGACAGATGGGTAAATGCGACCAAATAGCCAGGCCCGATTACCCTTCTGACGCCTGTTTGCCCTATCGCCGCGCTTCCCTGACCGGGCGCCCGCGATTACGCTTCGCGGGCAACCGATGCGCCCATGGCGCCAGAAGAGGTCTTCCGATGGACGATATCAGCCGCCGCACCCTGCTCGCCGCCGCCGCGATCGGATCGATGGTCGCCCCCGCTGCGGCTGCGCCCGTCGGACGCCCTTCGCGCTTCAAGCTTGAGCGCGCGACCGAGGGATTCAACAAGTTCAAGGCCGTACACGAAGGTCTGGGCGAACTCGGCGTCCGCCTGTTCGATTTCGGCGGCGCCGCGGCGCCCGCCAATTTCATGATCTACGATATCCCGCCCGGCGCGAGCGAAGGCGTGCATCTCCACAATCTCAGCGACCCGGCGCTCGGACCCTATGAGGAATATTATTATATCGTCGAAGGCTCCGGCATCATGACGGTCGACGGCGAGAAATTCGCCGTCACCGCGGGCGACCATGTCTTTGCGCCGCTCGACAGTTGGCGGGGCATCGCCAACCAGGACGGCCCCGGCAACCTTCGGATATTCCTCACTTATATCGACCGCTCGGTTTAGCCGGTCGGCGCTGCCGGCAGGCGCAGCTTGCGGATCCACACCTGCCGGTCGCCGCCATGCACCGGCTGCGCGGTCGCCGGGCGCTTCGCGGCCAGTTTTGCCCCCGCCTCTCCTGCGCCAAAGCGGGTGCGACGCCAGTCGATCCTGGGCTGTTTGCCTTTCGCGGACAGGTCGAACTGAACCTCCAGGCGGCGGCAAGTGCGGCCGGTACAACCGATATAGACGGGCTCGCCCTTGATCGCCGGCCGCGTGCCGTTGATGATGACGTTCCGGATATCCTTGCCGTCCTTGATCTGCAGGTCCTGCGTGTTGGCGGTCGGCGCCATGAGGGCCAGGCTTATCGTGCGGCGATTGCCCGCAACCGTGTCCGACAGGATTTCCACGCTGCCGTCGTCCACGAGCGTGGGCGCCGGCGCGCGCCAGACGCCCTTGTCGTCGGGGGTGGCGGCGAATTTGGCCTCGGCCGCCATAGCGGCCGGCACCGGACCGTTGTCGGCGATCAGGAAAGCAGCCTTTCCATTGTCGTCCTCGTGCACGACGGTCAGGTGGCGCGGTGCATGCGGACTATAGGCGGGCACGATGAGCGCCGCGATGAAGGCGCCCAGCGCGACGATGCCGAAGACCGCCGGAGTCCAGCGCGTGCCTCGCCCTGCGGCGGGCAGGAAAAAGAGGAACATGAATACCAGCAGGAAGGTCGCGGGCGCCGCCTGTTCGACAAACAGCCCCTCCTCGATTCCCCCGCCAAGCGGAAGGACGATGACGACATGAACGATCGCGGCGCCCGTCAGCAGGAAAGGCACAGCGCGCTGCGCCGCCGGGATCATCGCCGCGATCGCCGCCGCGACGACGAAGGGCATCGACCAGGCCGCAAGGATCGTAAGGCCAGGGACAATGGCAAAGGCGGCGAGGATCAGGATGGCGAGCCAACCCCACGCCGCCACCGTCCCGCGCACCGGATTGTCCTCCCGCGCGAGCGCAAGGATCGCGGTCGCGCCGGCCAGCCCCGCGGCGGCATAGAGCAGGCGGAACACAACCGGATAAGCCGTTCCGAAATCCGCCTCCGGCCGTAGGACCCCGACGAGCATCGCGGCGCCGATCGCAAGGCCGGTCCCGCCGACGATCGCCAGCAGCGGGATGAAGGCGCTGCGGATGCGGCGCGCGGCCCCGCCGCGCCAGTAGAGGAAGGCCGCCGCGACCAACCCCATCCCGATAACGACCGCCGCGAGAAGCTGCGGCAGTTCGAGCATGAATTGTCGCCCGACATCGGTGAAGACGCGCTGGCCCTCGGCACCCTTCCCCGTCTCGCCCGCAAAACGCTCGACCGCCGACAGCGTCGTCGCGCCCATGTGGCGCACCGAATTTCGGTCGAGATGCGCCAGATTGTCGAGCGGCGTATGATAGCGTTTGCCGCTGCCGATGATCGAATAATTGCCCGCATCGATCTTGAGCGGCAGCAGCATCGTCAGATCGGTGTCATTGGGCAGCAACTCGTAAAAATCGGTCGCGAGTGAATTGGCCGACGGCAGCGGGCGGCCGATCGCCGCAAAATCGCGCGCGTTCGGGGTGCTCGTCTGGAACATGTTCACGCCGCCGGTCGTGCCGCGCGCCTCCATGTTGATCACCGCGCCGACGCGATTCGCCAGCGGATCATGCGCGGCAAAGGCGGCGGCGCCGACCAGCCCCGCTTCCTCGGCGTCGGTGATGACGACGAGCACCGGCCGCGCCAGCTTCTTTCCCTTGAACTGATACGCGATTTCGAGTGCGACCGCCATGCCAAGGCCGTCGTCGGCCGCGCCCGGCCCGGCGGCCACCGAGTCATGATGCGACAGGATCAGCAGCGCATCGTCCCCCGGCGGGGTGACCCAGAAGGCGATGTTGCGCGGCCGCGCGCAGATCGCGGCGCCCTCGCGAAAATCATTGCAGTGAAAGCGTTCGTCGACTTGGGGGCTGAAACCCGCCTTGCGGATTTCGGCGAGCAGCCGCGCCTCGACCAGATCATTGGCGTCGCTGTCGGTCGGGTGCGGGCGCTCGTCGCCGAGGATCGTCGCGAGCCGCGCGATCGCACGATCGGTGTCGAAGGGCGTATCGAGCGACGACGGCGCATCGACGCCAAACGGTCGCAGCGTCCATAGCGCAAGCAGGATCAGCCCGACGATGATGCCGCGCCATGCCCCGCGCCCGATTCCGTCCGTCATTCCGCCCCCCAATGGTCACCCGCTATTCGATGCTGGCCGAAGTTTCGCGCGGCAGCAACAGGATCGTCGCCGCGGCAAGCAGGCCGCCGATCCCCATCACCAGCGAGACGAGCAACAGGCTGCCCCCACTCGCGAACAGCGCCCCCGCGACCACCGGCCCCAGCGCCGATCCGCCGCGGCCGATGCCGATCACGAAGCCGGTGCCGCTCGCGCGCAGCGCCGCAGGATAGGCGTGCGCAAGCAACGGATACATGCCGACGACTCCGGCGTTGATGAAGAAGGCCGCGACCGCGACGGTGATCGACAGCCGCGTCAGGTCGGCGCCCGCAACACCGAACAACCCGATCGCGACGAAGCCCGCCAGCATCGCCCCCGCCACCAGCGGGCGGAGCTTGAAACGCTGGCTGGCGAGCCCGATGATCACCGCGCCCGCGAGATTGCCGACATTGGCCGCGACGAGCACTCCGCCCGCCTGCGCCGCGTCGAAGCCCATGTCGACGACGATCTTCGGCACCCATTTCTGGATGTAATAGAAGAACAGGATCTGCGCGAAATAGGCGATAGTCAGCAGAATCGTGATGCGCGCGAAGCCGGGCCCAAAGAGCGAGGCGATCGACGGTTTGATCGCCTGTTCGGGCGGCGGCGGAAGCGCATCGATCGGTGCATTACCCAGGCGCACGAGCGTGTGGTTCACCCGTTCCAGTGCCCCCGCCGGGCGCCGCGCGATCAGCGATTCGATCGATTCGGGCAGGAAGAAGAAAGCGAGCGGGATCATCGCCGCCGACGCGATCGCGCCGAGGGTGAATACCGACCGCCAATCGCCCGTTTCGGCGAGCAATCGCGATGCCAGCAACCCGCCGAGGATCGCGCCGGTCGAATAGCCCGCGATATTGAGCGCGACGTTCAGCCCGCGCCTTTTGTCGTTGGAAAATTCGGCGACCATGGCGCTGGTCGACGACAGCATGCCGCCGATGCCGATGCCGGTCAGGAAGCGAATGACCGACAGGCTGGTCACCCCCTGCGCATGCATCGCCGCAAACATGCCGAGCGCCATGACGACCAGGCAGGCAAGGATCGTCGGGCGGCGCCCGATGCGGTCGGCGACATTGCCGATCAGCACCGATCCTGCCGCCATGCCCAGCAATTCCATCGACAGCACGACGCCCAGCGTCGCCTTGTCGACCCCCCATTCGTCGGCGATGCCCGGCGCCGCGAAGCTTATCGCGAGCACGTCGAAGCCGTCGAGCGCATTGAGCGCAATACAAAGCGCGACGACGACGATCTGAAGCGTGCGCATCGGCGCCGCGGCGATCACCGCCCTGGGATCCTGGCTCATGATATGACTCTCCCGCCGGTCGCGTGCCCTGCGGCCGCTCCGGTCCATTGTCGTTCTTGATGATAGGCTATTTCAGCTTGGCAAGATGTTTGGCGGTGATCGCCGCCATTTCGGGCCGCCGCTCGAGACAGCGCGACACCGGGCCGACCACCACCACCGACAGCAGCCGGTCGCCGCCGGGCAGCGGCAGCGCGACGCCCGCCAGGTCGGGGGTATATTCGGTGTTGCTCTGGTGCCAGCCCATCGCCGCCGCCTCGTCCAGCCGCGCCTCGACTGCCTCGGCGTTGGCGGGCGTCGTCGGCGAATAGCCGATGAAATCGATCTTGCGATACAGCCGCTCGCGCTCGTCCTTGGGCATTTGCGCGAGCAGCGCGCGCCCAGCCGAGGTCGCATGAATCGGCACCCGGTCGCCCACCGCCGCAAAATAGCGCACCGATTGCGGCGACTCCACCACATCGACGAAGGTTGCATGGATGCCGGCGGGCGCCGCGATCGCCACCGTCTCGCCCGTCGCCTGCATCAGGTCGCGCGCCAGCCGCTGATATTTGTCCGGCAAGGGTTCGGCCTGCGTCACCGCCTCCGCCAGCACCAGCCAGCGCGGGCTGGGGTAATAGCCGCCGCGTCCGCGCGGTTCGTAAAGATAGCCCTTCGACGCCAGCGTCGCGACGATCTTGAAGGTGCTCGACCGCGGCCAGCCCAGCTCCTCGGCCATTTCGGCGGCGGTCGCGGGACGCAGCCGCTTGGCGAAATATTCGAGGATTTCGAGGACGTTCGCGGCCTGCCGCACGATCATGGTCTGGTTCGCCTGCTGAGCTTTGTGACATCCCATATGGCCGAAGTGAAGCGCCCGGAAAAGCCGTCAGCATTTCCCGGGCGCCGATCATCGTCAGCGTGCCGTGAAGCCGCCGTCCACCGGCAGCGCGACGCCGGTGACGAAGCTCGCCTCGTCCGAGACCAGCCACAGCGCCGCGTCGGCCACTTCGCCCGCCTGCACCAGCCGTCCCATCGGGACATTCGCCATCAGCTTGGCCTCGTTCGCCGCGGCCTCGGCGGGGTCGCCGCTGCGACCCGTGAAGCCGAGTTTCATCGGCGTGTCGGCGAGGCCGGGGCAAACGACGTTGACGCGGATCTTGTCGGCGGCGAGCGCGAGCGCAAGGCTCTTGGTCAGCCCGACGACGCCCCATTTGGCAGCCGAATAGATCGGGCTCATCATCGAGCCGACCAGCCCCGAGACCGAGGCGGTGAACAGGATCGAGCCGCCGCCGCGGCGCCGCATATGCGGCGCGGCCTTGCCCGCCCCCAGCGCCGCGGACGTGACGTTGAGCGCGATGGCCTTGTCATAGGCGGCCAAATCGAGATCCTCGACCGACGCGGGACCGGGCATGCCGGCATGCGCCCACAATATGTCGAGCCCGCCGAGCGCCGCCGCGGCCTCGTCGATGCTGGCCTTGGCACCCTCGGGATCGACGAGGTCGGCGACGATCGGCACCACCTTGTCGGCCCCGAAATCGGCCACCAGCGCGTCAAGCGCCTCGGCACTGATGTCGATCGCCGCGACGCGCGCCCCTTCGCGCACGAAACGCTCGACCCCCGCGCGGCCCATGCCCGATGCGGCGGCGGTGACGGCGGCAAGCTTGCCTTGCAGGCGCATATCTCTCTCCTCAGGATGCGAAGGGGTCGGGGAACCGCCCCGTCGTCGATACGATGGTGGTCTTGGTCTCGAGAAAGGGATCGAGTCCTTCGACGCCGTTCTCGCGCCCCCAGCCGCTGGCCTTGACCCCGCCATAGGGGGTCGACCAGCGGATGTAGCGATAGGTGTTGACCCACACCATGCCCGCCTCGATCCGTGCCGCAACGCGGTGCGCGCGGCCGGTGTCACCCGACCAGAGGCCGGCGGCGAGGCCGTAGGGCGTCGAATTGGCGATAGCGACCGCTTCCTCCTCGTCGTCGAAGGGGATCAGCGCGGCGACGGGACCGAAGATTTCCTCCTGCGCGATGCGCATGTCGCCCGACACCCCCGCAAAGACCGTCGGTTCGACGAAATAGCCGCCCGCCATTCCGTCGCGCTCGATGCGGTTCCCGCCGGTGACCAACTCGGCGCCCTCGCCCTGCCCGATCGCGACATAGGAGAGCGTCTTGTCGAGCTGCTCGCGGTGCGCCTGCGGCCCCATATGTGTCGCGGGGTCGAGCGGCAAACCGACCCGTACCCGCCCGGCGCGCTCGCGAAAGGCCTCGACCACGCGATCATAGATCGAGCGCTCGACGAGCACGCGGCTGCCGAGCGCGCAGCTCTGGCCGCACAAGGCCCAGGCCGAACCCGTCGCGGCGTTCAGCGCATTTTCGATATCAGCGTCGGCGAAGATGATGTGCGGCGCCTTGCCGCCGAGTTCGAAGGTGCAGCGCGTCAGCGTGTCGGCGCCCGCCTTCAATATCGTCTTGGCCGTCGAGCCCTCGCCCGTGAAACTGATCTTGGCCACGTCTGGGTGTTCGACCAGCGCCGCGCCCGCGACCGGACCGTCGCCGGGAACGACATTGACGACGCCCGGCGGAAAACCCGCCTCCTCGAACAGATGAGCGAGCGCGAGCGAAGAGGCGGGGGTCTGCTCGGCGGGCTTCAGCACCACGGTACAGCCCGCGGCGAGCGCCGGGCCGAGCTTCCACGCCGCGGCCATCATCGGCACGTTCCACGGCGTGATCGCCCCGACAACACCGACCGGGTGGCGCGTCGTGAAGGCGTGGACGCTGTCGTCCATCGGGATCGTCCGCCCGCCCAGCTTGTCGGCGAGCGAGGCGAACCAGTGATAATATTGGGCGTGCAAGCCGATATCGCCGCGCGATTCGCGCACCGCGCGGCCATTGTCGCGCGTCTCGACCTCGGCCAGCGCATCGACATAGGTCGCGTAAAGATCGGCGAATTTGCGCAGCAGCGCGGCGCGCTCCCACGGCGGCATCTTGCGCCACGGCCCCTCGAACGCCGCCTTTGCCGCCGCCACCGCGCGGTCGATATCGGCACGCCCGCCATAAGCGACATCGCCCCAGGGCTGGCCGGTCGACGGATCGATCGAGGGGCGGACGCCTCCGTCGATCGGCGCCACCCACGCGCCGCCGATAAACAAGCGATCGAATCGAAATTCGCCCATCACCCTAGCCTCATATAATTTCTAATATTGGACTTAATTGTCCCTATATAGAAACTAAAGTCAAGAGGCCAAACGGGTAGCGAGGCCGCAACCGGGGTGCAGCGGGCGGCGTTCGGTCATCGTCGCTGCTAGGGCGTGCTGGCGGGAATCAGGCCTCTTTCGGCGGAAATGCGCACCGCGTCGCGGCGTTTGCTGACGCCGATCTTGCGGAACACCGACTTCAGCCGATACTTCACCGTGTCGGGCGACATGCCGATCAGCCGGGCGATTTCCTTGTTGGAATGGCCCTGGCTCAGATAGAGCAATACCTCGGCCTCGGCCTCGCTGAACACGCCGAGCACGGTCACATTGTTGCGATAGACCGCAAGCGCACGCGCCAGCGATTTCATGAATTGCGCGCGGAAACGATCGACCTGCGCGTCGGCCTGAAGCGCATCGTCGAGCCCGGCCTGGACGAACTGCCGCGCCTCGACGAACGGCCGGACGATATTCTGGAACATCGCGATGCCCACCGCCTCGTCGAAACAGGCGCGCGCCTGATCGACCTCGCCGCGCTGCCGCAGCCCGGCGGCGACGAGGATGTTGACATCGATCAGCAGGCGCCCGGCGCCGTGCCGCTCGGCCCAATCGCGCAGTTCCCGCAGCTCGTCGAGCGCGACATCGACCTCGCCCACCAGCAGCCGCAGCCGCGTCCGGCACAGGCTGGCCGCGACCGCGACCGGGCGATAGGTCGGCGATTCCTCGTGCATCATGTCGGCCATCGGATCGAGTCCGACGACCGCCGCCGCGGCCAGTACCGCATGCGTCGGCGCCCCCTGCGAAATCTGCAATTCGATGCTGCAGATGTCGGCGAGCATTTCGAGCTGGCGCAGCCGCCGCCGCGCCGCGACGCGGCGCGCACGCGCGATGACGTCGCACGCTTCCTCGAACGCTCCCTCGCCCGCCAGCGCGCGCGCTTCGGTGAAATAGGCGGCGGCATAGACGTCGACCCAGCCGTCGGACTGTTCCATGTGCGGTAGTGCCCAGGACAGCAGTTCGCGCGCCTCCGCCACCATATCCTGTTCGAACAGCAATTCGGCGCGGAACGCCGCGCAATTGGCCGCAAGGTCGGACCGGTCGCCATAGCTGTCGGTGATATTGGCGCAGGCAGCGTGCAGGATCGCCTCGGCATCCTTCGACCGCCCCTGCGCCCGCTTGATGCGCGACTCCAGGAAGCGGGTGAAGAGGTCGCTGTAAAGCGAGCCGATCGCAAGATAATGGTCGCGCGCCGCGAGCGTCGGCTGGAGCGCGCGTTCGAGCCAGCCGCCCTCCAGATATTTGGCGCCCAGGGTCTCGCTGATATTCGCGAGTACCAGATGGTCGTTCGCGGGCAGCTTGCGCAGCAAGGCTTCGCGCGCCAGCAAATCGTCGAAGGTCACCGGCTGGTTCTCATAATCGGTCAGCGTGTCGCCGACGACACGCATCTCGGTCTTAAGATCGACCGACAGGTCGGCGCCCTCGACCTGCGCGAGGAACAGGTCATATTCGGCGCGCGCCGATCCGAGTTCGCCGAGCTTGATCTGGAGATACACTTGCGCCAGCGCGAGGCGCGGCCGGCCGCGGATCAGCGCGATCGGCAATTTGGCAAGGCCGCGCTCGACGACACCCTGCAACCCCTGCGGGATCAGGCGCCAGCCGCCCGCATCCTCGAGGATCGACGCGACCAGCATGTCGTCGCCCGACAATATCGCATGGTCGAGCGCCTCGGCGGTCTGGCCGCGTTCAGCGAGCCAGCGCGCGATCCTGCACTGGAGCGCCGCATATTGCACCCGGTCCGATCGTTCGAACCGGTCGCGCAGATATTCGGCGAACAGCTGGTGATAGCGGTATTCGCGCCGTTCCCAGCTGACCGGGGTCAGGAACACCCCCTGCTGCTCCAGCCGTTCGAGGACCATCCAACCGTCCTGCCGGTCGCACAACAGGTCGACCATCTCGCCGGTCAGCCGGTCGACGAGCGCGGTGCGCGCGACGATATCGCGCGTTTCCTGCGGCAATGTCATCAGCACCTGTTCGGACAGGTAGCGCGCAAGGTCGCTGCTGGTGCCGCAATATTCGTCGATGACCCGCTCGGCCTCCATCCCGCGCTTGATCGACAGCGAGGCGAGCTGGACCGCGATCGGCCAGCCCTCGGTCCGGTCGAGCAGCGTATCGATGTCGAGCGTTTCGAGCGGCCGGTCGGTGCGCGTCAGCAGGCATTCGGTCTCCTGCGCCGAAAAGCGCAGGTCCGCGGGACCGATTTCGAGCAATTGCTCCTCCGCCGCCAGGACCGACTGCCCGACCCAGGGATAGTCGCGTGAGGCGAAGAGGAAATGGCAGTTGGGCGGCGCGAGCCGCACCAGCGATTCGAGGAACTGGCCGACCGCCTCGCTGAACGCATGGTGCAGGTCGTCGAGGATCAGCACCACCGGCACCTTGCTTTCGCCGATCTCGTTGATCATAGCCGACAGCGCGGCGCGCGGCGGCAGGTCGCTCGAAGCGGCCTTGCCCTCGCCTTCCCCATGATCGCGCCGTAACGCCATGAGAAGATAGTTCACGAAACGCTTGAGATCGCGGTCGTCGCGTTCGAGCGTAAGCCAGGCGACGCGGGCGGCTTCGGGGTGGAGCGCGTCGCGCCACTGCGCCAACAGGCTCGTCTTGCCATAGCCGGCGGGGGCATGCACCAGCGTCAAGCGGTGGCTGAGAACGCCGAGCAGCCGACCGAGAAGAACCTCGCGGCGGATCTGGTCGCCCATCCACAGCGGCGGGTCGAACTTGGCGGCAATCAGGTCCTGCATGGCACAACCTCTCTCGGCTTCCGGGAACGGAGGTTACGGATCGATGACAGGCCTGACAACCGCCTGCAAAGCCTTACCCATCGACGGCAGAGCCATTACCCGTTCGCGGTCCCCGGCACCCGTTTTACGCGTTGCGTGCGCCCCACCCCCCCAGTGTAATCGGCGGGCAAGAGGCTGTGGGAGAATGTCGGGGTGCGTATTGGTGTCGACGTCGGGGGAACCAACACCGACGCGGTCCTGATTGCCGGGGGCCGCGTGGTCGCATCGACCAAGCAGCCGACCAGCGCCGACGTCAGTTCGGGGGTGACCGCCGCGATCGGCGCGATCCTGTCCGACGCCGGGGCCGCCGCCGCCGATATCAGCGCCGTGATGATCGGCACCACCCATTTCACCAACGCGCTGGTCGAGCGCGACCGGCTCGACCGCGTCGGCGTCATCCGGCTCGCCAGCCCTTCGGGCGAAGCGCTGCCGCCGATGACCGGCTGGCCCGAAGCACTGGTCCAACGGATCGAGGGCGCGACCTTCCTGCTGCCCGGCGGCTATGAGGTCGACGGCCGCGAAATCTCCCCCCTCGACGAAGTCGCGGTGCGCGCCGCCGCCAGGGACTGCCGCGAACAGGGCATCGCCAGTATCGCGGTCAGCTGCGCCTTCGCGCCGATCAACGCCGCGATGGAGGAATGGGCGGCGGCGATCATCGCCGACGTTCATCCCGATGCACATGTCAGCCTGTCGCACGACATCGGTCGCCTCGGACTGATAGAGCGCGAGAATGGCACGATCCTGAACGCCGCGCTCGCGACGCTGGCGCAGCATGTCATGGCCTCGCTCGAACGCGCGCTGGGGGCCCTCGGCATAGCCGCGCCGCTCTATATCTCGCAGAATGACGGGACGCTGATCTCGGCATCGGAGGCGGCACGCTATCCGGTGCTGACCATGGGGTCGGGTCCGACGAACAGTATGCGCGGCGCCGCCTTCCTGACCGGGGTCGACAATGGCATCGTCATGGATGTCGGCGGCACGACCTGCGACATCGGCGTGCTCGCGAACGGATATCCGCGCGAATCCTCGATCGCGGTCGATATCGGCGGCGTGCGGACCAATTTCCGTATGCCCGACATCCTCGCGATCGGCCTTGGCGGCGGCACGCGCATCCGTCTCGACGAAGCCACGAACGGCGTGACCATCGGCCCAGATTCGGTCGGTTTCCGCCTCACGCAGGACGCCTTTCTGTTCGGCGGATCGACGCTCACCACCAGCGATATCGCGGTCGCGGCGGGCAAGGCGCGCTTTGGCGACCCCGATCTGATCCCCGCGCTGGCGCCGGCGCTGAGCGCCGCGATCCTCACCCGCATGGCCGACATGCTGGCCGACGGCATCGACCGCATGAAAACCCAGTCGGGCGACGTCACGATCATCGCGGTCGGCGGCGGCCATTTCCTGATCGACGACGATGTGAAGGGCGCAGCACAGGTGGTGCGGCCCGATCACGCCGCGGTCGCCAATGCCGTCGGCGCGGCCATCGCCCAGATCGGGGCACAGGCCGACCGGATCGTCGATTATGATCTGGAACCCCGCGCCGCCGCGCTCGAGGCGATGCGCGAAACGCTCCTCGCCCGCGTCGTTGCGGCCGGAGCCACCCGCGAAACAGCAGAGATTGTCGACATGGACGAAGTGTTTCTTTCCTATCTGCCCGGCCGTTCGGCGCAGCTGCGCATGAAGGCGGTCGGCAGCCTGGCCGACGCCGACGGCGTGACCGCCGTGCCGCTGGCGGAGGCGCGTCATGGTCATTGACGACTACGCCGTACTGGCGGACCTGGCGAGCGGCGCGGCCTTTCTGGGATCGGGCGGCGGCGGCGATCCCTATTACAGCCTGCTCCTGGCCGAAGCGGCGCTCGCCCGCTGCGGGCGGTTCGAGGTCGTGTCGCTGGCCGATATCGCCGACGACGCGCTGCTCGCGCCCTGCGGCTGGATCGGCGCGCCGACCGTGTCGGTCGAAAAGCTGCCCAATGGCAATGAGGCGGTGTCGGGGCTCAGGCGGCTCGAAGAGATTATGGGCAAACCGATCGACGCGGTGCTGCCGATCGAAATCGGCGGCGGCAACGGGCTTGCCCCCTTCATCGCGGCTGCCGAACTGGGCATCCCCGTCGTCGATTGCGATGGCATGGGCCGCGCCTTTCCTGAATCGCAGATGGCGATCTTCAACATTCGCGGTCTGTCCGCCTGCCCCTCGGTGCTCACCGCCGCCGACGGGTCGCTCAGCGTCATCGAGACCGAGGACAATGTCACGCACGAACGGATCGCGCGCGCGCTGTCGGTGTCGCTGGGCGGCATCGCGCATATGGTCGAATATCCGTTGAGCGGTGCCGAGGCGAAAGCCCATGCCGTACCCGGCAGCGTCAGCGCGGCGATCGCCGTGGGCCGCGCGGTGCGCGAAGCCCGCGCGCGCGGCGCCGATCCCTTCGCGGCGTTGGGTAAGGCGCTCGAGGCGACGGGCCTCTACCCCCATTGCCTGACCTTGTTCGACGGCAAGATCGTCGATCTGGAACGCGAAACGCGCGGCGGCTTTTCGGTCGGCACGGTGACGATCGACGGGTTCGGCGACGCCGGGCAAATGGAGATCGAGTTCCAGAACGAAAACCTCGTCGCGACGAGCGGCGGCCGGATCCTGGCGATGGTCCCCGATATCATCACCGTGATGGACCGCGACACCGCCGACACGATCACGACGGAAAAATTGAAATATGGGCAGCGGGTGAAGGTGATCGCCGCCGCCGCGCCTGGCATATTGCGGGATGCCCATGCCCTGTCCTTTGTCGGACCGCGTGCCTTCGGCATGGGGTTCGACTATGCCCCGGTGGAATCGCTGAACGAGACGGAGACGGCATGAGCGCAGAGGCGGGGGGAAACTATGCGAGCGGGCGTCTTCCCGAAGACCTGACCATTCCCGGCTGGCGCGTCGCGCTGATCATCGCGAGCTTCACCTTCTCGCTGCCCGGCTTCCTCAATAATGCGCAGGCGGGTCTTGCGCTCGGCATGAACCAGGCGGTGCTCGCGGCGCTCGGCGCCGGGCTGATCCTGTGTGCGGGCGCCTGCCTGACCGCCATCGTCAGCGTCCGCACGCGGCTCACCACCTATATGCTCGTGCAGCGGTCCTTCGGGCTGTGGGGCGCGGCGCTGGTCAATATCGTCATCGCGATCGTCCATTTCTGCTGGTTCGGGGTCAATGTCTCCTTCTTCGGCGACGCGATGGTCGCCGCGGCGCGGGGCGGCTATGGCATTGCCGGGAATTTCCAGCTGTTCGTCGTCATCGGCAGCGTCATCATCACGCTGTCGACGATCTGGGGCTTTCGCACCCTCGACCGGCTGGCAATGGTCGCGGTGCCGTTCGTCGGCGTGATCCTGATCGCGGTGTGCGTCGTCGCGCTCGGCGACAATCCCGCCCCCGACCTCGGCCCGGTCGCCGCGCCGCCGCTGCCGATGAGCTTCGGCATTGCGCTCTCCTCGCTCGTCGGCGGCAATCTGCTGACCGTCGCCGCGATGCCCGACCTGTCGCGCTTCATCCGTACCGAACGCGGCGCAGTCTCGGCGATGCTGCTCTCCTTCCCCTTTTGCGCGCCGGTGATCATGCTCGTGTCGGCGCTGATCGCACTGACTACCGGACAAACCGACATCATGAAGCTGGTGGTCGCATTGGGCTTCGGCCTGCCCGCGCTTGCGATGCTCATCCTGTCGGTGTGGACGATCAACGCGCTGAACCTCTATTCGGCCGGCCTCTCGCTCGCGGCGACCTTTCCGCGCCTCAAGCAAGGCTGGATCGTCGTCATCGGCGGCGCGATCGGCTGCCTGTTCGCGCTGCTCGGCATCATCAACAGCTTCATCCCTTTCCTGATCGCACTCGGGCTGATCATCCCGCCGATCGCCGCGATTTACGTGATTGACGGCTTCCTGACCTTCCGCGGCCGCGACGAGGTGGCAACGCTGCCGGTCCGCTGGGAAGCGATCGGGGTGTGGCTCGGCAGCCTTGTCATCACCCTGCCCGCGATGCAGCTCGGCTGGACGCTGACCACCGTGCCCGCGCTCGACGCGACCATCCTCGCGGCATTGGCCTATCTCGCGGTGCTGCGCCTGCGCCGCCAAGCGGTCGTGGCATGAGGTTTCTCGCCGCGAGCCTCGCGCTGCTCCTCGCCGCACCGCTGCCGACCCTCGCCGCCGAATCGCCGGCGCCCGCGCCCTACGCCATGCCCGAAACCGAGACATGGGACATGACCTCGGCGAGGGGCCGGACCTATCGCATCTTCGTCTCGCGCCCTGCGGGCGAGGCGCCCGAGGGCGGCTATCCGATCCTCTATGTCCTCGACGGCAATGCCATGTTCGCGGGCTTCGCCGAGGCGCGGCGCATCCAGGGCTTCGGCGGGCGCGACCTCGACAAGATGATCGTCGTCGGCGTCGGCCACCCCGGCGACCAGGTCTATGACCCGCGCCGGATGGAGGATTTCACCGGGCCGCTCGTCACCCCGGCGCTGAAGCGGCTCTATGCCAAATATCCGTCGGGCGGCCGCGATGCATTTCGCGCCTTCCTGCTCGATGAACTCAAGCCCGCCGTCGCCAAGCGCTACAAGGTGCATCCACAGCGGCAGGCGCTCTATGGCCATTCGCTCGGCGGGCTGTTCGCGCTCCACCTCTTCTATTCTTATCCCGGCGCCTTCGACACGATCGTCGCGGCGAGCCCATCGATCTGGTGGGACGATCAGGCGATTCTGTCCGAAGAGGCTGCTTGGCGCACGCGCGCCGAACAGGACGGCAAGCTCGCGCGCCGCACCCGGCTGCTGCTGATCGCGGGCGAGTTTGAAAGCGATGGTTCGATCGCGCAGGACAGCGCAGCGCTCGCCGCTCGCCTCGCGCCGCTGTCAGCCACCGGGCTGCGCAGCGAATTTCTGCTCCTCGACGGCGAGAGCCACGTCACCGTGCCGCATCGCTCGATCACCGCAACGATGCGCGCGGTCATGCGCTGGCCCTGACCTATTTCGTCGCGGCGTCCCAGTCGCCGAACACCGGCTTGCCCTCGAACAGCGTGACCAGCACCTTGGCCTTGGAAATCTCATAGACCGGCAGCTTGAAGATATCCTTGTCGAGCACCACGAGGTCGGCGCTCTTGCCGGCCTTGATCGACCCCGTGACATCGGCGAAGCCGTTGACATAGGCGACGTTGATCGTGTGGCTGGCGATCGCGTCCTTCAGGCTGACGCCCTCCTCGGGCAGCAGCGGCTTGGCGTTCGGATCGCCCGCGGTGCGGCGTGTCATCGCGACCTCGATGCCCTCGAGCGGGTTGGCACCGCCCACCGGCCAGTCGGCGCCATAAGCGAGCTTGCCGCCAGCGCGCACGATGCTGCCCGCCGGATAGACATAGGTCGCGCGCTTCGGCCCGATCGCGGCGACGGTCAGATCCATATAATCGTACCACGAAGCCCAGCTCGGCTGGAATTGCGCGAAGGTCGCGAGCTTGCCGAAGCGCGGCTGGTCGCTGGGGTCGACGACATTCATATGGGTTATCATGTGATGCGTCGGCTTCGCGCCATTCGCCTTGCGCGCCGCTTCGACCGCGTCGAGCGAGATATGCACCCCGCCGTCGCCGATCGCGTGGAGGAAGGCGTGCATGCCCTTCGCATCGACCGCGGTGACCGCCTTTTTCAGCAGCTCGGGCGCGATCTGCGGCGTGCCGCGTTCGTCGCCGCCATTCTCATAGGGCGCGAGCATGAAGGCGGTCTTTTGCGGGATCACCCCGTCGACATAGAATTTCACCATATGCGTCGAAATGCCCAGCGCATTGGCGCGCTCGGCGGCTTTGAGCAGCCCGGGGAGCTGCTCCAGGCCCTCCTCATTCTTCCACTTCAGCGACACCGCGACATGGCTGGTCAGCTTGCCGACATCGAGCACCGCCTTGTACGCATCGACCATCGCGCTGCCGCCGTCGGCGTCATATTCGACCCCGGCGTCGTTCCAGTTGACGATGCCCAGGCTGTTGAAATGGTCGGCGACATAGAGGATCGAATTCTGCACCTCGGTGGCCGTCGGCGCCGGGATCATAGGCTTGACCAGGTCCATCGCCGCTTCCTGCAGGCTGCCGACCGGCTCACCCGTCGCGGGGTCGCGGTCGATCGTGCCATTCGCCGGGTCCTTGGTGTCGCGCGTGATCTTGCCGACCTCGAGCGCCTTGGAGTTCAGCCAATAGCTATGCCCGCCGAGCGATTCAAAGATCAGCGGGCGCGTCGTCGATACCTTATCGAGCGAGTCCTTGCGCGGGATGCCGCTCGGCGGAAACAGCGCATCGCTCCAACCGATGCCATAGATCGCACCGTCGCCCGGCGTCTCGGCGACGCATTTGGCGATCAACGCCTGATAGTCGGCGATCGTCTTGCCGTCATGCAGCGGACAACGGGTGCGGCTGAGCGCCCCGAACAGCGGATGGGCGTGCGCATCGCCAAAGGCCGGCAGCACCAGCTTGCCGCCGACATCGACGGTGCGCGTCGCCGAACCGCGCAGCTTGCCGACGCTCGCAGCCGTCCCCACCGCGACGATCTTGCCATCCAGAATCGCGACCGCCTCGGCCCAGGGCTGCGTGTCCTCGACCGTATAGACGCGCGCGTTGGTCAGAATCAGGTCGGCCTCCACCTTGCCTTTCGCCTGCGCGGCTCCCGACAGGCACAGCATGGCGGCGAGGGTGGCAGAGGCGATGCTTTTCGACATTGTGGCTCCCGGCGGGCTGGTGCGGACCTTGTCGCAGGTCCGGCGATGGATGGACATCAGGCCGTCATTCAACAGCAAGCGCCGCAGGGTTCGAAGCCGTGCCGCGGGGTAACGTCGGGCGAAGACGGGTAAGCATTTCCGCGCCCCACCCGCCGCCACCCAATATTGCCCCGCCTTACCCAAAGCTCCGCTTTCGCCGCCACGCCAGGCTTTGGATAGTGCGCCCGTCACCAAGGTCGGGAAAGGGGGAACCATGCTGTACAACTGGCCCATCGGCCTCGGCGACCGCGTCGATCGCTCATTGCGCGAGCCGATACATTGCCAGATCGTCAATGCGATCATCCACGATATCGAGAATGGACGCCTCGCCCCCGGTGCCTGGCTGCCGAGCAGCCGCTATCTTGCAGAGACCGCGGGGTTCAACCGCAAGACGGTGGTGTCGGCCTATGAAAAGCTGATTGCCTGCGGCTGGCTGACCAGCCTCGGCACCCGCGGCACGGCGGTTGCGACGGTGCCCCCCGCGATGCCCGCGACCACGCCACCGCTCGACCCGGACACTTGCGGTTTCGGCTATCGCTTTCGCAAGCCGCGGCAGCGCCCGGCCATTTGACGCCTTGCATTCGCCGCGCCCGGCGCGTCTCTGGTATTTCAAGGAACGAACAGGAATGACGACCGCTTCACCGACCAACGGATCGACCCGTAAGAGGCTCGTCGCGCTGCATCGCTGGCTCGGGCTCGGCGCGGCGGCGATCTGGTTGCTGCAGGCCGTGACGGGCGTGATCCTGACCTTTCACTTCGAGGCCGAGGACGCGCTGCTGACGACGCGCAGCCAGCCGACCGACCTTGCCGCGATCGAGCGGCGGATCGATGCGCTCGCTGCGGCGGGGGGCAAGGCCGAGATAACTTGGATATGGACGACCGCGGGACTCGCCGACCGCTATATCATCCTGCACAATGATCCAGCTGGGGTCAGCCGCAAGGCCTATATCGACGGAGCGGGCGCGATCCTGCGCGACAATCCGGCCGACCAGTACAGCGTATTGGGGTTCATCCGCGAAATCCACCTGACGCTTGTCGCCGGGCAGACCGGGCACTGGATTCTCGCCGCCAGCGGCGTGCTGCTCTTCACCAATTTGATCTTCGGCTTCGTCGTCGCCTGGCCGAAGCGCGGTCAGTGGCGTCAGGCGCTGCGCCCGCGCGGGCGCCGCGGATCGACCGCGGGTTATTACAGCTGGCACAAGGCACTGGGCCTGTGGGCAGGCATTCCGGCGCTGATCATTGTCGGCACCGGCGCCCTGTTCATGTTCGAGAATGAAATCCGCGAACTCGCCGGGGTGGAGGAAATCACTTTGCCCGCCAATCCGCCCACGGGCCGCCCGGTCGGCTTCGCCGCCGCTTCGCGCGCCGCAGTCGCGGCGATCCCCGGCAGCCGCTTCGTCGGCACCACCTTCCCCTCGGCCGAGGATGCGAGCTATTACGCCTGGGTCCGTGCACCGGCCGAGCTGTATCGCGGCGGCTATGGCGGCAGCCTGGTGATCGTCGATGCCAATGACGGCAGCGTGCGCGGCGCCTGGCCCGCGACCGAGGCCGGATTGGGTGCGACCGTCATCGGCTCCTTCTATCCGCTGCACACCGGCGAAGGCCTTGGCCTCGCCGGACGCATTCTGGCGCTGGCGATCGGGGTGTGGCTGACCGTCATGATCGTCGTCGGCCTGCTACTCTGGTGGCGGAGACGGCCGCGCGCCAAGGCGGCCGGCTGACTTACCCTTCGCACCCGCCGCTTACCCAAAGGCCCTGCTGACCGCCCTGCCCCTTTGTGCTGAGTTCGCTTCGGGCAGGTTCGGCGCATCGGGTGCCGGCTGGATCGTCAATAGGGAGGTCTTGAGACATGCAGAAATTTACCATGAAGATGTGGACGGTGGCCGCGGGCGTCGCCGCCGCCACCACGATGGCGGTGCCCGCCACCGCCGCCGACCCCAATGCGCCGCAGGCGCCCCAGCCGAGCGAGCACGTCTATCCCACCGGTTTCGACAAGGCGCTGTCGCTGATGCTCGCGGGCGAAGGCGGTGAGAACGGCATCGGGTCGCACCGCGTCTGGCCGACATTGTCTTTCCCGGCGCTGACCACCGAACAGATCGGCAAGGCGCTGACCGGCAACACGCTCGCCATCCCCTACCATTATGCACACCAATATGGCGCGGACGGCAAGGTCGGCGGCTACAACATCCGGTACGACGCCGTCGATGTGAAGAAATGCCCCACCAAGGAAACGCCGGGCGACGGCCTGCTCCTCTATGAAGGCGTATGCAGCGCACAGGTCAACGAGCCTGTGACGGGCACCTGGAAGACCGAAGACAATAAGCTATGCGTTGACATAACCTGGGCCGGAAAGTCACAGATCGCGGGTTGCTATACGATGTTCTTCGTGATGGATAGCGTCGCGATGGTGAAGCCCGACGGGACCGTTTCGGGTAAGGCGCACGCCCTGAAGAAGGGCGCCGCGCCCGATATGTAAAGGCCGGCTTTTGCTGATTTGCATCCCCGATATCCTGACTGCCGACCAGCTCAAGAAGCTGGTCGGCATGATGGACAAGCAGCACTTCATCGACGGCCGCGAAACCGCCGGCTGGGCCGCGGCGGGGGTGAAGGAAAACAAACAGGTCGCCGGCAATTCCCGGGACTATGCCGCCATGCAGGCGATGGTCAGCGAGGCGCTCGCAGCCAATCGCTTTTTTGCGATGGCCGCAATGCCCCGCACCATGCGGCCCCTACTGTTCAGCCGCTATACCGAGGGCATGGGCTATGGCCCGCATGTCGACAACGCCCTGATGGGCGACCACCCACAGACACGCATCGATCTGGCCTACACGCTCTTCCTGTCCGATCCCGAAAGCTATGAGGGTGGCGAGCTCGAGATCGACGAGCCCGCCGGCACGCGCGCGTTCAAACTGCCCGCCGGCGCCGCGATCCTCTATCCCGCCAATTCGGTGCACCAGGTGACCAAGGTGACGTCGGGCCGGCGCGACGTCGCGGTGGGCTGGATCCAGAGCCTCGTGCGCGAGGCCGACAAGCGGCGCGTGCTGTTCGAGCTGGAAAATCTGCGCGCGACGATGTTTGCGGAGGGCGGCAAGAGCGCCGCGTTCGACACGCTGACGCGCAACACCAGCGACCTGTGGCGGATGTGGGCCGAAACCTGAGCCCTAGGGCCAATCGGCATTCAGAAGATGACGTGCCGAAAATGGTGGTTTTCCGTGACCCGGAGCGCAGCGTACTTAAAGTATGTGAGCACCGGAAGCGCGGAAAGCCGCCATTTGCAGGCCGTCAGGGCTGAATGTCGATCGGCCCTAGAGCAGACCCATGACCTGACCCGCCGCGCGATAGGCCTCGTGCATCGCGTGCGCCATCGCCATCTCGCCGAGCAGTTCGGAATGGGCAAACACGATGCGGCCGTGCGGTTGGCGAATCACGTCCGACGGCGGGGGCGTGCCGTCGCGGCCGAAATAGAAACCCGGCTGCGGCGCGACATAGGCGTGGCCCCAGCGGTTGAGGATGATCCCCGCAATGTCGCGCTTCGCATCGAAACCCGCGGCGGCGAAACCGGCAGTGAGTTGCTCGCGCAGCTGGCGCTCGAAATCGGCATAGCTGGTTGCGAACAGCTGTGCGCGCCCAGCGGGCCCCTGCTGCGGGCCGGGAAGGTCGGGGTGCAGGAAGGGAATATAGAAGGTCAGCACCGTCGGGCTGTCGGGCGTGAAGGTGGGTGCGCCGCCCATATCGACATTGCGCCGGATCGAGGTCTGCCAGCCAAGCGCGTCGAACCAGCGCGTGTTGGTGAAGCCGAGCGTGTCGAAGGCGCGCCAGTTGCGAAGCGCGACATTCGCGATCATCACCGGCCCGTGATGGAATTCGCCATAGGCCTTGCGATGCGCGTCGGGCATATCTGCGACGATGCGCCGGTTCACCCATCCGCCCGACGCCATCACCACCGCCTTCGCCCGCACGCGGCGGGCCTTGCCGCCCCGCACATAGCTGACGATGGCATGGTCGGCCGTCGCCGCGTCGCCGGGGTGCCGCACGTCGATCGCGGTCGATCCCGAGCGGATGCGGATCTTGTTGCCCGCCCGGTCGAGCTTCGCGGAGTCTATCGTGCCGCCGACAGGGGCAAGGCTGCCAGTCGCGTTCGTGCGGATCGCACCGGGGATAATCCGCTGCAACATGATGCGCATGAAGGCGGTGTTGCCGCCGGGAAAGGAGACGAGCCCGATGTCGGACGACGCAATCACCTTGTCCTTGATCGTCGTGCCGGGGAGCCGCAGCCGGTGCGCCGCAAAGGCCGAAATGCCGCTGCCGCAGACGCCATAATTGCCGACTGCGATGCCGGGGTCGATGTAATTTCGGACCTCGGTGCCATAGCCCAATTTATCGAGCAGCTGATAATAGGTGAGCGTATCGAGCCATTTCTCCGGGTCCGCAACGCCCGCCAGCCCATCGCGCCGGTCGGCGACGAAATCGTCGAGGTCCTTCTTCGCCGCGGCAGACCAAGGCGTCCTGGCGAAACCATCCTTGGTCGGATTGGCGACCCAGCCCGTGCCGGGAAAATGATAGCCGGTGGCATAGGCCTTTTCCCACGCCGGGGCCATCGGGCCGAAATGATAGTCGGTCAGCTCATATTTCTCGGCCCCGCCGCCGAGCGGTTCGAGATCATATTCGGTAGGAAGTCCGAACTCGCGATAATAGTCGGTGAAGATGTCATAGGTGCCCTCGCCGAAACTGCCCCGCACATAGGCGGGACGCGGGACGATGGCGCCATTCGATCCCTGTGGCGCGATCAGCCGCCGGCCATCGACGTCGAACTCATTCTGCTTCGCCTCGCCGCCGACCACCGGATGATTGTCCAGCAGCAGGCAGGTCTTCCCGTCGCCCGCGCGCTTGGAAAATTCATAAGCCGCGGTCATCCCCGAAAAGCCCCCGCCGACAATCACGAGATCGAAATCCTCATCGACCGGCTTCGCGGCGGGATCGGTATAAACACCGTCGCGGATGCCGTGGGCCGCGTTGGCAACCGCCTGCGTATTGCCGTTCGACCAGGCATAGTCGCCGACCCCACCATAGCCCGTCCATGACGATCCCGAAGGCCTCCAAGGGCCTTCGCTCTCGCCTGCGCCACCTCCGCAGCCCGCGACCAGCGCTGCGCCGCTCGCGACCATCGCGCCGTTGAAGAAATCGCGCCGCGTGATGCGGCTGCCCATGCCGAGCAACTCGTCCGACCTTTGTCCGCTCATCGTGCGCCCCTCCTATGCCCCAAGAAAAACGGCGGCCGGGGATGCCCCGGCCGCCGCCCCATGAAGACCTTGGCTATTGCTCGGTTCAGAACTTGTAGGTCAGCGTCCCCTGCACCGTCCGCGGCTCGCCGTTGGCGCACGATCCGAAGGCCGAGCAGCTCGGATAATAGACGTCGTCGAACAGGTTGATCGCGTTGAACTGCAACGTCCAGTCGTTGTAGTCGAAGGCCAGCATCGCATCGACCAGCGTGTAGCTGGGCGTTTCGACGACGAAGGCACCGCCGAACGGGTCCGACATCTGCTTGCCTTGATATCGCACGCCGCCGCCAAGGCGCATGCTCACATCATTGGTAAGCTGGACCGTCTTGGTGCCGAAGATGCTCGCCAGATATTGCGGGGTGTCGTCGCGCTGGCGATTTTGTCCCGAAAGCCGGACCTTGCCGTATGCGAAGGCTGCGGTGATCGAAAAATCGTCGGCGATATTATGGTTGGCTTGGAACTCGAAGCCCTTCGCCTTGACCGAGCCGGTCTGGATCGAATTCAGCGGATTGTTCGGATCGGTACGCAGCGCATTGTCTTCCTTCAGATCATAGAGCGACACGCGCAGCATCGTCGAACGGGCCGGCTGCCACTTCACACCGACTTCCACCTGCTTGCCGAACAGCGGCTGATAGGTGCTGCCGAACTGGTTGAGGCCCGAGATCGGCAGGAAGGATTCCGAATAGCTGAAATAGGGCGCCAGCGTCGACGTGGCGTTGATCGTCAGTCCGGCGCGCTTGGTCGTCTTGTTGGTCCTTTCGGGATTCGCACCCACATCCACCTTGCTGTACCGATCGCGCCGGATGCCGACGACCAGCGACGCCACCTGGCCGAAATCGATCTGGTCCTGCACATAGAAGCCGGTCTGCTTCAATATTTGCGTGTTGAAGAAGGTGAAGACCGGACCGGGCGCATTGCCATAGACCGGGTTATAAACGTCGATCGCGCCGGCATTCTCGACAAAGGCCTGGCCCGACACCTGCTTGAAATAGGAATAGTCGATGCCCGCGATCAGCTGATGCGAAGCCGGACCGGTATCGAATTTGAACGCGACGCCGTTGTCGGTATTGAACGTGCGATATTTGATGTTGATCGCGAACAGGTTCCGCGGAATCATCGTCGTGCCGGGCAGGAACGGATCGAGCGGCCCGCCCGGACTCAGATAGGTCGCGAGATAATATTCGGCCTGCTTGGTGTTGGCCCAGGTGTAGCGGGACGAACTGCGGATGCTGAACGCATCCGAAAATTCGTGGGTCGCGAACAGCGACAGCGCCGTATATTCCTTATCGCCACGGTTGATCCCCGGCTCGCCCAGGAAGCGCGAGTCCGGGATACGATCGCCAGCCAGCGCATAGAGCGAGCCGACCAGCGGCACGACATTATAGTTCGGCGGGTTATTGTCTTGCTGATAAATGCCGATCGCGGTGATGTCGGTGCGGTCGCTCGGTCGCCAGGTCAGCGCACCCTGTGCGACGATGCGATCGTTGCGCGTGAAGTCGAGGCGCGAGTTCGAATCGCGCACGACGCCGACGAAGCGCGCAGCCAGCGTATCACTGAGCGGGCCGGTGACATCGACGGTCGCTTCCTTACGCTCGAAACTGCCATAGCTGACGCTCGCGCTGCCGCCGAAGTCGAACTGCGGGCGCTTGCTCTGCAGGTTGGTGATGCCGCCCGAGCTGCCCGCGCCGTACAGCACCGATGCTGGACCGACGAGAACCTCGAGCCGCTCCAGCGTCGCAACCTCGGGACGCGGCATATAGACGAAGCCATAGTTGCGCTTCAGCCCGTCGACGTAGAGGATCGATTCGAAGCCGCGAATGATGTTGAAATCGCCGCGCGAGTCATCCCCGCCGTTATAGACGCCTGCCGTATATTTCAGTGCTTCGCGGATATTCAGCGCGCCGCGGTCCTGCAACTCTTCGACCGTGATGACTTCGATCGCCTGCGGAATGCGCAAGATGGGGGTGTCGGTCTTGGTCGCCGATGTGGCACTCGTCCCGGTGACCACGATATCCGATTCATCGGTGGTTTCGGACTGGGCGTAAGCCGGCTGTGCGCAGGCAAGCGCCAACAGCGAAACCCCGATCGAACCCCGCATCACCATCGCACGATGTAGACAAACGCGCATCATAACGCCCCCTTCTCTTTCTGTTGGCCTGGACCCTGAAACCCTCGGTCGTCGTTGAACTGTCATGCGAGTGTAGATCGCCTGAAAATCTGTGGTTGGCCGGAATCGGGTAAAAGGGCACTTTGATGGGTGGATTTTGCCACCGATCGAGCGCTTACCCGCGGGTAACTGCGAAAAATGAAGCGCGACGAGTCACCAAAGCGAGGTGCCACAGGGTAGCGAAGATTGTCGAATCGCAACATTTCATCTCTACTGGTGCATTATTTTGTCTCTATATGGAGATGAAACGCCAAGGAGATGTCGATGTTGCCGCTGCTTGAGGGGATCCGGATCATCGAGGTCAGCGCGGTCGTGCTCGGCCCCTATGCCGGGCAGATTCTCGCCGACCTCGGCGCCGAGGTGATCAAGGTCGAGGCACTCGACGGCGATATCGCGCGATATGCCCATCCGACGGGCCCCGACGGCGGGGCGCTGTTCCTCAACAACAACCGCAACAAGCGGATGCTGGCCATCGACCTCAAGAGGCCTGAGGGGAAGGCCGCGCTGGCGCGATTGATCGGCACCGCGGACGTGCTGTTCCACAATATGCGCGTCGATGCCGCCGAACGGCTCGGGCTTGGCTTCGACGCCGTCTCCGCCATAAACCCGACCATTATTCATTGCGCCGCGATCGGCTTCGGACAGCGGGGCCCCTATCGCGACCGCCCCGCCTTCGACGACATCATCCAGGCGGCAAGCGGGCTCGCGGGACTGGAGAGCGCGACGGGTGCCGCTCCCCGCTTCGTGCCGACCGTGCTCGCCGACAAGGTCGCGGCGCTGCACGCGGTTTATGGCATCATGGCGGCGCTGGTTGCGCGCGCGGGCGGGCGCACCGGCGCCATCAAGGTCGAGGTACCGATGTTCGAGGCGCTCGCCGCCTTCCTGCTCAACGAACATCTGGCGGGGGCGACCTTCGCGACCGATGGCGCGCTCGGTTATCCGCGCATCCTGTCGCCCAACCGCCGGCCGTTCCGCACCGCCGACGGCTGGATCGCCGTACTGCCCTATACCGACCGCCAATGGCATTCCTTCCTGACCGAAATCGGCCGCGACGATATCATCGAGCAGCCGTGGTTCGCCGACCCGCGCGAGCGTCCCGCGCATATCGATGCACTCTATGCAATCGTGGCGCAAAGCCTGCCGGCGCGATCGACCGCCGACTGGCTGGAACGGCTCGCCGCCCGCGATATTCCCTGCTCGCAGGTGCCCGACCTTCCCGGCCTGCTCGACGATCCGCATCTGGCAGAGATCGGCTTTTTCGACGTGCCTGCGGGTTATCCCGACAGCATCAAGCGCGCCTTGCCGCAACCGGTGCTGTTCGACGGAATCCCCGCAGCAGCCGACACCGCGCCGCGCGCGCTCGGCGCCGACAGCCGCGCCATATTGCGTGAAGCGGGGATGACGGACGGCGATATCGAAACGCTCATTCGCGGCGGCGTGGTCGCCCAGACCTGATCAGGCGAGTTGTTTCCGCACAAAGGCGGCGCCGTCGTGGATGGCGCGCCGCGCCACTTCGGCGATCGCCATCGCCTCGAGGAAGCTGTGGGTCGCGCCGGCATAGATTTGCGCCGAAGTCGCGACGCCGGCCGCCTCCAGCCGCGCCTGCATCGCCAGCGACTGCTCGGTCAGCAGGTCGCATTCGGGGATCACGAGCATGACCGGCGGCAGTCCGTCCAGGTCGGCGAGGATCGGACAGGCGAAGGGGTCGCGCACCCCCGCATCCCAATCGGCGAGATAGTTGACGTAATAGCTCCGCGCCTCGGCGCGATCCATGATCGACCCCGGCCCGCCGAAGCGCGCCTCGGCGTCATCCGAAACCTCGGGGGTGAAATAGCCGTAATTGGACAGGATCGCCCGAACCAGCGCCTGCTCCCCCCGCTCGCGCAGCCGCAGCGTGGTCGCGATGGAGAGGTTGGCTCCCGCCGAATCGCCGCCCATCGCCAACCGCGCCGCATCAATGCCAAGCGTGGCGCCATGATCCTTCAGCCACAGCATCAACGCCTCGATCCGGTCGAGCGCCACCGGATGTTGGTGCTCGGGCGACAGCGGATAATCGACCCCGACAACGGCAAAGCCGCCCGCTGCGGCATATTCGCGCATCAGCCGATCATGCGTATCGATCGAAAAGAGCGTGAACCCGCCACCGTGGAGATAGACCAAAGCGGGCGCCGGAACCGCCACGCCCTCGGGCCGATAGATGCGGACGCGCAATTCCCCCGCCCCGACGTCGAAGCTTCGCTCGAACGTCTCGGCCATCACCGGACCGCCGACGGTCCAATGCGCGCGCACCGCCTCCGACACCGCGCGTTGTTCGGGAAAGCTCAACGTGTCGAACGGCGGATGCTCGGCCCAGCGTTTTTTCATGACGGCCAGGAATTCGGCGATCTCGGGATCGATCGTCATTTCACGGGCAGCCACTGCGCGTCCTTCTCGGCGTCGATGTAGGGCAACGCGGGCATCTTGCGCGCGGTCGGCCACAGTTCGTCGAGCGTGTCCGCGTCGAACAATTGCCCGCCGCGCATCACCAGCCCCACCGACATCGTCTTGCGGATGTCGGTCAGCGGATCCTCGTCGAACACCACCAGGTCGGCATATTTGCCAGGCTCCAGCGTACCCATGTCCGCCAGCCGCCCGATCGTTTCCGCCGCCCCGGCGGTCGCCGCGTGCAGCACCGCCATCGGCTTCATCCCGCCGAGCGCATGCCCCTCCATCTCATAATGAAAGCCGATCCCCGGTTCGTCACCATGCGACCCCATGCCGACCAGCGCGCCATTCTCCGCGAGCCTGGCCGCATCGGCGGCGAGCGCGGGCATGCGCGACGCCGCGAACGAGCCCCAGGGGCGGAAACCCAGCTTGTGCGCAACCGCCGACGGCGACCAGAAATGCCGTACCTTGGGGTCGGTCGCGGGATCGTGCATCGACACATAATAATGGCGTCCCGACGGGCCGCTGGTGTTGATCAGCAGCGTCGCGACATAGCTCGCGCGCATGCGCTGATAGAGGCCGACCACATCCTCGCCAAAGGGCGTGATCGGCAGCGCATGTTCATTGCCGGCATAGCCGTCGATGATCTGCGTCAGCATCAGCTTGGGATTGTGGCTGCCCTCGGTGGTCGGGACGATACCCTGTTCGCGCGCCGCTATCGCGATCCATTGCCGTATCGTGCGGCTTTCGCCCCGATATTGCTTGATGTTGCGCAGCCCCCAGGCGTCGCGATAGCGGCGCAGCACGTCGCGTACCTGATCGAGCGAGGTAAAGCGCTCCTTGGAGAACAGCGCCGGTCCGGTCGAGCGCAATCGCGGCCCGATCACCAGCCCCGCGTCGATCAGGTCCTGATAGGCGATCTGGTCGATGCCCAAGGTCGAGGGATCGAAGGAGGTGGTAACCCCGAAGGCAAGCCGCGCGGGCAAGTCCCATTCGTCGTAACCGATGACATTGCGGCGCACCCCGCCGATATGGTCGTGATCGTCGATGAAGCCCGGCGTCACGGTCTTTCCGCCGAGTTCGCGTTCAGGGGTTCCGGCAGGCACCGACAGTGTGCCGCGCGGCCCGATCGCCGCGATCCGGTCGCCGGTAATCAATATGTCTGCGTCGTCGATGATCGTGTCGCCGCCGGCCATCGTCAGCGCCCGCGCCCCGCGCAGCAACAGGCTGCCGGCGGGCCGCGCGCGCGGCATTTCGGCAATCAGTTCGACATGCTTGGCGGGTGCAGCCGCTTTCGCATCGGGCAGGACTTGCAGATAATTGCCGACCGTCCAGATTAGGCTGCCATCGGCGCGCCAGCCGAAGAAATCGGCGCCCATGCGCGTGACCTTGCGCCCCACCGTGTCGGCGGCGGTCAGGTCGATCACCGTCTTGGCATCGGCCGGAACAGGCAGCACATAAAGCTGTTCGCTGGTCTGCGCCGCGATCCATTTGCCATCGGGGCTGATCTGCAGGTCGTCGGCGCCCGCGAGCCGTTCGGTGAAATAATAATCCTGCGCCTTCACCGACGCGACGACGCGCTGCGTCCCGCTGGCCAGATCGACGGCGACCAGCCCCTCGCGGCCAAGCAGATAGGCGGTACCGGGTTCGCCGCGCACGAAATGCGGTCGCTGCCCAAGCATGCCGCTGGTAACGACCCGGGCCGGCCCGCCCGCTGCGGGCAAAGCGACGAGGTCGGCGGGCCGCACCGTCCCGAATTCGAAACTCGTCTGCTGCCGCGCCGCGGCGGGCGAGCGGACCGCGAGGATATTCGCACCATCGGGCGTGAAGGCGGGATGGGTGTAAAAGGCCGAAACGTCGCTGATCTTCGCTGCCGGGCCCGACCCGTCGGCGGCGATGCTCCACAGCGCACCGCCCGCGCGCTCGCTCCATGTGACATAGGCGATGCGCGACCCGTCGGGACTCCAGCCCGGCAGCGAGGCGGGCTCGCCGCTGATCGGCAGGCGCAGCGCCTTGCCGCCGTCGACCGACTGGACATAGACGCTGCCGAGCGCGGCATAGGCGACGCGCTGGCCGTCGGGCGACGTCGACGTCCCCTGCAGCAATTTGGCGCGCACCGGGCCGGTGTCTTCGCGAAAACCGATCCGCGTGCTTGGACCGACCGCTAGCTTCAGCCGCGCCGTGAAGGGTACCGGCACCGCCGCCGATCCGTCGATTGGCCGCCGCTCGATCCGCCCCTGCCAGGCGATCAGGATCGCCCGCCCGTCGGGCGTGAAGCTGTAGCGCGGGATCAGGTCGAGCCATGCCAGCCCGTTGATAAGGTCGGCGGGCGCCGGCCCCATATCGCGGTCTTCGCCGGTCGCGAGGTCGCGCAGTCGCAGTCGCGTCTCCGCCAGTCGGCGCGTGGCGTAGGCGAGCTTGGTCCCGTCGGGCGAAATCGCGGGCCGGAAAAACGTCTCCTTCCCGGCCTCGCGCCCGCCCGAATTGCCGACGACGACCTGCTCGGTGCCGGTGGCCAACTCGCGGCGGACGATCGTCCACGCCACCGGCTCGGCAAAATCATTGTCACCGACGCGGCGGGCGAAATAGAGATATTTGCCGTCGCGCGACGCCGCGGCGCCAAGAGTGCTTTGCCAAGTATCGCGCGGGGCCTCACCGGACGGCTTGGCCGGCGCGACCAGTTCGCCCGGCCCGCCATCGACGGGATGGCGCCACAATTCATAGCGGTCGATCCGGATACGATAGCGGCTTACATAGACCGACTTGCCGTCGGCGCTCCATTCGGGCGAGACGCGCACCGCGCCCTCGTCCTCGTCGCTGATCCGCCGCGCGCCGCTGCCGTCGGTGCGCGCGATCCACACATTGTCGCCGCCCGACCGGTCGCTGACATAGGCGATCCATTTCCCGTCGGGCGAGAAGGTCGGCTGCACCTCGAACGCCATCCCCGTCGCGATCGGCACCGCCTTGCCACCCTCGGCGGGCAGCGCATAGATTTCGCCGAGCATGTCGAACAGGATCGTCTTGCCATCGGGCGAGACCGCGAGCGACAGGAAGGTCCCGCTCGACACTTCATAATCGAGTGTGCGCGCGGGCTTGAGCGGCAAACCCTCCTGCGCCGCGACGGGCGATGCCAGAAGCAGCAAGGCCGCAAGGCTCGAGAATATTCGCTGCATCGCTCTACCTCCTTATATCAGCCGGCCAGTTCGCGCGAGCGCACCGCCGCGGCACCGACCACTGCGGCCACCAGCCGATCGATCGCCTCGCCGCGGTCCATCTCGCCCAGCCCCGCCGCGGTGGTGCCGCCGGGGCTCGTCACCTGCCGCCGCAACTCGGCCAGCGGCGCGGCATCCTGATCCGCCAAGGCTGCGGCGCCGGTAAAAGTCGCGCGCGCAAGCTGCATCGCGATGTGCGGCGGCAGTCCCGCCTTTTCGCCCGCGATCGCCAGCGCCTCGGTGAAACGAAAGAAATAAGCGGGGCCGCTCCCCGATACCGCGGTCGCGGCATCTATCTGCGCCTCGTCGTCGAGCCAGACCAGCGTGCCCGTCGCCGCGAGCAACGCATCGACGCGCGAGCGGTCGCCAGCCGTGATGGCGCTCCCCGGCACGGCGGCCGTAATCCCCCGGCCGATTGCGGCCGGCGTATTGGGCATTGCGCGCACGATCCGCCGAGCGCCGCCGAGTGCGTCGCTCAGACCGCCGAGCGTGATTCCCGCCATGATCGACACGAAGAGCGCCCCGCTATGCGTCAGCGAGTGCAGAGACGAGCCGAGCGAACCGAAGATTTGCGGTTTGACCGCGAGAACGACGACCAGGTCCTCACCGCCCAGTGTATCGAACGCATCGATGCGTTCGACCCCTTCCGGCAATATGTCGGCCAGCGGATCATGAACGAAGATCGTCTCGCTGCCCGCCCAGCCGCGCGCCATCGCGCTCCCCATCCGCCCGCAACCGACAAGCAGCACGGGCATCAGCGTGCGTCCTTGTAACGTTCGGCGAGCATGTCCTGGCGCGAACGGTTGGGCGCTTCGCGTCCCTCGATAATGACATGGAGCGCGATGCTCGCGGGTTCGAGCGGATCGCCGTCCCACACGACCAGGTCGGCCTCGGCGCCTGGCGTCAACGTCCCGCCGCCGCGACCCCAGATCGCCAGCGGATTGACCGTCACCATGCGCAACGCGTCAGCATAGGGCATCCCGTTCGCGACCGAGAGCCCGGCGCCTTCGCGCAAGCCCATGCCGGCATTATAGGTGGCGTGGATCGGGCCGCCCGCCTGTCCGACCGCGACGCGCACGCCCGCTTTCGCAAGTTTCGCGGCATTGTCCTGCCGTGTGCCGAGCTGGTCGAAATTGAAGGGCAGGTTTGCGCTCGGATCGACAATGACGGCGACCTTCGCCGCCGCGAGCACATCCGCCGCGCGCCAGGCGTCGGCGCCGCCGACGATGATCAGCTTGATCCCGAAGTCGGAGGCGAGCGCCGCCGCCTGACGGATGTCGGACTCGCGGTGAGCCTGGATCGCGAGCGGCACTTCGCCGAGCAGCACGCCGCGGATCATCTCCGCGCCGGGGTTGCGGTCGCCGGGCGGACCGCCCGGGGGGCCATCGCCCTTGCTGCGCTTTTTCTCATCAGTCGGCGGCGGCGGCGCGAGCGCGCGCCTGCCCTCGTCGAGCGCCTTGCGCAGCGCTGTCCATTGCACCCCGCGCGATCCCAGCCGGTCCCAGGCCCCGCCGCCGATGACCGCATAGACCCCGACATCGGCGACATCGAGGATATCGACCCCGTCGCGCAGCCGCGCAAAGGCCGGCTCGCCGCTGAACGGCGCATGGCGCGACGGCGAAGGAAAGATCAGCGCGCGGGTAAGGCCGTCTGCGCGCGCAAGGCCGACCAGTGTCGAATTGCCGTTGAGCGCGCGGCTGACGTCGTTGCCGGGGTTGCGGTCGTCCGTCGATCCGGTGTCGCTGGTGTCGGGCGAACCCGAGATTTCAACGAGGCCGATCTGCGTCGCGCCGTTGACGAAGCCCGGCGTCACCGGTTTGCCGCGCGCGTCGATCACCGTCGCACCTGCGGGCGCGGAGCCGCCGGCGGTCACCGACAGGATGCGGCCATTTTCGATGACGATCGTCGCATCGCGGACCGGGGTGTCGCTTTCCATCGTCCAGGCTTCGGCGTGCGTCACCGCAATGCTCTGCGCCGTGGCGGGCGTCGCCATCGTGATCGCGAGCAGGCTGACGAGACTTTTCATTGCCCAATCCCTCCCCGGCCCACCTCGAAATCCGACACCGGTTCGCTATGCGGCTTCGATCGATCCCAGACGACCGCGCCGTCGATCAGGACAATGTCGGCACGGCTGTAGATGCTGAAGGGATCGCCCGACCACAGCACGACGTCGGCCTGATATCCCGGCGCCAGCGTACCGACGCGCTTCTCCAGGCCAAGCAGTCTCGCGGGATTGCTCGTCGTCCATTTGATCATCACCTCGGGCGGCGTCTCGATGCCGATGCGGCGCCCTGCCGCCGCCGCCTTCGCCGCCGCAATGTTCAGTCGCTGGCCGTCGGCCGGCGAGTCCGAATGCATCATCACGCAGACGCCCGCCCGTTCGAGCAGCGGCGCCTCGGCGCGGATCGCATCCTGCGCCTCGACCTTGAACCCCCACCAGTCCGCCCACACGGCCGCGCAGGTTCCCGCCTCGCGTAGCAGCTCGGGGATTTTATAGGCCTCGGTCGCGTGATGGATCGCCCCGATGCGGAAACCGAATTCCTTGGCGACCGACAGCATGGCTGCAATGTCTCCCGCACGGTAGCAGTGCAAATTCACCCGCACATCGCCGGCCAATATGCCCGCGATCGTCTCGAGCTTCAGGTCGCGCGGCGGCATCGCGCCGACACCGGCGCGTGCCTGTTCGACCGCGCGCTTGTAACGCTGCGCCTCGATGAATTCCTGGCGCATGAAACCGATCACCCCCTGCCGGCTGGTCGGCCCTTCATTCTTGTCGTCGGCGCCCCAGCTCTTGGGATTCTCACCGCAAGCCATCTTGAAACCTTGGACACCGCCGGCCGCCTTCATGTCCCACACGGTCGCCCCGCCGACAGGTTTCACCACCACCGACCGACCCGCGAAGATCGGCGTCGAACCGGGCAAGATCTGGAGTGTCGTGACACCGCTCGCCAGCGCCCGGTCGAATCCCATGTCCTCCGCATTCACCCCGGTTTCGATCCAGGTGTCGGCGGAGTTGGGAGTCGCAACCTCCGCCACGTCGGACGCCTCGCGGTCGATCGCGGTCAGCGGCAGGACGAACGTCCCGTTGTGCGTGTGGACGTCGATGACGCCGGGGGTGATCCAGCGACCGCGCGCATCGACCTCGCGCACGCCGGGATTGGCCAGATTTTTGCCCACCGCGACGATCTTGCCGCCGCGCAGCAACACATCGCCGCCATCGATCCGCCCGCCGGCCCCGTCGAGGATCGTTGCGCCCCGCAGCAGCATGTCGTCGGCGGCCGGCGCATGATAACGGGTCGGGAACGGGTCCTGTTGCCACGGCCAGGGCGCCGCTCGCTGCGCCGCCGCCGGGCCCGTCATGCCCAGCACCGCTGCGACCGCGACCAGCCACCCGATCCGCCCGATGCTCATGACCGCCCCCTGTTGAACCGCCGCATCCACGCCACCGTCGCTTGGTCCGGAAGCGTCCCGAGGATCGCCGCCAGCGTCTCCTTGCCCTCGTCCTGTCCCAGCTTGAACTTCCCCGTCAGTTCGGAGACGGTCGCGCGAAAGCCGATGATGCGCCCGAGCATCCCGCGATACCGCTCGCCCAGCTCTTCCTTGCTCCAGGGCTGGAGCCGCCCCATTTCCATCGCGTCGATCAACAGCTCGAGCGACGGCTCGGTCAGGGGGTCGTCGAAATGCACCGCGGCGCGAACCTTGACCTGGGCATAGTTCCAGGTCGGGCCCCAGTCGCGCACCCCGGCATGTTCGGGACTGACATAGCTGTCGGGGCCGCGAAACAGGATCGTCGCGCGCGGATCGGCAACCAACGCGGCGTGGAGCGGATTGGACCGCATCAGATGGCCGATCAGTTCGATGAGCGCGCCCTGCTCGTCATATACGCCGATCAGCGGCAGCAGGCTCGCCTCCATGTCGGCCGCGCCGCCGCCGCATACCCAGGCGAGCGGATAGTCCGCCACCAGCTTCTGCACATCGGCTTCGTCAAATCGTTCGAAAAGCGTCACGCCGCCCCCTGAGAAGAACCTGTCGTGCCATGCGCACTGCTGGCACCTGCCCCATATTGCCGCTCTTTTTCCGTAGCCTTGGCTCTCCTACAAGCACCAAAAAAAGAAAATTGGGGGGACCAGCGCAACCTTGCCGGATCGCCCCCCGACCATTACCCTTGGCTCCCGACTCGAAGATTTTCTTCGCAAAGGACTGGTCCAATGCTGCGACCTTGGCAAGTGAGCCTCAGCGAACGGATCGATCCGTCGCGCGAGACGCCGATCTATATGCAGATCATCCAGGCGCTGATCCGCGATATCGAGCGCGGCAAGCTGACGTCGGGCACCTACCTGCCCAGCAGCCGCGAAATGGCGAAGATTCTGGGCGTGAACCGCAAGACCGTGGTCTTTGCGTACGAAGATCTGATCGCGCAGGGCTGGCTCGATTCCGCGGGCACGCGCGGCACGATGGTCGCGGCGGCGCTCCCGGATCCCGTCAAGCGCCAACAGGGCGACGTCGAACTGACGATGAACAGCGTCCGCGTCGATTATCGTTATTCCGAACCGCCGGCCAGGCCGATCGCGCTTCCCTCGGGCGCGGGCCTCAAGATCGACGAAGGCGCGCCCGACGGGCGCCTGTTCCCGACCGAATTGCTCGCCCGCGCCTATCGCGGCGCGACCAACCGCGCGGCCGAGAAGAACGGCTTTCAATATGGCGACCCACGCGGCTCCCCGATGCTGCGCGAGGGGATCGCCGCGATGCTGCGCGGTCAGCGCGGGCTGTCGGTGACCGCCGAGAATATCTGCATCACGCGCGGCAGCCAGAACGGCATCTTCCTCGCCTCGCAAGTCCTGCTGCAGCCAGGGGACTCGGTGGTCGTCGAAGCCTTGACCTATGAGCCCGCGGTCGCGGCGTTTCGCGCCTTCGGCGCCAACATCGTTCCGGTCGGGCTCGACGAGGACGGGATCGACATCGATGCCGTCGAACATGCCTGCCGCCGCAACGCGGTGCGCGCGGTGTTCGTGACGCCGCATCACCAGTTTCCCACCACCGTCTCGCTGCGCCCCGAACGCCGGCTGCGCCTCCTCGAACTCGCGCGCCAATTCGGCTTCGCGATCATCGAGGATGACTATGACCACGAGTTTCACTTCCACTCGCAACCGTTGCTGCCGCTCGCCAGCTATGGCCCCGGGCAGGTCATCTATGTCGGGTCGATGTCGAAGCTGCTGCTGCCGGCACTGCGCATCGGTTATGTCGCGGCCCCGCCCGCGATCGTCGATGCGATCGCGCACCGCGTATCGCTGACCGACGGCATGGGCAATGCCCTGACCGAGGATGCGGCGGCGGAACTGATCGAGAATGGCGAATTGCGCCGCCACGCCCGCAAGGTGTGGCAGGTCTACGCCGAACGGCGCGAGAGCTTCGCCGCGGAGCTCGACAAGATGCTCGGCGATATCGCGCGCTACAAGATGCCCGATGGCGGCCTCGCCTTCTGGCTGCAATTCCCGGGCATCGATCTCGACCAGATGGAGGCGCGGGCGTCGGCGATGGGCCTGCGCTTCGCCTCGTCGCGCTCGTTCATGACCCGCGACAATGCGCCGCGCGGGCTGCGGATCGGCTTTGCCAGTCTCAACAATTATGAAGCGCGCACCGCACTCGCCGCGATCCGCAAGGCCGCGGCGGGCTAGTCATTGGTCCCATCGATCACGCGATTGTTGGATGTTTTGCGATCCATGGCGATGCGGAAATCTGCGACGATCGGGAGGGAATATCATGAACCATAAAGTCGCAGTATTCGTCGCCGCCGCCTTGTTGCCGCTGGCGCCCGCCGCCGCGCAACAGGACCCCGCACCTGCACCCGCCGCCACGGACAAGGCCGCCTGGCCCGAGGCTTGGTTCGAAATCTTCAAGCTCGCCCCCGGCAAGCAGGAAGAATTCATCCGCCAGATCGCGCAGGCCGACGAAGTGTCCGCGGCCGGCGGCCTGCCGCCGATCCAACTCTTTTTCCACGAGAATGGCGCCGATTTCGACGTCATCCTGTTCAAGCCGGTGACCGGGATCGAGCCGACCCCCGAACAGGAAGCGGCGATGGAAAAGAAGCAGAAGGAACTCGGCCTGCCGAGCGGCCCCGCCTATTTCGTCAACATCCGCCAACTCGTCGCCGAGCATAGCGATTCCAAGACCTATGGCCCGCTGTCGGCGGCGACCTGGCTTGCGCGGCTCGACAAATGGCGCGCCGAAAACCCGCCGCGCAAGCAGGCGGCGACGAAGTGATGATCGGCCGCCGCACGCTCCTCGCCCTCGCCGGCGGCACCGCTGCGGCGGCCGTCTCGCGTCCCGTCTTCGCCAAGAGCGGCGACATCCTCGACACCGCCTATATCAACGGCCGGATCTGGACCGGCGCGGGCCCGGCGACCTTCAGCGACGCGATCGGGGTCAAGGGCGACCGCATCGCCGCGATCGGTGCGGATGCGGTCCGCGCGCACACCGGCAAGGCGACGCAGGTCATCGACCTCATGGGTGCCTTCGTCACCCCGGGCTTCATCGACCCGCACGTCCATTTCGTGATCGGATCGACGATGCTGTCGCAGCCTTCGCTGCGCGACGCCGCCAATCCCAAGGAATTCGTCGAGCGCATCGCCGCCGCGGCCAAGGCGCTGCCCAAGGGCCAGTGGCTCGAGGGCGGCAATTGGGACCAGGACCGCTGGGGCGGCGAAATGCCGCACAAGGACTGGATCGACGCGGTCACCCCCGACACGCCGGTCGCGGTCATCCGCTACGACCTCCATATGCTGTTCCTGAACTCGCTGGCGCTGAAGCTGGCGGGGATCGACCGCAACACGCCCGAGGTTCCCGGCGGCGTGATCGAGCGCGACGCGAAGGGCGAGCCGACGGGTATCGTCAAGGATGCGGCGAAGGAACTCGTCATCCGTGCCATCGGCGCGCCGACCCCCGACCAGATCGACGCGACGGTCCTGCACGGCATCGACCTTGCGCTCGGCAAGGGCGTGACGCAGGTCCATCCGACCGAACTCGAGACGATCAGCTTCGACGCCACGCGCCGCCTGCGCGCCAAGGGCGAAACGGGGCTGCGCTTCCGCCACTATCTGCCGCTCAAGGACTGGGAAAAACAGGCCCAGCTGATCAAGGATGAAGGCCGCGGCGACGACTGGGTCCAGTGGGGCGCCTGCAAGGTCGTGTTCGACGGCTCGCTCGGATCGCGCACCGCGCGCTTTTACGAAGCCTATGCCGACGATCCCGCGACGCGCGGCATTATCGTCACCGACCCTGCCGACCTCAAGGCATGGATCACGGGGGCCGACAAGGCCGGGCTCCAGGTCACCACGCACGCGATCGGCGACGAGGCGAACGACATCGTGCTCGACACGCTCGCCGCCGTCGCCAAGGCCAACGGCCCACGCGACCGGCGTTTCCGCGTCGAGCATGTCCAGCATATGAAGCCCCACGCGATCGCGCGCTTCAAGGGACAGGGCGTGATCGCCTCGGTCCAACCCTATCATGCCATCGACGACGGCCGCTGGGCGGTGCGCCGGATTGGCGAGGAGCGGCTGAAGACCAGCTTCGCTTTCGGCTCGCTCGTCCGGTCGGGCGCGCATGTCTGCATGGGGTCGGACTGGCCGGTGGCCCCGATCGACCCGCTGACCGGGCTCGAGGCGGCGGTCGACCGCGAGACGCTCGACGGGTTGAACCCGAACGGCTGGTTTCCCGAACAGCGCGTCACGCTGGCGCAGGCGATGCACAGCTATACGCAGGAAGCCGCCTATGCCGGTTTCAACGAGACGATGATGGGGGCGATCCTGCCCGGCTTCCTTGCCGACTTCGTGGTGTGGGACAGCGATCTGATGACGATCGACTCGCACAAGCTTCCGACCGCGAAAGTGCTGCGCACCATCGTTGGCGGCACCCAGCGCTTTGGATAAACTTTCCCCTCTTTGTAACATTAGTGCAAAGTTGGTCCCCAGTCGGCACGACGAACTGGATGTTTAATGGCCCAATCGCCCGTTTAGTGTCCAAATCCCGAGATGAGGCTTGGCCCTGCGCACAGCCCGCCCGGGAGGGGTTTTTGGACACCAACAGGGGGAAATGAACATGGTTGCCCATCGCAACATTTATCGGGGAAGCGCGCTTGCGGTCATGGGCGTCGCGCTCCTTTCGACGACGCCGACCTTTGCACAGGAAACGGAAGACGACGAGAGCATCGTCGTTACCGCGCAGCGCAACAACCAGAGTCAGGTCAGCCGCACGGGCTCCCTCGGCGCGCTGGGCGAAAAGGATGCGATGGACACGCCCTTTTCGGTCAAAAGCTATAACGCGGCCCTGATCCTCAATCAGCAGCCGCAAACATTGGGACAAGTGCTCGAAAACGACCCCTCCATACGCACGAGCGCCGCGTTCGGTACTCCCGCGGAACTCTTCGTGGTACGGGGTTTCAACCTCGCGTCCGACGATATCGCCTATAACGGAATGTACGGTTTGACGCCTCGCCAGCTTGTCGCTCCCGAGCTTTACGACCAGGTTCAGGTTCTGAACGGCTCGAACGCATTTCTCAATGGCGCCGCGCCGGGCGGGTCGGGACTTGGGGGCGGGATCAATCTGGCTTCCAAGCGAGCAACCGACAAGGAGATCAGCCGCGTCACCCTCAACTATGCCGGGACGCGGCATTTCGGCGGCGCAGTGGACGTGGGTCGCCGCTTTGGCACCGATCGTGAGTTCGGCGTGCGCGTTAACGGCGCCATTCGGGGCGGCGACGTAGCAGTCGATGACGAATATCGCAATGCCAAGGTGTTCGGCATCGCGCTAGACTGGAATAGCGATCGCGCACGCTTGACCGTCGACCTCGCCTATCAGCGTCTGTTCGTGCGCGGACTCCGCCACAAGGTCGCAATCTCGACCGTCATCCCGCGCGTTCCCCGGGGCGACGTCAACTATTCGCAGCAATGGCAGACATACGAACAGCGGGATATCTTCGGCATCGTGGGTTTCGAATACGACCTTGCCGACAATGCCGAATTCTATGCGTCCTTCGGTGCGCGCGACGGCATGGAAGAAGGCGTGTCGCTCAACGCGGTTCTCGTTACCGATCCGGTACTGGGCACCGCGACCGGGAACAATGCCCAGTTCACCCCTCGGACCGACAACAACGAAGCTGGCCAGGCCGGCTTCCGCATTCGAGGCAATTCGGGCAGTATTTCGCATGAATTGAACATTGGCGGATCGCTGAGCTGGCAGGTCAACCGCAACGCCTATCAACGCTACGGCGCCTATGTGACCAATATATACAATCCCGTTCAGGTGCCGCGCCCGCCCGAGAATGCGGTACGCGGCGGCGATCTCGACGATCCGTTCCCCGTCGCCCGCACGCGATATCACAGCCTCTATGTCTCCGACACATTGGGCTTCGCCGACGACAGGCTGTTGCTGACCGCCGGGCTTCGCTACCAACAGATCGAGGACAGGCGCTATGCCTATAATCAGACCGGCGCGATCCCGCCCGGCGGGCTGACCAGCCGGTACAAGGCGGGCGTCACGACCCCAGTGATCGGCCTGGTCGCCAAGCCGAACGAGCGGATTTCGCTTTACGCGAACCGGATCGAAGGGCTCGTCAAGGGCGATGTCGCACCGATCGATCCTGCGATCATCAACTCGGGCGAAGTATTCGATCCCTACAAGACCACGCAGTATGAGATCGGCGGCAAGGTAATAATCGGCGGAATAAACGCTTCCATCGCGGCCTATCAGACCAAGCGGCCTAATGCCTATAGCCGCAACATATCGCCACTGCCGACGACCGGACCGACCCGGATTTTCGTCGTCGAGGGCGAACAACGAAACCGCGGTATCGAACTCGCGATCGACGGAGAAGTGGCAAAGGGCCTTCGTATCATCTCGGGCGCCGCGATTAACGACGCCAAGCTGACCAAAAACGCCAATATCGCGCTCGACGGGAAAAAGGCTGTCGGCGTTCCCGATTATACCCTCAACGCCAATGTGGAATGGGATGTCGTCCCCAGCCTCACCTTGACGGGCCGGGTCATACACACGGGTCCGCAAATGGTAAACCAGTTGAACACGCTGGAACTTAAATCCTGGACCCGCTTCGATGTCGGCGCGCGTTTCGTGACGGTACTCGGAGACAATCCGATCACCTTCCGGGCGAATGTCGATAACGTCTTCAACAGGCGCTATTGGGCCGCAGCCTTTACGAGCTTCCCGGCGTTCGACGCATCGCTGCTCCAGGGACTGCCGAGAACCCTCAAATTGTCCGTGACCGCCGACTTCTAGCGGCAGCAGGCTTGCGAGCTTTGGCCCGGCTGGAAACAGCCGGGCTTTTTTTACGAAGCGCAGAGCATCCGATTGGGCCGGCGGCCGACGCCGATGGCTCCGCCTACAATGAAAGGAATCGGGAGAGGGGTCAACAGCGACCGAAACGGCGGTGTTCAACGTCCTGGGTTGCGAGAAGGAGGCCACTTGGACCCGTATCCTTTACCAAAGTGGATGTTTTGGGGACCCAGTCCGTCGCGCATTTGGTGCGAATGAAGCCTTCCCTTGCCGCCGGGAGAACGCCCATCCGCCAGTCGATTTTGACCATCCACCGCTGGCTCAGCCTCGGCGCCGCGGTCTTCTGGCTGCTGCAGGCGCTGACCGGGATCGCGATCGTATTTCACTGGGAGATCGGCGACGCGCGATTGTCGAGCGCGCATCGCACCGCCGATTTCGCCGCCATCGAGCGGCGGATCGACGCGCTGATTGCCGAGGACCCCGGATCGAAAGTCACGACTGTCTGGACGACGGGCAGCGACCGCGATCGCTTCAACATCTATCTGGAGGGCCCGGACGGCGAGAGCCGGTCGGTCCGCGTGCTCGGCGACGGCACGGTGATCGACCGTCCGCGCAAGGACGAGACGCGGCTGATGGGCTTGCTCGTCGACTTTCACCATGATTTGCTGGGCAGCTGGGGCAGCTGGATCGTCGCGATCAGCGGCATCCTGCTTTGCTCGAACCTCGTCCTCGGCTTGATCGCGGCCTGGCCGAAGCGCGGCACGTGGCGGCGCGCGCTGACCCCTGCCCAAAAGGGCCCGCCCGCCGCGCGCCTTTACAGCTGGCACCGGGCGGTCGGGCTGTGGGCGGTGCTTCCCGCACTGGTGATTGCCGCGACGGGCACGCTGATGAAGTTCGAGGAGGGCGTAGGCAGTCTCATCGGTGCCAAAGGCGTCGAACTCCCGGCCAATCCGCCAGCCGGGCCGCCCATCGGTTTTGCGCGGGCCGCAAAAGCCGCCGTCGATGCCGTGCCGGGCAGCAGCCTGACGCAGGTCGCCTGGCCGCAGGACGGCGACGCGACCTATTATGCCCGCGTCAACGCCCCGGGGGAGATTCGCCGCGCCTATGGCGACACGCGCTTGCTGATCGATGCCAATAGCGGCGCTGTGCGCGGCGTTTTCCCGATCGCTGAGGCCGAACCGGCGCGCGCCTTCATGAGCGCGCTATTCCCCATCCACACCGGCGAGGCCGGCGGCCTTGTCGGGCGACTGCTTTCCATCGCCGTCGGACTGTGGCTCGTGACGATGATCGTCGCGGGGGTGCTCCTCTGTCTCAAGCGCCGCAAACCGGCGGCAAAGAAGGACTGACATGCACATACGGACTTTGCTTCTCGCCGCCACGGCGCTCAGCTTCGTGCCCACGGCCCAAGCGCAGGAAGGCCGCATTGCCGCGCTGGAACGCAAACTCGAAGAACAACAGCAACGCATCGACCAGCTCGAAGCGATGGTGACGCGTCAGGCGACGATGATTGAACGGACCTCGCCGCCCTCCCCCTCCCCGACTCAGCCCGTCGTCGCCGCCGCGCCGTCCGCCGCGTCGCTGCCGGTCGCCGCGACCGGCACCGCTCCCGAGGGCGCCTTCCGCCTGCCCGGCCTCGACGTGAGCGGCGACATGCGCGTTCGGCAGGAGTGGAATTTCGTCGATGGCCGCGACCGGTCGCGTTCCGCGGTGCGCGCCCGGCTGCGCGCGACCTACAAGATCGACGATCATTTCGCGGTCGGCACACAGATTGCGACGGGCGACCCCGACGATCCCAATTCGACCGACGTCACGCTCGGCAATTTCGTCGACGATTTCCAGGTGTCGCTGGACCAAGCGTGGATTCGCTACAGTAATGGCGGCTTCACCACCTATGTCGGCAAATTCCCGCAGCAATTCCAGCGGACCGATATGCTGTGGGACAGCGACGTATCGCCGCAGGGCGTCGCGGCGGCCTATGGCGCCAACGTCGGCAAAGCGCGGATCGATGCGCGCGGCATATGGTTCGTCATCGACGAGGCGTCGGTCGCCCGCGACAGCGACATGCTGGGCGGCCAGCTTGCCCTGTCCGCGCCACTGTCATCCGATTTCAAGGCAGGCCTGACCGGCAGCTATTATCATTACCGCCTGGGCTCGGTCGCGGGGGCCGATGCCGGCGACTTCCGCGGCAATCTGCTGGCGGGCGGTCGCTATCTGTCCGATTTCCACTTGGCCGAGGGCATCGGCACGCTCGGCTGGTCGGGATTGTCGGACCGCTGGCCGCTCGCCTTCACCGCCGATTATGTGAAGAACCTCGGCGCCGCTGTCCCCGGCGACACCGCCTTCAACCTCGAATTCGCCGCCGGCCGCACCGCCAAGCCCGGCGACGTCCGCATCGCCTATAATTATTCCGAAGTCGAAGTGGACTCGGTACTCGCGGCGTTCAGCCACGACAATATCGACCTGTCTACCAACTACCGGCTGCATGGCCTCGGCATCGGCTATGTGCCCGCGCCGCACCTCCAACTCGACCTACTCTGGTATCATTATCGTCCGCTCGATCCGGCCTATGCCGGCAGCCTGTCGCCAAGCGACTGGCTCGATCGCATCCGCCTCGCCTTCATGGTGAGCTTCTGATGGCGAAATCCGCTCTGATTCTTGCCGCTTCCGTGGTCTATGGCGCGCCGCAGCCGGCGCATCTCGGCTATCCGCCGCACAGCCACATCCACGCCCCGGCCGAAATCGACGAAACCCACGGCCCCGTCCTGCTGCAAATGTTCGTCAGCAGCCCGCACGGCATCGGCACCGACTTTGCGCAGAGCGACCGGAACGGCCCGGCGATTTTCCCTTCGACCTCGCTTGCCATACGCGCAATGGGCGCCAGCCGACGGATGGGCAGTGCGCGCCGCCGTGCTCGACGTCGTGCCGGGCAACCCCAACCATCCCGGGCGCACCGCGATCAAGCTCGGCGATGACGACGGCGCTTTGCTCGTCGGCGAACTCGAGGCCCCGTTGGGCGGCGGCAAGCTGCTGCTCGGGCGCTGGCACTATACCGCCCGCTTCGACCGCAACGACGGCACGGGAACCGGCAAGGGCAATGCCGGCACTTATTTTCGCTGCGAATTTCCGCCGACGGGCCGCGCCGAGCGCAAGGTCGACGCCTTCTTCCGCCGCGGCAAGGCGGCCGGTCGGTTCAACATGTTCGGCGGCTTCGCCAGCACCGGGCTGAAGTTCAGCGGCTGGGGCCCCGGCCGCGACGAGGATGAGTTCGGGATCGCACTCGCCGCAGCCTTCACTTCAAACAGCTATCGCGCCGCGACCAGCGCGGCGCGATCCGAGGTCGCGATCGAGGCCACCTATCGGGCGCCGATCGCCGCAAGGCTCGCGGTCCAGCCGAGCATCCATTATATCCGGAACCGTCCGCCGACCCCGGCATCGCCGATGCGATCGTCCCCGGTCTCCGCGCCGAGGCCAGCTTCTCACTGGCTGGTTTCTAGCGGCAACGCCGGCAAGCGCCGCCGCCCCAGCGTCATTTGGGCAGCTTGGCCGCCGCGTCCTGCGCGGCGATCGCCTCGCGCGCCAGCACGCCGGCCGCCTGCGCCGTCTCGCGCGAGGCGCGCGCGGCGGCTTCGGACAGCTTGGTATGCTGCAGGAAGCCGTGGATCAGCGTCGGGAACTCGCGATATACGACATAATTGCCGCCCTCGGCCAGCTTGGCCGCATAGGCGCGTTCGGAATCGCGCAGCGGATCGAAGCCCGCGGTCGCGATCAGCGTCGGCGGCATCTTGCGCGTCGCGTCGAACAGCGGCGAGACTTCGGGCTGCGACAGATCCTGATCGGGGAACACGATCGGCAGGATATAGTCGGTGAACGACCGGTTGAGCCGGAACCCCTCACCGAACAGCCGCGAAGAATTATAAGTTGCACGCATCGCATCGACCGGACGATTGTCGACCGCGGGATAATAAAGAATCTGGCACAACGGCGCGGGCTTGCCCTTGGCCAGCCGACGGGTGGTGGTAACGATCGCCATATTGCCCCCCGCGCTGTCGCCCGCGACGCACACGCGGTCGGGCGCGCCGCCCAGGCTCTTCGCCTCACCAACGACCCACTCGAAGGCGGCTTCGGCATCGTCCCATGATGCCGGATAGGGATTTTCGGGCGCCATGCGATATTCGACGCTGACGACGTTCGCCTTGGCGTCGTTCGCCAGTTGGCGCGACGACAGGTCGGATCCTTCGACCCCGCCGACGAACCAGGCGCCGCCATGATAATAGACGATGGTCGGCAGCGGACCGCTCGCCTTGGGGCGATAGATGCGCACCGGGATGCCGCCATTGCCGCTCTTGATGACGACATCCTTGACCGACGCCATCTCCGGCGCCGCGGCGGTGCCGGCGGCCCAGTCGCCATTCACTTCGGCGCGGATCGCCTTCATCCCCGCCGCCGTGGTCGGGTCGTTGCCGGGCTTGCCCTTGGCGGCTTCTTCCTTGACCTTGTCGTTTTCGAGCATCGCCTGGATGCCTGGGTCGAGCGTCTGACCGTCGAGGCGGATCGGCGCGGCGGGCTTGGCGGATTGCCCTTGCGAAATCGTCGGCAGTGCAAGCCCTGAAACGACGACCGCCCCCAGCAATATCGACTTCAAACCACGCATATCCCGTCCCTCCACGCCAATGAATGCCCCGTCCCGTCCAAGGCTTCCCGCCAGTCGGCCGAAAGCGCGCGGCCCCGTCTTGGTATGAGGCGATATCCAATTCGTCATTGCCAATTCGCTCCTCCGATCACAGCTCTGTTTTCCGGGTAGGTCGCCGCCGATGCGGGTAAGTGCGGGCCGGCCCACTAGCGAAGAGCGCCAAATCCGGAAAAGATCGGGCGCATTCCAAGCGGAGATCCGGGTCATGATGAAAAGCTTGATATTGGCATGTGCGTTGCTCGCACCGGTCGCCGCCCAGGCACAGGCGAAGAAGGAAAAGCCCGCCGCCGCCGAAGCGGCGCCGCTCTCCGATCCCGCCTTCGAATTGTTCCGGCTGGTGCCGGGCCAGACCGAGGCCTTCATCCGCAGCGTCGCGATCTGGGATCAGGTCAACGCCGCCGGCGGCCAACCCAAGACCCAGCTCTATTTGCACGAGGATGGCGAAGGCTGGGACGTCATGCTCTACAAGCCCCCGCGTGCCGCGCCCACGGCGGAGCAGAATGCGGCGATGGCGTCGAAGATGAAGGAACTGGGCCTCGTCGGCGGGCCACTCTTCTTCATCGCGCTGCGCGAGAAGGTCGCCGACCACGCCCATCTCGTCATGAAAGGACCGATGCTGTCCGAAGCCTGGGTCGCCGCGCTCGACGCCCAGCGCGCCGACGTCGCGGCGCAGAAATAGGACGCGGCGAGCATGGCGCATCAAGAGACTAGCAGCCAAATCCTGTCCGAACCGGTATCCCGGCGCCTAGTGCTCGGCGGGCTGGCGACGGCGGGCGCGCTCGCCGGTGCCGCACCCGTTTCGGCCAAGCTCAAGGCAGCGCGCAGCTGGGACGCGATCGTGATCGGCGCGGGCGTATTCGGCGCCTGGACCGCGTGGAACCTCCAGCGCCGCGGCCAAAAAGTGTTGCTGCTCGACGCTTGGGGTGCGGGGCATGCCCGCTCCTCGTCGGGCGGCGAAACGCGGCTGATCCGCACCGAATATGCCGCCAACGCCTTCTATACACGCTGGGCGTGGGAATCGCTCGCCGAGTGGCACGCGCTTGCGAAGCGCCATGAAAGCCCCATCTTCCAGGAAGTCGGCGCGCTCTATTTCTACCCCAAGGATACGGCCAAGATCGACGAGAGCATCGCGCTGCAACGCAGCCTCGGCATCCCGATCGAAAAGCTGACGCAGGCACAGATGGCGAAACGCTGGCCGCAGATCGACTTCGACGGGCGGACCGTCGGCGTGATGCAACCCACCATGGGCGCACTGATGGCGCGGCGCAGCGTGCAGACGCTGGTCGAGGATTTCGTCAAGGCGGGCGGCGGCTTCCGCACGCTGGCGGTCGATGCGCCCCGCTCGGACCGCGCCGCGCTCGCCGGCATCGCCGGCAATGGCGAGACCTTGCACGCGGAGAAATATGTCTTCGCCTGCGGCCCCTGGTTGCCGAAGCTGTTTCCCGAAATTGTCGGCGCGCGGATCGTGCCGACGCGGCAGGAAGTCTTCTACTTCGCGCCCGATGCCGGCGACGACCGCTTCGCCGCGCCGCATATGCCCGCCTGGGTCGATGCCGGCGATCCCGACCTCCATTACGGCTTCCCCGATATCGAGGCGCGCGGTTTCAAGATCGCACTCGACGGTCATGGCCCCAAATATGACCCCGACGGCGTCGACCGGCGGATCACCGACCAGGGACTGGCCGATGTCCGCGCCTATCTGGCCAAACGCTTCCCGGCGCTTGCCAAACGCCCCCTCGCCGCATCCGAGGTCTGCCAGTACGAGAATAGCGACAACGGCCATATGCTGATCGACCGGCATCCCGACTGGGCCAATTGCTGGATCGTCGGCGGCGGCACCGGCCACGGCTTCAAGCACGGCCCGGCGCTCGGCCGCTATGTCACCAACCTTGTGCTCGGCACGGGCAAGGCCGAACCCGATTTCACGCTCGCGGCGCACAAGGTTCATGGCTAGGTAAGGAAGGATGACCAGCAGCTTGAAGATATCGGCCGCGCTCGCCGCCCTCGCGATCGCCCTGCCCACCGCCGCCGCGCAGACGCCGCCGCCGGGCCCCGCCTATGCCATGCCATCGACGCAGATGTTCGAGACAAAATCGGACAGCGGCGAGACCTATCGCATCTTCGTGTCCTTCCCCAAGGGCGAAGCGCCGGCGGGCGGCTATCCCGTTCTCTACGTCATCGACGGCAACGCCTATTTCGCGTCCTTCGCCGAAACGCGGCGATTGCTCGAATATGCCGAAAAGGGGAAATTGCTGGTGGTCGGCGTCGGCTATCCGACCAACGAGGCCTATGACGCGCGCCGCACCGCCGATTTCCTTTACCCAATACCCACCGAAGCCCCGCCAGCACAGGCCAGATCGCAGCCGGGCGCAACCAACACCGGCCGCGATAAATTTCTCGATTTCCTGACCGGCAAGCTCCGGACCGAGATCGGCAGGCGCTACAAGATCGCCCCCGATCGTCAGTCACTCTTCGGCCACAGCTTCGGCGGGCTGTTCGCGCTGCACACGCTCTATGCGCGGCCCGGCGCCTTCCAGTCGATCGTCGCGGCGAGTCCCTCGCTCGAATGGAATGTGCAGGATCTTCTCCGCGAAGAGCGCGCCTTTGCGGCCAAGCTGGCCGACGGCAAGATCGTCAAGACAAGCCGCCTGATGCTGGTGGTCGGCGATCAGGACACCGACGACGACCCCGAACCTGCGCGCGCGCTGGCCGCGCGTCTCGATCCGCTGTCGGCCTATGGGCTCGGTACGCGCTACCGCCGTTATGACGACGAGATCCATATGACGGTGCCGGCCCGCGCGGTGACCGACACGCTGCGTTTCGTGTCGCGCTAAGCGGAGCCCACGGGCATCTGATCGGGCGCATTGGCCGAAAGCTGGTCGCTCATCCGGATCGCGCGCGCCTGTTTCTCGAGCTCGCGAACAAAGGCCTGCGCCGCGGGCGACAGCGACCGGGCCTTGTGGCGAACGATCCCGATCGATCGGGCCACCGCCGGCTCGACCAGCGGCCGCCAGACCAGTGATGGTGATGCCAGCTGCGCCATGACGAGGCGCGACAGGGCGGAAATGCCGAGCCCCGCCGTTACCAGCGCCGCCATGGTGGTCGCGGCGCTGCAGTTGAACAGCCGCTCGACGCTGACCCCGGCCTGCGCCAGGCCGCTTTCCGCCATCTTGCACAGGCCGGTTTCGGGCGACATCGCAAGGAAGCGACGGTCGCCGAATACCGACCAGGGATGCTCGGGAATCGCCGCCAGCGGGTCGTCGTGCCGGCAGGCCATTAGCGGCGCGCGCCAGACTTGTTTTGCTTGCGCTTCGCCTCACGGCACGGTCCGGTCGCATCGCTTATCGGAATGTCATCGGACAAAAACGTCCGCGGCAACGAGACGGACAATGAGCGACAAAAAACAGGCCGCCGAAGCGATCAGCGACGAAGCCCTCGACGACGTCAGCGGCGGACTGCCCGCCATACAGGCCGCGCGCGAGGCCGCGCGCCGGATCAGCGTCAACACGGCGATGGCGGACGGATCGGTGAAAGCCGGCGACGGGTCGGTAAAGCCGGGTGATGGATCGGTGATGCCCGACGACGGATCGGTGAAGCCCATCGTCGGCGGTTAAATACGCGGGCGCCCGCCCCCGAAGCCAAACCTAATGCTCGCGCCCTTCGAGCAAGGCGATCAGGCGAACGAAGCGATCGCCCGCCTCGCTGATCGTGTCGAGCAGGCCCTCGTCGAGTTCGGCCTGCCCCCCTGTCGGGATCGACAGGCTGCGTAGCCGGTCGGACAGGAACACCGCGAGCGCGCGATAGAAGCGCGCCGCGAAGCCGCTATCGACCGCGAATTCGGCGAGGATCGCTGCGCGCGGCACCGCGAGTACCCTGGCATGGTCGCGCGCGGTCACCGTCGCCGACGGCAGCGCCTTTTCCACGAAGGACATTTCGCCGACCACGTCTCCGAGCGCGAGATCGGCGACATGGGCGCCCGCCGGGCTGGTCACCGTCAGCGTTCCGTCGGTAACGAAGAACAATTCGCCGAGTGCTTGCCCCGCACGGATCAGCACCTCGTCCGGCGCAAGGCTGCGGACACTGCCGTGGCGCGACAGCCAGAGGATGTCGCTGTCCTCCAGATCGCCCAGGATATAGAGCGCCTTGCGCATATCAGTTCTCCAGCAACTGGCGGCGCGCGAGCGCCGCAAAAGCGCCGTTCTGCGCCATGAGTTCGGCGAATGTGCCCGTCTCGACGAAGCGCCCGCGTTCGAGCACGCAGATGCGGTCGGCGTTACGCACCGTCGACAGGCGGTGGGCGATCGTGATGCGGCTCGCGTCGAGTCCATCGAGCGTCGTGGCGACGATCGCCTGCGTCGCATTGTCGAGCGCGCTCGTCGCCTCGTCGAAGAACAGGATGCGCGGCCGCCCGGCGAGCGCGCGGGCGATCAGGACGCGCTGGCGCTGCCCACCCGACAGCGTGCCGGCGCCTTCGGTGACCATCGTGTGCAGCCCCATCGGCATCAGCGCCAAATCGCCCGCCAGCCCCGCCGCCTCGGCCGCCGTCTGGCATTGCTCCAGCCCGGCATCGCTGGCGCCGCGGATATTCTCCATGATCGTGCCCGCGAACAACTGGCTCGACTGGAGCACGACGCCGATCTGACTGCGCAGCCGCGCCGGATCGAGGCTGGCGAGTTCCTGCCCGTCATAGGCAATCGAGCCGGTCGCCGGAGCCTCGAAACCGAGCAGCAGCCGCAGCACGGTCGATTTGCCCGACCCCGACCCGCCGACGATTGCGACATGCTCGCCGGGTGCGACGCTCAACGACAGGTCGGCGAGCAACGGCGCCATCGCCTGGTCGTAACCGAAGCTGAGTCCCGCCACCTGGATGTCACCCGTCAGCCGTCCCGGATCGGCGCGCCCTCCCGCCGCCTCGAGTTCGGCGGTCAGAATCGGCCGCGCGCGTTCGGCCAGCGGACGCGCGGTATAGATGGCGAGCAAGGAATCGCATAGCGAGACGAGGCTGCCCTGAAAGATCGCGAAAGCGGCAAGGAAGCCGATGAACTGTCCCGGTGGCACGTCGCCAGACACAAGTAGCGCCGCTGTCGCGAACAGCGCGATCAGTCCGATGATCCCCCAGGCGTCGGAAAAAGCACCGAAATGGATGCCGATCCGCTGGCCGCGCGCATCGGCGGCGCGTTCGAGGGCGTAGGCCTGCGTCCAGCGCGCCAGCATGCGATCCTCGGCCGCCGCGGAACGCAGTTTGGGCAGGCCCTCCAATATCTCGAAGGTCAGGCCCGCCAGTTTGCCGTCGCGTCCGGCGGCCTCGCGCAGCGGCGCCGCCTGCGCGACCCGACTGGCCGCCACCGCGCCGATATAGACGAGCGTGACGCTCAGCCCCGCGAGCGCCATGCGCGGTTCGTAGAGGAACAGCAGCACGAGGTAGAAGAGCGAAAAAAAGGCGGTCAGCCCGGCGCTGAGCAGGATGGCGGCGATAAGTCCGCGGATGCCCTCCAACGCCTCGATCCGCTGATTGAAATCGCCCGGCGACAAAGTCTTGAAGAAGCGCGCGGGCAGCCGCAGCACCCGGTCGGTCACCCCGGCCGCCATCGCGACCTGCCCGCGCCCGGTGACGCGCGCAATCGCCAGCGTCCGCACGACGGTGAAGGCGGCACCGACCAGCGCCGCGACGACGAGCGCGACGCCGACACCGATCAGCAATCCGTCGGCGCCGCCGGGGACGATTTCGTCGAAAATCCACGCGGTGGCGAGTGGCACCATCAGCCCGAGCAGCGCCGCGCCAAGTCCCGCGCCCGCAATCAGCGGCCATTCGCGCCTTATGCCGACGGCGACGCTCGCCGCCATCGGGCGGAACGCCGACAGGTCGCCGGCAAGCGGCGCATAGACGCGCCAGCACAAAGGTTGCACCTCGCCCGCATCGAGCGGAATGCCATCGGCGTCGCGATAGGCACCCCGCTGCCAAAGCGCGGCGCTGACATCACCCTCGCCGCGCTGCACGAGCATCGGGCCGGCATCGTCTTTCCACCAGCCCGGCGCCAGGATCGTCCGCCCGGCGCGCAGCCCGGCGGTGCGGGCGAGCACAGGCGCCTGGGCGAAGTCCATGCACGCGCCGCGAAAGATAGCCGGATCGACCGCATGCCCCAGTGCTTCGCCGAGCGCGGCGAATGCCTGCGCCAACCGATTGCCCTCGGCCCCGTCGGGCGGCCCTGCGCCGAGGCGATCGATCAGCGACGCATCGCGCTGCGCCGCTTCCGCAGCGAAACGGGCGTCGAGGGCGGCGCCGGCATCACCGTCGTCGAACGTACCGGCGGCGAGCGGCGCCAGGCTGCAATCGTCGAGCGCGACGACGAGGAAGCAGCGTGCACCTTCGGGCAGCGGTGCAACCTGCCCGCCCGTCTCGACCAGATCGACGAAGCGCCTCCGCTCGGCGGTCACCAGATGGAGTTCGAGCCGACCCGCCGCGATGCGCCAGCCGGTGCCGCCGTGCGGCAGCTTCCGGGTCGCGCCCGCGGGCAAGGCGATCGTGTCCGTCACGCCTCGACCAACCGGGCATAGACGCCGCGCCCGGCCATTAGTTCGCCATGGTCGCCCACCTCTACCACCCGTCCCTGTTCGAGCACGAAGATGCGGTCGCAATCGCGGATCGCGGACAGCCGGTGCGCGATGATGATGCAGCTGATGCCGCGCCGCCGGATCGCCTCCATCACGCCATGTTCGGTAACCGGATCGAGCGCGCTGGTCGCCTCGTCGAGGACGATCAGGCTGGGATCGCTGGCCAGCGCGCGCGCGATTTCCATGCGCTGCCGCTCGCCGCCCGAAAAATTACCGCCGCCTTGCGCGATCGGCGCATCGTAGCCGCCGGGTCGCGCGGCGATGATGTCGTGGATCATCGCATCGCGCGCCGCCCGGATCATGTCGGGTTCGGGCAGCGCCTCGTTCCACAGGGTCAGATTGTCGCGCACCGTCCCCTCGAACAGCATCACATCCTGACGCACATAAGCCAGCCGGTGCGCGAGCGCGGCGCGCGGCCAGTCGAGCAAAGCACGGCCGTCGAGCAGCAACTCGCCGCCGCGCGGCTGCTCCAGCCCGGCGATCAGCTTGCCGACGGTCGACTTGCCCGACCCCGACGGCCCGACCAGCGCGATGCGTTCGCCGGGATGAAGGTCGAAGCTCAGCCCGTCGATCAGCGGCGGGTCGAGCGGCGCATAACCAAAAGACAAATCGCGGATGCTGACCGCGCCCTGCGGCAGCCGCCCGTCGGAACTTGGGTCGGGGCGATCAAAACGCGGGTCGCTCGCCTCGGCCAGCACATCGTCGAGCCGTCCGGTGTAGGAACGGATCTGGTGCAGTTCGGCCCCGAAGCCCGCCAGCGCCGCGACCGGCGCGACGAAGCTCGCCGCCAGTGTCTGATAGCCGACCAGCTCGCCCAGCGTCATCATCCCGCCCATCACCGCAAAGCCGCCCCACACCAAAATGGTCGTGGTTATCAGCGCCGAGATCAGGCCCGGCATCGGCTGGACGAAGGCAGCGAGCCGCGCGACTTGCTGCTGGCCGTTCTGCACTGCGATCGTCAGCCCGGTCCAGCGGGCGAACAACATGTCCTCGCCGCCCGACGCCTTGAAGGTCTCCATGTCCTTGAGCCCCGCGACGCGCGCGCCGGCGAGTTTGCCGCGATCGATCGAAATCTTGCGATAGCGGTCGGACAGCAGCCGGTTCGACAGGAGCAGCACCGCCGCGTTGAGCAGCGCCAGCGCCGCGATCGCCAGCGTCAGCGCCCAATGATAGAAAAGCAGCACGATCAGGAAGAAGAGCGCGCTGACCAGATTGACCGCCGCCTGTGCCAACTGGCCAGTCAGCAGCGTCGCCAGCGCTTCGTTGAGCCGCACCCGGTCGGCGATCTCGCCCGCGAAGCGCTGGTCGAAAAAGGCCACCGGCAAGGTCAGCAGCTTGCGCATCAGCGCGCCGCCCGTATTGAGGCTCATCGCCATGCGCGCGCGGAGCAGCGCGCGTTCCTGGAGTTCGAGCAGGATGAAGCGGACGAGCGCGGTCAGCGCCATGCCGATCAGCAGCGGCAGCAACCAGTCGGACAGGTTCCTGACCAGCACATAATCGACGAAGATGCGGCTGAACACCGGCAGCACAATCCCCGGCACCACCAGCGCCAACGCGGTCAGGACCACGAACCACAGCGCGGTGCGGACGTCGTCGAACCGCTGGCGCAGCGACTGCGCCAGGCTGGGGCGGCTGTCGCCCGGAACGAAGTCGGCGCCGGGGACGAAGGTCAGCACGACCCCGGTAAAGCCCTCGGAGAATTCGGCGATCGTCTCGCGGCGCCGCCCCGAAGCCGGATCGTTGAGCCAGACGTGGCGCGCGTCGATATGGTCGACGACGAGGAAATGGTTGAAATGGACAAAGGCGATCGCCGGCAGCGGCAGGTCGGCGATATGCTCGGGCTCGGCCTTCAGCCCCTTGGCCTCCAGCCCCAGCGAGCGCGCGGCGCGCAGCAGGCTCGACGCCTTGGTCCCGTCGCGCGACACGCCGCACAGCGCGCGCAATTCGTCCAGCCCCATGTGGCGCCCGTGCGCGGCGAGGATCATCGCCAGCGACGCCGCCCCGCATTCGGCGGCCTCGAGCTGGAGCACCGTGGGCGTGGATCGGCGCCGGGCCATTCGCTAGTCGCCCGCCCCCGGCACGAGCAGTCCGATGATGCGCCGGTCGGCGACGACGACGCGGCCGGCGACGATCGACCCCGCGCTGATCGCGCCCGGCGGTCCTTTCGACGCCGACCAGGCAAAGCCGCTGGCCGTGGCGGCGTCGCGGTCGAGCAATATCCGCACCTCGATCGGCGCGCCGCGCGCGTTGAGTTCGGCCACCAGCTGGTCGTTGCGCAGCATGCGCCGCATGCCTTCGGGGGTCGCGGGCAGCGGCGCGACCGACGCGACGCGGCCGCGGATATGGCCATAGACCGCGCGCTCGACCGCGGTCGGGGTGACCTCTGCCCGCATGCCCGGCGCGATCCGCTTCCCTTCGCTGGCGGGCACATAAAGCAAAGCCACCAGCCCGCCCTGGTTGGGCGCGACGGTCGCCAGCGCTGTGCCGGGGCCGACGATGTCGCCGCTGCCCAGCTTGACCTCGGTGACGCGTCCCGCGACGGTGGCACGGATGACCTCCTCGTCGCCGAGCCGCGCTTCGAGCCGCTCGATCAGCCGCCGCTGGGTATCGACCGCGCGCTGTTCGTCGAGCAGCGCGAGTCCGCTGGTGCCCGATCGTTTGTCGGCGTCGATGCGCACGCGCAGCGCCGCTTCGCTGAGGTTCGACAATTGCTCGCGCACCGCCGCGAGCTCGATCTGCACATCGACCAGCTGATCCTGGGTGATGAAGCCGCGCTCGATCAGCTTCGCCATCCGCGCCGCGCGCTGCTCGAGATAGGTCTCGCGGCTCAGGAGCGCGCGGCGACTCTCGGAAATCGTCGCGAGCCGGGCGCTGTCGGCGCCCCGCTCGCGCCCGCCCTGCTCGCCATAAAAGCCCTGCAACCGCGCCAGCCGCGCCTGGGCGTCGCGCAGGTCGATGCGGGCATCGGCGAGTTCGCGGGTGAGTTCGGTGCGGGCGATGGTCGCGATCGGCTGGCCGATGCGCACCGCGTCGCCGGGAATGACGAGCATCGTCTGGATACGGCCATCCTGCGCCGCGGCGATCTCTGCGAGGCCTGAGCGGTTGATCAAGATCCCGCTCGCGCCCACGGTTACCGGCGCCCGCGCGACGCTCGCCCAGACCAGTCCCGCGACCAGCGCGACGGCAAAGGCGCCGAGCAATATCCACGAAGGGCGCGGCACCAGCGCCAGCGGGGCGTCGAGCCGCTCCGGATTCGCCATGCGATCCAGTGCCGTCTGGCGATAGATGGTTTCGCTCATCCGCGTGCTGCCCCTGCTGCCATGCGCGCGCGACCAATATTATTTTGTCCGCGCACATGAACCGATTTCCCCTGCTGTGACAAGGGCGTCGGCGCCGCTGTGACTGGGGCCACACCATCGGGCGCCGAATCGGTTATGCAGGGGGCCGTCGGACAGGATAGTCCGATTCGGGCCGCAACCTGTCGATCCGCCGCCTCTTCGCGGCGCTGCGAGGAGAATTGCGATGACCAGGAATACCGACAATGTGACCAAGGCCGGCGCCGTCGAACTCAGCGAAGACGCGCTCGATCGGGCGTCGGGCGGCGCGGGTCCGACCTATATCAAGCTCGACCCCGACTTCGGCAACGTCGTCCAGAAGGTCAATGAGGTGAAGCTCTCGCCCACGACCGCAAAAATATATACGCCGGTGAAGCTGTGACGGCGTAGCTGGGGGCGGCGACGAGCATGGCACGAAGCGACGGCGAGATGGATCGAACCGCGGCATCGCAGAGCATCGACGGCTATGTCGGCGACTCGCTCTATCCCAGCAGCTTCCATCCGAACTTCGCGCCGCCTAATATCGACGCGATGCTGGTCCATGCCGGGATCGCGTCGCCGCGCGGCCATGCTACGCGTGCGCCCTTCACGATGGCCGATATCGGCTGCGGCGACGGCGTCGGGCTGATCCTCAACGCCGCCGCGCACCCCGAGGGGCATTTCATCGGCATCGACGGCAACCCGGACCATGTCGCGCGCGGTACCGCGATCGCGGTCGAAATCGGCCTCGATAATATCGCATTCCACCATCAATATTTCGACGCCGCGCTGGCCGCCGTGCCCGGCGCCGTGGCGGACTATGTCCAATGCCAGGGCGTATTGGCGTGGGTCAGCGAGACCAATCGCACCCATGTCCTCGATCTTGCCGCGCATATGCTGAAACCCGGCGGCGTGTTCGCCGTCGGCTATAATTGCCTGCCCGGCTGGACGCCGATGGTTGCGTTCCAGCAGATGCTGTGGACGCTGGCGGACGGCTTGCCTGGTACGCCGACCCAGCGGTTTGAAACGGCGCTCGAACAGCTGCGCGCGACTGGGATATTCGAGACCAGCCAATGGGAATGGATCGACGGACTGCGCGCGACGTTGCCGACCGATTATTTCGCGCATGAATATCTCAATCGCCATTGGAGTCCGCTCTGGTCGGGCGCGGTTCTGGAGGCCGCGGCGGCACGCGGGCTGACGCTGGCGGGGCAAGCGCGGGCCAACCGCCTCCGCGCCGATTTTGCGCTGAAAGCAGCGTGGCGAGACACGCTGGCGACGATCGTCAACCCGGCCGCTCGCGAAAGCGCGGTCGACCTGCTGACGCGAAACTGGTTCCGCACCGATCTGTTCGTCAAGCAGCCTTTCGCGCGGCTTTCGCGAACCGCGCAGGCCGAGGCGCGTATGCGAGGATGGTGGTCGGCGATACGCCCGGCCAACGAAGCCTGTTTCGAGGCGCGCACCGCGGCCGGCACGATCCGCTTCGACAATGATGCCGCGCGCGCCATCGTCAAAACGCTCGAAAACGGACCGCAACCGCTGACGGCCGTGTGCGACATTGGCCAAGCCGATCTGTTCAACGCCCTGGACGCGCTGTTCATGGCTGGCGAGATAGTTCCCGCCGACCCGCCCGCCGACGTGCCGTTGGCGGCCGCTACTCACGCCGCACTGCTCCGGCGGGACGCAAGCACGATCAACGGCGCCGTATCGCGGCACGGGGTCGCGGGAATTGCGCGAGGCTCACTGGACAAACATTAATTGACCGAAGCGGCCTTTGCTTTACCCATAATCCTTGGGGGACAATGACATGGCCGCACTCGACCGGGACGATTGGCAAGCCATCCAGGCGCTGTTCGACGAATTGGTCGACCTGCCCCCCGATACCCAGACCCAGCGACTGACGCGCTCGACGCTGTCGCCCGAAATCCTCGGCGCGGTCCGCGGCCTGCTGACCGCGTCGCGGAGCGAAGGCATTCTCGACATGAACCCGCCGCCGCTCGGTGACGCGGGACCCGCAACCTATACCTCGCTCGCATCGGGGCAGGATGTCGGTGGTTTCACGATCGACCGGCTGATCGGCCGCGGCGGCCTCGGCGAAGTCTATCTCGCGCGCCGCGCCGGAGCCGATTTCGACCAAAAGGTCGCGCTCAAGTTACTGCGCGTCGATGCCGCCGAGCGCGCCGAGAGTTTCGCGCGCGAACGGCGGCTGCTCGCGCGGCTCGACCATCCCGGCATCGCGCGGCTGATCGACGCGGGGGTCGCCCCCGACGGGCGGCCCTATATCGTCATGGACTATGTCGACGGCGAACCCATCGACGCCTGGTGCCGCAGCCATGCCGCCGACCTCGACACGCGGCTCAAGCTGTTTCGCGAGACCTGCGACGCCGTCGCCTATGCCCATGCCAATCTGGTCGTGCACCGCGATATCAAGCCGTCGAACATCCTGATCGATCCCGCGGGCAAGCCGCGCCTCGTCGATTTCGGGATCGGCAAGTTGCTCGACGACAGCGCCGCGCTGCCCGCGACGACGCAGGCGATGCTCACCCCCGATTATGCCGCGCCCGAACAGCTCGACGGCGACGAAGCGACGGTGTCGACCGACGTCTATGCGCTCGGCGTCGTGCTCTATGAGTTGGTGAGCGGCAAGAGTCCCTGGCGGGGTGAAAAATCGTCGGTTCCCGCGATGATCCGCCGCGTCTTGTACGAAGACGCCGCCCTCCCCAGCCGCGCGGCGGCTGGGGGCGCAACGCCGGTCCCGGCGAGCAAGATCGGCGGCGACCTCGACGCGATCGTGATGAAGGCGATGCGGCGCAATCCTGCCGAACGCTATCTGAGCGTCAGCGCGCTGGCCGAGGATGTCGCGCGCCATCAGCAATTCCTCCCGGTGCAGGCGCGCGAAGGATCGACCCGCTATATGGCCGGGCGCTTCCTCCGCCGCTACCGCTGGGGCGTCGCCGCGACCGCCGCCGTGCTCGCCGCGCTGCTCGTCGGGGCCGGCGGCATCGCATGGCAGGCGCGCGCGACCGCGATCGAACGCGACGCCGCCTTGGCCGAGGCCAAAAGGTCGGAGGCGATCAACCGCCTGCTCACCGTGATGCTGCGCGACACCGCCGCCACCGACGAGGGCCAGACCGCGACGGTCAAGCAGATGCTCGACCACACCGCCGACAAACTCGCCAATTCGCTCGACCATAGCGAGGAGTCGGCCGTGCTCGTCGGCACGCTGTTCAATCTTTACGTCAATCTGGAGGACAATGCCGGCTCCTATGCGCTCGTCAGCCGCGCGCTCGAACGCGGCGTCGGCAGCGACAGCCCGGCCGCAACTGCCAATCTCATGGTCAAAAAGGCCGCCTCCGCCGCCGTGATCGGCAACACCGACGAAATGCCGGCACTGCTCGCTTATGCCGAACGTGTGTTCAGCCCCGATCCGGTCCGCTATCGCTTGGAGATCGTCGAGCTGAAACAGGCGCAGGCGCAATATATGCGCCGGACTGGGAAGACAGAGGAGGCGATCGCCCTCCTCATTTCGACCCTCCCCGATGCCGAGGTGGTGTGGAAGGAAAACCACCGCGACGTCATCGCCATCTACAACAACATCCTCGTCTATATGATCGAGACCAGCCAGCTCGATGCGATGCCGCCGATCTTCGCGCGTGCCGATGCGCTGATCGCCCGGTCGGACGAAAAGAACAGCGCGTCCGACCTCAATATACGGCAGTTGAAGGCGCTGCGCCTGATCCGGCTCGGCAAACCCGCCGAGGCCGAGCCGCTGCTCCGCGGGATCGTTGCCCGGCGCCGGGCGACGCTCGGCGAATCGGCGGGCCTTGCGGTCGATCTCGTGCAATTGAGCCGCGCCCAGATTCCGCTCGGCCAATATGCCGACGCGCGCAAGGCGCTCGAAGAAGCCTATCCGATGGCCGCCGAAAATCTGGGGATCAAGGCCATGCCGACAATCATCATCGGCGCATCGCTTGCCGAAGCCCGCGCCGAAACCGGCGACATCGCCGGGGCCCAGACGCTGATTGTCCAGCTGCAACCGCTGTTCGACGCGCTGCCGCCCGGCCTGCCCGCCGCCGTGCTGGGCCGCGCCCGCGCCGTCCTGCGCCTGAAACAGGGCCGGATCGCTGAAGCGCGCAAGGAAATCGACGCCGCCGAAAAGGTCTTCCGCCAAGCTGGGCCCGGCGGCGAATCCTACCTCAAATCTGCTGCCGCGCTGCGCGCTCGGGTCGCCGCGGCGGGATAGCGCCCCCCTCTAAGCCGCCGCCATCTCTTGGTGGATCCACGCGCGCGCCTGCACCCACCAGCGGCGCACGGTGCGGTCGGTGACACCCAGCACATCGGCGGTCTCGCGCTCGTCCATCCCTGCGAAGAAGCGGCAATCGACGACCTGCGCCAGATTGGCATCGAGGCGTTTGAGTCCCTCGAGCGCGTCGCCGAGCTTCAGCACCTGCTCGTCTTCGGGCACCGCGGCGGCGAGTGAATCGAGGCTCTGGGTAAAGCTATAGTCGCCCGCGCCGCCGCGCTTCGACGCCAGCCGCGCCCGCGCCGCGTCGATCAGGATATGCCGCATCGCGGTCGCGGCGCAGGCCAGGAAATGCGACTGGCTTTCCCAACCGTCGGCGCGGCGGAGCTTTACATAGGCCTCGTTGATCAGCGCCGTCGTCTGCAAGGTCTGCGGCCCGCCGGCGCGATAATGCTCGCGCCGCGCGATCGTCCGCAGCTCATCATAAAGGGCCGCGACCAGCGCATCGGCACCCCCCGGAAATTTTTCTTGAGGGGGCGTGTCCGGTTCGATCGACTTTTCCCGTCTTACCTTTTGCCAACCACTTTGGTCGCCGGATTTTATGAGGGCGGGCCAAGGCTTTGGCAAGCGCGATCGCAGCTCCGCTGTCGTCGCGCGATGGGACATTCCTGCCGACAGAGCGGGCGCCCGGGGTCGAACGATCGAACCGCCAAGGCCGCGCCACGCGGCGACACGAAGGGGATATGTCATGCATAACACCGCCAAACTGCTTCTCACTGCCGCTCCCGCCGCGCTCGCCGCATCGCTTCTCCTGCCGAGCGCCGCGCTGGCCGAACAGGTGCAGTGCGATTCGACCGCCGAGGCCCCCGCCGGGACGGTGACCGGCACCGACGCGACCGTCTGCGGCCCAGGCGCGACGGCCAAGGGCACCCAGTCGGTCGCAGTTGGCGTCTCGGCGGTGTCCGCCGCTACGCAGGACATTGCCGTCGGACCCGGCGCCAATACGGGGCCGGCGACCGGCGTGCCGCTGACGTCGCGCAACACCGCCATCGGTCAACAGGCTTACGCCGCCGGCAATTCGGCTTTGGCTTTGGGCGACCGCGCGAGTGCGCAAGATCAGAACGCCGTGGCGATCGGCCTCCAGGCCACCGCATCGGGCGGCAGCAGCATCGCGATAGGCACCGGGACGACGGCAACCAACCTGAGTTCCACCGCAGTCGGCGCGCGCGCCGATGCCGTCGGCCAAAGCGCTTCGGCCTTTGGCGCCGATGCGAATGCGGCCGGCTCGAACTCCCTCGCGGTTGGCAGCAACGCGCGCGCCGCTCTCATCGGATCGATCGCCGTCGGCGCCAATGCGGAGGCGGCCAAGAATAGCGCGATATCCATGGGCACAAACAGCAGCGTGTTCGGCGACGGGGGTGTCGCGATCGGCGGTGGATCGAGGGTCACGGTTCGTGGCGATCGATCCACCGCCATCGGCCCGAGTGCGTTGGCCGATGCGGCCGATTCGGCCGCCGTCGGCAACAGTTCGGTAGCGAGCGGCCAATCGAGCGTCGCCTTTGGCAGCTTTGCGAAAGCGACCGGAGTGTTCGCTACCGCCATCGGTGCGCAGGCCGAGGCGATGGATCAAGGCAGCGTCGCACTGGGTATCAGCAGCGCCGCGGACGGCGATGGCGCGATCGCGATCGGCAGCTTTGCCGAGGCATCACTGGGATCGATCGGCGGTGGCGGCATTGCCATCGGCAACGAAGCGAGGAACAGTTTCGAAAACTCGATCACCATCGGCACGAAGGCGCATGGCGACGCTTATGGCACGCTGGTAATCGGCAGCGTCGATACGTCGGCTCCGGCGGGTGCGGGCGACGTCTTCGCATCGAGCCAATATGGCATGGCGATCGGCATGGCAGCCAAATCGACCAATTTTTCGGCGATGGCGATCGGCTATATGTCGCGCGCTTCGGGCACCTTTACCGTCGCATTGGGCAATAATTCGTCAGCGGTAGCGCCGAACGGCACCGCGCTCGGCGACGGCGCGATGGTGCTCGGCGGCGCGAACAACGCGGTCGCCCTGGGCGCCGGATCGGTTGCCGATCGCGGCGGCACGGTGTCGGTCGGCAATGCGACCGTCGGTTCGCGGCAGATCGTCAACGTCGCCGCCGGGACCCAATTGGGCGACGCGGTGAATCTGGGCCAGCTCAATGCGGTTCAGGCGGTCGCCGACAACGCCCAATATCTGCGCGTCAACAGCAGCGGCGGCACGACGACGGCGACCGGAGAGGACGCGATCGCGCTGGGTCGGAACAGCAGCGCGATTGCCGACAACGCCATCGCCCTCGGGCAAAGCTCGTCTGCGCGGGGCGTTTCCGCCATCGCGATGGGCGCCGACGCGGTCGCGTCGGCCGACAAGGGGACCTCGCTCGGTTCCGAGAGCGCGGCCGGCGGCGAAGACGGCACGGCGGTGGGCTATATCGCCTTTGCCAACGGCGTCGGATCGGTGGCGGTCGGATCGAACAGCAATGTGATCGGCGAGCAGGGCGTCGCGATCGGGCAAAGCGCGTCGAGCGACGGTGCCAACGGCACCGCGATCGGCGGCCAGGCCCGCGCCAATGGCATCAACGCCACCGCGCTGGGCAACAACGCCGTCGCGACCGGCATCAACTCGGTCGCGCTGGGGCGCTCGTCGGAAGCGATCGAGGATAATGTCGTCTCGGTCGGGTCGCAGTTCGTGCAGCGGCGGATCACCAACGTCGACACCGGCACTGCCGCGACCGATGCGGTCAATGTCTCGCAGCTCAATGCCGCGATCGCCGGGGTTGCGGCGGGTAGCAACCCTTATGTCGGCGTGGGCGGCGGCGGAGCCGCGGCGCAGGCGATGGGTGACGGCAGCTTCGCCGCCGGCGGCGGCGCGCAGGCACAGTCCGACGGATCGACCGCGATCGGGTCGGGCGCGGTCGCGAAAGACGGCAAGGCGACCTCGATCGGGTTCGAGAATGTCGCGTCGGGCGACGGCGCGGTGGCGATCGGCGATCCGAACGTGGCGACCGGCACCGGCGCGGTGGCGATCGGCGCGGACAATAGCGCGACCGGAACCGGCGCGATTGCACTCGGCAACCTTAGCGTCGCCGATGGCGAAAGCACGATCGCGCTGGGCGACCGGGCCGAGGCGCGGAGCATTCACAATGTTGCGATCGGCAGCGAGGCCAAGGCGTTGCTGGCCGGCAGCGTGGCGATTGGGGCCGGTGCCGAGACGAACGGCCAGTTCAGCACCGCGATCGGGCAGCTCAGTTCCGCAAACGGGGATTTTTCGACCGCGATCGGTCGCCGCGCAGAGGTCTTGGGCAACAACAGTCTGGCGATCGGCGATTTCGCCACGGCCATCGGGGATAACAGCTATGCACTGGGCGGCGACGCCCGGGCGCTGGCGAGCAACAGCGTCGCGATCGGTGCAGGTTCCAGAAACGGGCGCGAAGGCACCGTGTCGGTTGGAGACGTCGGAACCGAACGCGCCATCACCAATGTTGCCACCGGGACCTTTGGCACCGACGCGGTCAATCTGGACCAGCTGAATGCGGCGCTGGCGACGCAGACGACCAATGTCGCTGCGGCGCAGACGACGGCGGACACGGCACTCGCCAATGCCGCCACGGCGCAGGGGACCGCCGACACGGCGCTCGCCGACGCCGCGGTCGCGCAGGGAACCGCCGATACGGCCCTGGCCAATGCGGCAACGGCGCAGGGAACCGCGAACAGCGCGCTGGCCAATGCCGCGACGGCGCAAAACACCGCCGATACGGCGCGCACCGAGGCGGCGGCGGCTCAGGGTACCGCCAACACCGCGCTCGCCAATGCCAATCTGGCGCTCGCGGGCAACGCCGGCAATGCGGCGGCGGCGGCGGCGGCGCAGAATACCGCGGACAATGCCCTGGCAAACGCCGCAACCGCACAGGGTACGGCCGACACTGCGCTCGCCAATGCCGCCACCGCGCAATCGACAGCGCTTGCGGCACAGGGCACCGCGAACACCGCGCTGGTGAACGCCGCGACCGCACAGGGCACGGCGAACACCGCGCGGCTCGAGGCGGCGAACGCGCAGGCCACCGCCGATACGGCGCGCGTCGAGGCCGCGACGGCGCAGAGCCGCGCCGACGCGGCCTTCGCCAACGCCGATGCGGCGCAGGCGACCGCCGATCAGGCACTAGCGGCCGGTCAGGCCAACGCCGCGGCCGCAGCGACGGCCCAAGCCACCGCCGACACCGCGCGCACCGAAGCCGCGGCGGCACAGGCGCAGGCCGACACGGCACGCGCCGAAGCCGCAACCGCGCAGGACCGCGCCGACACCGCCTTCGCCAACGCCGGCGCGGCGCAGGCGACGGCCAACACCGCGCGCACCGAAGCGGCGGCGGCGCAACTGACCGCCACAACGGCGCGCTCGGAGGCCGCGGCGGCGCAATCGACCGCGAACACGGCACTTGCCAACGGTGCCTATTTCCGCGCCAACAGCACCGGACCGGGGCCGCAGGCTACCGGTGTGGACTCGATTGCGGTCGGTCCTGGCGCGGTCGCCAGCGGCAACCAGTCGGTCGCGATGGGTGCCAATGCGCGCGCGATCAACGGCCAGGCGGTGTCGATCGGCGCTGGCAATGTCGCCTCGGGCAATGGCGCGGTGGCGATCGGCGATCCGAATATCGCGACCGGGATCGGCGCCGTCGCGATCGGCGCGAACAACAATGCGGTCGGCACCGGCGCGGTGGCGCTGGGCAATGGCAGCAGCGCGACCGGCGACGGGTCGGTGGCGATCGGCAATGGCGCGGTGGCCAGCCGCGCCGGACAGGTCGCGCTCGGCACGACGACGAGCACCTACACGCTCGCGGGGGTCGGCTCGGCGGCGAGCAATGCGGCGCAGACCGGCACGCTCCGGCTGCTGACCACCGACGCGTCGGGCAATCTGGGCACCGCTGCGCTCGACATCGCGACGCTCGGCGGCATTCCGAACCGGGTGAACCTGCTCGAACAGCAAACCGCCGCGCTCGACGCCCGCACCGTCGTTCTCGAACGCCATGCGGTGCAGGCGAACGGCGGCATCGCGACCGCAATGGCGATGGGCGGCACGATGATCGTCCCCGACAGCGACGTCTCGGTCTCGTTCAACCTCGCGACCTATCGGGGCGAACAGGGCTTCTCGGGCGCCGCGGTCGTCCGCCTCGCCCCGCGCGTCTACGTCAGTGGCGGCATCGCCGGCTCGACCGTCAAGGGTTCAACGGGCGGCCGCGTCGGCGTCGCGTTCGGCTTCTGACCGCAAATCATCCGGAAGCGGATCGGGCCAGGCACCGGCTTTCGGTGGCTGGCCCGATCCGTTCTGGCACGTCGCTAACGCGAAGCGGCGAGCTGGTTGCGCGCCACCCGCTGTAAGGCCGAAATCTGACTGGCGCCGAGACCGAGTTGATCGCCGCCCTTTTCGCGCGGGCCGAGGCTGGTCGGATCGACGCCGGTAATGCTGCCGAAGGTCACCAGCGCCGAGAGATAATAGCCCGCGACGCTAGCATGATAATGGTCATAGGCCCACAGATCGAGCTGATCGAAAGCGATGCCGTCATAGGGATTGGGATCGGCGACCCCCTCGGCAAAGGCGCGGTTCCACGCCTGCCCCACCGGCAGGATACCCTTCACCGCCGGGTTGGCGCGCTGGGCGCGGTCGGCGGCGGCACGCAGCTCGTCGGCCATCGCGGTGACGGGTTTGCCGTACCAATGGCCCTTCGGCAGCCAGACCTGGTCGGCGCGGGTCCAGGTCGACGCGAGCCGGATATCGACCGCCGGATTGCGCGCGGTAAACAGCTTTACCAGCCGCTCGACATTCATCAGATAGTCGGCGGGATCGCCCGGCCTGGCACGGTCGAGGGTGCTGAATTCCTGCAGCACGACGACATCCCACGCGCGGTCGAACAGTTGGCGCCGTTCGTCATAATGGAAACCGAGCGACTTGCCGCCCTGCGTCTCCAGGCTGACGTCATAATCGAGCCCGGCCTGTTCGCAGAAGGTCTTGAACAGCGCCGGCACCCCGCCATAACCCGCGCCGTTGAGGTCGGTGACCTTGCCCGCGCCCCAATTGCGCGCCGCCGAATGGGCGCCCTGGGTAAAGCTGTTGCCGACGAACAATATCGTGCGCGGCGCGGCTTTCTGTTCCGCGACGGGGGTCGCCGCGCCGGCGGCGGTCGGCGCGGGCGCGCTCTCCTTTGCCGTTGCCGCCGGCGCGACGACGAGCGCGGCGGAGCCGATGATCGACCAGATGCCGTGCCCGTATCGCATGCTCAGAACTCCGTGGTGACCGAGGTGTACCAATAGCGCCCATAGGGGTTGTAGAGCGACCCCAGATAGCCCTCGGACGACAAGGGCGGTTTCTTGTCGGCGATGTTGCGCACCCCGACGCGCCAGCGCATGTCGCCGCCGAGGCCGGCTGCGTCGCGGATGCGGATCTGCGCATAGAGGTTGGCGGTGAACTGCGACTTGATGCGCCACGGATTGCCGTTCAGGTCGACGAGCGCCGTTTCGTCGACCGCCCCGGTATAGCGTCCGAACGCGCCGATCTGGAAACTTCCGAGCGACCAGGTGAGCGACGCGGTGCCGCGCCATTTCGGACGGCCATTGACCTCGATCAGATTCTGCGTTTCGGGCAGCGGCGTCGCGGCGTTGATGTCGCCATTGGCACGCGCCTCGACGAGCGCATCGACCGTGGGGCCGGGATCGCGCGAGAATTTGAGCAGCCGCGTCGCATTGATCGCGAAATCGAACTTGCCGATGCCGGTCTTGGGTGATTCCCAATACAAGGCGAGGTCGAGTCCGCGCACCGTCTGCGGCTGGAGGTTGATGAACTGGTCGCGCACCGTGGTGATGCGGCCCACGGGCGTAATGCCGGTCCCCGCGAAAGCCGCGATATCGTCGGCATTGGCGGCGTCGCGGATGACATTGGGGTTCGACGATCCATTGAGCCGCGCCAGATAGTCGAGCGCGATCGCGGTATCGTTGCCCAGGATGCCGACGATGCCCTTTTGCCGGATCGACCAATAATCGACGGTGAAGGTCACGCGGCCGAGGTCGCCCGACAGGAAGCTCGGCTCGATCACCGCGCCGAGATTATAGTTGGTCGATTTTTCGGGCTTGAGGTCGGGGTTGCCCGACACCCGGCGCGAATAGCCGACATTGTTGCCGCAGGCGTTGAAATTGGCGATGCGCCCGGCGCGCAGATCGACCTCGCAGCGCAGGAAATCCTGGCTGGTCGCCAGCCGCGCATATTCGACCGCATTGACCTGTTCGAGGTTCGGCGCGCGGAAGCCTTGCGAATAGGAACCGCGAAAGCGCAGGCCGTCGAACACGTCCCAGGCGGCGGCGATCTTGGGCCGCGCGACGCTGCCGAAATCGCTATACCGTTCATAGCGACCCGCCAGCTGGACGTCGAAGCGGCGGACGAGCGGGATGTTCATGTCTTCGGACACGACCGGCACCGCGAGTTCGGCATAGGCGGCGGCAACGGTGCGCTTGCCATAGGTGTCGGGATTGTCGCTGACCGCCGCGGCGTCGCTGATCGTGACTGCGCCGGTGACCGCATCGACGAAGGGACGCGACCCGTCGACCGCGGCATCGCGATCGTCGCGCTGCGTCTCGCGCCGCACCTCGACCCCGAACGCCATGCCGACGTCGCCGCCGGGCAGCGTCAGCAGGTCGGACCGCGAGGCGCGGAAGTCGCCCATCGTCAGCGTCGTCTTGGATCGGCGCTTGAGCTCGAAAGTGATCGCGTCGATCGCCGTTTGCGAGCTGGGCGTGCAATCGCCGAAGCTGAGCGTGTCGATGCAGCCGCCGTTGAACGGATTATAGGCGTCGGGGGTCGACAGCGCGAGGCTCTGCTGCAATGCGGAGCTGCGCACCGCGACGCTGCTGTCGACCGCCGAGGCTTCAGAATAGACGAAGGCGCTGTCCCATTTGAACCCGGCGGTTTCCCCGCGCACGCCGATGAGGCCGCGGATCTGCTCGCCGCTGACCCTGACCACCTGCGGCCCGGTATCGACGAAGCGATAGGTGGTAAGCAGGACCGGCAGGCCTGCGTCGGGAACGTTGGTCAACCCCGGCAGCCGGTTGGGACTGCCGACCGGGCCGAAGGGGTTGTAATAGTTGCTCGCCGGAATCCAGATCTGGTTGAGGTTGATGACCGGCGGCTGGATGCGCACCGTGTTGGACCGGTAATAGCCGAACTCGCCGAACAGGGTCAGCGTGTCGGTCAGGTCGTAATGGCCGTTGGCGAAGGCGTTGTAGCGCTTGACGCTTGGCATCACGGTGGTTCCGACCGCAGTGTCGTAGCGCAGGTCGCGGAAGGCATTGTTCGTCGCGAGCGCGGTGTTGACCAGGCAGAGATCGGCGGTGAGCGCCTGGGTACAGCCGCCGAGCCGCGTCGGACGCACGGTGAAGGCACCCGCCGCGGTGGTCAGGTTGGTGGTGCCACGACGCGGGCGCCCTCCGGTCACCGGCACCATCAGCGCGGGCCAGGCGCCGCGCGTCGCGCGAAAGTCGGGCACCAGCGAGTCGGCGAAGTCGGGATATTCGGCGAACAGCGGGCGCAAATTGGCGGACGCGGTGAAATCCTGATCCGCGGCGCGCAGCGCGCTGCGGTCGGTATATTCGAACGACATGGTGATGTTGCCGCGCTCGAAGCTCTTGCCCGCGAGAATATTGCCCTGAAACTCGGTGAGATGCGTGCCCTCGGCGCCGCCATATTGGGCCTGGAGGCGCAGCCCGTCATAATTGTCCTTGAGCACCGTGTTGACGACGCCCGCCACCGCGTCCGACCCATAAAGCGCGGCGGCGCCGTCGAGCAGCACCTCGAGCCGCTGGAGCCCCGTCGTCGGGATCGCGTTGGAATTATAGCTGAGCACCGGCACCGTTCCGGTGTCCGACAGCCCCTGGCTGGCGGGGTGGGTGACGACGCGGCGCCCGTTCAGCAGCACCAGCGTGTTGCCGACGCCGAGCGAACGCAGGTTGACCGATCCGACGTCGCCGCGCGCCGCATTGCTGGTCTGCGCATTGTTGCCGGGGTTGAAGCTGACGTCGCCCATTTGCGGGATCGAGCGGATCAGTTCGTCGCCGCTGACCGCACCGACGGCATCGATCTTGTCCTGATTGACGACGACCACCGGCAGCGCCTCGGTCACGCGTGCGCCCTCGATGCGGGTGCCGACGACGACGATCTCGGGCTGCGCGGCGTCTTCGCCGTCCTGCGCGCTTTCGCTGCCGGTCGGCGCAGGCCCGGTGTCCTGGGCCTGCGCGGGCGCGGCGGCGAACAGGCAGAATGCCGTGCTTGCCAGCAACATGGCCGAATGTGATGCCTTCATCGTCTCTCTCCCATAGTCCTACCCCGTGGCCCGGGGTTTCAATCCATGTCCTGCTCGACCGGCGGCGCCGCGATCGTCGCGGCGGGTTCGCCGTCGAGCGCCGCGCGCAGTTCCTCGCGGTCGAGCGCCCCGTCCCAGCGCGCGACGACGATCGTTGCGACCGCGTTGCCGATGAAATTGGTAAGGCTGCGGCACTCGCTCATGAAACGGTCGATGCCGAGGATCAGCGCCATGCCCGCGACCGGCACCGACGGCACGATCGACAGCGTCGCGGCGAGCGTGATGAACCCCGCGCCGGTCACCCCCGCCGCCCCCTTCGAGCTGATCATCGCGACGAGCAGCAGCGCGATCTGGTCGCCGAGCGACAGATCGACGTTGCACGCCTGCGCGATGAACAGCGCGGCGAGCGTCATATAGATGTTGGTGCCGTCGAGGTTGAAGCTGTAGCCGGTCGGCACGACCAGCCCGACGACGGGCTTGGCGCAGCCCGCACGCTCCATCTTCTCCATCAGGCTCGGCAGCGCGCTTTCGGACGACGAGGTGCCGAGCACGAGCAGCAATTCGGCCTTCAGGTAACGGATGAGCTTGAAGATCGAGAAGCCCGATAGCCGCGCGACCAGCCCGAGCACCCCGATAACGAAGATCAGCGAGGTGAGATAGAAGGTCGCGACCAGCCCCGCGAGATTGGCGAGCGATTCGATACCATATTTGCCGATGGTGAAGGCCATCGCCCCGAACGCGCCGATCGGCGCGGCGCGCATCAATATGCCGACCAGCTTGAACACGACCAGCCCGGCGCGCTCGAACATATCGCGCACCGGCGCGGCGGGCTCGCCGACCATCGACAGCGCGATGCCGAACAGGATCGACACGAGCAGGACCTGGAGCAGCGAGTCCCCGGCCAGCGCCGACACCAGGGTCGTCGGAATGATCGCCATCAGGAAATCGACGATGCTGCTGTGCTGCGCCTTGTCGACATAGGTCTTGACCGCGCCGGTATCGAGCGTCGCGACATCGACGTTCATGCCCGCGCCCGGCTGCACCGTATTGGCGACGATCAACCCCACGATCAGCGCCAGCGTCGAGAAGAAGAGGAAATAGGCAAAGGCCTTGCCTGCGACGCGCCCGACCGACTTCAATTCGGTCATGCCCGCGATGCCGGTGACGAGGGTCAGGAAGATAACCGGCGCGATGATCATCTTTACCAGCTTGATAAAGGCATCGCCCAGCGGCTTCAGCGCCTCGCCGGTGTTGGGCCAGAAATGGCCGATGATCACCCCGAGAAAAATCGCGGCGAGGACCTGGACATACAGCTGGCGGTAGAGCGGCTTGCTCCCCGCGCCCGCCGGTCCGGGCTGGTCGATTGTCATGACGGCCACGCGTATATCCTCCCGAGCGCGGCCTTTAGCCGCTGCTTCCGCTAAATTATGGACGGCAACATTGCCGGTCCAAAGTTTTCGAAAAGCGAACTAACTTACTGATATTAAAATATTTAGTGGAACAGTTCGGTCATCTGCGGCAAATAAATGTGCGATTTCCCGCTTACATACTCTCCAGTTGTGCGATAATCCGCACAAATGATCGAGACAAGCTCATCCGATGATTCGCGTTTTACCGGCCTCGGCCGGCGCCTGGTCTGGGCGGCGCTGCTGGCATCGCTCCTGCTCGCGCTGATCGGGGTCGCCGCCTTCGGCTGGGCGCGCGACCATGCCCGTGCCGAGTCCGATATCGCCGCCGGTCAGCAGGCGCGCAGCGCCGCGAGCCGGCTCGCCGGCGAGCTTCAGAAATTCCGCCTGCTGCCGCTCGTGCTGATCGAATATCCCGAAGCGCATGAGGTGCTGGCCAGCGGCGACGCGGCGGCGGTGCGGCGGATGAACAGCAAGCTCGAGCTGCTCGCCGAACGCACCGACGCGGCGGTCATCTATCTGATCGGGCGCGAAGGGGTGACGATCGCGGCGAGCAACTGGCGTCAGCCGCAAAGCTTCGTCGGACAGGATTACGGCTTTCGCCCCTATTTCCGCGATGCGATGGCGAAGGGCGCCGCCGAACTCTTCGCGCTCGGCACGGTCAGTGGCCGCCCCGGCCTCTATATCGCGCGCCGAGTCGAGGAGGATGGCCGAACGCTCGGGGTGATCGTCGTGAAGGTCGAGTTCGACCGGCTCGAGGCCGAATGGGCGCGTCAGCCGCTGACCACTTTCGTCACCGACAATCATGGCGTGGTGATCATCACCAGCCGACCAGACTGGCGGTTCCGAACGCTGGCGCCGCTCGACGAAAAAACCCGCGCCGCGATCCGCGCGGCGCTGCAGTTCGGCAATCTGCCGCTGACGCCCCTGCCCCCCAAGCGCGACGGCGCGACCTGGACCGGCGGCGATATCCGCTATCGCGAGGCGGCGGTCGGGGTGCCGATGCCCGGCGCGCGGCTGCACGCCTTCCAGCCCCTGGCGCCTGCCGAAGCGGGCGCGAACGCCACCGCGCGAACCGCGATCCTGATCGCCTTCATCCTGCTCGCCGCTCTCTTGATCTGGGTATTCCGCGCGCGCGAGAAGCAGCGGCTGCAACAGGAAGCGCGGCGGATGCTGGAGATAGAGGTTGCGGCGCGTACCGCCGATCTGGTCGATGCCAACCGGCGCTTCCGCTCGGCGCGCGAGGAACTGGCGCAGGCCAGCCGCCTCGGCACGATCGGCCAGATCACCGCGGGCGTCGCGCATGAGATCAACCAGCCGGTCGCCGCGATCCGCAGTTTCGCCGAAAATGCCGATACCTTCCTGGGCCGCGGCGACCCCGGCAAGGCGCGCGCAAACCTGGGCATCATCGTTTCGCTGACCGAAAGGATAGGGGCGATCACCGCCGAACTGCGCAGCTTCGCACGGCGCAGCACGCCGGCGCTGGGCCCCGTCGAGATCGGGCCGGTGATCGACGGCGCCCTGCTGCTCGTCGGCGACCGTATTCGCGAAAATGGCGTGACGATCGAGCGGGCCGGCGACAGGGCAGCGCTCCGCTGCGTCGCCGACCGGGTGCGGCTCGAACAGATATTGGTCAATCTGCTCCAGAACGCGCTCGACGCGCTCGGGGGCCGGGCCGACCCCCGAATCCGGATCGACGTGGAGAACGGCGAAGTCATCGCCCTAACCGTTGCCGACAATGGCCCGGGCATCGCCGCCGATGTCGCCGACAATCTCTTCACTCCCTTTGTGACCGGCAAGACCGACGGGCTGGGGCTGGGGCTCGGCATCGCGCGTGACATCGCGCGCGAATTCGGCGGCACCCTCGATCCCGTCGCTTCGCCGATCGGCGGCGCGGCGTTCCGGCTGACGGTCCGCCGCGCATGAGCGGTTTCGTCACCCGCCAGCAGGTCATCTTCGTCGACGACGACGATGCGCTGCGCGCGGCGACCGTCCAGTCGCTCGAACTGGCGGATATCGACGTGCGCGCCTTTGCCGATGCCGCGACCGCGCTCGCCGAAATCGCGGAAGATTTCACCGGCGCGGTCGTCACGGATATCCGCATGCCCCGCCTCGACGGCCTCGAATTTTTCGCGCGCATCCGCGCGGTCGATTCCGAGATTCCGGTCATCCTGATCACCGGCCACGCCGACGTCCCGATGGCGATCGGCGCGCTGAAGAGCGGCGCGTTCGACTTCCTCGCCAAACCCTTTGCCACGGATCATCTGATCGCCGCGGTACGCAAGGCGCTCGATACCCGCAGGCTCGTCCTCGACAACCGGATGCTGCGCGCTGCCGCCGAGACCAGCGTCGACAGCCCGCTGACCGGCGACAGCCCGGTGATGGCGCAGCTCCGCGCGACGATCCAGCAGGTCGCCCGTGCCGACATCGACGTGCTCGTCGAGGGGGAGACCGGCACGGGCAAGGAACTCGCCGCCTTGCTGCTCCACCGCAAGGGGCCGCGCTCGGGTCGGCCTTTCGTGGCGGTCGATTGCGGCGCGCTGCCCGAGCAACTGGCCGAGGTCGAGCTGTTCGGCCACGACCGCGGCGCTCCCGGCTATGGCCCCATCGCGCGCGAGGGACGCATCGAACAGGCGCACCGGGGCACGCTGTTCCTCGACGGCATCGACACTATGCCGCTGACAATCCAGGCCAAGCTGCTGCGCGTGGTCGAGGAGCGCAAGGTCCAGCCGATCGGCGCGAGCGAAGCCCGCGCGGTCGACTTGCGCATCATCGCCTCGTCGCGGCGCGACCTGCAACTGTCGGTGCAGGCCGGCGAATTTCGCGAGGACCTCTTCTATCGGCTGAATGTCGTGCGCATCCGCATGCCGCCGCTGCGCGACCGCAAATCCGACATCCCGCAGCTGTTCGCCGCCTTCGCCGAAGAAGCCGCGAGCAAGCTGGGCGTGGTCGATTTCTCGATCGGCGACGCCGCGCTCGCGCATCTGATCGAGCATGACTGGCCCGGCAATGTGCGCGAGCTGCGCAATTTCGCCTATGGCGAGATCTTGGGCGTCGAACTCCCCGCCATCGACGCCGGCGTCACCGTCCCTTCGCTGCCCGAACGCGTGGCGCAGTTCGAGGCGCAGGCGATCCGGGACGCGCTGGTGGCGGCGAACGGCGATATCGCGGCGACGCTCGCCTATCTGCGAATTCCCCGCAAAACGCTCTATGACAAGATCGCGCGCCACGGGATCGCGCCCAAAACATATCGGAAATGAGCGCCGCAGGCGGGCCTCAATGTTCGCGAAACGACGACCAGAAGCTGCCGACCAGCGGCTCGAGCGCATAATCGAGCGCGGTGCGTTTGCGCAGCGGGATCAAGATTTCGACCGGCATGCCCGCGCGCAGTTCGAAATCCTTGCCGCGCAGCTTGGCGATCTCGTCGATCTGATCGCGCGGCACGCGGATGTCGCCGGTGAAATAGGTCAGCCCCGATTTCTCGTCGGTGAAGCTGTCCGCCGACAGGCGGGTCAGCGTGCCTTCCAGATTGGGCAAGGAGCGTTCGCGCAGACCCGGAAATTTGATCATCGCGCGCTGGCCGGTGACCAGGTCGTCGGCATCCTCGGGCGCGATGCGCGCCTGAATGATGAGCGGCTCGCGCTGCGGCACGATGTCGAGCAGTTTCTGCCCCGGCGCGATCACCCCGCCGGGGGTGAATACGCTGAGGCCGACGACGGTGCCGGTCGCCGGCGCGCGGATCTGCGTCCGCGCCAGCTGCTCGCGCGCGGCGCGCAACTGCGGCATCAATTCGCCGAGCCGCGTTTCGACATCGCGCAGGTCCGCGGCAGTGCGTTCGTCGAAGCTGCGTTCGGCCTCGATGATCTGAATGCGGCTTTCGCTCGCGGCGCTCGCCGACTGCGCGATACCGGCGTCGGAGCGGCCGCGGTCGCCTTCGAGCGCGGCACGCTGACGTTCCAGATCGCGAATGCGGGTCTTCGACACAAAGCCCTTTTCGGCGAGCGGTTCCAGCGCGGCGATCTGTTCGTCGATCAGGCGGATCTGTTCGCGCGCCGAGCGCGTCTGTTCGCCGAACCCCTTGCCCTGTGCGCCCGACTGGACCGCGCGCTCGCCGAGCGAGCCGCGCTGCGCCGAAAGGACCGCCAGCCGTTCGCCCAGTTCGCGCTGCTGCTGGCGCAGCGCCTGCGCTGCCGCGGCGCGGTCGGCACCACCAAGTTCGGAATATTCGGGCGGCGGCACGACGCTGCGCGAGCCGTTCTGCTCGGCCTCCAGCCGCGCGCGCTGGGCAAGCAGGCGGATCGCCTGCGCCTGCATCGCGCGTTCCTGCGCCTTCACCTCGGGCGACGCGAGTTCGACGAGGATCTGACCCGCACGCACCTGGTCGCCCTCGCGGATATGGATTGCCGACACGATACCGCCGTCGCGGTGCTGCACCGACTGGCGCTGGCCGTACACCGCGAGCGCGCCTTGCGCATAGGCGGCGGCGTCGAGCCGGAAAAAGGCCGCCCAGCCGAGAAACAGGATGAAGAACAGGCCCGCGATGATCGACCCGCAGCGTATTTCGCTGCCCGGATCGGCGATCTGCGCAAGGTCGGTGGCGGCCGGTTCGGGCGACTGGATCAGCATGGGGGTGGCGATCGTCACAGGCTCACCACCTTGCCGCCCTGCCCACGCGGTTGCGGCGGCGGCGCGAGTTTCTTCAGCACCTCGTCGCGCGGCCCGATCAGTTCGAGGCGCCCGGCGCGCATCAGCAGCACACGATCGACGACGGGCAAGATGCTCGTCTTGTGCGACACGATCAGGATCGTCTTGCCCTCGCCCTTCAACCGCTGGAGCGCGGCGGCGAGCAGCGCATCGCCCTCGGCATCGAGATGCGCATTGGGCTCGTCGAGAATGAGCATCGCGGGATCGCCATAGACGGCGCGCGCGAGCGCAATCCTTTGCGCCTGCCCCGCCGACAGCCCGCGCCCGCCCAGCTTGAGCATATGGTCGTAACCGCCGGGCAGCGACAGGATCAGCTCATGCGCCCCGACCGTCTGCGCCGCCGCGACCACCGCGGCATCGACCGCGCTGCGCTCGGCGCCGAGTTCGAGGCCGAAGCGCGCGATATTCTCGGCGATCGTCCCCGCGAACAATGACGCGTCCTGCGGCAGATAGCCGATATGCCGCGCCAGGCGTTCGGGGTTCCAGTCGCGGCGGTCGGCGCGGTCGATGCGGACCGTGCCCCGGTCGGCGAGAATCGCGCCCGCGATCAGCCGCACCAGGGTCGACTTGCCCGCCCCGCTCGGCCCGATGATCGCGAGCACCTCGCCCGCCGCGACGTCGAAACTCACCGCCTGAACGATCGCCGCGTCGCGCGTTTCGTTGAGGATCGTCGCATTTTCGATGGCGAGTGCCCCCTGCGGCGCGGGCAGTTCGGTCGCGTCATGCGCGACCGGCTGCGCGGCGAGCAGTTCGCCCAAGTTCGTATAGCTTTGCCGCGCCTGGCCGATCGCTTTCCAATTGCCGATCAACTGCTCGATCGGCGCCAGCGCGCGGGCGATGAGGAAGGAGGAGGCGAAGATCGCCCCGACCGAGATCAGATTGTCGGCGGCAAGCAGCGCGCCGAGCCCGAGCGCGAGCGATTGCAGCGCAAGACGGACGAATTTGGTCGCGGTGAGATATCCGCCGGCGGCGAAGCTCGCCTCGGTCTGCGCGCCGAGCATCGTCTGGCGCTGGCGCAATTGGCGCGCGACGAGCGCACGGCGCATGCCGAGCGCGCGAACCGCCTCGGCCGCATGCAGCATCGCATCCAGATGCGCGTAAGAGGAGCTCGCGATCGCCTGGGCATCGTCGAGCCTTTCGCGCGTCGCGCATTCGTTCGCCCAGGCGATGGCGGGCAATGCGAGGCAGCCGAGCAGCGCGACGAACCCGATCCACGGATGCACCATTGCACAGACGAGGATATAGATCGGCACCCAAGGCGCGTCGAACAGCGCGAGGATCGCGGCGCCGGTCAGCCCGCCGCGCAAGGCATCGAAATCGCGCAGCGCCGCGCGCGCCGCTGGCAAGTCGGGCCGGCCGACCGTGGCGTCGAGAATCGCGGGCGACAGCAGCAGGTCGAGATGGACGCCCATGCGCACCAGCAATCGCGCGCGTAATCGGTCGAGCAGCGACAGCGTCGCGAGCGCGAGGAGCAGGACGACGGTCAGGAAAAACAAGGTTTGCAGCCCGCGCGTCGGTACCACCCGGTCATAGACCTGCAACATGTAGAGCGTCGGCACGATATAGAGGATATTGACGAGTGCGCTGAAGCCCGCAGCCGCCATCACATGGCGCCGGCACGCGGCGAGGGCGGCGCCGAGCGGGGTTTGCGGCGCGGTCATGCAACCGTCCCGAAGCGCAACCGCCGCGCCGCAATCACCGGGCGGCGGCGCGTCCTATTGGGAAAAGAAACGGCAAGCTGCATCAAAATCCAAGATAGGAATCAATATGTCGCGGCGGACCAAACAGGAAATCATAGGCGTTGTCGAGCAAGCATCGAACGATCCGCGTGCGGGACCGCGCGACTAACGGCTTTGCGCCGCGACCACCCGCCGCTATCAAATACGATGTGGGCGACGCCGAACCTGACCAACCCGACCGCGACGAGCTTCTCGCATCGGTTTATGACGAGCTGCGCCGGGCCTCGGCGCGGATGTTGCGGCGCGAGGTCGCCTATCTGACGTTGCAACCGACCGAAATCGTCAACGAAGCGGTGATGCGCGTGATGAATCTCGACCGCATGGCGTGGAACGACCGCCAGCATATGTTCGCGACCTGCTCGCGGTTGCTGCGCCAGGCGATGCTCGACGCGATCCGCAAGCGCCGCGCCGCCAAGCGCCAGATGCCGACGCTCGGCCTGATGATCGAGGATGCCGGGCCGGCGATCGACGTCGAACGGCTCGACTCCGCGCTGCGCCGGCTCGAGGAACTGTCGCCCGACCTCGCGCGGATCGTCGAGCTGCGCTTCTTCGTCGGGCTGACGGTCGAGGAAATTGCGGCGGTGACCGGCCAATCCGACCGTACCGTCAAGCGGCGCTGGCAGACCGCGCGCCTGTGGCTCGCCGATGCAATGGCAGAAGACGAGGATTAGCGCTGGCAGTTGGCGCGCCGAAGTGCCTCGGCAACCGGGCGTTCCTTGGCGGCATCGCGCGGTGTCAACGCACCCTGCCCCTCCAGCTTTGTCCATAGCGCCAGTGTCCGCTCCGCCAGCGCGCACGCCTCGGCCTTGCGCCCCGCGCCCGCCGATACGCGCGCCTGCTGTGCCAAGCCGATCGCGAGGTCGCGCCGTGCGGCGCCGTCGCCGGAATGCGCGGCGAGCCGCGCTTCGCGGAACGCATTGCCGCGCAGCAACGGCCCCAGCGCGACATCGAGCCGGCCCATATTCTCGAGCAGCACCGCCTGTTGCCCGTACAGCGTCAGCAGCGCCTTCTCGGCCGAGGAATCGCGCCCCGCGGCGAGCAAACGCTCCATCGCGGCCACCGAGCGATCGACGATGGCCAGCGCCTCGGCGTCGCGCCCGTCCATGTCGCCAAGCGTGCCGCCGATGTTGAACGCCGATGTCGCCTTGGCGATCAGCAGCGTCGGGGTCGCGCCGCCCGCCGCGATGCGCCGGTCGATCAGCGCATCGGCTTCGCGATAAGGCAGCAACGCGCCCGCCAGATCGCCGCTATAATAGGTCGCGTCGCCCTGCTGGTTGAGCAGCCCGATTTCGAGCTGCGCGGCGGATGCGGCGAGCGACGTCGGCCAGCGCCGCGCACGCAGCCGCGTCAGCGCCTCACGGACGATCGGGATCGCCTCGGCAGGACGATCGGCGGACCAGATTTTCTCGAACGCCCGCGCCCTGTCGAGGGCGATCTGGCCGAGCGTCGCCGACGCGTCATCCGGCGCCAGCGCCAGCGCGGCGGCAAAGGATCGGGCGGCGGCGTCGATCTGGGCCTGCGATGGCCCATCGCCGGCGACCGATGCCCAGCGATCGGCGTGAACCCATCCCAGTTCGGCGTGCGCGGCGGCATTATCGGGCTGATCGGCGACCAGCGCGGCGAGCAGCGCCTGCGCCCGGCCCAGCGACGCGCGCGCCTGATCGGGTTCGCCGATGTTCGATGTCCCTGGATAACCCTGGATGGCCGCGAGCCGCCGATAGGCTTTTGCCGCGTCGAGCCGCAGGTCGGCGGGGGCATCGGCCGACAGCTGCAAGGCAGCAAGGTAACGTGCGCCGGTCGCCGCGAGCGCCGCGCGCTTGTCGACGGTGCCGGGATAACGCGCGAGCGCATCCTGGACGTCGAACAACATGGCATTGGCGAGGGTTCGGACGTCGTCGAAACGCTCTTCGGCCACCGCCCGCGCGCGCTCGGCGCGCACCGCCTGGACCGCGCTGAAGATCGCGGCGCTCGCGAGCAGCAGGCCGACCCCGGCGGCTACCGCAAACCCCGACCGGTGGCGGCGGACGAATTTCATCGACCGCTCGCGCCACCCGGCAGCGCGCGCACCAACCGGATAATGGCCAAACCATGCCTCGATATCGGCGATCAGCGCCGCGACGTCGGGGTAGCGATCAGCGGGATCGCGTGAGACCGCCTTGGCGACGATCGCGTCGAGATCGCCGGCGAGCATCGCGGGCGTCACCGGCGGCGCCGCGGCGGCGCTGCTCGCAGGAGGCCAGTCCGCCCCGGCCGGCACATCGGGCAGGCGCCCGGCGAGCAGTTCGAACAGGATCGCGCCGAGGCTGAAGACATCGCCCTCGATCATCGGCCGCGCGCCGTCGCGCCGTTCGGGCGCGGCATAGGCGCGGGTCAGCGTGACCGATCGGCTGCCCGACGTGCCGCTCGCCTCGCCGCCGGTTGCCGGGGCAGCTTCGCCGACTTCGTCGCCGATCAGCCGCGCGATCCCGAAATCGAGCAATTTGACCTGCCCGTCTGGCGTGATCAGGATGTTGGAAGGCTTGAGATCTGCGTGGACGATCAACTGGCGGTGCGCATATTGGACGACCGCGCAAATATCGAGGAACAGCCGCAGCCGTGCCTGAAGGTCGAGCCCCGCCGCCGCGACATGCTCGGTGACCCCCCGGCCATCGACATGATCCATGATCAGGAAGGGCCGCTCCTCCCACGTCCCGCCGTCGAGGATGCGGCAGATGCCGCCATGGTCGAGCCGCGCGAGGATGCGGCGTTCGAGGATGAAGCGCTCCTGCAAGCGCAGCGAGGTCAGCCCGCTGCGCATCAGCTTGATCGCTACCGTCTGCGCGAACAGCCCATCGTCGCGCTCGCCGCGCAGCACGACCCCCATGCCGCCGCGCCCGAGTATGCCGGTGATCGCGAAGGGGCCGATGCGGTCGGGCGCGCGATCCTCTTCGGCCGCGCACAGTCCGGGCCCCTCGGTCGGCATCCAGCCATGTGCGTCGGGGTTGCGGCGCAGCAGGCGCTCGACCGTCGCCGCCAATTCGCCATCGCGCTCGCGAAGCGCGCGCAGCCCTTCGCCGCGCGCCGCCTCATCCTCGAGGTCGAGCAGCCGTTCGACTTCATCGAGCGCGCGGCGCTCATGATCGGGATCGGACGTCTTTTCCGCCATGAAACCTGTGAAGCCCCTCCCCGAACACACCGTCAAAATAGGCCGTCCTGTCTCCAAGGCGCAAGCGCGGCGAAAAACGGGCCAGACTGGAAGATTCCGCCCTCGGCACTGCGGTTCAGCGGCCTTAGCCTATCGGCAGGGCCGTGGTGCTCTTGATCTCCGACAGGGCGATCGCCGAATTGATTTCCTGCACCCCCGGCAACCGCGACAATTTTTCGAAGAACAGCTTTTCATAGGCTTCGACATCGGTCGCCACGACGCGCAGCAGGAAGTCGACCGTCCCCATCAAGACATGGCATTCGATAATTTCGGGAATGTCGGCGATCGCCGCCTCGAAGTCGGCGAGATGCGCGCGGCCGTGCGCCGACAGCTTCACCTGCGCAAAAATCTGGGCACTCAGCCCGACCTTGCGGCGATCGACGAGCGCCACGCGTTTGCGGATGATGCCGGCCTGTTCGAGCGCCGCGACGCGCCGCCAGCAGGGCGATTGCGACAGCCCGACCCGCTCGGCGAGTTCGGCGGTGGAAATGTCGGCATTGTCCTGCAGGATGTTCAATATCGCCTTTTCATGTCGGTCTAGTTGCATAAATAATCCCCATGATTGCCATAATGGGGATATATTTACCCCATTTTTGCCCTCTCATGCGGAAATGCGACCAGATATTCCAGCAAATTCACTCCATTCATAGCGCTCCTCATATCTCGGAGCCGCCCCGATGTTGCAGTACCCCGTCGAACTCCCGCACGAAGCGGTCCATCTGTTCCACGACGACGAGACCGGATTGCGCGCCGTGGTCGCGATTCATTCGACCGCGCTCGGCCCCGCAATCGGCGGCTGCCGCGTCCAGCGCTACGCCAGCGAAAGCGACGCGACGCGAGACGCGCTGCGCCTCTCCGAAGCGATGACATATAAAAATGCGCTCGCGGGGCTGGATTTCGGCGGCGGCAAGGCGGTCATCATGTTGCCCGACGATGGCGCGTTCGACCGCCCCAAGCTGTTCGCGGCCTTCGGGCGCTGCGTCCAGTCGCTCTGCGGGCGCTTCGTGACCGCCGAGGACGCGGGCAGCACGGTCGCCGACATGCAGGCGGTCGCGCGCACGACACCTCATGTGGCGGGCTTGCCCCAGCGCGCAAACGGGCTCGGCGGCGATCCGTCGCCATGGACCGCGCGCGGGGTCTTTCTGGCAATGCGGGCCGCCGTCGCCGAACAGGGCGGTGGCGGTCTCGACGGCGCGGTCGTCGGGGTTCAGGGACTCGGCCATGTCGGCATGGTGCTCGCGGACCTGCTCAACGGCGCCGGTGCCAAACTGCTCGTCAGCGATATCGACGAAACGCGGGTGGCGCACGCCGTCGCGCGCTTCGGCGCCGAACGCGTCGCACCCGACAAGATCGTCACCGCGCCGATGGATATCCTCGCCCCCTGCGCGCTCGGCGGCGCCATCGATACGACCACCGTCCACAGGGTGCAGGCGCGCCTAATCTGCGGCGGCGCGAACAACCAGCTGGCGCACCCGGCGCTCGGACTCGAACTCGCCCGGCGCGGCATCCTTTATGCACCCGACTATCTGGTCAATGCGGGCGGCATCATCGCCGTCTGCGCCGAATATCGCGGCGGCGATGTCGCCGCCATCGAGGCGAAGGTCGCCGACATCGGGCCGCGGCTGGTCGCGACGATGCGCGCCGCCGACCAGCATGGCGGAACCCCGAACCTGCTTGTCGACCGGCAGGCACGGCGGATCGTCGCCGAGGGGTGGTCGCGGCGGCGCGCGGCATGAGCGCGGTGGAGGACGGCCGACGGCTGACGCTCCGCAGCGGCGAATTCGCCGGCGCGCTGCGCATCCTCAACCTTTTCGCGCAGCGCGGGCTGGCACCGCGGTCGATCGCGCTGAGTCTGGTCGGCGAAGGCTATGACCTATCGATCGACGCGGGCGACATCGACGACGCAACGGTGGCGATCATCCGCAGCAAGATCGCGGCGATGCCGATCGATTGCGCCTTCGCCATCGGCTAAACGGGTTCAGGCCTGTCGCAGCGCGCGCGCCATGCGGCGATCACCGACCGGGTGATGGCGGGCGCTTCGCGCTGGGGCATATGGCCGCAACCGGGGATCATATGCAGCATCGCATCGGGCAGCCGCGCGGCCATGTCGCGCGCACGCTCGGGCGGCACGATGATATCCTCCTCCCCCGCCAGCACCAGCGCCGGGGCGGCGATGGTCGCCAGCAGGTCGCAGCGGTCGACGCGCGTTGCCGCAGCGCGCTGATGCTCGACAAAAAGCGTCACGCCGGTGCGCAGCAGCATCGCCTTTGTCTCGGCGAGCAGCGCGGCATCGGAACGGCTGGACCGCGACAGCACCGCGCGCGCCAACCGGTCGGCCACCGCGTCATAGTCCAGCCCGGCCTGCGCGATCACCTGCCGCCGCCCCTCTCCCTGCTCTTCGCTGTCGGCGGCGCAGGCGCTGCTCAGCATGGCGAGGCCCGCGAGCCGATCGGGCACCAGCGCGGCGATGGCAAGCGCGACATAGCCGCCCATCGAATGGCCACAGAGCGCAAAACGGTCGGGCAGGTCGGCGACGATCGCGTCGGCCATCGCGGCGATGCTCTCGCCGCGTGGGATGACGATACGATCGATCGGCATGCCGAGCCAGCTCGCTTCGTCGCTGGCGATGCCGCAGATTGCGATCACCGGAACCGTCATGCTTTCCTCCTCATCCTCAGCGCGCCGCGATGCGCGGCCCGCACGATTCCTGCAAGCTGCTTTGCTTCGCCCGAAGCCGGCTCTAGGCTGGTGGACCAGAGGAGCAACGAACCCGTGAAACTCTTTTTCGACGATCGGCAAACGGGCCACGCGCCCGAACGCGAACTGCACAATGGCGAATTCGTGCCTTATGCCGAAAGCATCGACCGGCTGCAGTCGATCGTCGCCGCGCTGGACGACTGGCAGCCGGTGCGCGATTTCGGGCGCGAACCGCTGCTGGCGGTGCATGATCCCGCCTATGTCGCCTTCCTCGAACGCGCCCATGACGACTGGCTCACGGCGGGACGCAGCGGCGATGCGATCGGCTACAGCTTCCCGATCGTCCGGCGCCGGCCGCTCCGCTTCAATCGCATCGACGCCGACATCGGCGCCTACAGCTTCGACGCCTCGACCCCGATCGCGGCGGGAACCTGGACCTCGGCCTATTGGTCGGCGCAATGCGCGCTGACCGCACTCGACCGGCTGAACGAGGGCGACGCCCACGCCTTCGCGCTGTGCCGCCCGCCCGGCCATCATGCGGGCCGCGACTATATGGGCGGCTATTGCTACCTCAATAACGCCGCGATCGCAGCACGGCACGCGCAGGCGCTGGGCTTGGGGCCGATCGCGATCCTCGATGTCGATTATCACCACGGCAACGGCACGCAGGACATATTCTACGAGGACCCCGCCATCTTCTTCGCCTCGATCCACGCCGACCCGGTGACCGACTATCCCTTTTACTGGGGCCATGCCGACGAGTGCGGCGAAGGGGCGGGCGAAGGCGCTACGCTCAACCTCCCCCTCCCGCGCGGCACCGATGGTGCTGCCTATCGTCCGGCACTCGACACCGCGCTGCGCGCGATCGCCGCCTGGGGCGCGCGCTGCCTGATCGTTTCGTTCGGCGCCGACACCTTCAGCGGCGATCCGATCTCGAACTTCAAGCTCGAGCGTCAAGATTATACCACGATGGCGCGGGTGATCGCGGACCTGGGACTGCCGACGCTTGTCGTGATGGAAGGCGGCTATGCCGTCGGCGACCTCGGCCGCAACGTCGCCGCCTTCCTGGCTGGCTTCGACTGATCGAAGGGAATTGCGGTATCGAATATATTGGCATAATAAGTGCCAATATATTCGGAGAGGAATCGCGATGAAGAAGGTTGGACTGACCGCGCTGCTCGCGGCATCGATGCTGGTCCCCGCGCAGGGCGCCGCGCCGACGGCGACCAAATCCCCCGCCCCGCGCCAGCCCAATGTCGTGATCCTGCTCGCCGACGATTGGGGGTTCAGCGACGTCGGATCCTTCGGCGCCGAGTTCGCGACGCCAAATATCGACGCGCTGGCCTATGCCGGCATGCGCTTCTCGAACTTCCATGTCGCCGGTTCGTGCTCGCCGACGCGCGCGATGTTGCAGACGGGGGTGATGAACCACCGCAATGGCCTCGGCAACATGCCCGAGACGATCCCCGACGCGCATCGCGGCAAGCCGGGATACGACACGGTGATGAACCACCGCGTCGTGACGATCGGCGAATTGTTCGGCGCCGCGGGATACAACACGTACCTGACCGGCAAATGGCATTTGGGGAGCGATGCGACGCGGCTGCCCGAAGCGCGCGGCTATGCCCGCGCCTTCAGTCTGGCCGACGCGGGCGCCGACAATTTCGAGCAGCGCCCGATCGAGGGCATGTACGACACCGCTGCCTGGACCGAAAATGGCAAGCCCGCGACCTTGCCGAAGAATTTCTATTCCTCGACTTTCGTCGTCCAGAAGATGATCGACTATATCGACGCCGACCGCGCGAGCGGAAAACCCTTTCTCGCCTCGATCAACTTCCTCGCCAACCATATTCCGATCCAGGCGCCCGACAGCGACATCGCGCGCTATGCAGCGATGTACAAGGACGGCTGGACGAAGCTGCGCGAAGCACGAGCGAAGCGCGCGGCGGCGCTGGGCATCCTGCCCACCGGCACGCCGATGGTGACGATGGCAACCACCCCCGACTGGGCGAAGCTCGACGCCGAGGAGCGCGCGGCGGCGGTGCGGGTGATGCAGGCCTATGCCGGCATGGCGACCGCTATGGACCGCGAGGTCGGGCGACTGGTCGCGCATCTGAAAGCCACCGGTCAATATGAGAATACGATATTCGTGTTCCTCTCTGACAATGGCGCCGAGCCCATCGATCCGTACAGCCGCACGCGCAACCGCCTGTTCCTGACCATGCAGTACGACACCGCGACCGCGAATATCGGTCGGCGCGGCAGCTTTGCCGCGATCGGCCCGGGCTGGGCGAGCGCCGCCGCCGCGCCGCTGTCGGGTTACAAGTTCACCGCCGCCGAGGGCGGGCTGCGCGTGCCGCTGATCATCGCCTGGCCGGGCAATGAAAAGATCCGCGCCGGGGCGATCAACGGCGGTCTCGCGCATGTGACCGACATATTGCCGACGCTGGCCGAACTCGCGGGCGTGCCCGATCATGGCAATGAATGGCGCGGGCGCGCGGTCGAGCCGGTGACCGGGCGCAGCCTCGTCCCGATGCTCGGCGGCGCGGCGGGCAGCGTCCATGGCGACGATCCGCTGGGCTATGAGCTATCGGGCAACAGCGCGCTGTTCCGCGGCGATTACAAGCTGGTCCGCAACCTCGCCCCGACCGGCGACGGCCGCTGGCGGCTCTACGACCTCAAGAACGACCCCGGCGAGACCAAGAATCTGGCGGCCGCGATGCCCGATCGTTTCGCGGCGATGAAGGCCGACTACCGCGCCTATGCGAAGGCCAATGGCGTGCTCGACATGCCCGCGGGCTATACCGCCGACGAACAGATCAACGCCTTCGCGTGGAAGCAGCAGGGCAAGAAGCGCGCGATCGAGGCCGGGCTGTGGGTGGGCGGCGGGCTGGTCGCGATATCATCTCTTGTCTGGGGCTGGCGTCGCCGGCGCCGGGCGCGCCGTGTCGATCAGGCGAAAACCGATGTGATCGGTGCCTAGACTGCGTTCCTGGAACTGGCGCGCGGCGGGGCGGTAGCGGGCGCAATAATTGGCCGCGCAAAGGAAGCTGCCGCCCTTGATGACATTGGTCTCGCCCGCCGCCCTTGCGGTCGTCCATTCCCAGACATTGCCGATCAGGTCGTGGACGCCATGCCTGTCGGCGGGGAAGCAGGCCACGGGCGCGCGGCTCGTGAAGCCGTCGGTGCCCATGTCGCGCACCGGGAATACGCCCTGATAATAATTCGCCTGCGGCTTGCCATCGACGATCGGGGTGTTGCGATCGGCGCCGCCGGTCGCGGCGGCGAGTTCCCATTGCTCCTCGCTCGGCAGCGCCTTGCCCGCCCATTTGGCGTAAGCGAGCGCATCGTCATAGGCGATCTGCACCACCGGCTCGCGATCGCGACCCTCGATCGCGGTGTCGGGTCCTGCCGGGTGGCGCCACTCGGCGCCGACGACCCAGCGCCACCAGTTCGGATTGCCGTCGGTCGGCGCGGTGAACACCGCACCGCCGGGGATCAGCATCTCGGGCGGCGCCCCGGGCAGCTTCGGCGGATCGCGCTCGGCGATCGTCTTGTAGCCCGTCGCCTTCACGAAAGCGGCGAACTCGCCGTTGGTGACCTCGTGCGTCGCCATCCAGAAGCCCGCGACGGTAACCGGCTTCTCCGGCCCTTCCTCGGGCAGATGCGCCTCGGCGCCCATCGCGAATGTCGCGCCGGGGATCCAGACATAATCCGCTTTCGGCATTGCCGGGCAGACCGTCTTGGCAACCGCGACCTTTTCTTCGGGCTTGTCGCCGCAGGCCGCGAGCAGGCCAACAGTCGCGAACAGGATGATGCGCTTCATGCGATCAGCGCCCCGACCATCTGCGCGACGACGGGCGCCGCCTCCTCGAACGCCAGCCCCTGGTCGTGGCGCAGCGCGCGCCACGTCTGGAACGACAGCGCGACGCACAGCGCCTCGCGCCCCACCCGGTCGGCCAGCACTTCGTCGGGGAGCAGCCGGAACAGCAGGTCGCGTTCGAGCGCGACGACCTGGCCATATTGGCCCATCAGGAACGGCGACTGGTAGCGCTTGATATTGGCGGCGAGCCGGAACGGCAGCATCGTCTCGAACACCCGCGCGCGCCGCCCGACCAGGTCGCGGACATCGGTGCGCCAGTCGGTACCAGCATAAGGAGCGGACACGATCGGCATCACCCGCGCGGCGATCGTTTCGGACATTTCGCGGTACAGCGTGTCCATATCGTCGAACTGGCGGAACACGGTGCGCAGGCCGACGCCCGCTTCCTCGGCGACGCGCGCCGCGCTGGGGGTCAGGTCGCCGCTGTCGATCAGGTCGAGCATCGCGGCGACGATCCGCGCGCGGCTCGACCGGCTGCGCTCGCGGCGTCCGTCGACGCGCGGTTCCGCTTCGCTTTTCGGTTTTGCCTTGGCTGCCATAGCTCCCCGCTGGCCCAGCTTGGCGCCCGGGTCAATGCGATCTTGCGCGCAGCGATATATAATGACACAGATAGTGCCATAATATCGACAGGAATCGCGGAACGGGTGGGGCTATGAAGAAAAGATGGGTGGCGCTCGGCGTGCTCGCCTTGTTCGGGGCGGGCGGATATTGGACCTACAAGGCCAACACATATCGCCTGCCCGGCCTCATGTCCGACTGGCGCGATCCGGTGCAGCCGAACCAGCCGGTCAAGTGGGAAGCCGGCCCCGCAACGGCTCCAGTCGGCAAGCGCCCCCCTAACATCATCCTGATCGTCGCCGACGATCTCGGCTATAACGACATCAGCCTGAACGGCGGCGGGGTCGCGGGCGGCATCGTCAAGACGCCGAACATCGACGCACTCGCCCGCGAGGGCATGAATTTCACCACCGCCTATGCCGCCAACGCGACCTGCTCGCCGTCGCGCGCCGCGATGATGACGGGGCGTTACCCGACGCGCTTCGGTTTCGAATATACTGCGGTCCCCGTCCAGTTCGCGCAGAATATGGCGCATGGCGAGGGCATCGGGCCGCTGCGGACGATCTTTCACAAGGAATTGATCACCCCCGACATTCCCGATTATCCCGACATGGGCGTGCCTGCGAAGGAGGTGACGATCGCCGAGGCCGTGAAGGCGGCGGGGTATCACACGCTTCATATCGGCAAATGGCATCTGGGCGAGGCGCCCGCGCTGCAACCGCATGCCCAAGGCTTCGATGAAAGCCTCGCGGTGCTCGGCGGCGCGGCGATGTTCCTGCCCGAGGACGATCCCGACGTCGTCAACGCCAAATTGCCCTGGGACCGCATCGACCATTTTCTCTGGGCCAATTTGCGCCATGCGGTGAACTTCAACGGCGGCAAGCGTTTCCACCCCAAGGGGCATATGACCGACTATTTCGCCGATGAGGCGGTGAAGGCGATCGAGGCGAACAAGAACCGGCCCTTCTTCCTGTACCTCGCGTTCAACGCCCCGCACACGCCGCTGCAGGCGACGCGCGAAGAGTATGACAGACTGCCGCAGATCAAGGACGAGAAGACACGCGTCTATGGCGCGATGATCGCACAGCTCGACCGGCGGATCGGCGATGTGATGGCGAAGCTCAAGGAGCTGGGCATCGACGACAATACGCTGGTGATCTTCACCAGCGACAATGGCGGCGCCTGGTACACGGGGATCGACCGGCTGAACGCCCCGTATCGCGGGTGGAAGGCGACCTTTTTCGAGGGCGGCATCCGCACCCCCTTCTTCATGCGCTGGCCGGGGGCGATCGCGGCAGGATCGACGCGCGCCGACCCGACGGGCCATCTCGACATCTTTTCGACCATTGCGGCGGCGGCGGGGGCGAAGCTGCCGGGCGACCGGCTGATCGACAGCGAGGATATCCTTGCCGGCCCCGCCAAGCGTACGGCGATGTTCTGGCGCTCGGGCGATTATCGCGTCGTGCGCGCGGGCGACTGGAAATTGCAGGTGACCAAGCGCCCCGCGAAGAAACGCCTCTATAATCTCGCGGCGGACCCGACCGAACAATATGATCTGTCGGCGAGCGAGCCCCGGCGCGTCGCGCAATTGAGCGCGATGCTCGACGCGCAGAACAAGGGCATGGCGAAACCGATCTGGCCGGGATTGATCGAGGGACCGGTGCGCATCGACGTGCCGCTCAACACGCCGTGGCAGGACGGGCAGGATTATATCTATTGGACCAATTGAGGCGGCCCTCGTCGATCGGGTGATTCTGGGGTAGGATGTCGCGACGTGGCCGTGCAGAGCCGCCACCAGGGAGGCCCTGTATGACCGCGGAACTCGTCGAGACGATCCGGACCACGATCCAGCCCAACGACCATCCCTATATGCAGGGCGCCTGGCGGCCGACGTTCAACGAATGGAACGCGATCTTCGCCAATGGCGATGCCGAGGTGATCGGCACGATCCCGGGCGACATCGACGGCGTCTATGTGCGCACCGGCGAGAACCAGGTGCATGAGCCGATCGGCCGCTATCATCCCTTCGACGGCGACGGCTTCATCCATGCGATTTCGTTCAACGACGGGCGCGCCAGCTATCGCAGCCGCTTCGTGCGGACCAAGGGGTTCGAGGCCGAGAAGGAAGCCGGGCGATCCTTGTGGGCGGGGCTGATGGAGCCGCCGCACAAATCGACGCGCCACGGCTGGGGGGCGCAGGAATGGCTGAAGGATTCAAGCTCGACCGACGTCGCGATCCACGCCGGCAAGATCATCTCGACCTTTTACCAGTGCGGCGAAGCCTATCGGCTCGATCCCTTCACGCTCGAACAGCATGGCACCGAAGCCTGGGTGCCGCTCGACGGCATTTCGGCGCATTGCAAGGTCGATCCCGCGACCGGCGAGCTGCTGTTCTTCAATTACTCGAAGCACGCGCCCTATATGCATTATGGCGTCGTCGGCGCGGACAATCGGCTGAAGCATTATATCCCGGTGCCGCTGCCCGGGCCGCGCCTGCCGCACGACATGGCCTTCACCGAACATTACGCGATCCTCAACGACATGCCGCTCTATTGGAGCCCCGAGCTGCTCGAAAAGCGGCTGCACGTCGTGCAATTCCATCCCGAGGAAAAGACGCGCTTCGCGATCATTCCGCGGCTGGGCCAGCCGGAGGATATCCGCTGGTTCGAGGCCGAGCCGACCTACACCCTCCACTGGCTGAACGCATGGGAGGAAGGCGACGAGATCGTCCTCGACGGCTATTATCAGGAAGAGCCGATGCCCAAGTCGCGGCCCGACGCACCCGCGGGCTATGAGCGGATGATGGCCTATCTCGACCAGGAGTTGATCCGGCCGCGGCTTCATCGCTGGCGCTTCAACCTCAAGACCGGCGCGACGAAGGAAGAGCGGCTCGACGACCGCAACCTCGAATTCGGCATGCTCAACCAGCGGCATGCGGGCCGGCGCTATCGCTATGCCTATAGCGCGATTCCCGAGCCGGGCTGGTTCCTGTTTCGCGGTATCGTCAAGCACGACCTCGAGGCGCGGACGAGCGAGGAATATGAATTCGGCCCCGGGCGTTTCGGCAGCGAGGCGCCCTTTGCGCCGCGCATCGGCGCGACCGGCGAGGACGACGGCTATCTCGTTTCGTTCGTCGCCGACCTCGAAGCCGACCGGTCCGAATGTGTGCTGATCGATGCCCGGAATATCGTGGCGGGGCCGGTGTGCCGGATCATCCTGCCCGAGCGCATCTGCGCCGGTACCCACAGCGTCTGGGCCAATGGCGACGATATCGGCATGGGACGGAACCCGATCCTGGCTGCCTGACCGCATCGCATGTCCGCCGCCAAACCCGTTGTAACGACCCGCATTTCCCTCTAGCGCCGGACGGTCAGCAAGAGGAGGCGGTCATCGATATCGGTCAGGCACAGAATGAATTGCGCGCAGCCTATCAGGGCGGCGCGCCGGGCGTGTTCATTTCGGGCCTGGTGTGGCTCGCTGCGGACGCCGCGCGTTATATCTGGGGCGGGCCCTATGCCTTTGGCGCGCTGTTCATCGGCGGTATGCTGATCGTGCCGCTGGCGATGCTGATCGCGCGACTGTTCCGCGCGCCCAAGGTCAGCAAGGGCAACCCGCTCAATCCGCTTGGTTTCGAGTTGACCTTCCCGCTCTTCGCCGGGCTCTTTATCGCTTATGGCCTGTTGCGATTGTCGCCCGACCTGATCGATCTGGCCTTTGCCGCATTCGCGACCATCATCGGCGCGCGCTATTTCGGCTTTGCGACCCTCTATCGCGAGCGCTTCTATTGGCTGCTCGGCATGGCCCTGTTCCTGATCGGCATCGGCTTCGCGGCAAGCGGGTTCCTCGCGGCCGACGGCGCGCGGCTGCCCATCCATGTCACGCTGGCCGTGGGCAGCGCCGAGCTGCTGTTCGCGGCGCTGCTGTTCACGCGGTGGAACGCGGCGGCGGCGACCTAGCTGAAAGCGTTTTCGACGAGCCCTTCGGCCGGCCGGCGGGCATAATATCCGAAGCCTGCTATGACAGCATAGCAGGCAGCCGGAAGCGCGAGCGCCAGCCCGAGACCGATCTGATCGGCGAGCAGGCCATAGAGCGCGGGGATGACCGCCCCACCCGCGATAGCGACATTGATGATCCCTGACCCGTCGGCAGCGCGCGGGCCAAGCTTTTCGCATGCCAAGCTGAAGATCGTCGGGAACATGATCGAGTTCATCAAACCCACTGCCAGCAGCGAATAGCCCGCAACCGTACCACTGCTGTTGGCCGAGATCAGGATGAGCATGATCGCGCCGCTGGCGACTGTGCTCAGCAGCAGGCCTGGGCTGACCATGCGGAGCAGCCCGGATCCGATGAAGCGGCCGATCAGCGCGCCCCCCCAATAAAAGGGAATGAGCTTGCCGGCCTCTGCATCGCTAAGGTTCAGCACATGCGCCTGCGCGAGATAATTGACGATGAAACTGCCGATGGCAACTTCGGCGCCGACATACAGAAAGATGCAAAGCGCGCCATATCCAAAGCGCGGCCGTTTCAGTAGCGCCACGCCTTCGGCAAGGCTTGTGTCCTCGTGCTTTTCACCCTGCAGTCGATTTCGGAACAGCCAAACAACCGCGGCGACAACGGCCAGTGCCGCCGCGATGCCGAGATAGCCGCCGACTATCGCCTGGCTTTCGGCGGTACGATAGGCGTCCAGTTCGGCGCCCGACAGCTGGGCCGCCGTGACGGTAGCGAGACTGCCGAGGATCAGGATCGCTCCGAAGTACGGAAATATCGTCGTGCCAAGCGAATTGAACGCCTGCGCAAAGGTCAGGCGGCTATGCGTCGTTTCGGCTGGGCCCAGCAGACTGATCAGCGGATTGGCCACGACCTGGACCAGCACCACGCCGCTCGCAAGAACGAAGTATGCGAGAAGGAACAGGCCGAAGACCGCCGTCTGGCTGGCAGGAATGAAGAGAAAACAGCCTGCGATCATCGTCACCAGCCCCGCCACCGCGCCGCGCATATAGCCGATCCGTTTGATAAGGCGGGCACCCGGAATACCAATGATGGCATAGGCGACGAAGAACCAGACCTGCACCAGCGACGCCTCGAAGAAGCTGAGTGTGAAGAGTTCCTTCAGCTTTGGAATGATCACGTCGTTGAGGCTGGTAATACCACCGAAGATGAAGAACAGCCCAAACACGAACAGGCGCAACTGGGGCGCGTCGATATTGCCCCCCTGCCCTTCGATCGCGTCCGGATTCGCACTCGTCGCGACGTTCGGCGCCAATGCCATGTCTCTCTCCCCGACCTTATTTTATGTCTGTTCCCGCTGTGTCGTCATTTTGCCTTGGGCGGGCAAGGCAGATTCTCGCCGACCGCCTGCACATTCGTATGCAGCAAGGTGGCCGCGAAGCCCTTGTCGGCGGAGACGCTGAGCGCATAGTCGAGCTTGGTCAAATTCGCGCCCGCATCGGCGAAGCAGCGCAGCGGGATACGGAACGAACCGACCTCGCCCTTCGGCGCGGCCTTCACCCAGTCCGAGATGTCGAAATTCTGTCCGCCCATCGCGAGCGTCACCGGCCCCGCGCCGAGCGCATCGACGCGCCATTCGACACGCAAGGCAAAGCTGTTGTTGAGCTGGCGCGTCAGGTCGGCATAGGGGCCCGACAGGTGGAAAGCGGCGGGGCCGGTCCAGACGAAGCTCTTGCCGTCCTCCTGCGCCTTCACATCGACCGAGCGCGCCGCGATCAGCCCGCCGGGGCTCGACACCGGCGCCGAGTCGACGGGGCGCGAACCGCCGGCGTCGGTCACGGTCAGCATCCAGGGCGCCCGCGACCGCCCGCCCGCGAAATAGGTTTCGACATTAAGCGCGGCGGCGACGTCGATCCCCATCTCTTCGGACAGCGCACCGACCTGCTTGTTCTCGCCATATTTGAGGCCGTAGCCGGTCGCGAAGAGCGGCTTTTCGACCGGCGAACGCGCGTCGGCGGGCCAGGCGAAGGAGAGCGTTCCGGTGAAAGCACGCGCCGTCTTGCCGTCCTTGCCCGCGACCAGCACATCGGCGACCCCGGCGCCCTGCGACCCCGGCAGCCAGCCCGCGACGAAGGCGTCGGCGGCGTTGATTTCGGGGCTGGTGAACATCGGCCGGCCCGACAGGAACAGCGCGACCACCGGGATTCCCGCGGCCTTCAGCTTCTTGAGCGTTGTAAGGTCGGTCGCGTCGCTCGGCTGATAATCCAGCGTCGGCACATCGCCCTGAAACTCGGCGTAGGGCGCCTCGCCGAACACGACGATCGCGACGTCGGGCTTTTCCTTATAGACCCCGCCATCGGACAGGGTCGCGACGCCGCCCGCGTCGCGCACCGCCTTGTCGAGCCCTTCCCAGATCGTCTGGCCATTGGGGAAGTCCGCATGCGTTACGTCGGTGCCCTGCCAGCTGATCGTCCAGCCGCCCGACTGCATCGCCATATTGTCGGCCCCTGGGCCGGTGACGAGAACCCGCGCACCCGCCTTGATCGGCAGGATGCCGCCATTGTTCTTGAGCAGGACGAGCGATTTCGCCACCGCCTCGCGTGCGACCGCGAGATGTTGGGGCGAACCGACGGGTTTCACCACGCTGCGATCGACATGGCCTTCGGGGAAAAGGCCGAGCTTATATTTCACGCGCAAAATGCGGCGCACCGCATCGTCGAGGCGCGCCTGCGGGATGGTGCCGTCCTTGGCCTGCTTGACCGTGGTTTCGTAGAGGCCCTTCCAGCTGTCGGGGGCCATGAACATGTCGAGCCCGGCGTTGATCGACTGGGCGCAGTCGGTGACGCTGCATCCCGCAACCTGGCCATGGCCGTTCCAGTCGCCGACGACGAAACCCTCGAAGCCCATCTTCTGCTTGAGCGCGTCGGTGAGCAGACCTTTGTTGCCGTGGTGCTTTACCCCTTGCCAGCCCGAGAAGCTGGCCATGACGGTGAGCGCGCCGGCGTCGATCGCGGCGGGATAGCCCATCGCATGCTTGGCGATCAGTTCCTTCTCGTCGATCTTGGCGTCGCCCTGGTCCTTGCCCTCGAAGGTGCCGCCGTCGGCGAGGAAATGCTTGGCGGTCGCCGCGACATGCGCGGGGCCGACGCTCTTGCCCCCGGCGAGCGGCCCCTGTAGCCCGATGACCATCGCCTTGGCATAGTCGGCGATCAGCTTGGGGTCCGAGGCATAGCCCTCGTAGCTGCGGCCCCAGCGCAAGTCCTGCGGCACCGCGAGCGTCGGGGCGAAGGTCCATTCGATGCCGCTGCCCGCGATTTCAGCGGCGGTGACCGCGCCGATGCGCTGGATCAGTTCGGGGTCGTGCGTCGCCCCGAGGCCGATATTGTGCGGGAAGAGCGTCGCACCGGGGACATTGTTATGGCCGTGGACGGCGTCGACGCCGAAGATGATCGGGATCGCGACGCCGTTCGCCTGCGGCTTCATCGACACCGCACGAAATTCGCCGACCAGCTTCGCCCAGTCGGCGGCGCTCGACCGCTCATTGCCGTTCGGGCCGCTGTTGCCGCCGGCCAGGATCGATCCAAGCGGATAGGTTTCGAGATCCTTGGGCGTGATCGTGCTGATGTCGCCTTGGACGAGCTGGCCCACCTTCTGCTCGACCGTCATTTTCGCGAGCAGCGCGTCGATGCGCCTTTCGGTCGCGGGGTCGGTGATCGTCGCCGGGCTTTTCGCCGCCGGCCACAGGTCGGGATGGACCGCCGCGGCACCGGTGTCCGACGGCTGCGGAGCCACAGCCGCGGCGGTGCTCGCCAGCAAAAATGCCGTCGTCATGGCAAGTGCGGAACGCCGCATCGTCTCTCCCATCCCTCTTTGTACGAAGTCTTATGTGAACGTTATCAAATGACGCTCTTGCATAGCAAGCAAAGGAAATCAAGCGCGCTATTCGGATTGCGTCAGCGCAGGCGCGGCATCGTCGCGAGCAGGATCACCGCGACGCTCGCAAAGGCGGCGAGCAGCAGGAACAGCGCGTCGAAGCCGAAGCCGGGCACGAGCGAAATGGTCAGCCAGGGCATGATCAGCGACGGCACGGTGTTGGTCAGGTTGAAGAGGCCGAGGTCGCGCGCGCGCCGGTCGGGGCGTGGCAGCACGCGCAAGGTCTGACCGCTGTGCAGCGACAGAAAGATCGTCGCCGCGATGCCGAAGACGACATAGCTGAGCTTCGCCGCGAACAGGCCGGTCGAAAAGGCCATCGCGACGAGCCCGACGACGAGGATCGCGGCGGCGACGCCGAGCGGCAGGATCGGGCGGTCGTGGCGGTCCGCCCAGCGCCCTGCGACCAACGCCATGGGCACCGCGACCGTCAGCACCAGACTGAACAGCTGCGCCGTCTCGCTGTCGGTGATCGCGGGGTCGATCGAGCGGAACCAGAAGAAGAGATAGGCAAAGAGTGCCGCCTCGGCGATCTGGATGAGGAGCCGCGCGCACCACATGCGGATCACCGGCGATGCGGGGCGGGGCTGATCGGGCACCGCTTCGGCCGCACCCGGTTCGTTCAACGCGGGGAAGGCGCGCGGGCGGCCGAACAGCAGGACGGGCAGGACCGCGACGGCGACGAGCAGGCCGACAAGCGCCAATCGGCCGTCGGCACCCGCCAGCCCCGGCAGCGTGACGAAGGCGCAGGACACCGCGCCGAGCGCGGGCGAAAAGGCGAGCAGCCCGCCGAGCAGACCCTTTTGATGGTCGGGAACACAGTCCCCCGCCCAGGCCGCGAGCGGCCCGAGCATCATGTTGAGCGCGAGCTGCCAGCCGATGATGATCGCGATCAGCGTCGGCACGTCCGTCGCGAGCGGCACCGCGAGCAGTAACGCGATCGTCAGCAGCAGGCCCGCCGCCACCCAACCGCGCCGGTTGCGCGTGCGATCGCTGAGCCAGCCGAAGAACACCCCGCCGACGCTGGCGGCGATCGCGCCGAAAAAAGTGACATAGCCGAGCGCCTGAATATCGCCCGCCCCCGCCAGCGCGGTCATCCGCACCGGCAGCAGGATCGTCAGGAAGGGCACATAGGCGATCGCCCCGCCGGCGGCCGCGAGGCCGTAGAGCAACAGAAAAGCGGAAGACTGGCGGCGCGGACCGGCCGCCGGTTCAACCATCGGTGGGCGGCGTCGCGGTCGATCCGCGCTCGATCAGGCTGCCATGGACCACGGTCGGTTCGGTGGGACGCGGTCCGCCGCGCTGTGCCGCGATGATCAGTTCGACCGCGCGCGACACCGTTGCGGCGATCGGCTGGTCGACCGCGGTCAGTCCCGGCGGGGTGAAACGGACGATCGGGGTATTGTCGAAGCTGACCAGCGACAGGTCGCGCGGCACGTCGAGCCCGAGTTCGCGCGCGACCGCCAGCGTCGCGAGCGACATCTGGTCGTTGCTGGCGATGATCGCGGTGGGCCGGTCGGCAAGCGCCAGCAGCTCACGCGCCGCAACCGCACCCGACGCGGCGCTGAAATCGCCCTCGGCCAGCAGATCGTCGGTGGGCAGACCGGCCGCCGCCATCTCGGCGCGCCAGCCGTCAATGCGCCAGTGGCTGAGGTCATATTCGACCGAACCCGAGATGAAGCCGATGCGCTTGTGGCCGAGGTCGATCAGGTGCCGCGTCGCGCGCGCCGCCGATCCTTCGTCGTCCATCGTCAGCGCGATCCCGGCGTCGCCGCCGTGCGACCCGATACGCGCGAAGGGGATTTTCTGATGATGCAGCAGATCGACGATCAGCGGATTGTCCGAATGCGGCGGGGTCAGAATTACCCCGTCGGGCTGGAGCGCGGCGATGATCGCGCGTAGTTCGCGCTCGACATGGTCATTGTGCGTGTCGACCAGCTCGAAGATCATCCGGTACCCGAGTTCGGCGCATTTCAGCATGCCGCCGAACAGCATCTGGTCGACCCAGTCGGTGCCCTCGCGCGCGTGCCAGTCGGCGATGGTGCGTTCGCGGTCGTTGATCGCAAGGATCAGGTAGGAGCGCGATCCGCTCATCCGCTGCGCCGCGATCGACGGGACATAGCCCAGCTTGTCGATCGACGCCTGGACGCGTTCCTTCATCTCGGGGCGGACATTGGGCTCGTCGTTGATGACGCGGCTCACCGTCTGCAGCGACACGCCCGCGTCGGCCGCCACATGCTTGATCGTTACCGACTGCCGCCGCCGCCCCATTATTCCGTCCGATCCCCGCTAGCTGAGCAACGCGCCCTGCTAGCGGCATCTTCGCCGCATGACCAGACGCGCATCATGCCGCCTGCGGCACCGCCGCGCCGCAATAGCGCGCCACATAGGCGTGATGGTCGGGCAGCTTTGCCACGGTGTCGCGCACATTGTCGCGAATGCCGCCGAGGAAGCGCGCCAATTCCTCGTCGCCAAGCTTGGTCGCGATCGGATGGTGGCTCTGCGGTTCGATCCCCTGCCCCATCATCACCTGCACCCAGCTGTTCTCGGCGAAGAGTTCCTCATTCTTGCGAAAGACGCGGCCGGTTTCGCGGAACAGCTCGATCTTCTGTTCGAGGCTGTCGGGGATCGGCATCGCGGCGCATTGGCGCCAGAAGGCGCTGTCGCGGCGGTCGGTCGCCTTATAATGGAGGATCAGGAAATCGCGGATCTGCAAATTATCCTGCATCTGCTGGTCATTATATTCGGCGATGTCGCGTTCGCTGACCTTGCCGAGCGGCAGCATGCGGATGAAGCGCAGCACGGCGCGCTGGATCAGGTGGATGCTCGTCGATTCCAGCGGCTCCATGAAGCCGCTCGACAGCCCAACCGCAACGCAGTTGCGATACCATTGGCGGCGGCGCACCCCGGTGGTGAAGCGCAGGAAATTGGGCTGGATCAGCGGCTCGCCCTCGATATTGCCGAGCAATCGCTCAAGCGCGGCGTCGCGATCGAGATAGCGGCTGCAATAGACGATGCCGTTGCCGGTGCGGTGCTGGAGCGGGATGCGCCATTGCCAGCCCGCGTCATGCGCCATCGCGCGCGTGTAAGGCACTGGCGGCCGGACGTTCGGCGTCTGGAGCGCGATCGCGCTGTCGCACGGCAGCCAGTGGGTCCAGTCGTCGAAGCCCGCGTGGAGCGCGCCCTCCATCAGCAGCGCACGGAAGCCGGTGCAGTCGAGGAAGAGGTCGCCCTCGATCCGCCGGTCGCCGTCGAGGATCAGCGCGGCGATGTCGCCGCTTTCCCCGTCGAGTTCGACGCGCGCGATCTTGCCCTCGATCCGCTTGGTGCCGTCGGCTTCGGCCATCTGGCGCAGGAAGCGGGCGTAGAGGCCGGAGTCGAGCTGATAGGCGTAGTTGATGCCCTCATTGGGAAGATGCGCGAACTTGCCCTCCATCGCGGCGACCAGTTCCATGCAATAATCGTCATAGCTCTGATCGTGCCCGCGCGTCCGGCCGTGGAGCCAGAAGTGCTGGAAGCCCGCCGACCAGTGATCCTTGCCGGTCAGCCCGAAGCTGTGGAAATAGCGGTGACCCGGCTCCTTCCAATTGTCGAACAGGATGCCGAGCTTGAAGGTCGCCTGCGTCGCGCGCATGAAATCGGCCTCGTTGATCCCGAGCAGCCGGTTGTAATTGACGAGCGGCGGGATGGTGCTTTCGCCGACGCCGATCGTGCCGATCGCCTCGGACTCGACGAGGGTCAGATCGACCGCCGCGCCCATGGTGCGCGCGATCGCGGCGGCCGCCATCCAGCCGGCGGTGCCGCCGCCCGCGATGACGATGCGCTGGTTCTTGTCGGTCATCGGCTGAGGCTCCTCAGGAGGAAGGCGCGGAGGCGCCCGGCGCTTTCGGGGGTGAGCGGCGCGAGGATGCTGCGCGCCGCTTCGGGGATATGGTCGGTGACCCCGCCGTCATTCTCGAACACATAATGGTCGAACAGGGCGTGCCAGATCGCCTTGTCGGCGTCGGGCAGGTCGCGGATCGCGAGGATCGCATGGTTGAGCGCCTCCTGCGGCTGGCCAAGGAAGGCGGGCGTGCTGCGCCACCAGTAATTGACGAGGATGTTGAAGGGATCGAGCCCCTCGACATGATGCCACCACATCGACGGGATGAAGAGCGCGTCGCCGGGGTCTAGCTCGACAGTCATCGCCCGCGCCATCGCCTCGACGAAGCGCGGGAAGGCGGCGATGTCGGGGGCGTCGAAATCGACCATGCTGACCGCCCGCCCCGCCGGGGTATTGTCGATCGGGCCGAGATAGAGGTTGGCAAACTGATCAGGTGGAAAGAGCGTGAAGCGGCGGCGGCCTGCGGCGCAGCAGGCAAGATTGTCGGGAAAATCATTGTGCGCGGCGATGCGCGTCTTCGTGCCGATCCAGATGCTCTTGAGCGGGTTGCGGTCGCCAAGGTCGATCGGGTTCGCCGCGTCGAGGCCGTCGAAATGCGCCGGAATGTCGATCGAGGCGAGATAGACGATGCGGGCCTCGCCCCGTTCCTCGGCGGTGTCCAGCCCCGCGAAGATGTCGGGCAGCTTGCCGGTGCCCGAACGGAAGTTCATCGCCATGTCGGCATCGTAGAAGAGCCGCCCGTCATGTCCCGGCGCGCCGATCGACACCGCGAAGGGGCGGTCGCGGGCATGGTCGAGCAGATGCTGGCGCGCCTCGCGCGCCGAGCGCGTCGCCGCCTGCACCAGCGGCCAGTCGGCGACGAGACCGCGCAGGACAAAGGGCTCGCGCGCGCCTTCCAGCAACGCGTCGAGCCCTGCCCCCTTATCCCAATCCCGCTCCGGCACGCGGGCCAGGCGGTCGTAGATCGCGCCGTCGCGTTCAGCCATGGCCGAGCCTGCGGTTCTTGCGTTCGATCAACGGTGCGAGCTGCGACAGCGAGGCGAGCGCCATGAAGATCGGCACCAGATGCCCGTCGGCGTGAAGCTTGCCGGTCGTTTCGCCGTCGAGCGCCTGCAATTTCGCCTCGTCGATGATGTGGAAACCGACGAGCGAATTGACCGAACCGTCGTCGAGCGTCACCTCGAGCGTGAAGGGTTCGAGCAGGTCATGATCGCGCAGCGCCGCGAAAAAACCGGCGCTCGCGCGGTAACCTTCGTCGAGCGCGCCGAGCTTTTCGGCCATATCCTCCAGATAGGGGGTGGCCTGACCATCGCCGTCGAACAGCCGCACGCCGTCGTCGCCGCTGCGGGCGATGCGCGGGTGGTCGAGGTCGATATGCACCTGCCCCGGCCCCTCCCCGCTCGCCGGGCGCCCGACGAGGAAGGGCTGGATCGCGGCCGACAAGGGACGATAGCGCGCGTCCCAGCCACCGGCGTCGAGATAGAGATTTTCGCCCGGCTCGAAGCCGAACAGCGCCATCGCGATGAACGCCTCCTGCCCCGTCTCGCGGCGGAACAGGATCGGATAATGCGCCTGGACCTGGCGAAACTCGCTCGGCACGGTCAGCGTCGCCATTACCCCATCGCCCAGCTCGGCGCCCGTAGCGGTGCGCACGCGCAGGTCGCGGTGGCGGTTGGAGTCGAGCGCGGCATGCTGGGTCATTCGGGGTCCCTCATTCCGCCGCGGTGGCGCTGGCGGCGGCGATCGTATCGAGATAGTCGCGGTTGGTGGGCAGCGCCGAGGCGAGCGAGCGCGCGCGCTGACGTTGTTCGGCAAGCGCCGCGAGCGCGCGGTCGCCGGGCGCCGATCCCGGCGGCACCGGATAACCCATGCCATAGAGGATATATTGGTGGCTCTCGGCCGAGAAAATCTCATCGACTTGTGGGAAGTCCCAGGTCGAGGGCGGCTGGTCGTGCCACAGTGCCAGCATCTCGGCGAGGCGCGGCGGCACCGAGGCGGGGTCGCGCTGTGCGAGCCAATAGGCGTCGCTGCGGCGGCTCAGCACATAGTGGAGCTTCAAAAATTCGACGATGCGGTCCCAGCGATAGCGGAACAGCATGTTGAAGCGCTCGGCATGCACCGGCATCGCGGCGTCGCTGGCCGGAAAATTATCGATCAGCGCGTTCAGCGACAATTCGATCATCACGATTGCCGAGGCCTCGAGCGGCTCGATAAAGCCCGCCGACAGCCCGATGGCGAGGCAATTGCCTTGCCAGAAGCGCGCGCGATGCCCGGTCGGGAAGCTGAGGCGACGGACAGGCATGTCGGGCGCGTCGGGCAGGACGCGCGCGATATAGGCGCGCAACTCGGCCTCGGCCGCATCGTCGTCCATGAAGCGGCTCGCATAGACGCAGCCGATGCCGCGCCGACCCGGTAGCCCGATGTCCCAGATCCAGCCCGCCGGATGCGCGGTCGATATCGTCTGCGAGGCGATCGGGCTGCCCTCGGCGACCGGGACCTGCGCCGCGAGCGCGCGGTCGTTGAACAAAATGTCGCTGCGGTCGATCCATTCGACGCCCAGTTCACCGCCGACAATAAGCGCGGCGTGCCCGGTGCAGTCGATGAACAGCTCGCCCGAAATCTCGCCATGCTCACGCGTCGCGACCGCCGCGATGGTCCTACCCTCGCCGCGTCGTACCCCGGTGACATGATCGGCGACATGGCGGACCCCGAGCCGCCGTGTCGCATGCCTCGACAGCAGCGCCGCGAATTTCCCCGCGTCGAGGTGATAGGCATAGTTCGCCGCGCCCTGATAGTCGGGCATCGCGCGCTGGCGCGGCGCGAGGTCGCGATCGCACACCGCCGCCTGTGCGGTCATCGCGGCGCCGAAGCTCTGGTCGGCCGCTTCCGCCTGCCATGCGGCGAGCAGGTCGCGCGTCGGCACTGCGGGCGGCGAGGTGAAGGGATGGAGATAACGGTCGCCGGTCTCGCCGCTGACCCAGCCATCGAAACGCGACCCCTGTTTGAACGAGCCGTCGCACGCGGCGAGAAATTCTCCCTCGCCGATCCCGATCGCCGCGAGCGTCGCGCGCATCGTCGGCCAGGTACCTTCGCCGACACCGATCGTCGGAATATCGGGTGCCTCGATCAGCGTTACGTCGAGCGCGGGCCGCGCTGCGGCGAGCCGCGCGGCCGCGAGCCAACCGGCGGTGCCGCCGCCGACAATGACCACCCTCTCGACCATCTTTGCCATTGGGAACGTTCCTAAGCCACTCGCCGGCCCGCGTCACGCAAAAGAGCCGCGCCCCGATGGAAGCGCGGCTCTCTGGCCAGGAAATCCGCCGGTGGAAGCCCGCCTTAGAAGGAGAACCGAACCCCCGCCGCGTAGCGAGCGAAGCCCGGCGATGCGAAGGTGACGTTGTTCTTGTCCCGCAGATGCCCGCGCCGGCTTTCACCCGTCAGATTGATCGCCTCGACAAAGCCGGTCAGGCCCGGGATGAACTCATAGCTCGCGCTGGCGTCGATCTGCCAATATTCCTCGGTGTAGAAGGGGTTGGGACCCGTTCCCGCCAGGAATTCGTCGCGCCAGTTCCACGCGACGCGCGCCTGCAGCCCGTTCTTGTCGTAATAGGCGACGGCATTGGCGCTGTCGCTGAGCCCGGTGAGCGCGAACTGCGGCACCGATGAGGGCAGCGCATTGTCGTAGGTCGCATCGCCGTTGACGATCGTGTAGTTCAGCAGAACGCCGAAGCCGGTGTCCCAGAAATTATGCTGGATCGCGAATTCGAAGCCGTTGAGCGACGCGGTCTGGTCGCTGTTGATCGGCGTCGTGATCTGGAAATTCAGCGGCACGTCGCCCGGCGCGCTGTTGATCACGCCGACATAATTGCCCTCCATGGTCCCGCCGGTGATGGTCACCGTATTGGGGAAGTTGGCAAAGATATATTGGCGGATCTGGGTGACCGTCGCATTCGCGCCCCGCGCCGCCAGTGCCGCGTTCCAGCGCGTGCCGCCGACCGGGGTGGTCAGCCCGAACGCTTCGGTATCGATACGGGTCGACGATATGAAGTTGCTGACGCCCTTGCGGAAATAGCCGACCGAAACATAGCTGCCGGGCGCATAATACCATTCGGCCGACAGGTCGATATTCTTCGACTTATAGGGAACGAGACCCGGATTGCCCTGCGCACCGGTGCCGCCGCCGACGCGGAACAGCGTGTCGAGCGTGCGACCGCCCTGCAGGCTGGCATAGTCGGACCGCGTGATCGTGTGGCTGTAGGAGGCGCGCAGCTTGACATTTTCCATCGGCGAAATGTCGAAGTCGAACGCCGGCAGCCAATTGTTGTACGACCCCTTGAAGCGGGTGAAGTCGCTGTCGCCCGAAAAGACGATGTTGAGTTCATTGTCGCCCACCCAGCGCGTGTCGACCGGCACCGGTACCAGCGCCGCCGACGACACGTCGGTGACCTCGTAGCGCAGGCCGGCGACGAAATGCGCCGGGTTTTCGAACAGGTCGAACACCGTCGCGACCTGCAGATAGGGGGCAAGCGTCCGCTCGCTGATGCGGCGATCGGTGTTATAGGCGGCGATACAGGTGCCGGGGACGGCCTGCGCGCCTGTCTGCGGATCGCTGCAAACCTGATACAGGTCTTCGATCAGATCGACCATGCGCTCATAGTCGAATTTATAGAAGCTCTGGATCATGCCCGGCTGCGCGAGGCCCGGGAATTTGTCGGGCAGCGTTTCGAGCGTGAAGATATCGTCGGGTAGATCTGCCGCCGGACCCGCCCCGCCCCAGGTGTCGTTCTGGATCGTGCCGAAGGCCGAACGGACCTTGTTGTCGACATAGGACACGCCAAAGTCGATGCTGTCGAGGAAACCGCCCTCATGATCATAGGTGCCGCGCAGCTGGACCTGATTGATCCGGTCGCGGAAATAGGCGGCCCGGAACGCATTGCCCGTCGACTGGATCAACGCCGCGTTCAGCGGGTCGATGCCGGGATGCATATTGTAGGAGAGGACCGGCAGGTCGTTTTCGAAATTGACCGTCTGGTTCGCGATGCCGAAGATCGCGTTGCCGACCGAGGTGCTCGACCCGAAGCGATTGACCGGCTTCACCGTCGCTGTCGAGCGGTGGAAGTCGAGGTCGACCGTCACGCCGCCCGGCGCATCCCAACGGAGATTGCCGCCCAGCGACTTGTTCTCGGCCCGGTTTTCGGTGAGCGAGCCGCTGTACGACAGATCCTTGCCGCTGTTGAGCGCGGTCGTGCTCGGCGGGTTCGCCGGCTGCGGGAAGGCCTCGGAATAGAAGATCGGCCCGGCGACCGGGCCGTCGGTCCAGGCGCTGGTCGTGTTTTCATGGTTGAACCAGATGCCGACATTGCTGTTGCGCGTTTCGACGGTGTTGCGCGAATAGGTGTAATCGATCGTCGCGGTCAGGCTGTCGGTCGGACGGAATTGCAGCACCGCCTGACCGTTGATACGCTCGCGATTGATGTCGTTGAGGTCGTAGGACGCATTCTGCGGCACCTGATAGACGTCGGTCGGGTCGGGGCGATTGGTGATCCGCGTGGCCGCCTGGGTGCCGGGCTGCGCCAGCGAGCCCCAGTTGTTTTCGCTGCCCAGATAGCCGTCGCGCCAGCCGACATTCGCCGAATTGGTGCTCGATTTGCGCTTCTGATACGAACCGATGAGCAGGATGCCGATCGTGTCGTCGGCAAAGGTGCTGCTGAAAATGCCCGAGATTTCGGGCGTAACCGGATTGCCATTGTTGCGCGACGAGTCGTACACCGCCTTCGCCGAGATGCTGCCGCGCATACCCGGCTTGTCGAGGGGGCGCGGGGTGCGAATGTTGATTGTCGAGCCGATGCCGCCCGATTCCACCGTGGCGCGACCGCTCTTATAGACTTCGACCGCGGCGACGCCTTCGGACGCCAGGTTCGCGAAATCGAACGAGCGCGACGCCGGCGCGCTGCCGCCGTCACCGATCACCGCCGTCGGCACCTGGCGGCCGTTCAGGGTGACAAGGTTGAATTCGGGGCCGAAGCCGCGGACGGTGACCAGCGAGCCTTCGCCGTTCGAACGGTCGATCGACACGCCGGTGATGCGCTGGAGCGACTCGGCCAGGTTGGTGTCGGGGAATTTGCCGATATCCTCGGCGGAAATCGCGTCGACCACGCCCTGAGCCTCGCGCTTGATGTCGGCTGCGGCGGAAAGGCTGGCCCGGATGCCGGTCACGACGATTTCGTCACCATCGGCGACGCCTTCGGCCGACGCATCCTGCGCCATCGCGGCCTGCGCCATGCTCATCAGCGCTACCGCCGATGTGCCGGCCAGAATCTTCGCGAGCCAAAGCTTATGCGGAGCCTGCATCCCTGTTTCCTCCCGTTTAGTCGCTCATTTTCGGCGACATTTCCCTAATGTGAACGTTATCTAAATGAGAACGTTCTCATTGTCAACGCGGGTCTCATTGCATTCCTATGCAATCGGGGAGCAAATTGCAGCCGCGAACCGACCGATGCGCGGTGAGCATCGGTCGGCGAACGCGATCGGGTCAGAGCATCGGATAGCTCAGCCCGTAATAGCCATGGATGGTGCGGCCATATTCGTCGGTATATTCGGGAGTGTCGTCGCGCCCGTACCGCGGCGCGCCGGTCACCTGTTCCTTGCCGATATCGACGACATAGCCGCCCTTGTCGGTGTCGTAACGCAGCATGTCCCAAGGGATCGGATAATGGTCGCTGCCTAGGCCGAACAGCCCGCCGAATTGCAGCACCGCATAGTCGGCCTTGCCCGAATATTTGTCGATCATGACATTGGCGATGGTGCCCAGCTTTTCGTCCTGAGGGTTATAGACGGCGGTCCCTTCGACCTTGTCGGAGGAAATGAGGCGGTTGGTTTCGCTGCGTTCGAGCGTGTCGGCCATGATGCGTCTCCTTTGCGGACGGAGGCGGATCGCGGGACGGAAGTGGCCCACGCCGCCCCCTGCCCCAGCAACGGCGGGCGGCGGCGGGGGTTGCGCGGCTCGCCGCAAAAGGTGGCGGATGTGCGGTCAGCGGCTCCAGCGCGCAAAGATCGCGGTCGGCAGCAACAGCCCCCGCGCCTCTTCGCGCACCGCAAGTTCGCCGCACTCGACCTTGCCGGGCAGGTCGGCGAAAAGCTGGCCGAGCAATTCGCCGATCGCCAGCGCCGACATGCGCACCGCATAGACGGTGAGGAACAGCGCGCGGCTGTCGGCATCGAGCAATTGGCGACAGTCCGAAAGCAGCGGCGCCAGCCCCTCTTCGAGCTGCCAGCGTTCCTGGTTCGGCCCGCGCCCGAATTTGGGGGGATCGAGCAGGATCGCGTCATAGCGCTTCTCGCGCCGCACCTCGCGCGCGGTGAACTTGCCGGCATCGTCGACGATCCAGCGCACCGGCTTGTCGGCCATGCCCGCGAGCACCGCATTCTCACGCGCCTGCGACACCGATTTTTTCGACGCATCGACATGGGTCACCGAAGCCCCTGCGGCGGCGAGCGCCTGGCTGCCGACGCCAGTATAGCCGAACAGGTTGAGGAACGCCGGGTCCGCCTTGTCGGCGACCTGCGCGCGCAGCCAGTCCCACACCGGCGCCATGTCGGGGAAGAAGCCGAGATGGCGGAAAGGGGTGCAGCTCGCGGTGAAGCGCGTCTCGCGCCAGCCGAGCGGCCAGCCCTCCTGCGGCACGGGCTTGTTATAATACCAGCGGCCGCCGCCATCGTCGTCCGACGCGGGGATGAACTCGCCGTCGGCGGCGTCCCAGTCGCTTTCCGGCAGCGCGGGCGCCCACATCGCCTGCGGCTCGGGGCGGATGAAGCGATAGCGGCCATAGCGTTCGAGCTTGCGCCCGCGCCCGCTGTCGACCAGCCCATAATCGTCCCATGCCTCGCCGACGAGGGTGACGAGAGGCAGCAAATCAGCCACGCGCGGCTTCCGCGAGGACGAAGGCTTTGACCGCATCATAGTCGCCGGGCAGCTTGGCATAACGCTCCTCGCGGTCGAACAGGTTGCCGAGCCGCGCGGGCAGCGCGGGCCGGACGCCCGTGGCGCGCTCGACCGCTTCGCGGAACTTCGCCGGATGCGCGGTCGCGAGGGTGACGATGGGGATGTCGGCGGCGAGGTCGAGCTGGCGCGCCGCAGCAAGCCCGACGGCGCTGTGCGGGTCGATCAGCTGGCCGCCCTTTTCCTGCGCCCAACGCAGCGCGAGCGACATCGAATCGCCGTCGATGCTGGCGCTCGAGAACAGCCCGCGCGCGCCGCAGAGCATGTCGGCGGGGATCGTCATCGCGCGGTTGGCGTCGAATTCGCCCATCATGCCGGTGATCGCGGCGCCATCGCGGCCCGACAGGTCGAACAGCAGCCGTTCGAAATTGCTGCTGACCTGGATGTCCATGCTGGGGGTCGCGGTCGGGGTGACCGTGCCGGCACTATAATCGCCGCTGGTCAACGCGCGGTGGAGGATATCGTTGACGTTTGTCGCGACGACCAACCGCGCGATCGGCAGGCCCATACGCGAGGCGACATAGCCCGCAAAGACGTCGCCGAAATTGCCCGTCGGCACCGAGAAGGCGACCGGACGGTCGGGGCCGCCGAGGCGCACCGCGGCGTAGAAATAATAGACGACCTGCGCCATCAGCCGCGCCCAGTTGATGCTGTTCACCGCCGACAGCGTGACCTGACGGCGCGCCTCTTCGTCGCCGAACAGCCGCTTCACCATCGCCTGCGCGTCGTCGAAGCTGCCGTCGATCGCGATGTTGTGGACGTTGGGTGCAAGCACGGTGGTCATCTGGCGGCGCTGGACGTCGCTGACCCGGCCCTCGGGGTGAAGCATGAAGATCTGGATATGCTCGCGCCCGGCAACCGCCTCGATCGCCGCAGAGCCGGTGTCGCCCGAGGTGGCGCCGACGATGGTGATGTCGGTGTCGCCTCCACTCAGGAATTTTTCGAACAATTGGCCGAGCAGTTGCAGCGCGACGTCCTTGAACGCCAGCGTCGGCCCGTGGAACAGCTCGAGCAGCCAGTGGCGGTGATCGAGCTGGACCAGCGGGGTCACCGCGTCGTGGCTGAAGCGGCCATAAGCCGCCTTGCACAGCCCGCGCAGTTCATCCTCGCTCAGCACGCCCGCGACGAAGGGCGCCATCACGCGCACCGCGGTTTCGATATAGTCGAGCCCCGCGAACGCGCGGATATCATCTTGGCTCAACACCGGCCATGTCGCCGGCACATAGAGCCCGCCGTCGCCGGCGAGCCCCGCGAGCGTGGCGGCGCGAAAATCGAGGGTCGGCGCGGAGCCGCGGGTGCTGATATATTCCATGGCGGCCCAGCGCCTAGCGGTGTCCGGTCAAGGCCGCAAGCGGCGGCGCACGGCGAGGATATAGATGATCAGCGCCGCCGCCGCGAACAGGAACCATTGTCCCGCATAAGCCAGGTGATTGTTCGGCGTATCGGCGGCCGAGGACACCGCGCTGGGGTGCAGCCCCGGCGCAGGCACGTCGGCGACCAGCATAGCCCGCGCAGGCATGGCATTGCCGGTCAGCCGCTCGACGACGGTGGGCTGCTCGGGCCCCGGCACGATCGTCCCCTGCACAATGCCGCCGGTCCATTTGGGCGGCGTGAAATCTTCCGCTGTGCCCATGTCGATCAGCACCCCCGGCCCCTCGGCGCCGGTGCGACAGTCGGCGATCATGCGAATGCCCTGCGCGCCCTTGCGGTCGGTGCCGCTGCGCTGGTCCCAGCGCACGGGCTCGAGGCAGGTGACGCTGCTCTTGCGATAGAGCATCGCGTCGGGAACCGGCGGCAGGGCGGGGTAAGCGACCGTCGCCGACATCGCCATGTTGCGCTGATAGAGCGCGATCAGCGCTTCCTTCTGCGCCTTGCGCTGCAACTGCCAGACGCCGAGCGCGATCATCGTCGCCACTGCGGCGAGGACGACGATCGTCGGGATGATCGGCCAGCGGCGCGGCGGTGCGGCGGCAGCGGGCGCTGCGGGTTCGTCAGTCATGCGGTTTGTCCACCCGGCCCTCGGCCGCCTGTCGTTGATGTTCGCTCGCCAGCAGCGCGCCCTTCGCGATGCGCAGGCCATAGATGACCGCGACCACCGTCAGCGGCACCCAGAGGATGACATGCACCCACAAGGGCGGGTTGACCAAGCTATCGAGGGTCAACGCGAGCGCGATCAGCAGCGCGCCGATGATCAGGGTCAGGAAGGCCGCGGGGCCGTCGCCGACATTGTAGCGGCCCGAATCGAACCCGCACGACGGACATCGTTCGCGGAAATTGGCCGCCCCCTCGAAAAGCCCCGGCGTCCCGCATTCGGGGCAGAGGCCAAAAAGGGCAACGCGCCAGAACGGCGGCTGCCCCTTTTGATGTTGGTCGCTGTCCGGCAACTCAGTGCGCGGCGACAGGTGCGCCCCAGCCGCCCCAGACATAGACGATGATGAAGAGGAACAGCCACACCACGTCGACGAAGTGCCAATACCAGGCCGCGGCTTCGAACCCGAAATGCTGCTGCGGGGTGAAGTGGCCCTTGTAGGTGCGAACGAGGCAGACGATCAGGAAGATCGTGCCGATCAGCACGTGAAAGCCGTGGAAGCCGGTCGCCATGTAGAAGGCCGAACTGTAATTGCTCTGGCCGAAGGCGAAGGGCGCGGCGCTATATTCATAGGCCTGGATCGACGAGAAGATCGCGCCGAGGATGATCGTCGCCCAGAGGCCCTTCTTCAGCCCCTCGCGGTCGCCGTGGATCAGCGCGTGGTGCGCCCAGGTGATCGTGGTGCCCGAGCAGAGCAGGATCAGCGTGTTGAGCAACGGCAGCGAGAAGGCGTCGATGACTTCGATGCCCTTCGGCGGCCACATGGTGATCGCGGTCGCGCCGTCCTGGCCGAACAGCGAGGTCACGCCGTCGGCGGTGACTTCGATCGGCACCGGGAAGAGCGAGAAGTCGAACCACGCCCAGAACCAGCCGACGAAGAACATGACTTCCGACGCGATGAACAGGATCATGCCGTAGCGCAGATGCAGCTGGACGACCGGGGTGTGGTCGCCGCTATGCGCTTCGTTGATGACGTCCGACCACCAGCTGAAGAAGGTGGCGATCACCCCCATGAAGCCGAGGCCGAGCACCCATTTGCCCGCCGAGCCGAAGAAATCCTCGTGCATGAACATTACGAGACCGAAGAACATCACCAGCGCGGCGATCGAGCCGATCAGCGGCCAGACGCTGGGGTTTACGAGGTGATAGTCATGATGTTTGGCACCGGACATGGCGTTTTTCCCGTTTTTAGCAGCCCCGGCGTCGCGATTCCCCATCGCGCGCCCGCTTGTTAAGACTCTTGCTCGCGGCCTTAGCTGGCCTTTTTCGCCTCGTCTACAGGGTGGAAGGTGTAGCTGAGGGTGATTTCCTGGATGTCGCGCGCGTCGGGGTCTTCCATGATCTTGGGATCGACGAAAAACAGCACCGGCATGCGAATCTGCTGCCCCGCCTCCAACCGTTGTTCGGTGAAGCAGAAGCACTGGATCTTGGTGAAATATTTGCCCGCGGCGTCGGGGGTGACGTTGAAGCTCGCGGTACCGCTGACCGCGTGCGGCGAAGCATTTTCGGCGATGAAGATCGCCATGTCGCGCGCGCCGATGCTGACCGTGTCGGTCGGATGCTCGGGATAGAATTTCCACGGCAGCTTGGGCGAGACATTGGCGTCGAAGCGCACCGATATCGTCTGGCTCAGCACCTGCGGCTCAGCCGCCGCGGCGACGGGGTCGTAACGCTGCGTCGTGCCGCCGAAGCCGGTGACGCGGCAGAAGAGATTGTAGAGCGGCACCGCCGCGAACCCCAGCCCGACCATCGACAGCGCGAGCAGGCCCGCAAGGCTGGCGGTCTTGGCATTGGGGGAGAGGCGCGCGATCATTTGAGAATCGTCATCTTGGCGATGGTGATGAAGAAAAAGAGCAGCGCCAGCCCGATCAGCAGCACCGCCATCAGGTTCGCGCGGCTGCGCTGGCGGCGCCGATATTCGGCCTCGTCGAAGGGTTCGGGCGTTTCGGGGGTCTGATCGGTCATAGCGGCCACCAATGGTCGGCAACCACGGCGCCGAACAAAATGAAAAGATAGGCGATCGAGAAAGCAAAGAGCCGCTTCTCGGGCTTCATCGCGTCGCCCTCGCGCGTCGTGCGGGTACCGACCTGGACCGACAGCAGGACGAACAGCGCCGACAGGATCACGGCGGTCCAGCCATAAAGCGTGCCGGTATAGCCGAGCGGCCAGGGCGCAATCGCCGCCGCCGCCATGATCAGCGCATAGAAGAGGATCTGGCGCCGCGTCGATTTTTCGCCGGCGACGACGGGCATCATCGGGATCCCTGCCGCGGCGTAATCGGACTTCATGAACAAGGCGAGCGCCCAGAAATGCGGCGGCGTCCACAGAAAGATCAGCAGGAACAGCAGCACCGGCAGCGGCGCGAAGCTGCCCGTCGCGGCGAGCCAGCCGATCAGCGGCGGAAAGGCGCCCGCAGCGCCGCCGATGACGATATTCTGCGGCGTCCGCGGCTTCAGCCATATCGTATAGACGAAGACATAGAAGAGGATCGAGACGAGCAGCAGCAGCGCCGCCTGCCAGTTCGATGCGAAATACATCAGGAAGATCGAGAAGGCGGCGAGCCCGACACCGAATTGCAGCGCGGTCTGCGGGTCCAGCCGCCCGGCGGGCAGCGGCCGCCCGGCGGTGCGCTTCATCTTGGCGTCCAGCCCCGCCTCATACCATTGGTTGAGCGCGCCCGACGCCCCCGCCCCCAGTGCGATCGCAAGAATCGACGAGAAGGCGAGCACCGGATGCACCGTGCCCGGCGCCGCGAGCAGCCCGCACAGCGCGGTGAACACGACCAGCGACATGACGCGCGGCTTGGTCAGCGCGAACAGGTCGCGCCAGTCGGCCGGAAGGGCCAGGTCGCCATGGGTCAGGCTCTGCGCCATGCTAACTCCGGACGGACGGGCAAGGCCCCCTGCCGGATGTCAGCAGGGGGCGATACCGATCAGGCGATACGCGGCAGTTCGTTGAACTGGTGGAACGGCGGCGGGCTCGGCAACGTCCATTCGAGCGTCGTCGCGCCTTCGCCCCACGGATTGTCGACCGCCTTCTTGCCCGCGAACAGCGACCAGCCGATGTTCACGAAGAAGAAGATCATGCCGACGCCCATGATCACATAGCCATAGGACGAGATCAGGTGCCAATAGGCATAGGCCTCCGCATAGTCGGGGTAACGGCGCGGCATGCCCTGCTGGCCCAGGAAATGCTGGGGGAAGAACATGACGTTCACGCCGATGAAGAAGACCCAGAAGTGCAGCTGTCCGAGGAACTCGTTGTACATCCGGCCCGACATCTTCGGGAACCAGTAATAGAAGCCGGCGAAGAGCGAGAAGACGGCGCCCAGCGACAGCACATAGTGGAAGTGCGCCACGACATAATAGGTGTCGTGATAGACGGTGTCGACGCCGCCATTGGCGAGCACGACGCCGGTCACGCCGCCGACGGTGAACATGAAGATGAAGCCCATCGCCCAGACCATCGGGGTCTTGAAGCTGAGCGAACCGCCCCACATCGTCGCGATCCAGCTGAAGATCTTGATGCCCGTCGGGACCGCGATGACCATCGTCGCGGCGGTGAAGTACATCTTCAGGTTCACGCTCATGCCGACCGTGAACATGTGGTGCGCCCACACGATGAAGCCGACGACGCCGATCGCGACCATGGCATAGGCCATGCCGAGATAGCCGAATACCGGCTTCTTGCTGAAGGTCGAGATGATCTGGCTGACGATGCCGAAGCCCGGCAGGATCATGATATACACTTCGGGGTGGCCGAAGAACCAGAAGAGATGCTGGTAGAGGACGGGGTCGCCCCCGCCCGTCGCATCATAGAAAGCGGTGCCGAAGTTGCGGTCGGTCAGCAGCATGGTGATCGCCGCCGCCAGAACCGGCAGCGCGAGCAGCAGCAGGAAGGCGGTGACCAGGATCGACCACACGAACAGCGGCATCTTGTGCAGGGTCATCCCCGGCGCGCGCATGTTGAAGATGGTGGTGATGAAGTTGACCGCGCCCAAGATGGACGCCGCACCGGCAAGGTGGAGCGAGAAGATCGCCATGTCGACCGCGGGCCCGACGGACCCGCTGGTCGATAGCGGCGCATAGACCGTCCAGCCGGTACCGGCGCCTTGGCCGCTACCCCCGGGGACGAAGCTCGACCCGAGCAGCATGATGAACGCGACGAAGGTCAGCCAGAAGCTGACATTGTTCATGCGCGGGAAGGCCATGTCGGGCGCGCCGATCATCAGCGGCACGAACCAGTTGCCGAAACCGCCGATCATCGCGGGCATGACCATGAAGAATACCATGATCAGGCCGTGGGCGGTGATCAGCACGTTCCACATATGCTTGCCCTGCACCTCGGTCGCGCCGGCGTCGAGGAACTGGGCCCAGCCGGTGAGATACTGGATGCCGGGATGTGCGAGTTCGAGGCGCATCATGCCCGAAATCGCGCCGCCGACGATGCCGGCGAAGATCGCGAAGATCAGGTAGAGGGTGCCGATGTCCTTGTGGTTCGTCGACATGAACCAGCGGACGAAGAAGCCCGGAGTGTCGTGGTCATGGTCGTCATGTGCGTGATCGGCATGGCCATGGGCGGGTGCAGTTGCAGCGATATCGGTCATCTGTCGGACCCCTTGTTATTTCTTGGCGGCCGGGGCGGCGGCGGGCGCCGCTGCCGGTGCAGTCTCGGTCGAAGCGGCGGCGGGCGCCGCAGCCGGGGCGGCGGGCGCCGCGACGGGAGCGGTGGGCGCGGGCGCCGCAGCGGCGGGCGCCGCGGGCTTGGGCGCCGGGTCGCCGCCCTTCGAGCGGACCCAGGCTTCCCATTTGTCGACCGGCAGCACTTCGACCGCGATCGGCATATAGCCGTGGTCGACGCCGCACAGTTCCGAACATTGACCGTAAAAGACGCCGACCTTGGTCGGGGTGAAGGTCGTTTCATTGGCGCGGCCGGGGACCGCGTCCATCTTGGTCCAGAAGGCCGGGACCGCGAAGCTGTGGATCACGTCGGCGCCGGTGATGATCAGCTTCACCTGACGACCGACGGGAACGACCATGCGGTTGTCGACGGCGAGATGATAAGGTTCGCCCGCGGCCTTTGCCTTGTCTTCGGGCAGGATCTTCGAGACATATTCGCCGATGCCCTGGTCGGGATAGGCATAGCCCCAATACCATTGATAGCCGGTGACCTTGATCGTCAGCGCTTCCTTCTTCGGCGGCTCATATTGCGCCGCGAGCAGGCGGATCGAGGGAACCGCGATCACCGCGAGGATCAGCACGGGAATCGCGGTCCAGATGATCTCGATGAAGGTGTTGTGGGTGGTCTTCGACGGCACCGGGTTCGCCTTGGCACGGTAGCGCACGATGACCCAGAGCAGCAGCCCGAGCACGAAGAGCGTGATGACCGTGATCACCGGGAGCAGGATCATATGGTTGAACCATTGCGCCTGTTCGCCGATCGGGGTCACCTGCGGCTGGAAGTCGATGCCCGCATCGATCGGCTGACCGACGCCGGGGGTCGGCTTCATCGGCACATAGGTCGCATCGCCCTCGGGCGCCGACGCCTTGGCCGCCTCGCCCGTCGCCGGAGCGGCGGTCGTGACCGCCGCCGGGGCCGCCGCATCGGCAGCCGCCGGAGCCGGAGTCGCCGCCGTGGTGGCCGCGGGCGCCGTGGCCGGAGCCGCCGCCTGCCCGGTGCCCACCGCGCCAAGCGACAAAACCGCCGCGATTACAAGGGTTTTCAAGCTCTTCATAAGGATAGTGCCGCCCGTTGCCTGTTGTTCTTTTACCACCCAACCCACGGAAAAACGGCCGGACATGGGTCGCGGCCGCCGTTCGGCGGGCTGAATCTTGCGGGCGCTATAGACCCGCTTGCCGCTTGCCTCAAGCATCTCTAACACTATTTTGCGGTGCGAAAAAATCGCCCGCTTCCACCCTGTCGCCCGCCATGGGCGGCGCCCCTGAAAAAAGACCCATTCTCCCATGACCGACGACGAAATCCTGGCCGAATTCCGCGCCGCCGACGCGCTGCTGCAAGGGCATTTCCTGCTCTCTTCGGGGCGGCACAGCGAATATTATCTGCAATGCGCGCGGGTGTTGATGGACACCGAACGCGCCGGGCGCCTTGCCATCGCCCTCGCCGCCAAGCTGCCGCGCGAGCTGAAACAGGCGATCGACATCGTCGTCTCGCCCGCGATGGGCGGCGTCATCATCGGGCATGAGATGGGCCGCGCGCTCGGCAAGCCCGCGATCTTCGTCGAGCGCCCGACCGGCACCTTCGAACTGCGCCGCGGCTTCACCATCGCCGAGGGCGCGAAGGTGCTGATGGTCGAGGATGTCGTGACCACCGGCCTGTCGTCGCGCGAAGCGATGGACGCGGTGCGCGCCGCCGGCGGCGACGTGGTAGCCGAGGCCGCGCTGGTCGACCGCTCGGCCGGAAGCGACATCGATCTCGGCGTCCCCTTCTATCCCCTCGTCGCGATCAACTTCCCCACCTATGCCGACGACGAGCTGCCCCGCGAACTCGCGGCCACCAAGGCGATCAAGCCCGGAAGCCGCGCCAATTGAGCCCGCGCCTACGCCTGGGGGTCAATATCGACCATGTCGCGACGATCCGCAACGCACGCGGCGGTGAGCATCCCGACCCGGTGCGCGCGGCGGAGATCGTCGCGGCGGTCGGCGGCGACGGTATCACCGCGCATCTGCGCGAAGACCGGCGCCATATCCGCGACGACGACCTCGCCAGGATCCAGGCGGCGACCGACCTGCCGCTCAATCTCGAAATGGCGGCGACCGAGGAAATGCTGGCGATCGCGCTGCGCCACAATCCGCATGCCGCGTGCATCGTCCCCGAAAAGCGCGAGGAGCGCACGACCGAGGGCGGGCTCGACGCCGCGGGTCAGCATAATCACCTCGCCCCGATCGTCGCGCGATTGTCCGACGCCGGCATCCGCGTCAGCCTGTTCATCGAACCCGACCCGCGCCAGATCGAGGCCGCGATGCGGCTGCGCGCGCCGGTGGTCGAATTCCACACCGGCCGCTATGCGCATGTCGAGGGCGAGGAGCGCGCCGCCGAACTGCGCCGCATCGCCGACGCCGCCGCGCTCGCGTGGAAGAACGGCATCGAGCCGCACGCCGGCCACGGCCTCACCTATGACAATGTCATTCCCATCGCCGCGATCCCGCAGCTCGCCGAACTCAACATCGGCCATTATCTGATCGGCGAGGCGATCTTCACCGGACTCGAAGATGCGGTACGCCGGATGCGCGACCTGATGGACGAGGCACGCGGGTGAAAGCGCGCGGACACCCTCTCCTGCTCGTCTCCGGCCTACTGAAGGTCGGCGCGGTGCTGCTGATCCTGCTGCTGCTCGCCAAGCTCGGATGGGATCTGGCGAACGGCCGCCAGGCGGATATTCCGCCGATCCTGCTGATCGCCATCGGCGCAACGCTCGCCGCGCAACTCGCCGTCTGGGCAGGCTGGCGCTACGCGACGCGGCGCGAAACCGGAAAAGGCGGCGCATGATCATCGGCCTCGGCTCCGACCTCTGCAATATCGAGCGCATCCAGAATTCGCTCGACCGCTTTGGCGAGCGTTTCGAAAATCGCGTCTTCACCAAGGTCGAGCGTGCCAAGGCGGCGCGCCGCCCCTTCACCCGCGCCGGCACCTACGCCAAGCGTTTCGCCGCGAAGGAGGCTTTCTCCAAGGCTGTGGGCACCGGCTTCAAGCGCGGGGTGTTCATGAAGGACATCGGCGTCGTCAACGCGCCCTCGGGCGCGCCGACGCTGGCGCTGACCGGCGGCGCGGCGGAACGGCTCGCGGCGATGATCCCGTCGGGATACACCGCGCATATCCATCTGACCCTGACCGACGACCATCCCTGGGCGCAGGCGTTCGTCATCATCGAAGCATTGAAGGATTAAGCAGGACCGACATGGCCAAGGACAAGAGCAAGGCGAAGGGCGAGGAAAGCTGGGGCAAGTTCATCCGCGATATCGTGGTGATCCTGCTGCTCGTGCTCGGCATCCACAGTTTCATCGCCAAACCCTTTTATATTCCGTCGGATTCGATGATGCCGGGGCTGCTCAGCGGCGACCGGCTGATCGTCAGCAAATATCCCTATGGCTGGTCCTATGCCTCGATCAGCTTTCACCTCGCGCCCAAATTCGCGGGCCGGATTTTCGGCAAGCTGCCCGAACGCGGCGACATCGTCGTGCTTGAACATCCCGGCGACCGCACCGACTATATCAAGCGCGTGATCGGCCTGCCGGGCGACACCATCGCGATGCGCGGCGGCGTGCTGATCATCAACGGCAAGCCGGTGAAGCGCGAAATCCAGCCCTCGCTGATCATCCCCATCGATGCGAACACCCCGTCGCACAGCGAAACCGGCGGCAGCGCGCTCGACATCTACGCGACCAGGGATGTGCAGGGCCGCCCGGTGCTCGAAGTGCCGATCGTGCGCGAAACGCTGCCCGGCGGCGCGACCTTCGACACGATCGACATGGGCGAACGCCCCGACGTCGATGAATATGGCCCCAAGCTGGTCAAGGCGGGCGAAATCTTCCTGATGGGCGACAACCGCGACGGCAGCGCCGACAGCCGCGTGCCGGTCAGCCGGCTCGGTCTCGGCGGCGCGGTGCCCTTCGACGCGATCGCGGGCCGCGCCGAGATCATCACCTTTTCGACCGACGGCACCGCCCAATGGTATAATCCGCTGAGCTGGATTCGGGCGCTCAGGTCGGGCCGGGCGGGAACCGATCTGACGCCTACGCATAGCGGTTCGTAGAACGGGGAGTGACGGGCATGGCGGAAACCGACGCAAAGGCGAAAGCCAGGGCCAGCGCCGAAGCGCCCGGTCCGACCGAAATCCGCAGCGACCTGGTGCGCGAGGAACTGCTGAAGGCGGGGGTCTGGCTCGGCCTCGCGCTGCTGATCGGCGTCTGCATCATCCTGATCCAGCCGATCCTGCTGATCTTCGCCGGCATCGTGATGGCGGCGATGCTCGACGGCGGCACGCGCCTGCTCGGCCGCATACTGCCGATCGGGCGCGGCTGGCGATTGCTGATCGTCTGCCTGTCGCTCGTCGCCTTCCTGATCTGGACCGTGACGTTCGCGGGCTCGCAAATCGCCGACCAGGCCGCGACCTTGCAGAAAGTCGTGATGGGCCAGGTCCAGCGCATCGCCGCCTGGGCGAGCAGCCACGGCATGGGCGACCTCCAGATCGATACCAAGACGATCACCGACAATCTCGCGGGCACCTTCGGGCGCGTGACCGCGGCGGTCGGCACGGTACTGGGCGCGCTCACCAGCGCGATCATGGTGCTCGTCCTCGGCGTATTCCTCGCGATCGAACCGCGGCTCTACGAACGCGGCGTCGCCTGGATGCTGCCGATGAAGGCGCGCGAGAATTTCTACATCACCACCGCGCGCATGGGCTTCACGCTGCGCCGCCTGATGGCGGGGCGACTGCTGGGCATGGTGGTCGAGGGGATCGGCACCTGGCTCGCCTGCCTTGTCGTCGGCATCCCGATGGCGGCGCTGATGGGGCTGCTCACCGGCCTGCTCGCCTTCATCCCCAATATCGGCGCGATCGTGTCGGGGGTGCTGCTCGTCCTCGTCGGCTTCTCGGCGGGCACGGACACCGGACTGGCTGCCATCGCCATCTATTTCATCGTCCAGACGGTCGACGGTTATCTGATCGTGCCGATGGTCGCCAAGCAGACGGTCGATCTTGCCCCCGCCCTCGTCCTCGGCGCGCAGATATTGTTCGGCGCGCTGCTCGGCATCATGGGGCTGTTCCTCGCCGACCCGATCGTCGCGATGATCAAGGTCGCGCTCGAACGCGAGGCCGAGCGCAACGCAGGACCGCAGGGCCGGAAGAAGGCGACGGCTTAGCCGCTCTGCGGAACCAACATCATGGGATAGGCGTATCCTGTCAGCGCCATCCCTCCCGGCGCGCCAGGTTGAGCCGGGCCGTTTCGATGCGGCCCGGCTCCCCAAATCGACAAAGGTGCGCGCGTATGGCGACGGCTTCGGAGACGGCGATGCTCGACAATGGCGTCATCGATCGCAGCGAACCGAATGCCATGCGGGCTTGGTCGAAACTGCTCGGCGTGACGCAGGTCCAGATATTGGTCGCGGTCGCCGTTGTCGGTCCCGCCACCGAATCTGTTCGTGCTTATCTCGACGATCCCGCGCGCAGCAATCCCTTTGCGGTGCACACCCCTCTCGCTTAGCGCCGACAACCGTCGTCCAGATAAAACGGCGGCAGGTTGCCCCGCCGCCGCTCTCCAAAATTCAAAAAAGCTTGCCCGCGATTACGGAGCCGGCGGCGCGCCCGGCGGCGGACCGGCGGGGCCGCCCTGCTGCTGCATTTGCTGCTGCATCATCTGCATCTGCTGCTGCATCGCGCGAACCTCGGCCTCGGTCTTGAATTCGAGCAGTTCGACGTCGAAGTGCAGCGTGCTGCCGCCCGGGATCGGACCATTGTCCTTGTCGCCATAACCCAGCGCGGGCGGAATGGTGACCTTGTATTTGCCGCCCTTCTTCATGCGGGTCAGCGCCTCGGCGAAACCGGGCGCAGTCTGCGCGACCTGGAAGGGCGCCTGTTCATTGGCGTCGAATACGGTGCCGTCATCGAGCTTGCCCTCATATTTGACGAGCACGACGTCGGACATGGTCGGGCTGGTGCCCGTGCCTTCCTTGACCACCTCGAAGCCGATACGCGGGGTCGAGGTGACCGCAAAGGCGATCGCCGCCGCGATCAGCGCCGCGACGCCGAACCACATCAGCCACAGGCCGCCCTTGCTTACCGGACGCAATGGAACCGTCGTAACACTCATGTCGCTGATCCTTCCCCTGCCCGCCCCAACAATCCCGGCGGAGCAAATCTCGCGAAAGCCTATAGGCGGACCGGCAATGGCGGGTCCAGAGGGAAGTTGGGTGGCGGGAGCATGGGACGGCTTGGGCGTGTTTAGCTGCCGCCTATTTCATCGTCATCCCGGGCTTGACCCGGGACCCGCCTTCCTTCTTTCAACGTCAGATCCGAGAAAAGGCAGGCCCCGGGTCAAGCCCGGGGTGACGGGAAACAAAATGTCGCCTTTCCTCCGAAACCCTCCATGCCCGATCCGAAACGAAAAAGGGCGCCGCAATGCCGCGGCGCCCTTTTTCAAATCCGGATCCCGAACGGGAAGGACGGGTCTTACTTGATCCCGTCGCGCTCCATGCGCTTGCGCTCCATCTTGCGGGCGCGGCGGACGGCGGCGGCGTGCTCGCGCGCACGCTTTTCGCTGGGCTTTTCGTAATGACGGCGCAGCTTCATTTCGCGATACACGCCCTCACGCTGCAGCTTCTTCTTGAGCGCGCGAAGGGCCTGGTCGACATTATTGTCGCGAACGATGATCTGCATGTGCCGTGTCGTCTCCGGTTCGTCCAACGATCAAGCGCAACCGGGAAAACGGTCCGCCTTAAATCGCCGATATATGGGCAATAAAAGAAGCGCCGCGAACCCGCGACGTTCCGATGGGAGCGCCACTAGCCAGATTCGCGGCCAAATGCAAGCCCCTGCGCGGCGGCAAGGGGCCGAAATCCGCCTGTCGTCGTTTCGCTATCGCGAAAGCGGCACCGGCCCACTCCCCCACCGCCTGAGGTGGGGGATCGGGCCGGTGCCGCACGGTCAGCGCAGCTGAACCAACACGATCATTGCCCGCCGCGGCGCCGCGCGTCGGGAACTTCGGGCGCGCCGCCCGGCTGCTGCGTCGCGAGCGGCATCGGCGAAATCGCCACCCCGAACAGGCGCCATTTGCCATTATACCACTGGAATTCGAAGTCGAAGGCGACCGCGGTCGGGCGCAGGCCGAAACTGCCGCGCACACGCAGGACATTGCCCGCCCCCACCTGCGCCGGGCCGTTATAGACCGGCGCGAGCAGCAGGCTGTTCGACAAATCAACGCGGTTTTCGCGCAGCGAGGCGAAAATCTGTGACAGCCGCGACGGGTCGTTGGCGATCTGGAAGGCGGGCGAACTGATATCGCGCAGCACCGAATAATTGCCCGACTGGTTGGCATGATCGATCGCGACGATCGTCGACCAGATCAGCTTGGCGAGTTCGAGGTCGCCCGGCACCGGCATCGCGGCCGCGGGTGGCGGCGCGGCGGCGCCCGTCTGCGCCTGCGCGGGCATGGAAACCGCCAGCAGCGTGGCGGACAAAGAAAAAGCGGCTGCTTTCGCGCCGCGTTTCAGGAAAGCCGTGTTTTTCATATCACCCAACATGAAAGGGCGACGCGTCTTTGGCAAGACGCATCGCCCGATTTCATTTCTGGCTTACCAGACGACCTGGAAGCCGCCGCGTGCGCCGACCTCACCCGAATCGAAGCCCGCGCCGACACCCGCCGAGAAGGTGGCCTTCTCGCTGATCCGCGCGGTCATCGCGACCGAGCCCGCGGTGCGGTTGTTGTAATAGCCGACGCCGCCCGACAGGCCGAACTTGGCATCGCTTGGCAACGCCGGGGTTTCCATCGACAGCGCCAGCGCCACACCCTCGTTGGCAAGGCGCGCCTGGCGGCGGTTCTCGTCCGACTGCGCGAACAGCGTGCCGATCTGGCTGGTGTGCGTCGCGGTCAGCGCCTGGAGCGACGCGACATTGGCGTTGGTCGCCGCCAGGGCCGAGGACGTAGCAAGGCTGGCGACCGTCGGGCCCGCACCCAGCGTGCCCGATGCATCGACGGTGGCGACGCTGATCGTCCCCGTCTGCGCCGCGGTCGAGGCGGCGAGATCGCCGACCGTCACGCTGCTGCCCGTACCGCCCAGCTTGACCTGGTTGGCGCGGTTGGTGGTGGCCCCGAAGCCGACGGCGGTCGAATTGTCGAACGCCGCATTGGCATTCTTGCCGACCGCGGTCGACTGGACGCCCGCCGCATTGGCCTGATGGCCCGAGGCGAGGCTGAGGTTTCCGCTCGCGACGGCCTGCCAGCCGAACGCCTGCGCGCCGCGACCCGAAGCCACCGATTCGCCGCCAACGGCGGTCGAATGGAAGCCCGAGGAGAGCGCGCCCTGACCGACGGCCACGGCATCCTCGTCGGTCGCCCGTGCAAAGCTGCCGACCGCGGTCGAGGTCAGGCCCGAAGCCACGGATGAATCCCCGAGCGCCTGCGACTGCTGCCCCGAAGCCAGCGCCTGTGTGCCGAGCGCGCTCGAAAATTCGCCGGTGGCGCTGGCCGCAGCGCCAATCGCGGTCGACTGGGTGCCCGACGCGACGGCCTGGGCCCCGAGCGCCGCCGAAGCGCTGCCGCTGGCGTTCGCCAGCTGGCCGAACGCCACCGCCAGCGTGTTGCTCGCGCTCGCCGCATCGCCGATGGCGACCGAAGAGGCACCGCTGGAGCTCGCGGCGAAGCCGCCCGCATAGCTGTTGCTGCCCGCCGCATTGGCGTTCTTGCCGACCGCGGTCGCCTGCAGACCCGATGCATTGGCCTGATGGCCCGAAGCGAGGCTGAGGTTGCCCGTCGCCGACGACTGCCAGCCGAACGCCTGCGCGCCGCGGCCCGAAGCGACCGATTCGCCGCCGACCGCGGTCGAGTGGAAGCCGGTGGCGCTGGCACTATCGCCGATCGCAACCGCATCTTCGTCGCTCGCCGTCGCAAGATTACCCACGGCCGTACTGGTGGTGCCGCTGGCCTCGGCCAACCGTCCGATCGCGGCCGACGCGTCGCCGCTCGCCAGAGCGGCCGTACCGATCGCCACGCCATCGTCGCCGCTGGCGGTAGAACTGTTGCCGATGGCTACGCCGCTGGTCCCCGACACCGTGTTGAACGCACCGACTGCCACGCCGAATGCGCCGGTCGATTCAACCGTGTTGAAATCGCCAACGGCGGTCGCCCCGGTCGCCCCGGCGGCAACCTGGCTTCCCGTACCGATCGCGGTGCTGAACCCTCCGGCTGCGATCACCGGCCGCGATGCAACGCCTCCGCTGCCGAGCGCGGTCGACGAACGACCGCTGGCGACCGCTGCGTCACCGACGGCCAAGGCGTGCGTGCTCGACGCCTGGCTTTGCACGCCGACAGCAATGGCTCTCGTGTCGCTCGCGTTCGCCAGGTAGCCGAGCGCCGTGGAGGCCGCGCCCGATGCGGTCGCCGTCGAGCCGACCGCCGTCGATCCGCTGGCATTGGATTGCGCATTGGCACCGACCGCCGTCGAATTATTGCCCTGCACCAGGGAGTTCGGGCCGCAGGCCAGCTGCGTGTTGTTCGACGAGCTCGCACCGCCATCGGTGTCGCCGGCATCGGCGACGCCATTGTTGTTGGTGTCGAGAATACATTCGGCCGCCTGTGCCGGCGCCGCCGAAAAAGCCGAATAGGCCGCCAGCGCCAGTGCCGACGCCGACATTTTGATCATGGTACGCATTTCACCCTCACTCCCCATTGCGCGGGCAACGGAATGGCTGCACCGCGAAAAAGCGCCTGCTAACCAGCATGAGGGGACAGACCGGGTCGGCCGTGCACACGCACACCAGCGGACCACATCGTCTCTTATGGACAAATGAAAGCCCCGCAGCTCGACCCTGATTCGGAGCCTGACGGTTAACCGCCCGTTCGTCAACGCTTTAACGTTTTTGGTAACCATTCTGTCGCAATCCGCGGCGGGATTGTCGGACCCCCTGCGGCTGTGGCATAGGTGGCACAACGAAACCGACCGCGAAGAGGATCAGGCCGATGGCAACCCAGCTGAAGCGCAACAGCAAATATAGCGAAGCCGAGTGGACGGCGCGGCAGGAACTGGCCGCCTGTTACCGCATCTTCGCGATGATGGGCTGGGACGAGATGATCTTCAACCACATCACGGTGAAGCTCGACGACCAGGAAGGCGCCTTCCTGATCAATCCCTATGGCATGCATTTCAGCGAAGTGACCGCCTCCAGCCTGATCAAGATCGACATCGACGGCAACAAGCTGGACGAAGACAATCCCTGGCATGTCAACAAGGCGGGTTTCGTCCAGCACAGCCTGTTCCACCGCGTCCTGCCCGACGCGCATGCGATCATCCATACCCACACCACCGCGACGATGGCCGTGTGCGGGCTCGAGGGCGGGCTGCAACCGACCAATTTCTATGCCTGCAACTTCATGGGCCAGCTCGCCTATCATGATTTCGAGGGCGTGACGGTGCGCGAGGAAGAAGGCGAACGGCTCGTCGAGCACCTTGGCAACAAACGCATCCTGATGCTGCGCAACCACGGCCCTGTGGTGATGGGCAAGTCGCTGAGCGACGCCTTCATCAAATATTGGGCGCTGCAACGCGCGTGCGAGATCCAGCTCGCGACGATGAGCATGGGCAAACCGATCCTGGTCGACGAAGAGGTCATCAAGGTCCACCAGCGCGACCTTTATATGGCGGCGATCCCCGGCCAGTCGGGTAAGGCCGAATTCGACGCGATGGTACGCAAGGTCGACAAGATCGACACGAGTTGGCGTGACTAATCGGAAGGGGCCGCTATCAGGGGCCTTATGACGCGCTTTTCGGTCAACGACCGCCCGGTCGAATATCGCATGGAACCCGAAACGCCGCTGCTGTGGGCGCTGCGCGACGCGTCGAACCTGACCGGCACCAAATATGGCTGCGGCACCGGCGACTGCGGCGCCTGTACCGTCGATATCGACGGTGAGGCAATCCGCAGCTGCCTGGTGACGATTGCCGAATGCGAGGGCCGCTTCGTCACCACGATCGAGGGGCTGACCCGCGACCGCAGCCATCCGGTGCAGCAGGCGTGGGTCGCCGAACAGGTGCCGCAATGCGGTTTCTGCCAGTCGGGCATGATCATGGCGGCGGCGGCCTTGCTGCGCACCAACAGCAACCCCAGCGATGCCGAGATCGACGCGGCGATGACCAACATCTGCCGCTGCGGCACCTATCCGCGCATTCGCACCGCGATCCGCCGCGCCGGCCGCGTGCTGCGCGGCGAGGAGCGTATCGCCGCCGCGCCGCCGCCTGGCATTCGCCCGCAGGATGCCGCCGAAGCCGTGCCCGCGATGCGCGCCCCACCGGAACGCTAAACTTCGGAACGCTAATCCTTCACATCCGTTCATCTAGCTGAACCGCAGGCAACATGATGGTTCAGCCGTGACTCATCTTGTCGCCGGTAACTATCTCTTCATCTTCCCGGTCGGCTGCCCGCCGCCCATGGGACCCGTGTTCGGAGACAGATTATGAAGAAGTTGATTGGAGGGTTGCTGATCGCCGCGACGATGCTCACCCCGGTGGCGCCGACCTTCGCGCAGGCGCGCGAGGGTCAGCAGATCGCGCAACGCGGCGACGGCGGCAATCACGGCGGCTATCGCGGCAACCGCGGTGGCGGCGACCAGCGCGGCCAGCGTCCGCAAGCTCATCGCCAGCCGCAGGCGGCGCCGCGCCCGCAGATGGAACGTCAGCGCCCGCAATTCGAGCGCCAGCAACCGCAGCGTCAGGCGGTCCAGCAGCCGCAGCGCCGCGACTGGTCGGACAACCGCAATCGTGGCGACCAGGCGCAGCGCCAGCAGTGGCAGGGTCAAGGCCAGACCCAGCGGCATGACGGCAACCGCGGCACCTATGATCGCAACCGCGGCACCTATGATCGCAACCGCGACGGCCGCGTCGATCGCCAGTGGGATCGCAACCGCAACGGCCAGGTCGATCGCCAGTGGGATCGCAACCGCAATGGCCAGGTCGACCGGCGCTACGACCGCAATCGCAACGGCGACCTCGATCGCCGCTGGGATCGCAACGACAACAACCGCGTCGATCGCCGGTATGACCGCGACCGGAACGGCTATGTCGACCGCCGCTATCGCGACAACGACCGGCGCGACAACTGGAACCGCGGTTGGCGCAACGACAACCGCTATAACTGGCGCGATTCCCGCCAGCGCTACGGCAACCGCTACCGCCTCGGCAGCTATTATTCGCCGTACCGCAACCATCAATATACGCGGTTCGGCATCGGCTTCAGCCTGAACTCGCTGTTCTACAGCTCGCGCTACTGGATCAACGACCCCGGCTATTACAGCCTGCCGCCCGCCTACGGCGGCTACCGCTGGGTGCGCTATTACAACGACGCACTGCTCGTCGATACGTACAACGGCGAAGTGGTCGACGTGATCTACGATTTCTTCTGGTAATATCCTTTCGGTTATCAGACGACAAACTGAGGGGCTGGTTCGCCAGCCCCTTTTTTATGCGCTTGCCCTCCCCCGCGCGTCGCGCCACCATGGCGTAATAAAGCAGGGGAAAATCGGATGCGTAAACTCGGACTCGTTGCCGCGGCGACGCTCGCGCTGTTGGGCAGTGCGGCGCACGCCAAGACCGTCGTCATCTATGCCGGACACGTCATCACCGACGCCGACAAGCCGGCGCTCGGCGCCTCGACGGTCACCGTCGCCGACGACCGCATCGTGTCGATCATCTCGGGCCGTACCCCCGCCCCCGCCGATGCCGAGATCGTCGATCTTGGCGACAAGACCCTGCTCCCCGGCCTCATCGACCTCCATGTCCATCTGACCGGCGACCCCGGCGGCGATTATCGCAGCGAGGCGGTCGATCCCGACGAATGGGGCGTCGTCGTCGGTGCCAAGAACGCCGGCATCACGCTGCGCGCGGGCTTCACCACGGTGCGCGAGGCGGGGTCGGCGCAATATAGCGCCTTTGCGCTGCGCCGCGGCACCGCCGCCGGGTTCATCCAGGGGCCGCGCATCGTCGCCGCGGGTCCGGCGCTGTCGATCATCGGCGGTCATGGCGACGTCACCGGCTTTCGCGAGGATGTCCATGGCGTGCTCGACCAGGGCTATACCTGCACCGGCGCGATCGAATGCGCCGAAAAGGTCCGCAAGGCGTCGCGCGCCGGCGCCGACGTCATCAAGATCACCGCGACCGGCGGCGTGTTGTCGCAGCAGGGCCGCGGGCTCGAGGGTCATTTCAGCAGGGCCGAACTCGACAGCATCGCCGCGACCGCTCACTCGCTGGGCCTCAAGGTCATGGCGCATGCGCATGGCGCGCGCGGGATCGAGGATGCCGCCGCCGCGGGGATCGATTCGATCGAACATGGCACCTTCGCCGACGATGCGGCGCTGAAGGTGATGAAGGCCAAGGGCACCTATCTCGTGCCCACGCTGATGGCGTTCGAGGGGGTCAAGGAACGGCTCGGCAAGGGCATCTATACCCCGACCGTCGAGGAAAAGGTCCGCATGACGATGGGCAGCGTCGGCAAGGCGGTGACCCGTGCCAAGGCGCTCGGCGTGCCCGTCGCCTTCGGCACCGACGCCGGGGTGTTCGAACATGGCCGCAACGGCGGCGAATTCGCGCTGCTCGTCGCCAACGGCCTGACCCCGCGCGAGGCGCTCGCCAGCGCAACGACGGTGGCAGCCAAAGTCCTGTCGCTGGACGGCGAAATCGGCCGCATCGCGCCGGGCATGTCCGCCGATATGATCGCGGTCTCCGGCGATCCTCTGACCGATGTACGCATCCTCGAAAAGATCGACTGGGTGATGGCGCGCGGGCGGATTGCCGACTAACGCCGGATCAAGCGGCCCGGTCGATCCGCGGCCGGCCCGCCGGCGCCGATGCCGTGCCGCCGATCAGCGTCGTGATCTCGACCGCCTGCGCGAATTGCACCCCGACGCGGTTCTCCTCCGACCAGCGCGCCTCGGCGTCGAGGGTCAGTTCGGGGCCGAATTCGAGCCGGAAGCGCGTTCCCTGCGGCACGTTCCACAGCCCCTCGATCATCGCGCCGCGCGTCGACACATTGCGGACGATCGCCTCATAGCGATGGCTGCCGCTTTCGACCTGGATGGTACGGAAGGTGCGACTGCGCGCCTCGCGCGCGCTCTTGTAGCCCTGCGCCACGACCCGGCCCTCGCCCCCGCGCAGCAGCGCCAGCGCCTCGGCCAGCGTCATCGGCTTGCCATAGATATAGCCCTGGACATGGCTGCACCCGAGGCCGCGGATCAGGTCGAGGTCGTCGTGCGTCTCGACCCCCTCGGCCGTCGTCTCCATCTTGAGCGCCGCCGCCAGCCCGACGATCGACGAGATGATCGCGGCGTTCATGCTGCTCCTGTCGGCGGCACCGCGCACGAAGCTCTGGTCGATCTTGATCTTGTCGAACGGCGCCTTTTTCAGATAGCCAAGCGCCGAATAGCCGGTGCCGAAATCGTCGAGCGCGAGGCGCACGCCGGTGCGCTTCAACCGCTGGAACATCTCCAGATTTTCGGGGCTTTCGTCGAGGAATACGCCTTCGGTGATCTCGAGCTCGAGCTGCTCGGGGCGGATGCCCGCCGCCGACACCGCGCTCATGATCGTCGCGGGCAATTTGTCGTTGGCGAACTGGCGCGGCGAGACGTTGACCGCGACACGATATCCGGCGCCAAGCTCGGCGATCGCCGCGCAGGCCGATCGGACGATCCATTCGCCGATCGGGATGATCAGGTTCGATTCCTCGGCGATGGGGATGAACTTCGCCGGGCTGATCGCGTCGCCGCTGCCGCGCTGCCACCTGATTAGAGCCTCAAATCCCGAGACCCGCTCGCTCGCGACGTCGACGATCGGCTGATAGACGAGCTTGAGTTCGTCCTTGGCGAGCGCGTCGCGCAGCGCATCCTCGATCGCCTTGCGCTCGCTCGCCTGGTTGTGCATCGCATCGGCATAGAAACGATAGACGCCGCGCCCGGCATCCTTGGCGGCGTAAAGCGCCAGGTCGGCGTTGCGCACCAGCGCCGATGCCGACACCCCCGCCCCATCGGAAACCGCGATGCCGATCGACGATCCCACCCGCACCTGTTCGCCCTCGATCGAAAAGGGCTTGGCGATGCTGAGGATGATCGCATTGGCGATGTTGGCGAGCTTGTCGGCGTGGGTGATCTGCGGCAGCACGATCTGGAATTCGTCGCCGCCGAGGCGTCCGACCTGACCGCGGTCGCCGATGATCTGGGTCAGCCGCGCCGCGACCTGTTGCAGCAACTGGTCGCCGACCGGATGGCCGAGCGTATCGTTCACCGCCTTGAAGCGGTCGAGGTCCATCAGCATCATCGCGCACGGCTGCGGCTGGCCGATATGGTTCTTCAGCGCGCGTTCGAGCAGATCGGTGATGTGGAGCCGGTTGGCGAGCCCGGTCAGCACGTCGTAGCGCGCGAGCTGGTTGATCTCGCGCTCGGACTTCTTCTTTTCGGTAAGATCGGTGCCGCTGCCGCGAAAGCCCTGGAAATTGCCGAGTTCGTTGCTGATCGGATGGCCCGAGATCGACCACCAGCGCTCCTCGCCCGGCACCGCCGCCTGCACCGTCAGCTCCTTGAACGGGGTGCGCGACGACAGGCTGAAGCCCAAAGTGCGCTCCTCGCTCTCATCCTTGCCGAGCCGTTTCTGGATGATGTCGGTGAAGGGCTTGCCGGTCAGCTCGGCGAGCGGGCGCCCCAGCTTCGCCGCGACCGTCGGCGAGATGTAGACAAGCTGGCCGTGGCGGTCGGTTTCCCAGAACCAGCCGCGCCCGGCGCGCTCGAAATCGCGCATCAGGTTGAGCGCGCGCTGCTGGTCGCTGATCTGCCGCGCCTTGGCGCGGCCGCTGCGCCGTTCGTGGCGGACATCCTCGCGCACCATGACGATCAGCAGGACGAGGAAGATCATCGCCGCGATGGCAAAGGGAATCGACGCCTTGCCGATCGCACCGCCGAGCGCGGTCGCCCCCGCGAAGGCGAAAAAGGCGGGGCGCGCGATCGCCACCGCCGCGGCCGCGATCAGCACCGCGCCGATGCGGATCGCGGCGAAGGCGTCGAGATAGAGCGTGCCGTCGCCCGTGGAGGATATAAACATCGCGATGCTCGTCATCAGCGTGCCGAGCGCGATCAGGGTCATGCAGGCGGCGCACCACAGCCCGATACGCTTCGGCCGGCCGCTGCGCGCGCTGCGCGACAACTGGCCGATCACCGTCAGCACCAGGTCGCAGCCGATCCCGATGCCGAGGAGCAGCCATTGCGAGGGCCGATCGAAAAAGCCCGGCAGGCCAGGAAAAAAGGCACAGGCGAAATAGACGAGCGCGCGGCTGACCAGCACATGATGCCACAGCTGCGCGACGCGCGTCAGGCGCGTCACGAACTCCGGCGAATCGAACAGCGACTGGTCGGATGACGGATCGCTGTTCTCCGGCCGCACGATGGCCCGCTTCAAACCCAAACCGCCGTCCCCGCTGATGTCGATCCTCGCCGAAATCTGTGCCAGAAAGGGGTTTCCAAAATCTTATCCCGCCGGTCCGCAAAGCCCCGGATTTGCTCCATAATGGGAGGGATTGGGTTTTGCTTCGCAACCGGTTATAGTCGTCCCATGCCCGCCGTCCGCCTCCTGCCCCCCGACCGTTTTTTCGACCGCGCCGAATGGGCCGCGATCACCCGCGCCTCGCCCTGGCGCGGCATCTGGCTCGTCGCGCATGGATGGATCGTCAGCATCGCGGTGATCGGCCTCGCCGCTTGGCTCGCCAATCCGCTGGCCTGGCTCGCGGCGATCATCCTCGTCGGCGGGCGCCAGCTCGGTTTCGCGATCCTGATGCACGACGCCGCCCATGGCGCGCTGCATCCGAACCGAAAACTCAACAATTTCCTCGGCGAATGGCTCACCGGGGCCGCCGTCGGATCGGACCTGATCGCCTATCGCACCTATCATTTGCAGCACCACAAATTCACCCAGCAGCCCGAGGATCCCGACCTCGCGCTGTCGAAACCCTTTCCGACCACGCGCGCCAGCCTCTGGCGCAAGGTCCTGCGCGACCTGACCGGCCAGACCTTTTTCAGGCAGCGCATGGCGCAATTCGGCTTCGCGATCGTCGGGCTGAGGGCGATGCTGCGCGGCGAGAAGCCTGAGAAGGGACGGGCGAGCACCAAGGCGGGCACGCCCTTCAACAAGCAATCCGACGACGGCATGACGTCACCGACGGTCGATGCCGCCGGCGCGATGGCGGTGACCCGCGCGGTCGGGCGTTTCCTGCTCGTGCAGGCCGTGCTGCTCGGCGCATCGCTCGTCCTCTACGGCTGGACGCCCTGGCTGCTCTGGCTTGCGGGCCTCGCCACGACCTTCCAGCTCTATCTGCGCGTCCGCAACATCGCCGAACATGCCTGCACGACGACCGGCAGCGACGATCCCTTCACCCACGCCCGCACCACCCGCGCCGGCTGGCTCGCGCGTGCGACGGTCGCGCCCTACTGGGTTAATTATCACGCCGAGCATCATCTGTTCATGGGCGTGCCCTGTTACCGGTTGCCAGAGGTCCATGCCGCGCTGGCGCGCGCGGGGCGGCACGGCGAGATGACGATCGCGCCCAATTATCTCAGCGTCTTGCGGCAAGTGACTGCGGTTCGCGCCTAATCGGCGAGGATCAGCACTTCGTCGGCAAGCCAGCGGCCAAGCCAGCCCGCCAGCGCCTCCATCGCGGCGGCCTCGCCGAGCCGGTCGATTGCCTCGACGCTGAGATCGGTGAAGCTGGCGCCCGCGGCGAGCATCCTCAACGCCCGCGCCTCGTCGTCCCCCAGAGTGCGAAATTGCGATTGCGTGCCAAGACGCCACACCAGCAATATTAGCTGACCGGCGAGCGGCGCCGCATCGGGCGGCGTTTCGTCCGCATCGAGCGCGCTCCAGATCGCCCGGCTATTGTGGTGCTGGGTCAGCAATTGCGCCGAGGGATGCAGCATCAGCGGCCGCTCGATCCAGTCGTCGCGGAGCGAGTCCACCTGTTCCGCATCGAGCGGCACCGCATCGGCAGCATCGAACGACCCCCGCAGCGCCCAATCGAGCGCCGCCAGTTCGGCCAGTTCGCCGTCGTCGGGATAATGATGCGCCAGAAACGCCGGAAATTCCTCGCCATAATGGCGCAAATTGCGCGTCCGCGATGGGTGCCGGTCGATATAGGCCCCGGCGACATTGTCGAACTGGTCGTCGCCGAGCCAGGCATGGACGCGCTCGAAATGGTCGGCGAGTACCCCCGTCAGGCTGGCGCGGTAATTGTTGCGATAGATGTCGAGCCGCCGCGCCGCGCCGACGCGGTTGTCGTCGACGATCAGCGCCTCGGCCCCGGCATCGCCGCCGGTCACCCCGGCGAGGAAAAGGGCCTGCACCGCGCGCAGCGCCTCAGCCATGCACCGGCTCCAGCACCCGCGCGGCGAGCGCCCGGGCGCGGTCGAGTTCGGCGATCACGTCGCCCAGCGGCGGAATATCGTCGTCGCGCTCGATCATCGTCGCAACCGGACCGACCATCGCCAACGCCCGCCCATAAAGCTCCCACACCGCGTTGCAGACGTCGGCGTCGTGGGTGTCGATGACATAGTCGCCCATGTCGCTGTGCCCCGCGAGGTGGATCTGCTGGATGCGGTCCCCCGGCAGGCCCGCGAGATACTCGAGCGGGTCGAAACCATGGTTGCGCGCGCTGACATAGATATTGTTGACGTCCAGCAGCAGCAGGCAGTCGGCGCGCTCGGCCATTTCGGCGAGGAATTCCCATTCGCTGCGGTCCGACGAGCGGAAGGTCACATAGCTCGACGGATTTTCGATCAGGATGCGGCGGCCGAGATAGTCCTGCACCCGCGCGATATTGCCGACGACACAGTCGAGCGCCGGGGCGTCATAGGGCAAGGGCAGCAAATCATGGCTGTTGTGCGCGTTGATCCCGGTCCAGCAGAGATGGTCCGAAATCCACAGGGGTTCGACCCGCGCCGCCAGCGCCTTCAGATCGGCCAGATAGTCCATGTCCAGCGGCTCGTCGGACCCGATCGACAGCGACACGCCGTGCATCACCATCGGATAGTCGGCGCGGATGGCATCGAGCATCGCCAGCGGCTTGCCGCCGGGCACCATGTAATTTTCGGAGATGATTTCCAGCCAGTCGACCGGCTGTGGCGCGGCCAGGAACGCCGGATAATGGTCGGGCCGCAGACCGAGGCCGAAGCCGGGCGACGGGGCGGTCTTGCAATCCATATTTATTCCATTCAGTCGAGCAGGTGCGGCGCGGCCGCACCTGCCGCAACCGAAATCAGCCGATCTTGCCGCCGTCGGCCAGGCATTTGGAGGCCGCGACCTTCTTGAAGCCCTGGCCCTTGCAGGCATTGGCGCCCTTGCAGTCGTTGCCCGCGGTGCTGCAGCCCGACGCGCTCTTGCACGAGCTGGCTTCGGTCTTGCAATCCGAGGTGCCCTTGCAGCTGTTCAGGCCGTAACATTTGACTTCGTCGTTCGCGCCGACCTTCTTGGCGCCATGGGCTTCGCCGGCGACGGCGGCACCCGACAGGGCGAGCGCGGTCGCCGATGCGGCGATGAGTCCGGCGAGTTTATTCTTGGTCATGAGATCGTCCTTCCCGTTGATAACGAAGATAAAGGTGGGGCGAATCGCTGCCCCTTGGCCTTTGTCACACGACCCGGGAGGGTTTTGGCATGATCTCGGTCACAGGTGAATGAAAATCCTTCCCGCGCGGCGGCGCGCCGCCGCGCGGGACGCGATCCGGATCAGCCGATGTCGCCGATGACGCCGCCGTCCTTCAGGCATTTCGCGGCGGCGACCGCCTTGAAACCATGGCCCTTGCAGCCATTCTGGCCCTTGCATTCGTTGGTCGCGGTCTTGCAGTCGGCGGTGCCCTTGCAGCTGTTGACGCCATAGCAATGGACCGTGTCGTTCGCGCCGACCGCCTTGCCCGAGCTGCCCGCCGGGGCATCGGCGGCAAAGGCGGCGCCCGCGAGCGCAAGCGCGGTGGCGGATGCGGCGACCAGGCCGGCGAGTTTGCTGTTGTTCATGAATTCGTCCTCCATAGCTGAGGGAGGCGTCCGATGACCCTCCCTCCGACTATTCGGACGCCCACCGAAAAGGTTACGCGGCGCCCGCGACGAAACGCCCCGCCGCGCGATCCTTTTCGGTCGTCGCGGGGTCGAAGATCATGCCGTTCATCGCGATATAGACCCCGGGCGGCAGGATCTGCGCCGCCGCGAGCGCGAAGCCGACGTTGAATTCGGCATCGCTCGCGCGCACCGATGCGGGCTGCATCGCGCCGGTCATCACGATCGTCTTGCCGGGGATACCCGCCAGCACGCGGCCGGTGACGACCATCGTGTCGGTGCCATGGGTGACCAGAATGTGCGCCGCACCGCTCGCCTCGACCGCAGCCCGGATCGCCGCGCGATCAGCATCGTCCAGCTCCAGGCTGTCCTTGCGCATCAGCTGCGTGACGCGGTGCGGGACATGGACATTATTCTCGCGCAGCATGTCGGGGATCGCCGCCGGGCCGATCTGGAACTCGCTGAGCGCGTCGAAATAGACCTTGTCTATCGTGCCGCCGGTGGTGAAGATTTCGATCAACGCGCTGTCCCCCGCACTCCGTTTGTGTCGAGCGAAGTCGAGACCGTTTGGCGCCGCGCATTGCGCCCCTCGACTTCGCTCGGGACGAACGGAGTGGGAGGGCTTCTCACGCTGCCAGCGCTTCCGCAATCAGCCGCCGCGTGTTCTCGATTCCGAACAGGGCGATGAAGCTGCCCATGCGCGGCCCGGCACTCGACCCGAGCAGGGTTTCGTACAGCGCCTTGAACCAATCGCGCAGGTTTTCAAAACCATAGGCTTCGTTCTTGCCGATCTCATACACGATATTCTGGATATCGTCGGCCGAGGCGTCCGTCGGCAAGGCCGCCAGCTTCGCGTCGAGCTCGGCGAGCGCCGCCTCCTCGCCGCCCGCCGGCTTGCGGCGCTTCAGCGTCGGCGCGACATAGTCGCGGTTATACGCCATCGCATTGTCGATCAGCCGGTCGAGTTCCGGATAAGTGGCGGCATCCGCACCCTCGACATATTGGCCGAGATAGCGCCAGATCTGGTCCTTCGACGCATCGGCGCCCATCACCCCGACGAGGTTGAGCAGCAAGCCGAAGGTCACCGGCAATTCGGTCGTCGGCACATCCTGTCCGCGCGCGACATGGACATGATGCACCGGATTGCCGAGCCTCTTGTCACCCTCCTGCGCGGGATAATTGCCGCGCATCTGCAAATATTCGTCGACCGCCTTGGGCACCACGCCGATGTGCAACTGCTTGGCCGCCTTGGGCTCGCGATAGGCGAAAAAGGCCAGGCTCTCCTCGCTGCCATAGGTCAGCCATTCCTCCATCGACAGGCCATTGCCCTTCGATTTCGAAATCTTCTCGCCCTTTTCGTCGAGGAACATCTCATAGATCAGCCCTTCGGGCTTCTGCCCGCCCAGCGCGCGCGCGATCTTGCCCGACTGCGTGCCGCTGTCGGTCAGATCCTTGCCGTACATCTCGTAATCGACGCTCAGGGCGACCCAGCGCATCGCCCAGTCGACCTTCCATTGCAGCTTGGCGCCGCCCGACAGGATCGAATGGGTGATCGTCTCGCCCTCGTCCTCGAACGACACGAGGCCCTTGTCGGCATCGACCACGGTAACCGGCACCTGCAGCACCACGCCCGACTTCGGGCTGACCGGCAGGATCGGCGAATAGGTCGCCGCGCGCTCGGCACGCAGCGTCGGCAGCATGATGTCGAGGATGTCCTGATTGTGGCGCAGGACATTCTTCAGCGCCTCGTCGAACGCCCCCGACTTGTAGCGTTCGGTCGAGCTGACGAACTCGTAATCGAAGCCGAAACGGTCGAGAAACTCGCGCAGCATCGCATTGTTATGATGCGCAAAACTGTCGTACTTTCCGAACGGATCGGGAATGTCGGTCAACGGCTTGCCGAGGTGCGCGGTCAGCATTTCCTTTTGCGGCACATTGTCGGGCACCTTGCGCAGCCCGTCCATGTCGTCGCTGAACGCGACGAGCCGCGTCGCCGCGCCGCCGGTCAGCGTCTCATAGGCGCGCCGCACCATCGTCGTGCGCAGCACTTCGTTGAACGTGCCGATATGCGGCAGGCCCGACGGGCCATAGCCGGTCTCGAACAGTACCGGATCGCCGCCGGGCTTTCCCTGCGGATAGCGTTTCACCAGCTTGCGCGCTTCCTCGAACGGCCAGGCCTTGGACGTTTGCGCGGGTTCGCGCAGCGAAGGATGAAGGTGCAAATCGGTCATGGCAGCGCCCCATAGCGGCAAGCGGCGGCCGCGCGAAAGGCAAAAGTGCGGAGCGGGCTGCCACGATCCTCCCCGGAACGGGGGGGGGACCAGCGAAGCTGGTGGAGGGGCACGTGCAGTCGAGCGCTACGTATAGCCTCCCGTACCCCTCCACCACCCTACGGGTGGCCCCCTCCCCCGTTGGGGGAGGATCGTTGACACTCACCCCCGTGTTTGCACCGCCGGCAGCACGCTGCTCTTGCGCAGCACCGCAGCGGAGATCAGCGACACCAGCAGCGCCACCGGCAATATCTCCATGAAGGTCAGCGCCATGCGGAATGCCGGGTTCTTGTACTGCTCGGCCATGGCGTTCATCTCGACCTGAAATTTCGCGATCTCCGCCGCCGATTTGCCCGCCGCCCGCATGTCGTCGATGCTGCTGGCGATATAGTCGGTCATGAAGGTGCCGCCGGTCTGCCACATATAGACCTCCCAGCTCAGCACGTAGAAAAGCGCCGCGACGAACGAGATGCCCAGCCCGATCGACAGCGCCTTCCAGAAACTGATCACCCCGCCCCGCTCGATGTCGCGATAGCGCTTCACACCGATGAAAACGAAGATCATTCCCGCCAGCATCGACAGATAGCCCGCGACCATGCCCATCGTGCCGTGATCGGTGACGACCGCGATGCTGATCTGCATGCCGATGACGACGATGACGCCCGCGATGGCGCCGTAAACCGCAATAATCCTGCCCATGTCTCTTCTCCCCAAAGGATGGATGCCATGCGCGATGCGCCAGAACAACGGACGAAATCCATCGCCCAAATGGGTGATTGGGATGCTATCGCCCGATTTTACGGCAAGATGTCGAGCGCCTGCGCACGCTGCACCGCCTGGGTGCGGCTGGCGACCTCCAGCTTCTCGTAAACGCGCGCGACATGCGTCTTCACCGTGTTCGGCGAGATGTCGAGCTGGCGCGCGATCACCTTGTTGGCATGGCCCGCCGCCAGCATTTCCAGCACCTCATATTCGCGTGCGCTGAGCCCCAGCGCCGCGATCGCCGCCTCGTTGCGCGCGAACGGCGCGCGCGGTCGCGCGGTCAGCCGGTTGCCGACCCAGATGCCGAGCGCGACGCACACCGCCGCGATGCAGACGACATAGAATTCGGTCGACCAGCGATGCACGACATGCTTGTAATTCAGCCATTCCAGCAGGAAAGCCGCCGCCGCGAGCGCGATGCCATAAAGGAGGATCGGGCGGACCATCGTCCGGGGTAAACCATCCCCCGCGCGCTCTGGCAATATGGTCCTCCGACCATCAGCTCGGTCGGACATCGTTACCGGAAAATTTACCATCTTTGCCTAGCCTCGGCGCATGATGACCAGCACCCCCCACAGCCCGCGCCAGCACGCCCGTACAGCCGTGTCGATCGACGTCGTCGTCAACGGCGTGCTCAACATGGTCGAGGGCCGGATCACCGACCTGTCGGAAGGCGGCGCGCGGATCGAGGGCGGCGTGATCCTGCCGGTGCGCTCGCGCTGCGAGATCCATTATGCCGGGCAGACGGTCTATGCGATCGTTATGTGGACCGAGGTCGACCGCATGGGGGTGCGTTTCCCTTATGAACTGGTCGACGGCCCGCTCTACAACGCCCTCGACCGCGCCCGCGGCGCCTGGCCGAGCGAACCGCCGCAGGTGTTTCGCTCCATGCGTCCGGTGACGTTCGGGCGGCGCGGGTTGAACTGAACCTCGGAGGGCGGATTCACGCCCGAGAGCACGAACTGCGCTATCAATCCCGTTTGTGTCGAGCGAAGTCGAGACACGCGAAGGCATGCGCTCCGCATAGGTGTCTCGACTTCGCTCGACACGAATGGAAATAAAGGGCGGTCTGCCCCTCTTCGTCACCCCCACCCTTGCCGCGTTCCTCTTTTGTCCCTACCCTGCGGCTATGGCCGCCCCCCTCCCCCTGCCCGCGATCCATGCGAGCCATGTCGGCATCTGGCTCGCCGATGCGCAAGGCCGGGCGCGGCGGGTCGATCGCGGCGAGGCGATTGCCGCCGTCGCGGGCACCCCGCATATCCTGCTCGGCGCGCCGCTCACCGGCGACCGGCTCGGCTATCCCGACCTGTCGGGACTCGACCTGCTCGAGCTTTTCGCTTTCCTCTATCCGGCGCGCTTTGCCGTACCCACGCCCGCCGGCCTCGCCACGGCGCTCGGCCTCGAAGCTCCGGAAACCGAAGCCGACGTCGCCGCCTTCCTGCCGCACGCCGCCGCCGCGATGCTCGCGAGCCTCGACGATCCCGACTGGGCCGAACGCGAGGGCGCCTGGCACGGCCTGCAGGCGCTCGCCCGTCAACGCTGGCCCTGGGCGGTGCTCATCCAGCGCCAGGCCGCGCCCGAGCGCGACGAACGCTGGCTGTTCGCCCGCCTGCCCGAATGGGAGGAGGCGCCGCCGCGCAGCCAGCCGCGCCAGGTGACGATCCACGCCGACGACGTCACCGCGCGGCTCGACCGGCTGACCGGCGACGGCGCCGAACGCCGCACCGGGCAACAGGATTACGCCCGCGCCACCGCCGCCATCTTCGCCGCGCGCGAACGCAAGGACGCGCCGCAGATGCTCGTCGCCGAAGCGGGCACGGGGATCGGCAAGACTTTGGGCTATCTCGCCCCCGCCAAGCAATGGATCGACCAGTCGGCGGGCGCGCTGTGCATCTCGACCTTCACCAAGGCACTGCAACGCCAACTCGCGCGTGAGACCGAGAAACTCTATCCCGACCCCGTAACGCACCGCGAAAAGGTCGTCGTGCGCAAGGGCCGCGAAAATTATCTCTGCCTGCTCAACCTCGAGGATGCGCTGCAGGGCGGCTTTTCAGGCCGCGCCGCGATCCTCGCGCAGCTCGTCGCGCGCTGGGCCGCCTACAGCCGCGACGGCGACATGGTCGGCGGCGACCTCCCCGGCTGGCTCCCCGCGCTGTTCCGCCGCAACGGCACCACCGCGCTGACCGACCGGCGCGGCGAGTGCATCTATGCGGGGTGCCCACATTTCAGGAAATGCTTCATCGAACGCTCGGCGCGCGCCGCCGGACAGGCCGACATCGTCATCGCCAACCATGCGCTGACGATGGTGCAGGCCGCGCGCCCGCGCGACGGCGGGGCGCCGGCGACGCGGCTGATCTTCGACGAGGGCCATCATCTGTGGGACGCCGCCGACAGCATGTTCGCCGCCGCGCTGACCGGGCAGGAAGCGATCGAGATCCGTCGCTGGATCCTCGGTCCCGAGGGCAAGTCGCGCGGTCGGCGGCGCGGCCTCGCAGCGCGGCTCGCCGATGTCGCAAGCTATGACGAGGCGGGCGACAAGGCGATCCAGGCGGCGATCCACGCCGCGGGCGAACTCCCCGGCGACGGCTGGCTCGCGCGGCTGGCGGAAAATGCGCCCTGGGGCGCGGTCGAGCGCCTGCTCGCGGCGGTACGCAGCCAGGTCTATGCGCGCGGGGTCGATGCCAAGGGGGGCGACAGCGGTTATGGCCTCGAAACCGAACTCGCCGATCCCGACGCCGATCTGGTCGCCGCCGCGGCAAGCGCGAGCGACGCGGTCGAGGCGGTGCTGCGTCCGCTGATGGCGCTCGGCAAGCGCCTCGACGCGCTGATCGAGGACCCGCCCGACTGGCTCGACGGACAGGCGCGCGCGCGCGTCGATGGCGCGCGGCACAGCCTCGGCAATCGTATCGACACTTTGGGTGCCTGGCTCTCGCTGCTCGGTCGTGTCGGCGGGCCCGCCGATCCCGATTTCGTCGACTGGCTCGCGGTGAACCGCATCGACGGGCGCGAGGTCGATGCCGGCATGCACCGCCACTGGCTCGATCCCGCCAAGCCGATCGCCGACATCGTCTATCGCCCTGCGCACGGCGTGCTCGTCACCTCAGCAACGCTGCGCGGCGGCCCCGATTGGCACGACGCCGATATCCGCACCGGCGCGCGGCATATGGACGGCGGGGTCCAGCATTTCGCGGTGCCCAGCCCTTTCGACTATGCGCACCAGTCCGAAGTCATCATCGTCACCGACATCGCGCGCGGCGACCTGCCCGCGCTCGCCGGCGCCTACAGCCGGCTGATCGAGGCGTCCGGCGGCGGCGCATTGGGGCTGTTCAGCGCGATCCGGCGGCTGCGCATCGTCCATGCGCGCATCGCCGACCGGCTCGCGCGCGCAGGCCTGCCACTCTACGCGCAGCATGTCGATCCGCTCGAGACCGGCACCCTCGTCGACATTTTCCGCGCCGACCCGCACGCCTCGCTGCTCGGTACCGATGCCTTGCGCGACGGTGTCGACGTGCCCGGCGATTCGCTGCGCCTCGTCGTGATGGAGGGCGTGCCTTGGCCACGCCCGACGATCCTCCACGCCGCGCGCCGCGCCGCGCAGGGCGGGGCGCGCTACGACGATATGGTGATCCGCGGCCGCATCGCGCAGGCGTTCGGGCGGCTGATCCGCCGCAGCGACGATTTCGGCCAGTTCGTGATGCTCTCGCCCAGCTTCCCCTCGCGGCTGCTCTCCGCCTTCCCGCCGGGCACCCCGATCCGCCGCCTGCCCCTCGACGAGGCGGTCAATCATGTCGCGGCGGCCAATGTCGAACGCAGAAAAAGCGCCTATCCAGCCTTTTCACCGTCATAAGATTGCGGCACAAGGCAAAGAACCAAGGGGATGGCGCGACGCGCGCAGGGAGATATTTTGAAGACGCTGACGATCCTGCGCCATGCCAAATCGGGGTGGGATGCCCCCGTCGAGCGCGATTTCGACCGCCCGATCAACGCCCGCGGCAAGCGCGGCGCCGACCTGATCGGCCAATGGCTGAAGCGCCAGACCCTGCCCGTCGACCGTATCCTTGCCTCGCCCGCGGTGCGCGTCACCGAAACGCTCGACCTGTTTCAGCCGGCCGCCGGGCTCGACACCATCGAGCCGCATTGGGACCGGCGCATCTATCTGGCGTCGGCCGCCACGCTGATCGACGTGATCCGCGACACCGGCCGCGACGCCGACCATGTGCTGATCGCCGGACATAACCCGGGGCTGGAGGATCTGATCCTCGAACTGGTGCCCGACAAGGCCGACGACGAACTGCGCGCCGAAGTCGAGAAAAAATTGCCGACATCGGCGCTGGCACGGCTCGAGATCGATATCGCCGACTGGCGCGACCTCGACGTGAGGCAAGCGCGAATCGTCGCGTTCATCCGCCCGCGCGACCTCGATCCGTCGCTGGGCCCGGCGATCGACTGAGCCTCAGTCTTCCAGCGCGTCCGCCAGTCGCTGGCGCAGCGCGATCAGGTCGCGCACCGATACCCCCTTGCCGCCACCGCCCGACGGCTCAGCCATTGCGAACATCGGTGCCGCCTCGTCAGGACCGCCGCCATTGCCGCCGAGCGCCTTGCGCGCGCCCTCGACCGTATAGCCCTTCACGTGCAGCAATTCGTGGATCCTGCCCGCCAGCGCCACATCGGCGGCGCGGTAATAGCGGCGCTTGCCCGAGCGTTGCAGCGGCTTCAGCTCGGGAAAACGCGTTTCCCAATAGCGCAGGACATGCGTGGGCACGCCGATACGGTCCGCCAGCTCGCCGATCGCGAGCATGGCGCCGTCGGCCTTGCCGCCGTCATCGACTGCCATGACTAGCCGCCCGCCACGCGTCCGCGCATCGACTGGCTGGCACGAAAGGTCATCACGCGGCGCGGCAGGATCGGCACTTCGACCCCGGTTTTGGGATTGCGGCCGATGCGCTGCGCCTTGTCGCGCAGCACGAAGGTGCCGAATCCCGAAATCTTCACATTCTGGCCCTCGGCGAGCGCGTCGGACATATGATCGAGGATCGATTCGACGATCGTCGCCGACTCGTTGCGCGACAATCCGACCACATGATTGATCCGCGCCGCAATGTCCGCGCGAGTAAGAGTCCCTGCCGCCATGATTGTCCCTCCCGTGACGAAGCCATACCTGTTCGGGCCTCGCCGGTCCCCCACCGCTACGAGTCCCTGACAGGATATGTAACAAAAGCGAATTAATCCGCCAAACTGAAACGGATGGGCGGAGAAGTTAAAGCGACGGACGCTTTATCAGACGCGCAGGACCGCAGCGCCCCAGGTAAAGCCGCCGCCCATCGCCTCGAGCACGACGAGGTCGCCGCGCTTGATGCGCCCGTCGCGCACCGCGAGGTCGAGCGCCAGCGGCACCGACGCCGCCGACGTATTGGCATGCTGGTCGACGGTCAGCACGACGCGTTCGGGCGGCAGGCCCAGCTTTTTCGCGGTCGCGTCGATGATCCGCTTGTTCGCCTGATGCGGCACGACCCAGTCGATCTGGTCCGCCGACAGCCCGACATCGGCCATCACCTCGCCCAGCACCGAGGCGAGGTTGGTCACCGCGTGGCGGAACACTTCGCGGCCCTGCATCCGGACATGGCCGACCGTGCCCGTGGTCGAAGGGCCGCCGTCGACATAGAGCATGCCCGAATATTTGCCCTCGGCATGGAGCCGGGTCGCGAGGATGCCGCGGTCGTCATCGACATCCTCAGCCGACAGCACGATCGCGCCAGCCCCGTCGCCGAACAGGACGCAGGTCGTGCGATCCTCCCAGTCGAGGATGCGGCTGAAGGTCTCGCTGCCGATCACCAGCGCATGCTTGGCCGCACCCGTGCGCAGCATCGAATCGGCGACCGACACGGCGTAGAGAAAGCCCGAGCAGACCGCGGCGACGTCGAAGGCGATGCAATCGGGCGAGCCGAGGATCGCCTGCACCTTGGTGGCGCTCGCCGGAAAGGTGTTGTCGGGGGTCGCGGTCGCGACGATGATCAGGCCGATATCCGACGCATCAAGGCCCGCAGCCTTCAGCGCTTCCTGCGCCGCCGCGGCGCCCAGCGTCGCGGTCGTCTCGTCGGGTTCGGCGATATGGCGAAAGCGGATGCCGGTGCGCTCGACGATCCATTCGTCGCTGGTATCGACGCGCTCCGCCAGTTCGGCGTTCGACACGCGCGTGCGCGGCAGCGCCGAGCCGGTGCCGGCCAATATCGCGCGCAGGGTCATGCCGGTGCGTGGCCGCTGAAATTGGCGAGATCTTCGGTCACCTGGCGCGTGATGTCCTTCTCGACCAGTTCGGCGCACAGATGCACGGCGTTGGCCACGCCCTTGGCATCGGCGCTGCCATGGCTCTTCAGCACCACGCCGTTGAGGCCCAGGAACACCGCACCATTATGATTGTTCGGATCTAGATGATGGCGCAGCAATTCGGTCGCCGGGCGCGAGATCAGGAAACCGATCTTCGAGCGCGTCGACGAAGTGAAGGCGCGGCGCAACAGATCGGTGACGAAGCGCGCGGTCCCCTCGATCGTCTTGAGCGCGATATTGCCCGAAAAACCGTCATGGACGATGACGTCGACGTCGCCGCGCGACAATTTGTCGCCCTCGATGAAGCCGGCGAATTCCATCGGCAGGCCCTTGGCCTCGCGCAGCAGCGCGGCGGCGTCGCGAATCTCGTCGGTGCCCTTCAGTTCCTCGGTGCCGATGTTGAGCAGCGCAACACGCGGTCGTTCGAGCCCCATCGCGGTGCGCGCATAGGCCGCGCCCATCACCGCGAATTGCGTCAGGTTGTTGGCGTCGCACTCGGTGTTGGCGCCCAGGTCTAGCATGACGACGTCGTTGGCGCCGAGCGTCGGCAACAGTGCCGCGAGCGCCGGCCGGTCGATCCCGGGCATCGTGCGCAGCGCCAGCTTCGCCATCGCCATCAGCGCGCCGGTGTTGCCCGCCGACAGCGCGCCGCCGGCGTCGCCGCGTTTCACCGCGTCGATCGCCAGCCCCATCGAGCTGGTCTTGGCCTTGCGCAGCGCTTGGGCGACCTTGTCGTCGCCGGTGACGACACCATCGGTGTGGATGATGTCCGACGCGGCGCGCAGATTCGGGTGGTTTTCGAGCGCGGCCTTGATCTGCACCTCGTCACCGACGAGCAGGAAGCGCAGGCCGTCGTGCCGGTGGCGCGCCATGGCGGCGCCGGCGCACATCACGCGCACGCCGACGTCACCGCCCATCGCATCGATCGCGATTCGCGGTGTCAGTGCCATTTCGACGCCCTCCGGCTAATGTTTATGCGCCGACCGACACCACTTCGCGGCCATTGTAATGGCCACAGGCATTGCAGAGGTTGTGCGGGCGCTTGAGCTCGCCGCAGTTCGGGCATTCCTGATAGGCTTCGACCTTCAGGCTGTCGTGGCTGCGACGCATGCCGCGCTTCGAGGGCGAGGTTTTTCGCTTGGGGACGGCCATGATATTTCCTGCTTATTCAAATGTTTATACGAATCGGCATACCCGGATTTGTCGCCCCCGTCGCCGGGAATGACTGGCCCGCCCGCCGCGCCGAAGCCCAAACCTGCCTGAAATGACAGGAAAATCTTCCGCCGAAGGGTGCCTCAACGCCAGATGGTGTCGGGTGCCGGATCGGGCGGGGCTATAGCGTTTTTGCCCGCAAAGGCAAGCCCCGAGCGGGGCTTTCGACGGTCCTTGCCCCAAGCCCGCGGCAATGCCACATCTCGCGCACCGCCGGGCGAGCGTCCCGGCCAACGATATGGGGGAAGCGATATGATCATCTTGCCGATCAGCCTGACGATGGCCGCGGGGGCGGCGATCCTGAATATCTGGCTCATGATGCGCGTCGGGCGCGTGCGCGGGCAGGAAAAAGTGTCGATCGGCGACGGCGGCAACGACCGCGTCATCCGCCGCATGCGCGCGCACAGCAATTTTGTCGAAAATACCGCCGTGGTGCTGATCCTGCTCGCGCTGATCGAACTCGCCACTGGTCCCACGACCTGGCTGTGGGCCGTCGGCGCGCTCTATCTGATCGGGCGCATCCTGCATGCGATCGGCATGGACGGCATGATGTGGGGCCGCATGGCGGGCACGGTCATCACGATGCTGACCCAGCTCGGCCTCGCCGGTTTCGCCGTCTTCACCGTCTATGCGACGCCGGTCGAAACCAAGGCCGTGACGCTGGGCGACACCACCACCGTCCCGGTCGAATGATCCCTGCCCTCCTGCCTGCGGCTGCGGGCGGGAGCGGTCAGGCCGTGCCCATCGCCATGTCGCTGACATAGGGGTTCGTCCGCCGTTCGGCGGCGAAATTGCTGTGCGCACCGTGGCCGGGCAGGAAGACCGTATCGCCGCCGAGCGGCCACAGCTTCTGCGTGATCGAATCGAGCAATTGCTGGTGATTGCCGCGCGGGAAATCGGTGCGTCCGATCGATCCCTGGAACAGCACGTCGCCGACGATCGCGAGCTTCGAGGGCTGGTGGTGGAAGACCACATGCCCCGGCGTGTGCCCCGGGCAATGGATGACGTCGATGCTGAGGTTGCCGACGGTGACCGTGTCGCCGTCGACCAGCCAGCGATCGGGCTCGAACACCTCGCCCTCCATGCCGAAACGCTCGCCCGCGGTCGCGAGCCCTTCGATCCAGAAACGGTCGTCCTCATGCGGCCCCTCGATCGGCACGCCCAGGTCCTTCGCGAGCACGCCCGCCATGCCGCAATGGTCCATATGGCCGTGGGTCACGAGGATCTTCTCGACCTCGACCCCGGTCTGGCGCACCGCCTCGCGCAATTTGTCGAGATCGCCGCCGGGATCGACGAAGGCGCCCTTGTTGGTCTCGGTGCACCAAAGGAGCGTGCAATTCTGCTGGAAGGCGGTGACGGGGACGATGGCGGCGCGCAGCGGCGGATTGGGAGCGGTCATGCGCCGGATGTGGGGAAAAGCGGGCGGATTGGCAAGTGTGGGGCGATAGCTGCCGCACGAGCGAGCGTGTCGAAGGAGAAACCGCATCCCCGAGCGAAGACGAGGGGCTCGTTCGAGCGGAGCGAGAACCGTGCTACCCCGCTGCCTCGACTTCGCTCGGCATAGCCCCTCGTCTTCGCTCGGGGATGCGGTTGAATTCAACGTCCACGTCCACCCCATCACCCCAGCGCACCCGCCTCAACGCAGCGTCATCATATCGCCCTCGACCGTCACCGCGCCCAGCTTCGACAAATAGCTTTGCCCGAGCAGCGATATCCCCATGTCGCTATCGAGCACCGCAGCCTGCACCCCGCGCACCTCGATCCCGTCGATGTCGATGCTGTCGAGCATCACCGGACGCACCGGCACCATGCCGCCGGCGGTCTGCGCCGCGCCCGCGGTCGGCAGGCGGTCGACGTCGATCCCGATCGCCTCGGCATCCGCTCGCGTCAGCGCGACGATCGACGCGCCACTGTCGACGAGCATGCGAATATTGGTCCCGTCGATATTGACGTCGGCATAAAAATGCGAATCGCCCGCGCGGCTCAACCGCACTTCGCCGGGCGAGCCGGCCTTCGTCGGCGCCGACGACCAGCCGCTGCGGCCGGGATCGCGGGTGGTGAAATTGCTCTGGTCGGAGGTGTCGCGCGCGGAGGAGGGCGCGTCGCTGCGCGGCCGCCCGGCGAGTCCCGCCACGCCGACCGATACCGCCGCGATCATCGCGACCATCCCGAGAACACGCCCCAACATGCCGCGCATCATGGCAGCGGATGTTTGGGGAATCGTTAAGCCGCGGGCTCGGCGAGCCCGACGCCGTCGCTTTCGATATAGGCGCGCCAGACCGGCCCATGGTCGTAGATCGAATAGGTGATGCGCGCGCAGGCATAGGGCCGGCCGGGACGATTGTCGGCGTCGAAGGCGGCGAGCGGCCATAGGGTGTCGGCATCGGGCCGCGCCGACCAGCACACCACCGCCTCGGCATGCGGCCAGGCTTCGGCGGCGGCGCGCTGCTCTGCCGACTGCCCTGGGCTGCGCCAGCCGAGAATCACGCGGCGGGGCGCCTTGTCGCCGCGGAGCGCCGCATCGAACACGCCGCCCTGGTCGGCCAGCAGGGCCCGGATCGCCGCCGCATCCGTTTCGCCGAGCCATTTGCCGCCGAGCAACGGCCGCCAGCGCGACTCGTCCCCGGAAGCGAGCGCGGGCAAGAGCTGGTCGGCAATTCCCACGAAACGCGGGGTCCAGACCGAATCTTCGGCCAGCGGCGACAGCCGCGCCGACGCCGCGCCGGTTTTCGCCACCAGCCGCTCGACCGGCGGCCCCGGCTCGATCGCCACCGCGACGGCGCGGATCAGCCTGCCGCCGGGATGATGGCAGGCGCTTTCGTCGATAACATAGGGCAACGGCGGACGACCGCCCCGGATCGCCCCGGACCGGCAGCTGCCCAAGGTCCCGGTGATGGTGATGTGGCGGGCGTTCTGCGAAAAGCCCTCGGTCGCCTCGGGCGCAAGGTCGCTTCCGGGCGGCAGCGGCTTGCGCTCTGTATCGCTCGGCGGAAAATAGGCGACGCGGTTTCCGCGCCCGCCCGGCTCGCGCGCGGGCTTGGGTTCAGCGTAGATCTGCGCGACGCTGTCATAGAGCGCCCCCTTCCACGCGATCGCACGCACCGTCACGCAGTCGCCGCTATCGCCCTCGCCCGCGATGATAGCGGCGATGCTGGTGGCCTTCGCGGTGGTCGCGGTGCAGGCGTCACCCTCGGCCGCGGCGGGGGTTGCGGTGGCCGCGGCGGCGAACAGCGACAGCGGGATCAGCAAGCGCATGACGGGAATCCTAACATGGCTTGCTGGCTGCGTCATGAACCGGCGCCCAGCCCTTCGCGCAGCCAGTCCGGCGCGGCGGCGGGATCGACGCTCTCGACCCGTCGATGCTCGACCGACCAGCCGAGGTCGGGATAGGCGAGGATCTGCCTTTTTGCATCGGCGTCGGCCAATGGCACGACGACGAGCCGCCGGTTGACCTTCTGCCGCCAGTTCATCCGCGCGGTATTCTCCTGCCCGACATAACAGCCCTTGGTAAAGCTGACCCCGTTCAGCTCGGCGGCATTGCATTCGAGCCACAGGGTCGTGCCGTCGCCGAGTTCGGCGCGGCCTTCGGTGACGCCGAGCGCCAGCCGGTGCGCCTTCCACGCGGCATCGCCCCCCTCGCCGTCGTCGGCCGGCGCAAGCCATCGCTGGCCCAGCGCCGCAAGACGCGGATCGACGACGCCAAGGTCGCCTTCGGGCGCCCAGTGCACCGCGAGGTCGGGCTCCACCGATATTATGATCGCGCGGCGCAACCGATAGAGCGTCAGGCGCTTCGCCAGATCGGCGGCGGCATCGCGCTCGCAATCGATCAGCACATCGTTGCCGTCGCCCCAGATGAGGAAATCGAACAGCGCCTTGCCCTGCGCGGTCAGCAATGCCGCCCACATCGGAAAATTACCCGACGTGTCGTTGGTCACCAGCCCCTGCAGGAAGCCCCGCACATCCTCCCCCGAAAGACGGATCAGCGCGCGGTCGTGAAGGGTTGTGTTGGGCATGCACCGACAATAGGGAGCGCGTGAGCCAACTTAAAGCCCCTCCCCTTCAGCGGAGGTGGAGATTGATATGACCGATCGCCTGACCATCCGCCGCCCCGACGACTGGCACGTTCACCTCCGCGACGGCGCGATGCTGGCTCATGTCGCGAAATATACGGCGGCGCAGTTCGCGCGCGCGATCATCATGCCCAACCTGTCGCCGCCGGTGACCACCGCCGAGGAAGGCGCGGCGTATCGCGACCGCATCCGCGCCGCCACGCCGGGCATGGATTTCACCCCGCTGATCGTCGCCTATCTGACCGATGCCAGCGACCCCGACCAGATGGCGCGCGGCCATGGCGAAGGCGTGTTCACCGCCGCCAAGCTCTATCCCGCGCACGCCACCACCGGCAGCGCGCACGGCGTCACCGACATCGCCAAGATCATGCCGGTGCTCGAACGCATGGCCGAGATCGGCATGCCCTTGCTCATCCACGGCGAGGTCACCGATCATGACGTCGACATCTTCGACCGCGAGGCGGTATTCATCGAGCGCACGCTGAAGGGCCTCGTGCGCGACCTGCCGACCCTCAAGATCGTCTTCGAGCATATCACGACGTCGGAGGCAGTTGATTTCGTGATGTCGGCCCCTGCCAATGTCGCGGCGACGATCACCCCGCAGCATCTGCACATCAACCGCAACGCGATGCTCGTCGGCGGCATCCGCCCGCATGCCTATTGCCTGCCCGTCGCCAAGCGCGAGCAGCACCGCCTCGCGGTGCGCGCCGCCGCCGTTTCGGGCTCGCCCAAATTCTTCCTCGGCACCGACAGCGCCCCGCACGCGGTCCACACCAAGGAAGCCGCCTGCGGCTGCGCCGGCATCTTCAACGCCCCTTATGCGCTCGAATCCTATGTCGCGGTGTTCGACGAGGAAGACGCGCTCGACAGGTTCGAAGGCTTTGCCAGCGAACATGGCCCCAATTTCTACGGCCTGCCCCTCAACGGCGGCACGATCACGCTGGAGCGCGGCGAGACGGTCGTGCCCGAGCGCTGCGGCGAGGTGGTGCCTTTCCATGCGGGTGAGACGCTGGGCTGGCGGCTGGTTTAATCCGTCGCAGTTTACGCGATCTCGATCATCCGGTCGCCACGCATCTTGCGCCACATGTCGAAGCTGAACACCGCGATGCTCGCCCAGATCAGCAGGAAACAGGCAAGCTGCGCGGGTTTCAGCGGTTCGTCGAACACGAACAGGCTGAGCAGAAAGGCGATGCTCGGCGCCAGATACTGGACGAAACCGAGCGCCGCATAGCTCATCTTGCGCGCTGCGGTCGCGAACAGCAGCAGCGGTATGGCGGTCACCACGCCCCCCGCCGCGAGCAGCCAGCTGATCCCCGTGCCCGACCCGAACCCGCGCCCGTCGCCGATCCCGATATAATAGGCGGCCGCCGCCAGCGAGAGCGGGAGCAGCAAGGTCGTCTCGATCGCCAGCCCCGGCAGCGAGCCCACCGGCGCGACCTTGCGGATCAGGCCATAGGTGCCGAAGCTCAGCGCCAGCGTCAGGCTGATCCACAAGGTATCGAGCGCGCCCGCGAGAAGGATGGCGACCCCGACCCCTGCGATGACGACCGCGACCGCCTGCAACCGGCTCAGCCGTTCGCCGAGAAAGATCATCCCCAGCACGACATTGACCAGCGGGTTGAGATAATAGCCCAGGCTCGCAGCCAGCACATGGTCGGTGAAGATCGAATAGATATAGACCAGCCAGTTGACCGCGATCAGCACCGAACTCGCCAGCAGCAACCGCAGCGCCCGCCAATCCTTCAGCGCGGCGACATATTCGCCGATCTGGCGCCGGAACGCCATGATGACGAAGCACAAAGGCAGCGACCAGACGATGCGCTGAGCCAGCACCTCCACCGGGGGCACCGTCGTCAGCAGCTTGAAGAACAGCGGCACGAAACCCCAGATCATATAAGCGCCCAGCGCATAAGGCAGGCCGCCCCGATCGCTCCCCGCAGGGGCCGCTGGCTGGGTCATGGCGCGGGTCGCTCGGGTTCGCGGATCAGATGATACCGCCGCCGAGCATCAGGCGCAGCGCGCCAACGACGATCACGACGATGTTCAGATTACGCCCGCTCGTCTTGTCCGAGATCGCGCCGAGCGCCAGGCCGACGACCGCAAAGGGGATGATGACCCAATTCGCCCAGCCAAGGAACGGAATGAAGGCGAAAACCGCGAGAATGAGCGCGATCACGCCAATGACGAGCGAAGCGATATTGAGCATGGGGTGAATGTCGCATGCCCCGCCCGCCCCCGCAAGGGCCTTTCCTTTCGTCGCCGCCAGCACTCGCTTCGCCTTGTTGCCCCCCGTTCATGCAACGCAGATCGGCCCGGCTCGTTCTCCCTGTCGTAGCGCCCTGCACCCGGATGGAGAGCGGGGCGCCGAACCAGGAAAGGATTGATCATGACTTATTTCACCAAGGGCCTGCTCGGTGCCGTCGCCGCGATCGGCGTCGCCGCCACCGCGCCCGCTTTTGCGGGCATGCCCGCCAGCGCGCCGACGCACGAAATCTACAAAAACGACCAGGACGCCGGCTTCAACAAGAAGCACAAGCGCGGTCGCTATTATGCGCGCGATCAGCGGGTCAACAACAACACCCGCGTCTGGCGCGGCGATGACGGTCGTTATCGCTGCAAGAAGGACAATGGCACGACCGGCCTGCTGATTGGCGGCGCGGTCGGCGGCCTTGCCGGTAACGAGATCGCGGGCAATGGCGACAAGCTGCTCGGCACCGTCCTCGGCGCCGCGGGTGGTGCGCTCCTCGGTCGCGAGATCGACAAGGACAAATATCGCTGCCGCTAAGCGATAGCTTACCGTTACGGGTGCGGGTCCGAGACCCCTCCGCCCGCATACGTGATGGAGAGGGCGTCGGTCGAAAGACCGGCGCTCTCGACATTTGGGGAGGGCGGGGTTGGACGAAGTAAGACACCGCTTTTTCGTCACCCCGGTCTCGATCCGGGGTGACGCGGGTGGAAAAGCACGGCTTGCCCTCCCGGCCGCCTTGCCGCAGAAGCATCGCCTGATTTGGAAGGGGGGATTTGCCATGCTCAACGGACCGTTGCTCGTCACCGAGCGGCTGATCCTGCGCCCGCCCGCGACCGAGGATTTCGACGCCTTCGCCGCCATGTGCGCCGATGCCGAGACGATGAAATTCATCGGCGGCGCCTGTACGCGCGCCCAGGCGTGGCGGATATGGTGCACGCTCGCCGGCGCCTGGCACATCCGCGGCTTTTCGATGTTCTCGGTGATCGAGCGCGCGACCGGCGCCTGGGTCGGGCGGATCGGGCCGTGGGAGCCCGCCGAATGGCCGGCGCCCGAGATCGCCTATGGCGTCGCGGCGCAATATGCCGGCACCGGCTACGCCTATGAGGCTGCGGTTGCGGCGTGCGACTTCGCGGTCGAGTTCCTGAAGTGGGACGAGCTGATGCACTGCATCGATCCCGCCAATACCCGCTCGCAGGCGCTCGCCAAGCGCCTCGGCGCGACCAACAGCGGCCCGACCCGCCTGCCCCCGCCCTTTCAGGATGCCCCGGTCGATGCCTGGAAACAGAGCGCCGACCAATGGCGCGCGCGGCGCAAGGAGACGACGCCATGACCGACCAGCATGTCGATCCCGGGCGCGCGCAGTTCGAAGCGTTCAAGGCGCTGCCGCGCGACACCAAGATTCATATGCTCAACCTCGTCCGCTTCAGGGATACCGCTGCCTATGCCGACGGCCACCCGCTCGCGGGCCAGGGCCTGACCGGCGCCGCGGCCTATCGCCACTATGGCGCCGACAGCGGCCCCGTTTTCCAGCGCGTCGGCGGGCGCATCGTCTGGCGCGCCGCGATGGAGGCAATGCTGATCGGTCCCGACGGCGAGCGCTGGGACGCGATGTTCGTCGCCGAATATCCGAACGCCGCGGCCTTCCTCGAAATGGTCACCGATCCCGTCTATCGCGAGGCCGTCAAGCACCGCCAGGCAGCGGTCGAAACCTCGCGCCTCATCCGCTGCACGGCCAATGCGTCTCAGGGCGAGACAGTTTTCGGCTAACAAAGCGTTACCCATTAACGCTCTTTATTCGCGCCTTCTTAACCAGAATCGGGCATTCCCAAGCAGATATTAAGGGAGTGTTAGCGATGATCTTGCGCGGAAAATGGCTGGTCGCCGGCCTGCTGATGGCAGCGGCTCCGCTCGCCGGTTGCCGGGACAAACCCGACGCCAAGGCAGAACTGTCGCCGCTCGACGACGGGCTGACCAATGCCGACCCGGCGATCAAGGGCTCGCTCGAAGACAAGATCATGGTCGACCCCAAGCTGACGGGTCAGGCGAACCAGAATGCGGTCACCCCGGGCAACAAGCCGGTCGACGGCGGGGTTCCCGCGGTCGCGGGCGCCAAGGCCGCCACCGTTGCGGAGGCTGCCGCCGCGCTGAAGGCCGGCAAGCTGCTCAGCGCGCCCAGGGCGCTGCCGATGGAAGCCTGCGACGGCTGCGACGCGAAGCGCCCGGTCACGATCGGCGCGATGGCGCGCGATCAGGCCAAGGGCGGCTGCGACGCCAAGCTCACCTACAACAACCAATGGGCCGACCGCCTGCCCGCCGCGTTCAAACTCTATCCGCGCGCGACGCTGCGCGAAGCCGCCGGCATCGCGGGCGGCAAGTGCAACATCCGCGTCGTCAATTTCCAGACCGCGGCGCCGCTGCAGGCGGTGCTCGACTATTATCACACGATGGCGGTGAACGCCGGCTATTCGAGCGATCATCGTGTCAATGGCGGCGAACATATGCTCGGCGGCACCAGAGGCGATCTCGCCTATGTCGTCATGGCGCGCAGCGACGGCGGCATGACCGACGTCGATCTGGTGGCGTCGGGCGGGCGCTAAGCCGCCCCGATCATCGGAACCAAAAAAGGCCCCGGATCGCTCCGGGGCCTTTTCCTTGCGTGACGTCGCAACCAGGATGCGTCGTCAGACCTTGTCGCCGAGCGCGCCCTTGACGCTGCCCTTCAAATTCTGGGCCTCGCCCTTGCGTTCCTGCGCCTCGCCTTCGGCGCGCAGCCGCTCATTGTCGGTCGCCTTGCCGATCGCCTGCTTGGTGTTGCCGGCGACTTCGTTCGCAATGCCTTTGGCCTTGTCTTTCAGTTCACCCATGGGGAGTCTCCTTGACTGGTGCGGGAGGCTATCGGCCTCTCCCGCCATCAACCCTCGAAGCCCTTCCGATGTTCCGAAAAACGGGTCAAACCGTTCACCGCAAAACCATGATTAACCTGCATTAGCTTCGGTCCATGATGCGATCGAACCGCGCCGCCAGCGCGAGATAAGCCGAGGCCCCTTCCGCGGTCGCAATCTCGCAACGACCCGCCGGGGGCGCGTACAGCAATCGCAGTCGCGGCACATCGGCCAGACCCTGACGCGCCGCATCAGGATGTTCGCGAATTTCGGACAACAATTCACGGCGCGTTTCCCACACGCTGCAGATGTCGTCGGTATCGACATTTCGCGCGTCGGCGGCGAACGTCATCCTATCGTCGACAAGCGCGACGAGGTCCGACATCGCCTGCTAGATCAACCCGGCAAGCGGGCTCGACGGATCGGCATATTTGCGCAGCCCCATGCGCCCCGCCAGATAGGCGTCGCGCCCGGCTTCGACCGCGCGTTTCATCGCGCGCGCCATCAGCAATGGGTCTTTCGCCTCGGCGATCGCGGTGTTCATCAGCACGCCGTCGCAGCCCAGCTCCATCGCCACCGCCGCATCGCTCGCGGTGCCGACCCCGGCATCGACGAGTACCGGCACCGACGCCCCCTCGACGATCAGGCGGATCGTCACCCGGTTCTGGATGCCCAGCCCCGATCCGATGGGCGCACCCAGCGGCATGATCGCAACAGCGCCGGCGTCCTCGAGCTGCTTCGCGGCGATCGGATCGTCGACGCAATAGACCATCGGCAGGAAGCCCTCTTTCGCGAGCACCTCGGTCGCCTCCAGCGTCTCGCGCATATTGGGATAGAGCGTCTTCGCCTCGCCGAGCACCTCGAGCTTCACGAGATCCCATCCCCCCGCCTCGCGCGCGAGACGCAGGGTGCGGATCGCATCGTCGGCGTTGAAGCAGCCCGCGGTGTTGGGCAGGTAAGTGATCTTCTTGGGATCGATAAAGTCGGTCAGCATCGGCGCGGTCGGGTCGGACACATTGACGCGGCGCACCGCGACGGTGACGATTTCCGCCCCCGACGCCGCGACCGCCGCCGCATTCTGCTCGAAATCCTTATATTTGCCGGTCCCCACGATCAGCCGCGAGGTGAAAGTCCGTCCGGCAACGCTCCATTGATCGGTCAACAACCGCCTCCTACGAAATGCACGATTTCCAGCGCGTCGCCCTCGGCAAGCGCGACGTCGGCAAGGGTCGAGCGCGGCACGATCGCGCGGTTGCGCTCGACCGCGACCTTCTTCACGTCGAGCCCCAGCGAAGCGACGAGGTCGGCGATACTGCCCTCGCGCACCTGCCGGGGATCGCCGTTAAGGATGATCGAGATCAAGGGAGTGTCCGCCTCGCTTTGCCTTTTGCCGAGCAGCCCATATAGGGGGAGCGCCGAACGTCGCAACCGAAAGCCCGCCCCTTGACCGACAAGCCGACCGTCTATGTCCTCAGCGGCCCCAATCTCAACCTGCTCGGCACGCGCGAGCCTGAAATCTATGGCCATGACACGCTGAACGACATCCACGCGCGGCTCGAGGCGCAGGCCGAGGGGCTTGGCCTTCGCCTCGAATGCCGCCAGACCAACCATGAGGGCACGCTGATCGACTGGCTCCACGAGGCCTATGTCGCCGGTGCCAAGGCGGTGCTGCTGAACGCCGGCGGCTATACGCACACCTCGATCGCGCTCCACGACGCGATCAAGTCGATCAAGGTACCGGTGATCGAGGTTCATCTGTCGGACCCGATGAAACGCGAATCCTTTCGGCATATCAGCTATGTAGGCATGGCCGCGGCTTTGCATTTCGCCGGGCACGGCGCCGCGAGCTATACGCTGGCGCTGGACGCCGCCGCGTCTCTCTGACAAGAGGCGGCATCGAAAACAGGGGTCCGCGCGTCTTCACGTCATGAAAGACGCCGCAACAAGCAGGAAAATCATCATGGGTGACCATAAAGACAATGGCATCAACATCGATCCGGCGTTCGTCCGCGCGCTCGCGGAGCTGCTCGACGATACCGGTCTGTCCGAAATCGAGGTCGAGGACGGGGCACGCAAGATCCGCGTCGCGCGCACGCTGACCGCCGCCGCGGCACCGGTCGCCTATGCTGCCGCGCCGGTGGCTGCGCCCGCCGCAGCGTCTGCCGCCGCCGCAACGGCCCCCGCTGCCCCCGCCGCGCCCAGCTTCGCCGATGCGGTGAAATCGCCGATGGTCGGCACCGTCTATCTGTCGCCCGAACCCGGTGCGGCCAACTTTGCCGCCATCGGTTCGGCGGTGAAGGAAGGCGAGACGATCCTGATCATCGAGGCGATGAAGGTGATGAACCCGATCGTCGCCCCGACCTCGGGCACGCTGAAGGCCGTGCATGTCGAGAACAGCCAGCCGGTCGAATATGACCAGCCGCTGTTCACCATCGGCTGATCGAACCCATGACCATCGAGAAACTGCTGATCGCCAACCGCGGCGAAATCGCGCTGCGCATCCACCGCGCGTGCCACGAAATGGGCATCAAGACCGTCGCGGTCCATTCGACCGCCGACGCCGACGCGATGCACGTCCGCCTCGCCGACGAGGCCGTGTGCATCGGCCCGCCGGCAGCCAAGGACAGCTATCTCAACATCCCCGCGATCATCTCGGCGGCCGAGGTGACGGGCGTCAATGCGATCCATCCGGGCTATGGCTTCCTGTCGGAAAATGCCCGCTTCGCCGAGATCATCGAGGCGCATAATATCTGCTTCGTCGGCCCGAAGCCCGAGCATATCCGCACCATGGGCGACAAGGTCGAGGCAAAGCGCACCGCGGTCGCGCTCGGCCTGCCCGTCGTCCCCGGCTCGCCCGGCGCGGTGACCTTCGGCGAAGAGACCAAGAAACTCGCCGCCGCGATCGGCTATCCGGTGCTGATCAAGGCCGCCTCGGGCGGCGGCGGGCGCGGCATGAAGGTCGTTCCCGACGAGGACAGCCTCGAAAGCCTGATGGGTCAGGCCTCGTCGGAGGCCGCGGCGGCGTTCGGCGACCCGACCGTCTATATGGAAAAATATCTCGGCAATCCCCGCCACATCGAATTCCAGGTGTTCGGCGACGGCCAGGGCACCGCGATCCACCTCGGCGAGCGCGACTGCTCGCTCCAGCGCCGCCACCAGAAGGTGCTAGAGGAAGCCCCCTCGCCCGTCATCTCGGCCGAGGAACGCGCACGCATGGGCAAAATCTGCGCCGACGCGATGGCCAAGATGCATTATCGCGGCGCCGGCACGATCGAATTCCTATGGGAAAATGGCGAATTCTTCTTCATCGAGATGAACACGCGTATCCAGGTCGAGCATCCGGTGACCGAAATGATCACCGGTTTCGACCTCGTCCGCGAACAGATCCGCATCGCCGACGGCCGCGGCCTGTCGGTGCGGCAGGAGGATCTCGAATTTCGCGGCCATGCCATGGAATGCCGCATCAATGCCGAGGATCCGCGCACCTTCCTGCCCTCGCCGGGCAAGGTCACCCAATATCACCCCGCGGGCGGCATGCATGTCCGCGTCGATAGCGGGCTCTACGCCGGCTATTCGATCCCGCCTTATTACGACAGCATGATCGGCAAGCTGATCGTCTATGGCCGCAGCCGCGAAAGCTGCATGATGCGCATGCGCCGCGCGCTCGAGGAAATGGTCGTGAGCGGGGTCAAGACCAATATCCCGCTGCATCAGGCGCTGCTGGCGGACCCCGACGTCATCAACGGCGATTATACGATCAAATGGCTCGAGGACTGGCTGGCAAGGCAGGACGAGGCGGCGGCGTAAGCTTGGCCGCTCCTCGCACGGGTCGGAGCGAATAGCGGCGAACTGTGCGCCGCATCACTTTCCCAACCCCCGCTTTTTGACTATAGCCCTTGGCCTATGGTCAAAATCTCCCCCATCGCCGCCGCGCTTTTCCTGCCGCTCGCGCTCGCCGCGACCCCCGCGTTCGCGCAGACGACCAACGTCAAGGAAGACTCGGTCGTCTATCAGCCCGACAAGGTCACCGACGACGCGCCCGAGATCGAGAGTGCCGCCGAAGCCGATCTGCCGAGCTGGTCGAAAGCCAATGCCGAGGCGCTGCTGCGCAGCATCGAGGGCATCGGCGCCGAGGGATTGTTCGCCAAGGACTATAATCCCGAAGGCCTCGCCGCCGCGATCGTCAGCGACGACCAGGCGCGGCTCGATCGCGTCGCGACCGACAGCTTCCTGCTGCTCGCCACCCATCTGCGCGACGGCCGCACGCCCAATGCCGCGCGCAAACAATGGTTCATGACCGACAGCGACGCCGATCATATGCCGCTGGTGTCAATGCTGACCGCCGCGCTGCTGTCGGGCTCGATCCCGCAGACGCTCGCCGGTTTCGATCCGACGCACGCCAATTTCGCGGCGCTGAAGGCCGCGCTCGCGACCGCCAGGACGGCCGCCGAAGCCAATGGCATCCGCGTCAACATGGAACGCTGGCGCTGGATGCCCCGCGACCTTGGCCCGACCTATATCGTCAGCAACGTCCCCGAATATATGACGCGCGTCGTCTATGACGGGATCAAGATCGGCGAGCACAAGGCCGTCGTCGGCAAGCCGTCGACCCCGACGCCGCAGCTCAACCCGATGGCGACCGGCGTCATCGTCAACCCGACCTGGACGCTGCCGCGCAGCATCATCAACGAGGGCATCGGCGCGACGATCGCCAACAACCCCGCCTCGGCGCGCGCGCAGGGCTATACCTGGACGGGCAGCGGCAAGAGCCTGTCGGTGGTGCAAAAGGCCGGGCCGGGCAACGCGCTGGGCATGATGAAGCTCGAAATGCTCAACCCGCACGCCATCTATCTCCACGACACGCCTTCGCAGGGTGCCTTCGCCGCGGCGACGCGCGCGTTCAGCCATGGCTGCATCCGCACCGAAAAGGCGCTGAAATTCTCGGGGCTGATGACCGTATGGTTCGCGGGCAAGACGCCCGAGGAATTCGGCGAGGCGATCGCCAGCGGCGAGACGACGCGCTTTGGTTTCGAAAAGCCCTTCCCCGTCTATGTCGCCTATTGGACGATGATCCCGGGCGACAAGGGCGGGGTCAAAAAGCTCGCCGACATCTATGGCCGCGACGCGCCGGTGGTGGCGAGCTTCGCCCAGCCCGGCCGCCCCGCCGCAACGATGATCGCCCCGCCGGTGGTGCCGACCGTGGCGAGCGCTGCAGCGAAGAAGGTCAGCGGCGGGAATTGATATCGTCGCCCCCGCGAAGGCGGGGGCCGCTATCGGTCTCTAGGGCCGATCGACATTCAGAAGATGACGTGCCGAAAATGCTGGTTTTCCGTGACCCGGAGCGCAGCGTACTTAAAGTAGGTGAGCACCGGAAGCGCGGAAAGCCGCCATTTGCAGGCCGTCAGGGCTGAATGCCGATCGGCCCTAACGTCTTAGCTGCGTAAACCGCCAGCGGCCCCCGCCTTCGCGGGGGGCGACGGCTCAATCCGCCGTCGTCGGAAAAACGCCCTGCTGCGCGCCGGTGCGCACCATATTCTCGGTCCCCGGCGCCGGCGTGCCCGGCAACTCGAATGGCACCGGTGCCGGCGGCAGCAGGCTCAGCTTGTCGGCGAACAGCAGCCGCCCCGGACCCAGCTTGTAGAGGATCATCGGCAGCAATTCCTCGCCGACCACGAAACAGCCTTCGCTGCGCCCAAGTTTGCCCTGCGTCGCGATCAGCGACGGGTCGGCGTACCAGGCGCCATGGACGACGATCGCGCGCGCGTCGGCGTTGTAATTGTCGGGCTCCAGCCCCGCGAGGCGCATCGACGAGCCGTTGCTGCCCCAATAATAATCGCTGGTCCGGTATGCCCCGCGTGAGGTCGCAAGGCTGCCGATGCGGTTCGAGAAATTCTTGAGCCAGCCGTCGTGCTGCGGGTCCGACCCGCGGCCGTGCGTCACCGGGAACATATCGACCTTGCCCGCGACCATATCGACCAGCGCAAAGCGCGGGCGCGACGACGGCAGGCCGAAATCGACGATGCCGATGCGGTCGGTCTGCGTGATATTGCGCCCCTGCAGCGCCAGCTGCGCCTTGGCGACCGCGGCATAGTCCACCGGCGGCGGCACGAAGGGCGCCGGCTGCTGGGCCCAGCCCGGCATCGACTGCGCGCGCAGCGGCATCGCGGCCAGCGCACCCGCGCCGACAACCACCGCACCCAGCATCGATCGGCGATCGATCAGTTTGTTCACTTGCAACCCAACCCCGTCTGTCGCCTCTGGCGATCCCTCGTCGGGGCATTAGCCGCAGCTTCGCTTGCAAAGGCAAGCCGCAATGCATTCGTCATGCCGCCAACTGTGGCATAATCGCCATGAACGGCGGGTTTACACGGCAACCTTTGCCGCGATAGAGCCGGGGCCATGAAAGCAACCATATGGCACAATCCCGCCTGCGGCACCTCGCGCAAGACGCTCGCCGTGCTGCAAGAGACCCCCGACATCGACCTCACCGTCGTCGAATATCTCAAGACACCCTATGACGCCGACAAGCTGCGCCAGCTGTTCGACGCGGCGGGCGTCAGCGCGCGCGACGCACTCCGCCTGCGCGGCACCGACGCCGCCGAGCGCGGCATGACCGACTGGACCGAAGACGCGATCATCGCCGCGATGGCGGCGAACGCCGCCTATGTCGAACGCCCCTTCGTCGAAACCGACAAGGGCGTTCGTCTCTGCCGACCGCAGGACAAGGTGCTGGAGATACTCTGACTCGGATTGGCTGAGAAACGGCCGCTTGTTAGGTCGTCATCCCGGGCTTGACCCGGGACCCGCCTTCCTTCCTGCTACGCCGGATCAAAGACAAGGCAGGCCCCGGGTCAAGCCCGGGGTGACGGAAATGAAACATCGGTAATCGGTCGTTAGCCGAAGAAAGGACGCTTCGCGCTGGACAATATCGCCGCCGCCTCGCTACCGCCCGCGCCATGGGTATCACCGCGACGATCATGAACACCGCCACCGGCCAGCCGATCCAGAAGATGCGCTTTGGCCGCATGCCCAAGCCCTGGGCCAGCTTCACGCTCGAAACCGGCGAACTGGTCACTGCCGAACGCATCGATGTCGGCAAACCCGCGCCGGGCAAATTCGTTGCGCCGGTCAGCGTCTGGGTAACCGTCAAACCGAAAGGCTGAGCGCGGTTATTTCTTGTCCCAAGGCGAGGATGCATCGCCCGAAGCCGAACCACCGCCACCGCACCGCGTCAGCACCGCCGGCGCAGGCTCGCGCAGCGTGAACACCCCGTCGTTCAGAATCTCGATCGCGCCCGACGCCGACTTGCGCTGCATCACCGTGATGCAATAGCCGTCATAATTCGGCCAAATCGCATCGAACTGCGCCGAGGGCACCGCGATGTCGGTCTTTTCGCCGGCATCGAACGGATCGATCTCCAACGAATCGCGCCGCCCTTTGCGGCCATGGCTCGCATATTGGATCGGATAGCTCGCGGGCTCGAACGCCGCCGTCGAAAATGCGAACTCGGTCCAGTCGCTGATCCGCCAGGCCGCCTCGCCACCCGCAAAGCCCGTCAGCACCGGCAGGAACAATAGGATCAATATCTTCTTGGCGATCCCCATCGGCACATGCGGCCGCGCGATCACGAACAGCGCAAAGGGCACGCCGAGGATGAAGCCGATCAGCCGCATCGCGTTGAGGAAAGTCCCGTTGATCGGCGTAATCAGCGAGGTTCCCGACAACAGCGCCTCGACGCACAGCAATGCCAGCAGCCCCCCGAGCACGATCGGCACCGGGCGCAACACCGCCATGCGGTCCGCCGGTTCGTCGTCCTCGAAGGCATGGGACGGCTTGCTGTCGGTCGCGGGCAAAACGGGCGGCACGCCCGTCAACGCGCCGCGCCGCCGTCCAAAACCCCCGCCCGCCAGATTGTCCATACCCGTCGCCCCTTTGCGGCGGGCTTAGAAGGCAAGCGATAATATGACGTTACCCCGACCGGGCAATCCGTCCGCCCGCGACGCGGAAGCGCGTCACCGGTCCGGGCATGGCGTCGAACAGCGCCGCCTCGGTCCCCGTCAGCCAGGCCTGCCCGCCCTGCCCCGCCAGCCGGTCGTAAAGTGCTGCACGGCGCATCGGATCGAGATGGGCGGCAACCTCGTCGAGCAGCAATATCGGCCTGCTCCCGCGCCGCCGCGCGACGCAGTCGCTGTGCGCCAGGACGAGCGAGAGCAGCATCGCCTTTTGCTCGCCGGTCGAACAGCGCGCGGCGGCGCGGCCCGTCGCGGCGTGCACCGCCACCAAGTCGTCGCGGTGCGGCCCCGCGGTCGCGCGGCCCGCCGCGGCATCGATGCGGCGGCGCTGGGCGAACAGGGTTTTCAGCGCTTCGGCGGTCCAAGCCGCCGCGCGCGGCGCCCCGTCGCTGTCGATCAAGGTCAGCACGGGCCGTGCAAAGGGCGCGTCGGGCTGGCCCGCCAGTTCGGACGACAGCGCCGCCAGCGTCGCCTGCCGCGCGGCGTCCATCGCCGCGCCATGTTCGGCGAGCTGCGCCTCGAGGCTCGCGAGCCACTGCGCATCGGCATTGGGCAGGTCCGCCAGCAATTTGCCCCGCGCGCGCAGTGCCGCTTCGTAACGATTGCCGTGCTGCGCGTGGCGCGGATCGAGCGCCAGCACCAGCCGGTCGAGGAAACGCCGCCGGTTGCCCGCACTCTCGACGAACAGCCGGTCCATCGCCGGGGTCAGCCACAGGATCGACAGCCATTCGCCCAGCGCGGTCGCCGCTGCCGCCGCACCGTTGATCCGCACGATCCGTCGTCCCGGATGTGCAGGCTCGATCCCCGTTCCCAGCGCGACCGGTGCCAGCTCCTCGCCCGCCATCACCTCGGCGAACACGGCGAAACCGCCGCCCGCGCCATCGCGCACCATCTCGGTCAGCGCCGCGCGCCGCAGCCCGCGCCCCGGCGCGAGCAGCGAAATCGCCTCCAGGATATTGGTCTTGCCCGCGCCATTGTCGCCGTGCAGCGCAACCAGCCCCGGCCCCGCAACCAGCTCCGCTGCGGCATGATTGCGAAAATCGGTAAGCGAGAGGCGCGCGATGGTCATCTGGCAAAAAGCCCTAGGGGATTTGGGCCGGCGACGGAACGCCCTGTTTCTCCCCTCCCGCTTGCGGGAGGGGTCGGGGGAGGGCCTGTTTGGACACGCGACAGTTCGCGATGACAGGCCCTCCCCTAGCCCCTCCCGCAAGCGGGAGAGGAAATCCCCACTAATCCATGTTAAATTGCGCCATTCATCGGAAATTAATCCCGATTGACAGCATTTTTCCCATCGCAACTTTATTTCAAAATCGAAAAAACCGCCATTATCTGCCGCAAAAGCAAATTGGCACGCCTCCTGCATTACCTTTGGCATCCACCGGATGGTCCGGTCGGAAGGTTACAGGAAGGACAATATCATGGCTCATTTCACCACCAGCTCGGTCAAGAGCTACGCGCTCGCTGCTTTCGCTTCGCTCTATGCGTCGGTCATGCTGCTCGCGATCGTCGGTCAGAATGGTGCGCAGGTTGGTTCGCTGATCGTCTGATCGGCGAACCCCACCACCCCCCAAAACGCCGGCCCCCGGGCCGGGATGGAAAGGACAGAAATGACACAGGGTTTTCGCAAGAATCGTCGCGATGGCATGGTCTTCGGCGTCTGCGCCGGCATGGCCGACCGCTTCGGCATCGACGTCTTGTGGACACGCGTCGCCTTTGTGGCGCTGACATTGCTGGGCTTCGGCCTGCCGCTGCTGCTCTATATCACGGTCGCGATCCTCGCACCCTAAGCAGCACCGGGCCGGCCGCCTTTCAGGCGCTGTCGCACCGGCCCGCATATTTCCACAGATCAAAGGCTCGCCGGTCTCATGCCCGGCGGGTCTTTTCATTGGGCGATCCGCGCGCGATCAGCCCTTGGGCCGCACGGTGAAGTTATACGGCAGGTACCCTCCTCCTTCGCGATGAACCGCGTCCCGGGGCGGAGACTATCGGGCGCGGACCTGCCTGACATGAACGACGGGTTTTGACATTTATAGCATCGTCATCCTGAACTTGTTTCAGGGTCCATGGCCTGCCGTTTCCTTCTACGCAGCGCTGAATTCGAGCTCAGGCCATGGATGCTGAAACAAGTTCGGCATGACGAGAATTGAAAGTCTGGAATCCACCCCAAAACCGAAATCGGCTCGCGCCTTCCGCCAAAGAAAAAGCCCCACCGGATCGCTCCGGCGGGGCTGTTTTCATGTGTCAGGCCGAAAGGCCGAGGGGTTTATTCCTCGCCTTCCTCTTCCGGGGGGTCCAGCACCGCGACATCGTCGCTGGTGAAGTCTTCGCCCTGGACCTTGCCCAGCGGATCGTCGCCGATCGCCGCTTCGGGACCCTGCGCCAGTTCGGCGGCATGTTCCTCGGCCGCGGTCGCCGGGGCGATCAGATGCTCCTGGTTCGCGGCGCGCATCGCGGCACGAAGCGCAGCATCCTTCGACGAGGCGGTGACGCGGACGCGGTTCATCGCGGCACCGGTACCCGCCGGGATCAGGCGGCCGACGATGACATTTTCCTTCAGGCCCTGCAGCGAGTCGATCTTGCCCTGCACCGACGCCTCGGTGAGAACGCGGGTCGTCTCCTGGAAGGACGCCGCCGAAACGAAGCTGCGCGTCTGCAGGCTCGCCTTGGTGATGCCCAGCAGGACCGGGCGCCCTTCGGCGGGCTTGCCGTTCTTCGGCAGCTTGGCGTTATACTCCATCATCTCCAGATAATCGAGTTGCTCGCCGGGCAGCAGCGTGGTGTCGCCGCCTTCGGTGATCTCGACCTTCTGCAGCATCTGGCGAACGATCACCTCGATATGCTTGTCGTTGATCTTCACGCCCTGCAGTCGATAGACTTCCTGGATTTCCGCGACGAGATATTCGGCCAGCGCCTCGACGCCCATGACGTCCAGGATGTCGTGCGGGTTCGGCGAGCCCGAAATCAGCGCGTCGCCGCGCTTGACCTGGTCGCCTTCCTGCACTTCCAGCACCTTCGACTTGGGGATGAGGTACTCGATCGCATCGCCTTCTTCCGGGACGATCGCGATCTTGCGCTTCGCCTTGTAATCCTTGACGAATTCAATGCGACCGCTGATCTTCGCGATGACGCTGTTGTCCTTCGGAATGCGCGCTTCGAACAGCTCGGCCACCCGCGGCAGACCGCCGGTGATGTCGCGCGTCTTCGACGCTTCGCGGCTGACACGCGCCAGCACGTCGCCCGCCTGCACTTCCTGGCCGTCCTCGACCGACAGCATCGTGCCGACCGCGAGCAGGTAGCGCGCGGCTTCGCCCGATGCGTCGTCGAGCAGGGTCAGGCGCGGCTGAAGGTCTTCCTTCTTGCCGCGGCCGGCGGTGCGATATTCGATCACGACGCGCTGGGCGATACCCGTCGCTTCATCGACCTGTTCGATCAGGGTCTTCGTGTCCTGAAGATCCTGATATTTCACCACACCCTGCTTTTCGGTGATGAGCGGCATCGTGAACGGATCCCATTCGGCGATCCGCTCGCCCTTCTTCACCTTGTCGCCGTCCTTGAACAGGATTTGCGCGCCATAGGGCAGCTTGTGGCTCGCACGTTCGCGTCCTTCGCTGTCGATGACCGCGACTTCGCCCGACCGCGACAGCGCCAGACGGCGGCCACGCTGGTCGACGATCGTCGCCATTTCGCGATATTCGATCGTGCCGTCCGAGATGGATTCGACGTTCGACTGCTCATTGACCTGCGCCGCGCCACCGATGTGGAAGGTACGCATGGTCAGCTGGGTGCCGGGTTCACCGATCGACTGGGCGGCGATGACGCCGACCGCTTCGCCGATGTTCACCGGGGTCCCGCGCGCCAGGTCGCGGCCATAGCATTTGCCGCAAACGCCCAGCGTCGCTTCGCACACCAGCGGGCTGCGGATCTTGACCGACTGAACTTCGGCGTCCTCGATCCGCTGCGTCGTGGCTTCGTCGAGCAGCGTGCCGACCGGCGCGATGACATTGCCGTCCTTGTCGGCGACATCTTCGAGCGTGGTGCGGCCGAGGATGCGTTCGCCCAGCGAGGCGATCGTCGAACCGCCCTGGATGATCGCGCGCATTTCCATGCCGCGTTCGGTGCCGCAATCCTCCTCGATCACGACGCAGTCCTGCGACACGTCGACCAGGCGGCGGGTCAGGTAACCCGAGTTCGCCGTCTTGAGCGCCGTATCGGCCAGGCCTTTGCGCGCACCGTGGGTCGAGTTGAAATACTCGAGAACGGTCAGGCCTTCCTTGAAGTTCGAGATGATCGGCGTTTCGATGATCTCGCCCGACGGCTTGGCCATCAGGCCGCGCATGCCCGCGAGCTGCTTCATCTGCGCCTGCGAACCACGCGCACCCGAATGCGCCATCATATAGATGGAGTTGATCGGGGCCAGACGGCCGTCGGGCAGCTTGGGCGTCGCGCGGATTTCGTCCATCATCGCATTCGCGACCTTGTCGCCGCACTGCGACCACGCATCGAACGCCTTATTGTCCTTTTCCTGCTGCGTGATCAGGCCGTCCTGATACTGCTGCTCGAAGTCCTTCACCAGGGCGCGGGTCTCGTCGACCATGCCTTCCTTCGACGCCGGGATGATCATGTCGTCCTTGCCGAAGCTGATGCCGGCCTTGAATGCGTTGCGGAAGCCCAGCGCCATGATGGCGTCGGCGAACAACACGGTCTCTTTCTGGCCGGTGTGGCGATAGACCTGATCGATCACGTCGCCGATTTCCTTCTTGGTCAGAAGGCGGTTGACGACGTCGAAGGGCACGGTGTGCGACTTCGGCAGGCATTCGCCGATCAGCATGCGGCCCGGGGTCGTCTCGAAGCGCTTCTGATATTCATTGCCCTTCTCGTCGGTCTGCGGGACGCGGCTGATGACCTTGGTGTGCAGCGTGACGGCGCCGGTGTAGAGCGCCTGATGCACCTCGGCCATGTCGGCGAGCAGCATGCCCTCGCCCGGTTCGCCTTCGCGTTCCAGCGACAGATAATAGAGTCCCAGCACCATGTCCTGCGACGGCACGATGATCGGCTTGCCGTTCGCGGGCGACAGGATGTTGTTGGTCGACATCATCAGCACGCGCGCTTCCAGCTGGGCTTCCAGCGAGAGCGGAACATGGACGGCCATCTGGTCACCGTCGAAGTCGGCGTTGAACGCGGCGCAGACCAGCGGGTGAAGCTGGATCGCCTTGCCTTCGATCAGCACGGGCTCGAACGCCTGAATGCCCAGGCGGTGAAGCGTCGGGGCGCGGTTCAGCAGCACCGGGTGCTCGCGAATGACCTCGTCGAGGATGTCCCAGACTTCCTTGCGTTCCTTTTCGACCCATTTCTTCGCCTGCTTCAGGGTCATCGACAGACCCTTGGCGTCGAGGCGGGCGTAGATGAAGGGCTTGAACAGTTCGAGCGCCATCTTCTTCGGCAGGCCGCACTGGTGCAGCTTGAGTTCGGGACCGGTCACGATGACCGAACGGCCCGAATAGTCGACGCGCTTGCCGAGCAGATTCTGGCGGAAGCGGCCCTGCTTGCCCTTGAGCATGTCGCTCAGCGACTTCAGCGGACGCTTGTTGGCGCCGGTGATCGTGCGGCCGCGGCGGCCGTTGTCGAACAGCGCATCGACGGCTTCCTGCAGCATGCGCTTTTCGTTGCGGACGATGATGTCCGGCGCGCGCAGCTCCATCAGGCGCTTCAAACGGTTGTTGCGGTTGATGACGCGGCGATACAGGTCGTTGAGATCCGACGTCGCAAAGCGGCCGCCGTCGAGCGGCACCAGCGGGCGCAGTTCGGGCGGGATCACGGGCACGACTTCGAGGATCATCCATTCGGGACGGTTGCCCGATTCGATGAAGCTCTCGACGACCTTCAGGCGCTTGATGATCTTCTTGGGCTTCAGCTCCGACTTGGTGGTCGCAAGATCTTCCATCAGGTCGGCGCGTTCCTGTTCGAGATCGAGATTCTCGAGCAGCACGCGGATCGCCTCGGCGCCGATGCCGGCGCTGAACGCGTCTTCGCCATATTCATCCTGCGCGTCGAGCAGTTCGTCCTCGGTCAGCAGCTGGAACTTCTCCAGCGGCGTCAGGCCGGGTTCGAGAACGATATAGGCCTCGAAATAGAGGACGCGCTCGAGCTGCTTCAGCTGCATGTCGAGCAACAGGCCGATGCGCGACGGCAGCGACTTCAGGAACCAGATGTGCGCGACCGGCGCGGCAAGCTCGATATGGCCCATGCGCTCGCGGCGGACCTTGGTCACCGTGACTTCGACACCGCATTTTTCGCAGACGATGCCCTTGTATTTCATGCGCTTATACTTGCCGCACAGGCATTCATAATCCTTGATCGGGCCAAAAATGCGCGCGCAGAACAGGCCGTCACGCTCGGGCTTGAACGTGCGGTAGTTGATGGTTTCGGGCTTCTTGATCTCGCCGAACGACCAGGAACGGATACGCTCCGGGCTCGCGATGCCGATCTTGATAATGTCGAAGGTTTCGGGCTTCGCGACCGGGTTCATGAAGTTGGTAAGCTGGTTCATATTCTAGCTCCACTCTTCCCCTCCCGCTGCGAGCGGGAGGGGTGAGGAAAAGATCTTATTCGGCGGCTTCGGGAAGGGCATCGGGCGCCTCGTCGGGATCCTCTTCCGCATAGGAAGACAATTCGACGTTGAGGCCCAGCGAGCGCATTTCCTTGACGAGCACGTTGAAGCTTTCGGGAATGCCGGCCTCGAAGGTGTCGTCGCCCTTGACGATCGCTTCGTAAACCTTGGTGCGGCCGATCACGTCGTCGGACTTCACCGT